>CAZNUM010000001.1:0-125553 GCA_964576315.1 uncultured bacterium
AGAATTTTATTGTCTGTGAAGCCACATCAACATGTGACGGTCGGTGTCATCGGCGGCGGCCACCTGGGCCAGCACCATGCCAGACATTACTCTAAAATCAAATCGGTCCAACTGGCCGGCATTTTTGACATCAATCAGGAACGGAGTAAGCAGGTTGCCAAGGACTGTAACACCCGATCCTGTCAATCATTGGAAGAACTGTTATCTGTCTGCGACGCCGTTTCCATTGTAACCCCGACCCAGGAACATGCGGGCATCGCCAAGATTTGTCTTCAAGCCGGGAAACACGTTTTTGTCGAAAAGCCGATCACCAAGACCGTTGCCGAAGCGGATGAGCTGTTGGCACTGGCAAAACAAAATAATGTTCTTATTCAGGTTGGGCATATTGAGCGCCTTAATCCTGCCCTTTTGCCGTTAAAACAGTATGACCTGAATCCTAAATATATTGAAGTACAACGACTGGCTCCTTACACCAGCCGTGGCACCGATGTGCCAGTGATACTGGATTTAATGATCCACGACATTGATATTATCCTAGCACTGGTAAACGCTCCCTTAAAACATATCCACGCCAGCGGCGTATCCATCATGACCCAGTCTGTAGATATTGCCAATGCCCGTCTGCGGTTTGAAAACGGGACCGTCGCTAGCATTACCTCCAGCCGCATTGCCAAAGACAAGGTCCGGAAAATCAAAATCTTCCAGCGGGATATGTACGTCACAATCGACTTCTTGCTGGGATTGACAGAAGTCTACCGCATTAAAGACAATGACATCAGTAATGCTGAAGCGCTTCTTTCAGCTCCCCTGGAAGCAAATGGAAAACAACGGCGCATACTTTATGAAAAACCTCCGGTGAAAAAACTGGATGCTTTGAATCTGGAATTATCAAACTTCATTCAAGCCATCAAAGGCGAAGCTGAACCAATTGTGAACGGACAGGCCGGGCGGGATGCCTTGGCAGTAGCGCATCAGATTCATGAGTTGATTCTGGAGGATTTACGCTGATGGACATCCGCAATTTCTTTTTCCGGTACCGAAGTTTTACACCCGTTCCCCTTGCCCTTTTAATCATTTATTTCGCCCGAACTCCCAACCCTTTTCTTGTTTACGGGATTCTGTTACTGATTTTGGGGGAGGGTATCCGCCTGTGGGCTGTCGCATACGCCGGAGGCAAAACCAGAACCAGAAAAGTAGGTGCCCCCTCCCTGTGCACATCGGGCCCTTATGCACGAATTCGAAACCCCCTCTACACCGGAAATATGCTCATGTATGCCGGGATCGTGCTAGTGGCTGGAGCCCCCAACATTTGGTGGATGCTGGCAGTCACCTTATTATTCTTTCTGATCCAATACTCCTTGATCATCTCTTTGGAAGAAGAAACACTGGTCAACCTGTTCAGGGATGAATATGAAACCTATCGCTCCAGTGTACCCAGTATTCTACCCCGCCTCCGACCCTGGAAAAGTAAAGACCAGCGAAAACCGATGACCTTTTTAAAAACCGTAAAAACTGAAAAACGGACACTCCAGAATGTGATTTTTATCCTACTTTTAATTACGATCAGAATACAATACTTTTCATAAGTTACACTGGTTTGCTCCCCTCCGGGGAGTCTCTTGATTATGCCTAAAGACGAACAACAAATAACTTTTTTCCTGATAGCCGGTGAAGCCTCCGGGGACCTCCACGGAGCAAAATTAATGGAAGCGTTGAAACACAACCATCCAGCAGCTCGCTTTCTAGGGCTCGGAGGAGATCAGATGATAACCCAAGGTCTCGAATGTCTGGAACATGTCAACCGGCTGGCTATCATGGGCTTTACTGAAGTCATCAAACACCTTCCCGATCTTCTGAGGATCATGAAAGCGACACACAATAGAATCCTTTCATCCCACCCTGATAGAGTCATTTTAATTGACTATCCCGGTTTCAATCTTAAATTGGCCAAGAAAATCCACAAGCAGGGAATTCCTGTCACCTACTTTATTTTACCTCAACTGTGGGCCTGGAAGCCGGGGCGGATTAAATATTTCCAAAGTTACATTGATCAGGCACTTAGTATTTTCCCATTTGAAGAATCCTGGTTTAAAAGCAGGGGAGTGGACGCCACTTATGTAGGTCACCCTTTTTCAGAAGAAATGACAGTGAATACTGAAAGAACTACTTTTTTAAAAAAACACCGTCTAAACAAAAGAAATCCTATATTAGCCCTGTTACCCGGTAGCCGGCAGCAGGAAATATCCCGCCACTGGCCCATTTTTCTTGAAACCGTTCAGATCTTAAAGCAATCATTTCCTGATTTACAGACTGTAGTGGGTAAGGCACCTTCCGTCGCCCTGCCTCACGTATCTGACGATATCCGGATTGAGGAGGATGAGGTGTGGGCCTGCTTAAAGTATGGAACCATCGCTCTGGTGGCATCCGGGACGGCAACCCTGGAAGCGGCGGTACTTGGTATTCCGATGGTTGTGTGCTACCGATTGGCACCCATTTCAGCTTCCATTATTAAACGGTTAAACCGAGCCCCTTTTGCTTCCATTGTCAACCTCATCGCCGGGCAGGAAATTGTACCGGAATATTTACAATATGACATGAAACCGGAGAAGCTGGCCACAGCCATTCAAACCCTCCTGACTTCTTCCAAAGAACGGGATGCAATCTTGACAGGTTACGATCGGGTTCGACAGAAACTGGGAGATCCGGGAGTGTACGAGCGGGCCGCAACTGCAATTCTGGAACGCACCATCTAATGGCCAATCCTGAAAACGAGCGCAGATTTAAAAACCATTTTCTGGTGTGGTTTGGAGAAACCTTTGGTCCCCTGTTTTTAAAATTGCTCTATAAACCAAATAAGTGGGTCGTAACCGGGGCAAAACACTATGAAACGGCTCTGGCTGAAGGAAAGTCAGTCATAATTGCTTCCTGGCACGGTACTTTGCTAACCGTTTTCATGAACCTAGCCGGAAAAGGATTTTACGGAATTGCCGGAAATCATTACCCAGATGCCGAAATTATTTCCAGAATCGGGAATAAACTGGGATGGAATATTTTAAGGGGTTCCTCCACGGATGGGGGACGGCAGGCTTATGAAGGAATGGTGCAGGTGCTCAGAAATGGGCCAAACGTAGTTGCTATTACCCCGGATGGCCCACAGGGTCCACCGAAAATACCCAAGGCTGGCGCCATAAAAGCAGCTCAAAAAACAGGATCCGTTGTTATCCCGGTCTCCGGTTTTTCCTCCCGCTATTGGAGTTTTACAAACTGGGACACATTCTATGTGGCCAAACCTTTTGGGACGATTCAAATAGAATACGGCCCCCCCTTGACCTTCTCTCGGGACGAACCGTTTGAATCCTGTTTCCAGCGACTGACTGAAACCATGAATCGACTTGAAAAGGAGGTTCAATCCCGTGTCGGAATTGCGCCATCCGATTGATTCCCGCTATCGGTATATTCTTTTCCCCCTGGCACTTCTGTACCGGGGCGTACTTTTCTGGCGAAATTTATTTTACACGATCGGGTTCTTCGTCTCCAAGCGTCTGCCTTGCAAGGTAATTAGCGTTGGCAATCTCGCTTCCGGCGGCACCGGGAAAACACCCGCCGTCATTTTTCTGGCACAATTATTAAAATCACACGGTAAAAAAGTGGCCATCCTCAGTCGTGGCTACGGGCGGAAATCAAGCGGGACACAACTGGTCAGTAACGGGAGGGAAGCTGTTTCCAGCTGGGAACAGGTTGGCGATGAACCGGCTATGATGGCTAGCATTCTTCCCGGGATCCCCATTGCCGTTGACGAGAATCGTTTTCGCGGCGGAACTTTTCTGTTGGAAAAATTCAAACCGGAATATCTGGTCCTCGATGACGCTTTCCAGCACCGCTCTATCATGAGGGATATAGATATTGTTTTAATTAATAGTCAGGATTCTAAAGCCGACCATAAATTGCTTCCTTACGGTTTGCTCCGGGAGCCCTGGATTCATCTCCGAAGGGCTGATATTGCCTTTTTTACCAAGGCTAATTTGAAAAAACCCTCCGCTTTTTTACGTAGCAAAGCGAGAGCTTCCAGAGTACCTTATTTTTTAAGCTATGTAAGAACAAAAAATTATTTACTGAACGGTAGCGGTAAAAAACTCCCCCTGTCAACAATCGTTGGAAAACAGGTTATTGCTCTTTCTGGGGTGGCCGACTCAGCCGGGTTTATTAAAACTTTAGAGAGCCATGACCTAAAACCGGTAAAAATAATTTCGCTTAAAGATCACCATATTTACACCGCTGAAGATATTCAACAGCTGGCGGAACAATGGAAAAAGAATAAGGCAGAATTGATTGTTACTACCGAGAAGGACCTGATAAAGCTTAAACCGCTTAACACGGATGGATTACCAATCTATGCTTTGCCCATCCGTTTCGAACCCAGTAAAGCAGGGTTAAAGGCACTGAAGCAACAACTTGGAATCTAGAATCCGGAGGGATGAGGAGCCTTCTTTTTACATCTGGGCTACACCCCAGGCAAACATGACACCCACAAACGTCAGGAGTAACGGCCAGCCCGTGTTAATCATCCTACGGGCGCTGGGATCTTCAAATACATGAATCTGAAATTCATGGGCCGTGGTAGCTCCTCTAGAATCCATGGCCGCAATGATCACATCATTAGGACCCCGCTGACTGGGCCGCGGCTTCCAGTAAAAGACACCTGTCTTCCGGTTAAAAGAGGAATATTTGGGCAACTTGATTGCCCGGTAGGCGATTTTATCGTGGTTTAAATCCTCCGCCACCACCCGGTACTTGTACTCATGTCCTGTCAGGGCCACCGGCCGCGGAGAAGAAATAATGCTCGGGTTAATATTGACGAACACCTTCGCCGATTGGCTTGCTTCCCGATAACCGTCGGAGACCTGTACAGCAAATTCATTTTCATTGATCTGAGATTCCTTTGGAATCCAAACCACTTTTCCGGTCTTGCTCATTTGCATCCCTTGAGGAGCTTTCAGCAGGGAAAATACCAGATCTGCGTCCGAGTTTTTATCCTCCACCTGGATCTGATACTTGAATACTTCTCCCACCATGGCAGCCACCGGCGGTTTGGAGATAATGATTGGCGGCTGATTCACATACACTTCAAACGTTTGTTCATCTTTTGAATATCCGTCAGAAACCAGCAATGAAACCTTCTGTCTGTCTACCTGCGCAATGGAGGGGATCCATTTAACTGCTCCCGTGTACTCATCCACCTCCATCCCGTCCGGGAATTCGGTTAACGTATAGCGGACAGGTCCCATTTTGCGGACGATTACTTTAGGTGGTTTCCCCTTAGCCCCCTGGAAAAATTCCCAAAGAACATCCTTAATTGCTACCGTCCGGTCATCAATGGATTCCAGTACTAGGTAGAGCCGATCTTTCTCCCAGAAGACAGATCGGACATATTTTTTTAAATTCAATCTGGATACTTCTAGCGTATCCAGATTGTCTTCCTCAGTTAAATATACCGCAGGAGCATTCTCCCAATCCGAAATATAGCGGTCAATATTTTCAATGTATACGTCGTCAGCAATTTCCACCGAATACACCCTGAAACTCCCCACTGGATACAGGGGTAAAACGGTATTCAGGGTCAGGAGTGTCCCCCGGTTCATATCGGCTGTCATGACTTGATAACGATAAGGTTCATCGACCGTTGCCTGCATGGGGGGAATCGAAACAATATTTATGGGAGCATTCACAAAGAAATCCGCCTCGATCCGGCGTGTATCGCGACCATCAGTTACATCTATAATTAATTTTGAAAAATCAATATTATCGCGGGTGGGCTCCCAGACAATCAGGGCCGTAAAAGGATCCATGCGCATCCCCTCCGGCATTTCCACCGCAGTATAAACCAGTTCATCTTCCTTGTTGGGGTCGTACACTCCAATCTGAAACCGATACTCTTCGCCCAGCTTCACAACATTCATTGGAAAAGGAGCTTCTTCAATAACGGGTGGATGATTCACGAATAAAGTAACCCGCTGACTATCTGCTGCCACTCCATGTCTTACAACCACCTTAAAACTTTGACTGTCGATCTGGGTGGCAGAAGGGGTCCATTCCACCAATCCATCATCCGACAGGACCATCCCTTCCGGCGCATCCACCAGCGTGTAGGTCAGAATATGTTCCAGATTAGGCCGCCAGACCTCTACTTTATAGGTGTAAGGCTCATCCACTTCCGCTTCCGTGGGAGCTTGGGAAAGAATTTTTACACCCGCCCTGGCAAACAGCCGAAAACTCTGGGTGGCCCGGTCAAAACCATCACTAACCACCAATCGAACATCATAGACATCTACATGGGTCGAATCTGTCTGCCAGGTAACGGTACCGTCTTCTGCCTGTACCATCCCTTCCGGATACTCCTCCAGAGAAAAACGTAATTCCTTGTCCAGATTCCGATCAAAAACCAGCGGTTTATAAACAAATTTGGTACCGGCCACAAATTCCACACCTTCAGGTTCAGAAACAATGTCCGGCGGATCATTAACATAAATCCACAAACGTTCATCTTCACCCTCCAGTTGTGGAATAACCTTGTACGTTACCAGGGTGTCGGTTTCACTTTTGATCGGTTCCACATCTTCCCCTACTTTCCATTCCACGTGATATGCCAGTTTAAAGGCACCCAGTTGTGTCTCATCGGGAACCCAGCGTATTGATTGGGAATCGTAGTGAAAAAACATCCCTTTCGGTGGTGGTTGTAACCAGCGAAAACTGTAAAATTCCTGGTTTTCGGCTTCCGGTAGAGTGTAGGCAAAAGCCTGATTCACAGTCAGGACATGCCGAGGTAAAATACCTTTTGGTAACGGCTGTCCCATAGTAGCCACCGGTTTTGGAATTTGTGGTAGTTCCAGCGATTCTTCAATTTCCGGTAGAATTTCCAGAACATCCTCCTGTTCGGGTTTGTATTCCTGAGCCAGAGCAGGAGCGGCCGGTTTGGGGCCCTGTCCTAAGTCGGTAATAAATAGCACGGCTTCATTCCCGTCCCACCCGGCAGCAATCACCGAACCAGTGTAGACCCCCTGAACAATGACCGGCAAGGCAGCAAATACCTGGGTGGTGCCACTTTCCTCCTCTAGGGAAAAATAATCCGCCGGTTCCTCCAATCCAATTTCATTGCCCCGGGCCAGTGTAATGATATTCATTTCACCGGAAACCAGTAAAATATCCTCAAACCCGTCCTGGTTAAAATCAGCAATCTTCATGTCAGATAACGGTCCGCTCTCCACAGGCAGCTTCTCAACCGCCATGGATTCATCCGAAAGGGTCAGGGCAATGACATCACCATTCTGGAAGGGAAGTAAAATATCCCGGAAGCCATCCTGATCCCAATCCACATCGGCAATTGCTCTGGGCAGTAAACTGTCGAGACCCGGTAGGGGTGTCTCCAGGGCTTCACCTGCCTGTAAAGTACCTTCACGATTGTAAAAAGCCTGGGTTCTCAGCACATCCCCCTCTGGAGAAAATCCCACTAAATCATCATACCCGTCGCGGTCCCAGTCCACGGTTGCTATATACAAGAAACCAATCCCGGAACGCATTCCATTAGGTTGTAAATGCTGCCGAACAACCCAGTTTCCTTCATCGTCTAGATCCAGAACTGCAAATTCCCGGACGGGGCTTCCCAGTGAAACCACCAACTCCTGATCCGTATCACCATCAATATTGGTGAGAACGAAATTATGGCATCGTAAAAATCTTCTGCCTCCAGCGAGATTTAATACAGCCCCCGGATCCTCACTGAACTGCTCTCCGTCCCAGTAAAAATAGAAAACGACCGGCTGCAATACTTCTTCCTGCCCCGACTTTGCCATGTTTGAGATTGTAATGAGCTCCGGTGTTCCATCCCCATCCAAATCACCGAGCATCACATCAACAAAGTTTCCTAACAAGCCATCGGGAGCTTTCAAGTCCCAGGTCATACGCTGGTAGCCATCCTCATCCAATTCATAGTAACGGACGACTGAAATTTTATGATCCCCCTCAATCCCTTCCTCAACCGTGGCAAACTCCTGCAAACCATCGCTATCCAGATCATAGGTCCCTACCATGTGAACAATTTTCAGATCCTGCGAAACGGCCCCGCTCTCTACAAACAGGAAGGCAAGAAAAAGGTGGCACCAGAACTTCATTGACTATCCGGCTGGGGGGCTACAAGGAGAGTGTCTTGCGATGAATTCAAAAGGGAATCCACCGGCTGGGTTGCCCGAGTATCGGATATTGCCTCCGACACGGTCGTATCAATGATCTCCTTTGTTGTATCAGTACTGATTGAGTCGGGGAGAACATCAGGGGATGGTTCCGCCTCTAAGGTATCAACCTCCGTCGCGACTGGTTTCACTTTCTCCATCTCGATAGAAGATGTGTCTGGCGGTACCGCCTCCGTTTCGATGTTTGCTTCCAGGGAATCTGAAACAGCAGCTGTCGTGGGCGACGGTAATGAATGTAGTACTTCTGCCGGGGCATAAATGCGACTCCCGGAGAGCTGATGAATATACTCCAAGGCAGAATCGGGAAGCATCACCATGGAATCGGGGGTAGATACAGGCGCAGCCAGGAAAGTTAATATCTGAAGCGGGATAAACTCGGACTCAAAATCAATATCGGTGGCGATTTTAAAACTTCCATTCTCCTTAACCTGAACTTCTCCCCGAATGGCATAAGGACGTCCACCGGCATAATCCAATAATAAATGATGATCCACTTCCAGCGGTGCTGAAAACATCAGACTACCGGTTTGTTTTTTATTGGAAGGGGCTTTAAAGCGAATTTTCTTTCCCACGGAATCCATGTGCAACTCGCTGGGGAACCCTTCGAAAAAGTACTCCGGGAAAGCATAGCGGTCAGGATCCCAATCCTCTGGCTTAAAGGATTGGGGAAGGGAATCCAGGGCAGGATAAATGGAGGCGTACACCAGGTTATTTTCAAGATCATGAATCAGAGAAAGAGTCACCAGACTATCAGGGGGATCGGCTACCGCTTTCAACGTGAAAACAGAGCTTTTACTGTGTTTTATCGAATTCAAATTCGCTTTGAAGGTTGTATACACCAATCCGGGCAGACTATCGGTAAAAACTCCAAACGGAGGAACTGCATCGAACTGGTAACGGTCATCTCCAGTCAGGTCAGAAGAAAATAATGTCAGGGAATAATTTCTGGGTGGAATCAATACTATGGGCTCCGGCTCAATGATAGTTTTCACCGTATCAGCAATCCACAGCACTAATGAATCGGTTTGAATCTCCAGTACCGGTGTTAATTGATGCCGGTCCCCCAGTTCATCCTGAGTGCTGACCAGCTTTTCATCCACTCGAAGCGCCAGCGTGTAAGCCGCCACAGCAGCAAGACCAAGATTTTCACGGGCCGGGACCCAGTTGATTGAGAAAGAACGGGGATCAAAGTGCATTCCCCCGGGAGGGGGATCGTTCCAGCTAAAGCTGTAGAACTGGGCAACCGTGTCAGGTAGTACAAAATAATTCAATGTATCTCCTAATAACAGGGTATCCTCTGGAATCAGGGTAATTGGTGTAAATTCTGGTTCCTCCTCCCGCGGAAGGGGCGCTTCATACAATCCTTCTTCTACCCGTGCCAATAAAATTGAATTGATTTCGCTCTCGTCTGCCTCCGGGTTCAAACTGAACAACCCCTTTTGATTAAATGTGCTGGTGGTAAAAGTAATGCTGTCACCTGTAACGGAAAGAGCCATAACCTCACCGGTGGAAAAGGGGATTAGCAGCTCTTCAACCCCATCCTTATGTTCATCGTGGCTCATAATGGCAGGTCCGAGAATATCCCGTGCTCCGTCGAGGGGCACCACGTCCGACACCAGCTCTTCAGGGTTCCCTCCAATGGTAAGTACTGCCACCTTCAATAAATTCCCCTCGGGGCTTAAAAGGGCTAAATACGGGACATCCTCTGAGCTGAAGGAACCTGTGAAAACACGCCCAAAACCATTACGAATAATTTCAGGTGAAATGTCCTGTGTCTTTACCAGCCTCAGATTACCGCCCTCCAAAGCCAGGTTTAACAGGAGCGCTTTCCGGGATGGACTCGCCAATGAAACAGCGATTCCCACATCCGAAACCGATAAATTCACAGGACGATAACGATCGAATGCCCCCGGTGAATTGTTAATTGTCAGAGGTTCGGTGGAAAAGGTATTTCCTTCCCAAAGAAAAACCAGTAACCAGGGTTGAGCTGCTTTCCCGTCATTGGACAGGGTAGAAACTGTAGCCAAGAGTTCTGGAACACCGTCCTGATCCAAATCGGCCAGATGGGCATCCGTAATCATGCGAATGTCCGGCTCAGTAGGCGTATAGCTCCAGAGCAGAATATGGTTCCCGGAAGAATCTAATTCCACATATTTCAAGGGGGTTTTCACGTCCCCCATAATAAGAATTTCACTCTGTTGATTATGGTTTAAATCAAAAGTTCCTTCCACATACAGCCGGCCCTGTGCCGTTAAAGTGGAGCTGAAAACAAACAGGGGAATGCAGCTAAGCCAAAATGCGATTTGACGGAGATCCATAATTTGATCTTTCTTCCTTAATTAAAAGGAAAATCGGGGAAAAACATCCATTTTTAAGTGATACCCTTACCTTCAGATTTGTTCGAATATAGTTTTTCATCGTCGAAAAATACAAGTGAAAGCCCAAGTAGAAAAGGCATACTTCTCACCCAAAATGATTAATTCTACGTCTTCATATCCCTGAATAATCGACCGATTTACCTCATTCCTCTGCCGGTGGTCTTTGTTGGTCCGGTTGATATAAAGCTTTTCCCTATCGTTCCATACTCAATAAATTGGGGGGTATTTTGTCTACCTTCACAATGAAACGAAACCGAATGAAAAAATTACTGCTTCTGCTCCTTCCGGCACTAGCCTTGTCCCAGAGCGACATCTACTCCGTAGACGATGTTTATGGCGGAGGTATTGGCTTCAGCACCATGTATATTGTTCTCGACTCCATCCCAGGAGAATCTATTCTTCAGCAACTGGGTCTGCCCAAAGGGAATATCCAGAGCCGACCATTCATTGTTCATGGAGGAGAAGGATTTGCCCAGATGGCGGGACCGTGGAGGCTGGGAGGTTACGCCGGGCTGGGCTCAGCAAAAACAAGCAATGTATACTCCACCATCCATCTGTATGTGGAAGGAAATGATACCACCGGCTACCAGACGCCTCCTCCCGGATCCGGTGGAGACATTACCGGAACGGATCCCAAGTATATTATTAAAAGTAACTTAACCATTGAAGCCCATCTAAATTTCATGTTAGGATCAATAACAGTGGAATACGTGGTTCCCGTCTTCCGCGATTTGGAGGTTACTGCCGGAGCTATGATGGGAATTGGTCGCTACAGCTTATCCATCAACCAGCAGCTCAATAATCCTACCTGGAGCGAACTAGGCAACAATATGTACGGTTATCTAGACGACACCAATAATATTTATTACCCGGTGGATACCACCGGCTCTTCGGTTGACAGCCTGGATCAGATCCTTAATGCCCTTGGCTCAGACAATTTACGTCCGATGAACATTTCCGGTGCCATGACCGAATTAAGTGGATCATTTTTTAATTTTCAGCCCTATATCGCTGCCAAGTGGCAGTTCCTGGACCGGATGGGACTCCGCCTCAGCGCCGGCTACAATAAGGGCACCATCGGTGCCGGAAGCTGGAAGCTCAACAGTTATGCCCCGATCAGTGATTCTCCTAAGTCGGCCTTTCAGGGTCTGACACTGAGGGTTATGATTTATTTCGGTCTGTGAAACCTTTCCCCACAATTCTGGATCGTAGATGATATCGTCCCGCCCCGTAATAAAATACACCAACTGGCTGGTAGGCATTACTATCGCGGTACTTCTCGCTTTTCCCCTGTCCCGCTTCCTTTACTCCCGCCAACAGAATCCTTACGGTACCATCGAAAACAAATTCAAGGTTATGAATCAGATCCTCTACTATGTCAATCAGCTTTATTATGAGGATGTAGATATGGACAAGCTCATGGAAGGAGCTTTTCGGGGGATCATGGGGGAGCTGGATCCCCATTCCATTTATATCCCGGCAAAGGAAGAGGAAAATATTGAAGAATTGTTTCGGGGGGAGTTTCAGGGAATTGGTATTGAATTTGACCTCTTAAACAATTACATCACTGTAATTGCACCGGTGGCGGGTGGACCCTCCGAACGGGCCGGTTTACTCCCGGGAGACCAGATTATTGCCATCAACGGGGAGGATGCAAAAGGGATTACCCGGGACGAGGTGTTCAAATCATTGCGGGGGCCAAAGGGGACAAAAGTGGATTTGACCATTCGACGGCTGGGAGTAAAGCCCTTTCAGGTTACCATCGTCCGAGATAATATCCCCATTTACAGTGTTCGGGCTAATGTCATGCTAGATGACCAAACTGGTTATATCTGGCTGACCCGGTTCTCAGCCAACTCGGGGAAGGAAGTCCGGGATGCACTTAATAATCTAAAACACCAGGGAATGAAACGATTAATTCTGGATCTGAGAAATAATAGTGGCGGTATTCTGGAACAGGCGGTGGAAGTGGCCAATATGTTTATCAGCCACCGGGATACGCTTGTCTACACGAAGGGGAAAAACCGCGACTCGGAACAGGTGTTTATTGCCAATCCCACCCACGGCAGCGAAGATTTTTCCCTGATTGTATTAATTAACCGCGGTTCCGCCAGTGCCAGCGAGATTGTGGCCGGAGCGATTCAGGACCTGGACCGGGGACTAATTGTGGGCGAAACAAGCTTTGGGAAAGGGTTGGTTCAGCGGCAGGTGAATCTGAGTGATGGCTCCGCCATCCGCGTCACGATTGCCCAGTATTTCACCCCCAGCGGGCGTTTGATCCAGCGTCCTTTCCAAAACGGGGACTACGAAGATTATTATCACACATTGCTGGATACCAACCGTGAGGCTATTTTGGACTCCCTCATGGCAACCCGTCCTAAATATGCCACCCGGAGCGGTCGGACGGTGTACGGCGGCGGCGGGATTACACCCGATATTCACATTCCTTGGAAATTGAACCTGAATCCAAAAACCATTAAACTCATGAACAGCCCAAAACGCCCTCTGTTCAACTGGGGTTCCGCTTACGTACGAAACCATCCCGGCCTGGAAAAAGATTTTACCACCTTCCAGAAAAACTGGGAGGTGTCTGATTCGGAATTCGTAGATTTCCTTGAGTCCGTTTCTACAGAAAAGATTGAACCGGATACCGCCGCCTTGTCCAAGGACAAAGAATATCTTAAAATTATTCTTAAATCGGAAATTGCGGGAGCCTTGTGGGGGTTGAATCAACTCTGGGGAATCCGTGTCCAGGCCGATAATCAGGTTTCAGGCGCCATGAAACACTTTCAAGAGGCGGATGAATTCCTAGTGGAAAAAAATTAAATTAAACGGCTTTAATAATTGACATTCCTTTCCTGTAAGGGATAATTTCGCCAACCTTTTCATGAAAACGGAGGAATAAATGGTTCAATATTTCATAGATGGTGGAGATTTCATGTGGCCCATCCTGGTTACGTTTATCTTCGGATTGGCCTTTTCACTGGAGCGCCTGTATTCATTAATCATGTCCTCGATTAATTCACAAAAGTTTTTCGAAGATATTACCGATAAGATTAACAATGAAGGGGTAGAGGCGGCGGTTGAATTATGCAAAAATACCCGCGGGCCCGTGGCGGAAATTTTCCACGCCGGTCTGTCCCGTATTTCGAGAGGGTTGGATGAAGTTGAAAAAGCCCTTCAGAACGCTGGATCGTTGGAAATGTCCTTCCTGGAAAAAAATATGATCTGGCTCAATGCTGTCATCACCGTAGCTCCTATGTTAGGTTTTACGGGAACGGTTGTGGGAATGATTTCCGCTTTTGAAGCCATCAAAGCGGCCAACGACATTTCCCCCGCCGTCGTAGCAGGCGGTATCTCCGTTGCTTTGTTAACCACTGCTTTCGGATTGATCGTAGCCATGATCATTCAGGTATTCCAGAATTTCTTCGTCTCCAGAATTGACAAGCTTATTTTGGACATGGAAGAGAATTCCATGAAACTGATCGATCACCTTTACGAACTGGAAGAAAAGAAAAAGAAGAAAAAATAAAACGAACCCATGTTAACAAAACGCAGATTTAAAGGAGGAGAAATTCCCACCGCTTCCATGGCGGATATTGCTTTTCTCCTGCTGATTTTCTTCCTGGTCACCACGACCATCGACATGGACAAGGGTCTGGGTATTGTTCTTCCTGCGGAGGGACAGGAGATGGAGATCAGTAAGAAAAATATCCTTAACTGTCTGATTAATTCCTCCGGTCAGGTTCTTCTGGGTGGGGAACCAACTGAAGTTCGGAACATTAATAGAGTAATTCGACAAAAACTGGCTGCCAACAATAAATTGGTAATCTCCGTGAAAGCCCATGAAAAGACGGCTTATAAAGATTATATCCGTGTGATTGACCAGTTGAAAATAGCCAATGCAACCCGTATATCTATTGCAGAATCGGAATGAAATTCGCTCGTAAAACCAAGGTTAACAGCGAAATTCCCACTGCTTCCATGCCGGATATTATCTTCATGTTGCTCATCTTTTTTATGGTGACAACCGTATTAAGACAGTATTCCGGTCTGCCGATTGAATTACCCAAAGCAAAGCGAATTGAAAAACTTAAATCCAAACGACACACTGCAAATATCTGGGTTTCAAAAGAAGGGTTAATCTCTATCGATGACAAACTGTATGACATCGAATCGGTGAAAAATGTTATGTATGATAAACGGGTTGCAGATCCCCAGATTGTAGTGTCTCTAAAAGCAGATGAACGTTCACGTATGGGGCTAATATCGGACGTACACAATCAACTGAGAAAAGCCGACGCCCTGAAATTGAATTACTCTTCAAAAACAGCCGTTGATTAGACCATGAGCACTGAATCCACCACTTCACTAAAATTCATCTATCCGGTTGTTGTACGCTCCACGGGTTTACTGGCTATCCTGCTGTTAATTCTAGGTTTCCTGATTTTCCCCCGTTTTACCGGCGAGGCAAAACTGGATGAAGATGTTCAGATTGTAATTGAGCAGATTGAGATTCCCCAAACTCAACAATTTGACCGGCCGCCTCCACCGGCACGTCCCTCTGTTCCCATTGAATCTGAAAGTGAAGATATTGCAGATGACGTAACTCTGGATGAATTCAGCTTGGATGAATTCGAATCCTGGGATGCGCCACCCCCACCGCCGGAAGGGCCGAGAGTGAAATTTATCCCCTACGACGACCCACCGGAGCCCTTATCACCGATCCAGCCCATATATCCGGAAATTGCGCAGGAGGCAGGCATTGAGGGGACAGTAGTAGTTCAGGTATTTGTAGATGCTAAAGGGCGTGTGAAGGAGACCATTGTTTTAAAGGGAATCCCCAATACCGGTCTGGATGAAGCAGCAATAGAAGCCATTCGTGCGGTCCGGTTTAAACCAGCTAAACAGCGGGAACGACCGGTTGGCGTATGGATCTCCATTCCAGTAAATTTCCGTTTAAAAAGCTAAATGAATCTCAAATAAAAAAAAGACCCGGTACCGGATCTTTTTTTTAGAGGGTTCTTTAACCGCCAATCAAACTTGCTTTTAAATACTCTCGATTCATTCGGGCAATATTTACCAGGGAAATTTCTTTAGGACATTCCACTTCACAGGCGCCCGTATTGGTGCAATTCCCGAATCCTTCCTCATCCATGGCAGCTACCATATTCAAAACACGCTCGCGGGCCTCCGTTTTCCCCTGGGGAAGGAGCGCCAGTTGTGAAACCTTGGCAGCCACAAACAACATGGCGGAAGAATTTTTACACGTAGCCACACAGGCACCGCATCCGATACAGGCAGCCGCATCCATGGCAGCATTGGCCACGGACTGAGGAATCGGGATTGCATTCCCGTCCGGTGCTCCACCTGTATTAACGGAAATATAGCCACCGGCAGCCATAATCCGGTCGAAGGACCTCCTGTCCACCACCAGATCTTTTATTACAGGAAAGGCCCGGGCTTGCCAAGGCTCCACCACAATAGTGTCGCCATCCTTAAAACTGCGCATATGCAACTGGCAGGTAGTAATCCCGGTGAGGGGCCCGTGGGCCCGACCGTTAATAAATAAGCCACAGGTACCGCAAATCCCCTCCCGACAGTCGTGGTCAAAAGCAATGGGTTCCTGCCCCTCCAGCACCAGGCGTTCATTTAACATATCCAGCATTTCAAAAAAGGACATATCTTCCGCAACATCATCAACGGGGTAGGTGACGAATTTCCCCTTGGAGCGATCATTTTCCTGACGCCAGATTTTCAGCAACACCTTCATTACTTGTAACTCCTTGTGGTCAGCTTCACATTCTCAAAAACGAGTTCTTCCTTGTGCAATTTGGCCTCCTGACCTTCACCCCGGTATTCCCACGCTGAAACAAAACCAAAATGTTCATCATCCCGCAATGCTTCATTCTCCTCTGTCTGATATTCTTCCCGAAAATGGCCGCCACAGGACTCCTCCCGCATGAGGGCATCCCGGGCCATTAATTCTCCCAGTTCCAGAAATTCAGCCACGCGTCCTGCCTTTTCCAGCTCCGGATTCAAATCATCCGCCGTTCCGGGAACATTCACATTGGACCAGAATTCTTCTCGCAGTTCCGGGATTTTCTGGAGTGCTTTTTTCAGACCCTCCCGGTTGCGGGCCATTCCTACGTACTCCCAGAGAATCTTTCCTAACTCCTTGTGAATTTGATCCACAGTCCGCTTCCCATTGATGGACAGAAGTCGATCAATCCTCTCCATTATATCGGACTCGGCCTTTGAAAAAGCGTCGTGCTCCGTGGAAACCTTTTCTCCCAGTTTCTGGGATAAATAACCACCGATGGTGTAAGGAACAATGAAGTAGCCGTCCGCCAGTCCCTGCATGAGGGCCGAGGCCCCCAGACGGTTGGCCCCATGGTCGGAGAAATTAGCTTCTCCCAAGACGAATAGTCCCGGGATGGTGCTCATTAAATTATAGTCGACCCAGAGTCCCCCCATGGTGTAGTGAACTGCCGGGTATATGCGCATAGGTACTTTATAGGGGTCCTCCCCTGTAATCTGCTGATACATATCGAATAGATTACCATATTTTTGCGCCACCGCTTCCCGTCCCATCCGATCGATCGCTTCTGCAAAATCAAGGTAGACCGCCAACCCCGTTGGTCCTACACCATGTCCCTTATCACACATCTCTTTCGCCCGGCGACTGGCTACGTCCCGGGGGACTAGGTTCCCAAACGAGGGATACAATCGTTCCAGATAATAATCCCGCTCTTCATCAGGAATATCATTCGGGTGACGCTGATCTCCCTTTTTCTTTGGAACCCAAACACGACCGTCATTCCGGAGGCTTTCACTCATCAGGGTCAATTTGGACTGGTGATCACTGGAAACGGGGATACAGGTGGGGTGGATCTGGGTAAAACAGGGGTTTGCAAAATAAGCACCCTTTTTATAAGCCCGCCAAATAGCCGTGGCGTTACTGGCCATGGCATTGGTGGAAAGAAAGAACAAATTGCCGTAGCCTCCCGTTGCCAGAACTACCGCATTGCCAGCATGGGACTGTATTTCGCCTGTAATCAGATTTCGGGTAACAATCCCTTTAGCTTCCCCGTCTATCAAAACCAGATCCAGCATCTCGTGACGGGGGTGAAAAACAACCTTCCCCACTTTTATTTGCCGCATTAGGGCGGAATAGGCCCCCAGCAAAAGCTGTTGTCCCGTCTGCCCCCTGGCATAAAAGGTGCGGGATACCTGTGCACCACCAAAGGAACGGTTGGCCAAGGTGCCTCCATATTCCCGGGCAAAGGGAATCCCCTGGGCTACGCACTGATCAATGATATTATTGCTCACCTCTGCCAACCGGTAGACGTTGGCCTCCCGGGAACGATAATCCCCTCCCTTTATTGTGTCGTAAAATAATCGAAAGATACTGTCTCCGTCATTGGGATAATTCTTTGCCGCATTAATACCGCCCTGGGCGGCAATACTATGGGCTCTCCGGGGGGACTCGTGATAGGAGAATGCCTTTACCTGGTACCCTAACTCTGCAAAGGAAGCAGCGGCTGAAGCTCCTGCCAACCCCGTACCAACTACAATAATGTCGTAATGCCGTTTATTAGCCGGATTAACCAGTTTGAGATTGAACTTATGGTTGGTCCATTTTTTCTCCAGCGGTCCGGAAGGCACATTGGAATTCAAAGCCATGCTTAAAACACTCCTTTCAGAAAGCCAAAATAGAGGGGAATCGAAAGAAAACAGAGCGGAATTATCAACCAGAAAAGAATGGCAATAATTTCAATCAGTTTACCGTAACGATTGTACCGGATTCCAAAAGTTTGAAAGGCGGATTGAAACCCGTGCTTAAGGTGAAAGCCCAGGAACAGCATTGCAACGATGTACAGAATTGCAATGAGCTCATTGCTGAAGCCGATGCGACCATCCATGAGAATCTGGTAAAATTCCCCGCTTTCATGTTCGGTTTGAAAATGATACCAGATGGTCCGAAGGTGTACAACCAGAAAAATGACCAGAACACTGCCGGTAACACCCATCATTCGGGAGAAAATACTGCTGTTGGCACTGGCCTGATTTACTTTGTAACCGCCGGACTTGGCCTTACGGTTTTCAATCACCAGTCGAATGGCATTCACAATATGGGCCAGGAAAATGAGCGCTAGAATAACTTCAATCACTCTGACAAGCGGTTTAATACTGGAGAGCGCCAAGACATATTGATTGAAGGCGGTCTCACCGGCATACAAGGTAAGATTCCCCAGCAGGTGTATAATCAGATAGAGACACAACAACAGACCGGTAGTAGCCATGAGAACTTTTTTCCCGATGGAGGAATTCATAAAAGCGGAGAACCAATTCATATTAACCTCGTTCTCGATAAACAATTATAGGATTTGAAATTAGGGTGAATCCTGAATTATTAAAATGAGATAATCGCCCTGTAGCAGGGAATTGAAACGGGCAGGAATTTAGTCGAATTGTTTCAATCGCCTAGATGCCCAGGCACTGATTGCCCACAAAATCCACAGTCCGCCTCCCAATAATACGTAAGGGGAACCGGGGATATATTTCAGTTCAATCCACAGCATCCCCGACAGGATGATAAACAGAACAATGTGAATTACATTACGAGCCAGTGCTGTCCCCAGACGAGTTACCAGAGTATAGGCTAAAATCAATAAACCAATGGAAATGATCCACCAACCGAAAAAACGGTAACTGAGTGTCATATAGTCGGTCAAGTGCCGGTTGATTGGTGCAGCCAATAATGTCTGGAACGTGGTTTGGAGCAGGGCTTCATTAGCCGTCTTATCTAGGAGCCAGGGTTGTGGACTCACCAGCCAGGACAGCCCCAGACCCACCGATCCCAAGCCGATCAGGCTGATGGGACCCCAGGTAAGGTTATGCAATTTTTTAGGATTCATAGTGCAACTTACCATTTTTTCTCTGTGTCGGCAAAACACCGTATTGGTTTAAATGGAAGCATCCCATACCTGTTTCACCGGTGATTCCGACGAAGTTCCGCTTCCCGGGCAAGCCATTGAAACAGGCGTAACTGCTCCGGCTGCCGGATCCCAATCTCTGGATGCCACTGAATCGCCAGAAAAGCTTCCGGTACCGTTTTATCCTCAAAGGCTTCAACCAGTCCATCCTCCGAACGGGCGGTAACCACCAGTCCCGTTCCCAGCTCTCGAATCCCCTGGTGGTGGGTACTGATCACCACCGTGTTTCTTACACCCATTACCCTCTTAACCAGCGAACCGTCTTCCAGAGTTACAGTATGTTCACTCCATTGACCGTTAAATTCACCATGATTGACTTTCCCCGGTCTCTGGGCTACCAAATCTTCATACAGAGTGCCCCCGTATAAAACATTAATATGTTGAAATCCCGCACAGATTGAAAGGATCGGTTCCCCTTTCTTTTTCACAGCGATAAACAGGTTTCTATCGAAAGATTCCCGCTTGGGATCTATGATATCTTCATCCAGCAGGTCCGGGCGCTCCCCGTGATAGAGTTCGTTCGGCAGATCCGGTCCTCCCACCATTAATAGTCCGTCTATTTTATCCACAAGTTCCTCAATACCATCATCGTTCATGGGATAGTGTACGGTCACCGGGATTCCACCGCTCAGCCAGACGGCTTGATAATAATTTTCCTTGGTGGCATTCCAGAAGGTATCCCGGTATTGAAAATAATAGGGATTAATCCCGATCAAGGGTTTCTTCACAACGGCTCCTCAAGTAATTGATCAATGAATCCCCCTGGCGTATATAAGCCTTTTGCGCTTGTAGGCTCATGAAACCGGATTGAAAAAATTGGTTCAGGTACGGTTCCAAATGAATTCGTTCGTTTTTAAGATTCAGGTTCTGGCTCCGTTCATCGAGCCCCATTAATGCCAGCTCTAACACCTCCTCCAACCAGGACCCCATCGTCCGCCCCCGGGGACCTGTTAAGGATAAATCCAACGTAAAAGTCTGTTGATTGAACTGAAACCGCTCCTCTTCTGTGAATGAGTGAGCCAGTTCCAAGGCTTTGTCGCGCGTTTCACCTTCGTTCAGGATCCCCACCCAAAATGCCACCGGTGCCATTTCAAATCCCGCAGGGGGGCGGTCCGCGCCCCGGGCTTCCAACACCTTTTTAAATCGAACATGGGTAAACACCTGGTGCAGGGCTGACAGAATCGCCTGTTCGTCCAACCGTGGCAAGGAGGCAAGATATTCACCCAGATTCCCCTGAAAGAAGTACACCTTACCCTGCTCCACGCCAAAAATAGCTGGGACGGTCAAAACCCACTCCGAATAACGATCCAGTAATCCTTCGGGAGAGCGAATCCCATGATCCACCAGGTACCCACAACGGCTTGGATCGGTCTCCGCCCAGACCTGGTATCGGAAATTATTCTGTCCCGCAGGAATTCCATCTTTAAAAGGACTGTTGGCAAATAACAAGGAACAAAAAGGCTGAAACACGTCCACCAGGAAAGCCATTTCAGCCCCATCCTGCTCTGAAAGGAGATCCAGGTTCACCTGAATACTGGCGGTGTTTCGCATCATCCAAGAGCCTAGAGATCCAGTTTCTTTGAACCGGTGGTGCATCAGCCGGTATTTTTCCAGGTGAATCAGTTCAATGCTTTCCGGTGAATACAACGGCTCCATGGAAAGGTCCAGCCGACATAATTGATGTTCTTTGATTAAGCTGGTCTCGTGTTTCAGGTGTTCCAGAAACTGAGTCTTCAATTCATGCAGGTTCAGGAGAGGTGCAGAGGCCCATTCCAGTTGACCACCCGGTTCCAGAGAATAGAAAAACGGTTTTGCCGGGTTATTCACCTTCTCCAATAAATCGGAGGCTGAAAATCGGTCCCCTTTGTTGACTGGAATCCGCTGAAAATCATGATCGTAGAGCAGACACTCCACCTCCATCCCGATTTGTCTCCCCTGGGTTGGGGCTGGTTGGGATAAAATGACGTTTTTAATTGTTTCCCGCAGATTCATAATGCCAACATTAAAATTTAAATAAATGCGTCTCTCGTTTTTTCTACCATTCGCGTCATGGAAGGCTCTGGGTTTAATCCTGTCACTTTTTCAAGTGGCACCCAAGCCACATCGTGGGACTCAGGACTTACCACAAGTTTGTCTGTGTCAGAAGCGGCTTCAAATAAAAACCGGACATCGTAATGCAAATGAGCATGGTACTTTTCTAGGGTGGGAATGGGATGAATATCCAGGTCGAAAATTTCCTTGGAAACCACCTTTAAGGACTGAACACCCGATTCCTCTATCGCTTCTTGCCGGGCGACGGTTTGTAAATCAGGGTTGCCATCAGCATGACCTCCAAGCTGCAACCATTTATTCAGTTTCCGGTGATGCGTTAACAGGACTGCATCCCGGGAGGGGTTTACCACCCATGCGGAACCGGTAAAGTGACCTAAGGAATTGTCCCGTTCAAAACAATTTTCATCCGACTTCAAGAATGTAATCATCCTGAGAATATTGGTTTTTTCTTTCGGATATCGGATCCCATAACTTTGGAGCAGTGACAGAAGTGGTTGTCGTTTCAAGCCGTTTTCTCTCCAGACGTGGGGTCCAAAGCATCCCGAAGACCATCCCCCAGGAGGTTAAATCCTAACACCGTAAAAGCGATGGCCATACCGGGTGCCATGGAAATCCAGGGAGCGATCCGTAGAAAATCCTTGCCTCCATTAATCATGGCGCCCCAGGAGGGGGCGGGCGGCTGGGCACCTAGACCCAGAAACGAAAGACTGGCTTCAGCCATAATAGCACCCGCAATACCTAGGGTATAGGTAACAATCACCGGTGCCAGGCAGTTCGGAACAATCTGTTTCCACAGAATTCGCTGTTTTGAAAATCCCAGGGCGAAGGCGGCCTGAACAAATTCCTTCTGCTTGGTTGCCACTACCTGACCCCGCATAAGACGGGCCATGCCGGGCCAGCTCACGAAACCAATGGCGAAGAAAACCACTGTCAGGCTCGGTTCAAAAGCGGCGGTGATTCCAATCAAAAACAGAAGAGTGGGAAACCCAAACATAACATCGGTGAAACGCATAATGATTGTTTCCCGCCAACCTCCATAAAAACCAGCCCAGGCTCCCAGAATCAAGCCCACCAGAAGGGAAAGAGTGCTGGCGCTGAATCCTACTAAGAGGGATATACGGGTACCGTACAAAATACGGGAGAGAATATCCCGCCCAAATTGATCCGTCCCCAGCCAATAATGGTAAACCCTATACCAGGAATCCCCCTGAGCGAGTAAGCGCTTCTCAATTGTGAATTCTCTCCCCAATTGGTCCGTGATGTGAACCGCCGCTCCGGTTTCCTCAACAGCGGTGACAGCCACTGATTTTAATGGGAGTCCTGGCGCTACCCTATAACGAACCACTTCCCCCTTGAATCCCGGAGGCTGATTCCTGAATTCCAGCACTTGATCATTGGGGTCCATGGGGGCAATCCAGGGGGCAAGCAATCCGCACACCAGAATAAGACTCACCAACGCCAACCCCACCATGGAAACGGGATCTCTTTTCAGCCGGAGCCAGGCCGCGTACCAGAGACTTTGGGAATCAACCATGTTTCTGCCTGAGCCTGATTCGGGGATCAATGACTCCATATAACAGATCCACCAGTAGATTTGCAAGAATAAACATCAGGGCCATGAACAGAACTGTACCCTGAATGGCGGGGAAATCCCGTTTTAAAATCGCTTCCAAAGCATATCGACCTACCCCGGGCCAGCCGAAAATGGATTCCGTCAGTACGGCACCAGATAGATAACTGCCAAAATCTGTACCAATGACGGTAATAATCGGAACCAGTGTATTAGGAACGGCATGTTTCAACACCACTTTCCACTCCGGGAGCCCTTTCGCCCGGGCTGTACGGATATAATCCTGATTCAAGACTTCCAGCATAGTGGCCCGGGTCAGACGCGCCAAGTAAGCTGCCGAGCGCATCCCCAGGGTGACTGCTGGGAGGATCAAGTATTCTATTCCACCGTAGCCGGTGGGAGGCAACCATTTCAACCACACCCCAACAATCAAAACCAGCAATAAGCCTACCCAGAATACAGGTGCTGAAATACCTGCCAGAGCGAAGATCATGGAACTCTTGTCCAACAGAGAACGGGGTCTTAATGAAGAGACGATTCCTAAAGTAATCCCCACCAGAACGGCAATCGTCATGGCCCCCAGAGCCAGAATCATCGTATTGGGGAATTTGTCCGCAATCTCCCAGGCCACCGGCTGGCCCGTAATGAAGGAATTCCCCAGATCGCCGCGGAACACATTGAACACATAGCGACCGAACTGAAGGGGGAGGGGGTCATCCAGGTGCAACTCGCTGCGAAGCTGGTTTATGGTGGCTTCATCGTAACGCTCCCCCACCATGGACAGAACCGGATCACCGGGAATAATGTACATCAGAATAAAGGTGATGGTAATCACGCCCAGAATCACAGGAATGGTCTGCAGCAGACGATTTATGAGGTATCTTAACATTTCAGGAATGGCTCCCTGATTTCGTGATATCCAGATACCGTTCTGCATTGAAAATAAATTTCGGCTCATAATTCTGGATCCAGGGTTGGTGAATCACATTCCCACGCCGGTGCCACAGGAATACCCATGGCGCCTCCTCCTGAATAAAGCGGTTTGCCTCCACCACCAGCCGTTCCCGTTCTGGTCCGTTCGGAAGACTCTGGATTGCCAGAATCAAACTGTCTGCCCGGGGGTTGGAATAGCGGTTCCGTTTCAGCATGGATTCCCGGGAATAGAACAGGGGGTAGAGAAAGTTCTCCGCATCGGGATAATCAGCCTGCCAGTTCAAGTAATACAAATTTGGTTTCCCCTCCCGGACAGCGGTTTTGAACACATTCCAATCACTCCGAAGGATATCCACCTGAATCCCCGCAGCTGCCCAATCAGCCTGCATTGCTTCCAACACATGGAACATTTCCGTGCCCCCCGCCACCCACAACTGGGTCGAGAGACCTGCCCCGTACCCGGCATCGATTATCAGTTTTCGCGCTTGCTGCGGATCATAAGGGTACGGCTCCAGATGATCTTTCCGGAGACTGGGGGGGACTGGTCCTGCAGCCAGTTGACCCGCATCATTCAACAGCAGTTTCAGAATTTTTCCCCGGTCCAGAGCCAGATTCATGGCCTGTCGGAGACGAACATCATTAAACGGTGGCCGGGAACAATTCATTCCCACATAGAAAATATCAAGATCGTCCACCGCCTGGAGATAAGGTGCCCATTCCGGGTCCGATTGCCACCGGCGCAGATCCACTTCCGGAACCCCTAGCAGATCCAGGTTTCCCGCTTCAAACTCGGCAGCCCGGGCCATCACTTCCGACAGTACCCGGATCTTCAGCCGCTTCAATTTCGGCTTTTGACCCCAGTATTGCTCATTCCGGATGAAAACCAGTTCCCCGTCCCGTTCCCAATGGTCCAACGACCAGGGTCCGCTACCAGCCGGAAGCGCTTTAATCGTTTTTACCATGCGCTGGTTTATAATACTAGCCGAAGGCATGGCCAGATATTGAATGAAGGGGGCAAAAGGCTCCTCCAATTTAATTATCAGAGTACTGTCATCCGGCGCCCGCAGACCCTGAATATAGGCAGCTTTCCCCTCCATGAAGTCCTTGGCCCCCATAATTCGTTCAAACAACCAAGTTTGGGGAGAACCTGTTTCCGGCAACAAAACCCGCTGGAAGGAAAAAATGACATCACTGGCCGTCACCCGTTCCCCGTCTTGAAAACGGGCTTCCTTACTTAGATGAAACGTGTACCGGGTGCCGTTGCTATCAATGTCCCAGGTCCGAGCCAGACCCGGCAAAAGATCAGTCCCCTGGCCGAAATGAACCAGATTATCATAAACCAGGGCCATTGTTTCCCCGGTGCGGATATCCGTCGCCAGGGCTGGATCGAAACCGCGGATGTCGGAAGCCACTGCCAGATGCAGGGTTTCAGGATCAACTGTATGGTCACAACCGGCGAACGGCAGGGCCAGAACGATAAAAATAGACCACTTTAATGATCGTTTCATTGGATTGAAGTTACGATCAAGAAGTACGCTCCCTGCAATCAGGATTCGTTTGTATTTTCCACTGGTAAATATTCCATGTAGAAAGGATTTAACTACTGTATCTGTATTCCACTTTCCAAAATTCCAATTAAGTTAAAGGCCATTTTATGAAGACAGTTTATTTTTTCGGTCACGGACATGCTGAAGGGCGGGCGGATATGAAGAACCTCCTGGGCGGTAAGGGAGCCAATCTGGCAGAAATGACGAATCTGGGAATCCCCGTGCCTCCCGGTTTTACCATTACCACCGAAGTTTGCAACTATTACTACCAGAACAATTACGCATTCCCCGAAGACCTGGAAAGCCAGGTGAATGGAGCCATGAAGCAGATTGAAGCCATCATGGGAAAGCATTTTGGGGATGAGCGGGACCCACTGCTGGTTTCGGTCCGTTCAGGGGCGCGCCAATCCATGCCGGGAATGATGGAGACGGTTCTTAATGTGGGCCTTACCTCCAAAACGGTGGATGGACTGATTGCAAAAACCGGCAATCCCCGTTTTGTTTATGACGCTTATCGCCGCCTGATCATGATGTATGCGGACGTCGTCATGGAAAAGGCAACTGGGTTTGAACCGGAGGAAGGAGCAGGAATCCGCCAGCAGATGGAAGCACTACTGTCAAAATACAAACAGGACTATGGTTACACCAATGATGTGGATCTGACGGCCGAAGACTGGCAGGTATTAACGGAGGAATTCAAAGCCCTAGTGCAGGAAGTCTTGAAGGCTGATTTTCCCGATGAAGCTTCCGTGCAGCTCTGGGGAGCTGTGAAAGCCGTATTCCAAAGCTGGAATGGAAAGCGGGCGAAAAATTACCGTCAGATTGAAGGAATCCCTGACAAATGGGGCACAGCGGTAACCGTTCAGGCCATGGTCTTTGGCAATACAGGGGAAACTTCTGCCACCGGTGTGGCTTTTACCCGCAATCCAGCCACTGGTGACAGTCGTTTTTATGGTGAATGGATCCAGAATGCCCAGGGAGAAGATGTGGTGGCAGGCATCCGAACCCCCCACCCCCTGAATGAGGCCACCCGCTCGGAGGGGTCGGAAGAACTGGAATCCCTGGAAGCTTTCCTCCCGGAGGTGTACCAGGAACTGGATCGGATTCGCACCAAACTTGAAACCCACTACCGGGATATGCAGGACATCGAATTCACGGTGGAGAATGGGAAATTGTGGATGCTCCAGACCCGGACCGGGAAACGGAACGGGCCCGCGGCGGTAAAAATGGCCGTGGACATGGTTCACGAAGGATTAATTAATCAACAGGAGGCTGTGCTTCGGGTGCATCCCGATCAGATTGACGAATTACTGCACCCTATGCTGAACCCGGAGGAGGAACGTTCAGCGCCGATATTTGCCAAAGGGCTTCCTGCCGGTCCCGGTGGCGGAATCGGCCAGATTGTTTTCACAGCCGATGACGCCGAAGCCTGGGCCAAGCAGGGAAAAAAGGTCATTATGGTGCGGGAAGAAACCTCCCCGGAAGATGTCCATGGCATGCACGTGGCTGAAGCCATCCTCACCACCAAAGGGGGCATGACTTCCCACGCTGCCCTGGTGGCTCGGGGGTGGGGGAAATGTTGTATCGTGGGTTGCAGCCGGTTGAATATCAACCTCACCGATAAAACGGCGGAGGCGGACGGAAGCATTTTAAAAGAGGGAGACTGGATCTCCATGAATGGTTCCAAGGGAACCGTTTACCAGGGGCAAATTACATTAAAAGCGGCTGATCCAGATTCCAACCCTTATTACCGTGAATTAATGAAATGGGCCGACGATATCCGAACTTTGAAGGTGCGCGCCAATGCCGACCGCTCGGAGGATGCACAACAGGCCCGCGCCTTCGGCGCCGAAGGAATCGGGCTCTGCCGGACAGAACACATGTTTTTCGATCCCCAGCGCATTATGGCTATGCGCAAGATGATTCTCACGGAGTCTGAAGCGGGGCGCAGGGCTGCCGTCATGGAACTTCTGCCTTACCAGCGAAAGGATTTCAAAGGGATTCTGGCGGCCATGCACGATTTACCGGTGACGATTCGCCTCCTGGATCCTCCTCTTCATGAATTTCTGGCTCTGGATGACCACCAGATCGAATCCCTGGCGAAAGAACTGAATGTGACCCCGGTTAAAATCCGGACCCGGATGGCCAACCTGCACGAATTCAATCCCATGCTGGGACACCGGGGCTGCCGGCTGGGAATTGCCCACCCTGAAATCACTGAAATGCAGGCCCGCGCCATATTCGAAGCGGTAGCAGAACTTACAAAAGAAGGTGTAAAGGTTTACCCCGAAGTCATGATTCCGCTTGTGGGTACGGTTACCGAATTCGAGCACCAGGAAAAATTGATCCGGGCTGTGGCCAGGGACGTGATGGAAGAACAGCACATTACCTTCGATTTCCTGGTGGGGACGATGATTGAACTTCCCCGGGCTTGCCTGACGGCGGACGAAATTGCTGAAAAAGCGGAGTTCTTCAGCTTCGGGACCAACGACCTGACCCAGACCACCTACGGTTTTAGCCGGGATGATATCGGAACCTTCCTTCCGGAGTATCTCCACCAGCACATATTGGAACACGACCCTTTTCAGAGCCTGGATAAGAAAGGTGTAGGTCAATTATTATCGATTGGGGTCACTAAGGGTCGCAGCGTGCGGGAGGACTTAAAAATCGGAATCTGCGGCGAACACGGTGGCGACCCTTCCAGCATCGAATTCTGCCACCAGCAGGGCCTGAATTATGTCAGTTGCTCCCCCTTCCGGGTACCAGTAGCCCGACTGGCTGCCGCCCAGGCAGCGCTGAACCATAAAGCCTGACACAACAAGAGAATATTTCTGCCATATACCAATGGCACTTAGTGTTTAAAGTGCCATTGGTATATTTCCCATCTGACGATAAATGTGAAAGCCCAGCCGTCTGATGGTATTTATCCTGGATGTCATGGGATTAAAACGTAATCTTTATCCCCGAATTGGAATTGACAATGTACTTAAATCAGGGTCTGCTACTCAAGCGGCTCAAAACGGGCGGTAAAGTGGCGCAGGTAGGGAGGTTGTTGAACGATCCGGTATCCCCTCAGTTTTTTCCTGGTTTCAAAAACCTCCCGGGCTACTTCAATGACATAATCAATATGACTCTGGGTATGGGTGCGGCGGGGGAGAGCTAACCGGACCAGCTCCATCTCCGCCGGTGTTTCCCTCCTGGTTTCCGGATCAATTTTACCAAACATGACAGAGCCAATTTCCACTGTACGGATTCCTCCAGCTAAATACAGCTCCACTGCCAGACTCTGTCCTGGGTATTCCAATGGTTTGATCTGGGGCAGCAGTGCCTTGGCATCCACATAGATGGCGTGGCCTCCAGGTGGTTGAATAATTGGATAACCGATCTCCGACAGGTGCTCCCCCAGATATCGGGCTTCTGCCAGGCGGTACCGAAGGTAATCTTCATCCAATACCTCCTCCAGTCCCACAGCGATCGCCTCCAGATCCCGGCCCGCCATGCCGCCATAAGTAGGAAATCCTTCCGTAAGGATTAACAAGTCTTTTTCTTTTTCCGCCAAACCGTCCGCATTGGTACACAGGAAACCTCCGATGTTGGCCAAGCCGTCCTTTTTGGCGCTCATGGTACAGCCATCGGCGTAACTCATCATTTCGCGAACAATCCTCTTCACAGAAACACCCTGATACCCCGGCTCCCTCAGTTTAATGAAATAGGCATTTTCGGCAAAGCGGGCGGCATCAAAATAAAGGGGAATTCCAAAAGGCGCCAGGACCCCTTTCACCGTCCGGATATTTTCCAGAGATACGGGTTGCCCGCCGCCGGAATTATTGGTAATCGTTAACAGGCAGAGAGGGATTTTTTCCGGTCCCACCCGCTCAATGAGGGTCCGGAGTTTCTCAGTGTCCATATTCCCCTTGAAAGGATGGACCTTCTGGGGTTGCCTTCCCTCTTCAATAACCAGATCTTCCGCCACTGCTCCCTGATATTCAATATTGGCGCGGGTCGTGTCAAAATGGGTGTTGTTTGGAACCACGTCCCCGGAACTGCACATTACAGAGAATAATATTCGCTCTGCTGCCCGTCCCTGATGGGTGGGAATCATGTGTTTAAAACCGAAAATATCCTTAACGACCGCTTCGAAGCGCTCGAAACTATCGCTACCGGCATAGGATTCATCTCCCCGCATTACGGCGGCCCACTGGTTGGAGCTCATGGCCCCGGTGCCGCTATCGGTCAATAAATCAATCAAAACTTTCCGGGCCGGCACTTTAAATAAATTATAACCGGCCGCCTGAATGACGTGATCCCGTTCCTCCCGGGTCGTCAATTCCAGCGGTTCCACCGTCTTAATGGTAAACGGCTCAATAACGGTACGAATGCGATGGTCAGTCATAATTTGACGCCGGTAAAATTAAAAAGCCCCGACCAAGAGCGGGCGGGGCTTTTTCAATCACTTGAAGTACTATTCGATTACTTCACTACTACCCAGGAGGTCTTCCAATCGAAAAGCACCGTCCTTTTCCATCTGCTTGGCCACTTGTACAACCGCTTTCCGGGCCTGGTCCACTTCCCGTTTCGGGACAGCTCCTTCCACTGGTTCATACATGGCCTGTTTTTTCTGAGGGAGATTTCCAATGACACGATCAACCACATCCTTAGGCATACCCTTTAAGGCCATGGCGACCGTATCCAGCTCCACCGTATTCATAATATCCCGCAGTAAGTTGTCCGGCATAATGGTAAAGATTGATTCAAAGGTGAGGTGATATTTTTTCACATCCTCAGCCAGTTCGGGATCATCCCGGGTCAGGGCTTCCAGGAACTGTTTTTCTTCCTCCGGATCCATTTCACTGAGGATATCGGCAATATATTTCCCACCTCCCCGGGAAAACTGAACGGTCCGGGGCAAGGTTTTGGAACGTTTTTTCAGACGACTGGCAATCTGAACGACCGCCTCCAGCGGTACATCCTTCAGATTACCGATCTCCAGCAGAACTTTCCCCTTCACCTCCTGCTCTACCCGGTCCAGCACCAGCAGGCGCTTTTCGGCGGGCAGCTGGGCGATAGCGATGGCAATGACACGAGGGGATTCCGTTATCAGCATGGCCACCAGTTGTTCATCCGTCAGCGTATTGAGAAAATCAAACGGCTTCTTTGGTTCATCGCTATCTTCTTCGGTCTGAAACTTTTCACTGACAAAACTGAAGTAAAATTCCTCCATCACCTGTTTCTTCACGGAAAAAGCGACATTGTCCACCTCTCGCATGGCTGCCCTGATTTTTCGGATTTCGGTTTTGTCGAGATCCTTCACCAGGCTCAGAGCCAGGCTCTCCCCCAGCACTGAAAACAGGATAGCCACTTTCTGCAGTCCAGATAGACGATTATAATCAGTAATCATGGCAGCCTCTTATTTCTTTTTCTTCTTCTTTTTGCCGGTTTCCGGTTCCTCCGGTTCTGCGGCTGGGGCAGTCGGTTCGGGTGGGGGCGGCGGTGCTTCCTGAATCCATTCCTTCACAATCTTCGTGGCCGCCTTCGGTTGCCCCACACTCATGGAAACAACAGCCTGTTTCATATCATTAACCTCACTTTGCAAGACGGCAATATCCTCCTCTGGTTCAGGGGTTGGTGTCGGCGACGGCTGTGTTGCCGGTGCTGCCGGTGCCGCTACAGGCGTACTTGGCTCCTTACTTTTTTTTTTGCGGCGGGGAGGATACATCCATGACGGCGGCAATACCGATTGTTTGGAGCGGTTCATTAAGAGAAATACCAGTACCACGATCAGAACAATAACCAGTGCACCCAGAATGGACACGAAGATTACCATTGTATTATCAGACCCATCCCGGTACTGACGATCCAGCTCGCTTTGAACACTTTCCAGCTTGGCCAGTTTCTGAGCAATCTGGGCGTCCAGGCTGGCTTTCTGCTCCAGTTTGTCCTGCACCGAAGACTGGATTTTTTCTTTGGTGGAATCGGGCGCAGCTCCAGCCCCTAGAAATGCTTTCAAATTCTGAATTTCATCGTTTAACGCCTGGAGGCGGATGGAGTCCTGTTTTAAAATATCACGCTTGGCCTCTTCGTAGGCTCGGTCTCTGGCCGCTTTCTCCAGTTCAGTAAGTTTGGACTGAAAATAGAGCTTATCTTCCTGACGCCGTTCCGCTTCCTGTTGCTGATAATTTTCCAGTTCTTTGCGCCAGTCCACCTCTCCCAGCTGTTCCCGCTGGGTCTCCAGCGATTCCAGCTTCTCAGCAATATTTTTCAACAAAACTTGTTCCGCTGTCTTTTCATCCCGCCGTTTCTTAAAGGAAGCGGTCATTATGCTGAGCACATCGCCGCGAGTCCGGTCAAACCCAGAAGCTACCATAACAACCTGGCGAATATTTTCAATCAACTCCGGTGCAGCACCTTCTTGAAGAATAATGCTGATCTCCATATGTTTCAGTTTGGCAATCGAGGGATATTTTTCGGTATAAGATTTCGAAAGCACATTACTGGGTGTGGATGGTGTTTTTGAAGGAGCTTCACCCACCTCTTCTTCCACCGTTGAGGTGGTTCCTTCCCCGGCAGGGGTCTCTTCCACTTCAAAATCAAAGCCCGGAATGGGAAGACCGACACTGGTCCGCGTTCTGGCTTCCGCTTCTCCTGCCGCCGAAACGGAAGTTTCACCAACTCCTTCCAGTTCCCGCCCTGTTAACTCCTGTTTGCCTTCGCCACCAGCCTTATAAGTGGTTTGCTGCTCCACGGCACTGCTCAGCTCTAGATCCACACTGACGTCTACCACATATTTCCGATTTTCAATCACCTTTTCAAGGGCTTCCATAATTCGTTTTCGCAGGTCGTTTTCCAGCATTAGTTTTTGCGCCAGATAACTGCTGGCCTGCCCGAGGACCAGGCTGGCAAATAATCCCATAATGAGCGGGGTCACTGTCCCCCGGAATAAACGTTGTTTCATACCAACTCCCTTATTCATTAGAAAAATAAGTCTTTTAGCCTTCTGATTTCCCAACCGGTCCGCCCTGGGGCGCAAGAAACGTAATTTCCACTCGCCGGTTACGGGCTTTTTGTTCCGGGGTACTGTTCAGTTTGGCGATTAGTTCAGCATCAATAATGTCCGCTGTGGTGCGATCCCGGGGAACAAACTCCCCGTACCCCACCGCCTCCAATCGGGTGGGATCCACCCCCAGGTCCACCAAAATCCGTACAACAGCCGCAGCCCGGGCACCAGAAAGCTCCCAGTTACTGGGAAACTTGTCTCGCAATTGCTCTGGTAATGGATCACTGTCCGTGTGCCCCTCTACAGCCACCATGAAATAAGAAGACTGGATTGTGGGAACTATTTTCTTCAGGATGTCCACAATTTCAGGCTTGGTTTCGGCAGAGCCGGACTGAAAACTGATGTCCGATGAAATTCCAATAGTTACTCCCTTCGGGCTGGTAGTTACTTCCACCGGTTTCTGTCCGGTCTTCGGGTCGGTCTCCATTTCCTGAACCATTTTATCAACAGCCCTTTTAATGTCCGACAGACTCATGGCCTGGTTTTTCAGTTTCTGCTTTTTCCCCACGGACTTCCCCATGGCATCCGCCATCTCCTGAAGCTTTACCGGGTCAATGGTGGATATGGCCGCCAGAAGCACGAAGAAGGCTAGCAATAGGGTCATCATATCGGCAAAGGTATTAAACCAGCCGGGGAGGCCTTCGTCCACATCCTGACGCCCCAGTTCTAAATATTTATTTTTCTCCTTCGGGGTAATAGCCACGTTTACTAACCTTCGTCACGCTTCCATTCTTTAGGTGGAATGTAGGAGTTCAGTTTTTCCCGAACGATAATCGGGTGCTTTTTCTGGTGAATAAGGCGGGTAGCTTCCACCAGCAGGTTCTGAATGGTGCTGGAAAATGTAATCCGGGTACGGAGTTTATCCGACATGGGCAGGAAGAACAGATTGGCAAATACGGCTCCATAGAAAGTAGTAATTAAGGCGGCGGACATACCGGCGCCCAGGGCTTCCGTCCCACCACCACTTTCACCTCCGAAGCCGGAAAGCATAATGACCAGACCGATTAAAGTACCAATCATCCCCCAAGCTGGTGCCATGGTACCCATAGATTTAAACAAGCTGGCTTGAGTTTTTTCACGGATTTCACGATACTCGATCCGTGTATTTAAAATGTCAGTGATTTCATCTAAAGAATAACCGTCAATCACCATCTGGACACCGTCACGGAAAAAGGGGTTGCGAATATTATCCACCTGTTTTTCCAGCTCCGCTGTTCCTTTTCGGGCTACGGCCGCCACTTCCACCGCGTCTTCGACAAATTCCCCCAGGGTGTCTTTCCCGCCTTTAAAGACAGCCGCGATCGCCGATCCCAGTTTCAGCACATCCGCCAGCGGAAATGCCACCGATACGGAGGCGACCATGCCTCCAAACACAATTGCAAAACTGGAGGGAGAAATGAATCCTGCCATACTGGCGTTGGCGGCAGCGGCAGCCAGCCAGATTCCGCTCCCAATAGAACCAATTCCGAGTACAATACCAACTAAGGTTGCAATATCCATAGGTTGCTCCTAATTCTGTACCACCGATGTGGATTTCAGCCGGTTTTCGTGGAGAGCCTTTAATACATTGCGAACGTCATCATACTCCGGGTCCATGCGCAACGCCAGATTCCAGTTGATTGTAGCTCTCTGAATATCACCCAGCTTGTAATAAATGGATCCCCGGCGGGCATAAGCCAGCGCCATGGTGGGGTTTAGCTCCAGCGCCGCCTCCACTTCCTGCAGGGCCAGTCGATAATCCCCGGAATAAAAGTAACGCAATGATCGGGAAAGATGCCGCATGGCTTCGTTCATTTTCTTTTCGTCCATATTTTTAGCCAGTTTTAACGCTCGCAGGGAATCCTCCAGGAATTTCGACTGTTGTTCCATGGCTGCCAAGCGAGTCATCAGGTTCCGCATTTCAGCGGTCATCATACCCATGGAATCCCGTAGAGTATGAACCGCAATATCAGCCACGTACAAAGTGGAGTCCATTTCTGCCGGGTAGCCGGTTACTGTCCGCCCTCCTTCAGCCGTAGGACTGAGGGGTGGGGCGGGTCCACCAGGAAGACCTTTTATTCCACCGGCAGGAACCCGGGCCACTGCCATATCCATTCCCAATGTAATTCCAGGATGACCCTTCCAGTACCGTTCTTTCCAGGAAGGTAATTTTTCAATGTGGGTGAATCCAAGGTTCAGGCGATAATCCGAGGTAAGGGGGATGCGGAGTCCCACATTGATGCCTGTTCCGTCGAATTCACCCACAAGATCTGCACCACCCCACTTTTCAAAATAGGGGGTATTTAAAATAATTCCGGCAAAGACACCAGCCCGCGTGCCGGAAGAAGTTTGGGTTGTATCCGTTGTCACCGTGTCCACCGCACCGAAACCACCCGTACCAAATCCGATAAAGGTACTCATCTGGTACTGACCCACTTTTTTCTCGCTACTGACGACTCCAAAAAAGGACAACTCCTTGGGGTTCAGATTCAACCCGCCGGTGCCTTTGTTTTCAAAAACAATGTCCTGTAACCCAACCGAGAATGAAACATCGTTATAGGTGTACACCCGCTGTTGTAGGTGAAAACCAAACTCCACCGGTGGCCGATAGGTGGAAACGGATAAATTAGCCAGGGAAGTGGTGTCGGCACTTTGAACGGAGGAAAAACCAAAAGTGAAATTCTTGCCAATCTCCATTTCAAAGTACACCCCTTTGGCGGTGTTAAACGGAGACAGATTATGGATTTCAGAACCAAAGCCAGTTCTGAATAAATAAGGGGATTTCTTCACAGAGCTGTAGGGAATTTTCATCATGGGGCCTGGCCGGGTGTAAGCAACCCGGGTTGCACCCATAAGGGGTGCTGCGATTAATACAATCAGTAGATTAAAACGAAGCCAATTTTTCATGGTGTTGTTTCCGCTTTTCTCAATTCGATTTGTGCCAATCGCACATATTCACTTTGAGGATAGTGTTTGACCACATCCGTAAAGGCCGCCAGGGCTAATGACTCCTGACCAAGGCGACGGTAAAGCAGACCTTTTTGAATCAGGGCGTCATCGTTCCTCTGAGAACCGACCGCAACCACCCGGTCTAAAATTTTCAAAGCTTCCTGTATCTCCCCCAGCCGGGCATGAGAATCAGCCATCCAGTAAAGAATGTTTTCCATCGTTCTAGAATTGGCTGCTTCCAAATTAAGCCCGGAGAATTTTTTCAGGGCTACCCGGTAATCTTCCCGCTGGTAGGCAAATACACCGGCCATATACCGTGATTGATTAAACACGGGGGCTGGTTCAGGCGCCGGGGGTAACTCCTGAATCGGCTCGTCCGGGAGGGTCTCTGGGGCTTTAGATCTTACCCCTATTTTTGGAGTAATGTCCGTCGCCATTTTAACGGAGTCTTTCTTCTGCAATTGTTCACTCCGGAGCTCGGCAATGCTCTGGCGCAGTTCGCGGTTTTCCCGCTTCATGGCCTCCATTTCCGCCGAAAAGGATCGTTCCAATATTTCAATCCGCTGATTAATCCGCTCCAGTGCCGCCAGCATATCCTTGCTAGAAGCCATATAGACCGAACCGCTGTTTACTTTTTTAACCCGGAAGGTCACCTCCTGGGAGGGCTTCTCCACTAGCCTGGAATAGGTTTCATTTCCTTTCACTGGCTCAATTACAATCCCAAGATCCAGAAAAAAGATCTCCGACAGGGGTGTGGTTTCAGATTGAGCGGTCAGGGCGGTGACGATGAGAAGACGGGTAACCATCTTCAGGAACGATCGAGGCCGGATTTTCCGATCAGGCCCCATTACTCATATTCCTCCCAGTCGATAATGTAGGAATAACCAATAAAGGATCCAAAATCGTGCGGGACGTATAATTCAAATGATCCGGTTGCCCCGGGCAGGAGCGTGGCATCAGTTGTAATTCCCGATTCAAACGTATGGTAACCACCGCGGATAAATGTAGTCAACGTTTTCGTTTCCCCACTCCAGTTTTTACGGAAGACAAAATCCACTTTCACAAAGTCTGCCCGGCGACCACCAATGTTTTTTATTTCACCTGTAAAAATGATATTTCCCTGGGAATCCTTTTTCTCGCTGATATTGCCAACCAAAACACAGTTGGCTGAATACTTTTTAGAAGCTTCCCGGCTACCGGGTTCCGGCGAGGTGTATTTGGGCTCCGCCAGCTTGGGCATGGGCGGCGGTGTGTAACTGTCCCGGACCTGCTCTGGGACATACTCCGCCTGTTCCTCCGTAATGACATTATCAACCACCCGAACAATGTCTTTACGGTTAATAATCAGGTAACCCACCAGCGTTTCCACTTTCAGGGTTTCCTCATCCTGATAAACCACTTTCCCGAAGACAGTGGAACCATTTTTAAGAATAATTTCCTTGGAGTAAATCGAGAGGGGGTTTACCCACATTTTGCTGAGCGCTTTTAAGTTTTCCACCTCCTCATTTAAATACTTCAATTCGGCCGTCATCTTCTTGATTTCAAAACTCAATTCATTCAATACATAATCTTTATCGGGGTTGGGATTGAATTCAATGTCTCCCGGCCCGGGCCCGCTGGCGGTCGTATCTTCAGCCGCCTTTTCACCGGTCGCTTTTTCTACTGTCTCCGCCGTCACTTTAATTTTCTTTAAATCAATATCCTTGTCCACCACCTCCACAACCTTACTCACTTTTCCAGTTTTACCGGCATCGGCCTCAATGGTGTATTTCCCCGGGAGAACATCTTTAAACTCGAATTTGCCACCGCTGCGTCCGATCCGTTTTTTGGAGGTGATTGTTCTCTGGACTTCGGTACCGTCTTCTTTCAGGAGTAAAACGGTTGTTTTATCTACACTTTTACCATCAGCACCAACCAGTTTACCGGAGATTGTGAAGGTGTCCTTAGCTATAAGTAAAGATACACTAAGGGTACAGACCACCAATAAAATGCTTCTTTTCATAGCCGCTCTCAATGCCATTTATATTTACCTCGGAATGATAGGGTACCCAACGACTCCAGACGTCGGACACAGGAAAGTTTACTCCCAATCAAGGGTTGAATCAAGAAAAAAAGCGACGGGTGGACACACCCTGAAATGGGAGTATTTTGGTGGTTGTTTTAAAAAGGAAGATGTTCCAAATCCACATTTCCCCCCGATAAAATGATTCCGACCCGCTTTCCGGAGAAACGACCAACTTCCCGCCTGACAGCCGCTAAAGCCACGGCGCTGGAGGGCTCCACAATAATTTTCATACGCTCCCAGATGAGTCGCATGGACTCCACAATTTCCTTCTCCGTCACCCGGATGATTCCAGGAACCAGCTTTTGAATAATGGGAAAATTCTGATCCCCCAATGAAGTTCGCAGCCCATCTGCAATGGTCCGAGGGTTTTCAATGGGGACAATCCTGCCCGCCTTTAAAGAACGGTAGCCACCATCGGCCCCAAACGGTTCTGCCCCTAAAACCCAGGTAGGGGGTGAAAAATATTCCGCAGCCAGGGCAGTGCCAGAAATCAGACCGCCTCCGCCGACCGGCGCTAAAATATAATCCAGATCTGGGTAGTCTTCTATCAGCTCCATGGCAGCCGTGCTTTGCCCCAGAATTACCTCGAGCTGATTGGAGGGGTGAATCAATACAGACCCGGTTGTTTCAATGACACTTTGAAGCACCGCTTCCCGATTAGCCAGGGAAGGTCCGCATTCCACGATCCAGGCACCATAACTTTCGGTGGCACTCCGTTTGGCCCTGGTTGCCGTCACCGGCATAACAACCGTTGCCTGGATTCCCTGATTCCTGCAGGCCAGAGCCACCGCCTGTGCAAAGTTTCCCGAAGAATGGGTCACAACGCCTTTGGCTTTTTCCGGGGCGGAAAGATTCATTACTGCATTGAGCGCCCCACGGAGTTTGAAAGAGCCGGTCCGTTGGAAGTTTTCACACTTGAAATAAAGGGTTGTTGAACAATCCTGGTTAATTCCCTCAGAAGACATAACCGGTGTCCGGTGGATATCATTGCGAATTCGATCCCTGGTTTTTAACAGTTGATCGGCGGAGGGGATCCCAAGTTCTAAGGTCTGATCTGACAAAATTTATTTTTCCCTGAACTGTGGTTTACAAATGTGATTTACTTCCAGAATTTTTCGTAGGTGGCTTTTCGTTTCAGAAGAGTTTTCCGCTCCGCTTCAACTTCAGACCTGAGTGAATCGGGCAGATAAAGAGTACGGGCTCTGTCATACGCCTCCAGGATCAGATCAAAATCCATGTCATCTTTTTTAAGATAACTCCGGGCCATCCAGTAGTGGGGTTCCCCCAGTGAATCAATGACGGTGGCTGCCTTGCCAAAAGCCACCAGGGCATCCCAGAGCGCCGTACGACTACCCTGTTGATAGAGTTGTTTTCCTTTATCCATGGCAACTTGGTAACGGGCCGCTGCATTCCGTGGGTCGAGCTTCAAGACTTGTTGAAATTCTTCCATGCGGCCCGTTCGCCGCGCCAGGTCCAGGTGCGCATCCGCCAGGCGACGGATGATCTCCTGATCACCAGGATGGGCAGTCAGCAACGAGTCCTGAGCTCTACTTAATTGTTCAGAGCTCATTTTACTGAGATTGGTCCCTGTACTCCCGCAACCGACCAGGAAAAACAGGAAAATACCCGTTAGAGTCAGGATGGATCTTTTTACCATAATATGATTTACCATAGCCAAAGATAGGTTACAGCACTGTTTTGCCGGCCGAAATCGGAGTCAATGAAAATTCGGCATTCCGCCCGCATAGCTACCGAATTCGGATGGAATAAATCGTAGTGTTCACCGAAAATAATTGACTTAAAACGCCCCTGCTGATCGCGACACCAGTCACGAACACTCTTTTTCAACGCACCTTTTCCATGACCATGAATGATCTTAATCACCCGTTTCTCGCCTTCAAACAAAGTGGTGCTCACCTCTGTTTCCAGCACCGACATGGCATAATCTAGGGAATATCCTCGGTGGCCAATATCAATAACTTTCATGAGGTCATTCACTGTTGAGTTGTTCCAATATAGGCATCTGAAAAAGAAATTTAGACGGGAATTTAGGTTTTAATTTTCAATAACTTTAATGCTTCAGGAAAGGAGAAATATGGAGTACAACACTCTCGGGCGAACCGGTGTAAGCGTATCCCGAATCAGTCTGGGAACCTGGTCCTATGGCGGGGCGAATGTGTCAGATAAAATCCCTGTAGGTTGGGCAGGACAGACAGAGGCGGATTCGATTAAAGCCTTAAAGCTAGCTTACGACCAAGGGATTAATCATTGGGACACAGCCGACGTTTACGGCAACGGTCGCTCTGAGAAAATCATTGGTTCCGTATGGAACGAAATCCCGCGAAAGGATATTTTTCTCGCAACCAAAGTAGGCTGGGACCGTGGAGATCACGACTACTGGTACCACCCAGAATACATGAGCCATAAAATGGAACAGTCCTTAAAAAACCTCCGGATCGATTGTGTGGACCTGCTTTATTTACACCACTGCAACTTTGGAAAGCAGGAGGAATATTTTGATGCTGCCCTGGAGGCCATCCAGCGATTCCAAGAGGAAGGAAAAACCAGGTTTATTGGTCTTTCTGACTGGTACTGTGAGAAAATCATGCATTACATTGACCGGGTCGACCCCGACGTCGTCCAACCGTACCGCAATGTAATGGATAATACATACCGTCAATCGGGATTAATGGAGTGGGTCCAGCAACACAATATCGGCGTTTGCTTTTTTTCACCTTTAAAACACGGTTTGCTCACCGGTAAATACACCAAACCGCCGAGATTTGAGGCAGGGGATTTTCGAAGAACGATTGAGGATTTTAAAGATTTTGATATCATCCAGAAAATGGCAGAAAACCGGGTGAAATTGTTCAATCGTTTTAATCATCATCCCCAGCCCATACTCCATGGATTGATTGACGCCTTATTGACCGACGCACCCACCGGCTGCGTCTTACTAGGACAACGTAACATGGATCAGGTCAGGGCTGCCGCTACACTTGGAAATCCCCTCAGCAAAGCTGAAGCTGATTGGGTGAAATCGCTTTTTGCGAAGTAACCAACACCAGGGTCAGTCTCTTCTATAAACCAATAAATCCCTTGCCAGATAATCCGGTGCCATTTGTCTTATTTCTCCCTCTGCAACAATGCTGGACTGTCCGCCTCCAGTGAGTCCCCAGAAACTACCGATTAAAAAACTATTAACCCCGATTTCCGCTTTCGATTGAGCAATCCTTCCGCATAAAGCATATTTCACCCACATATCTTTTTCCAAGTGAACGCCTTTTATATCCTCGGGATCAACGTCCGAGGGAATCGAATCCACCGGATCATACCCGTTCCATGTCCGCTCCCAGCGGTCAGCCGGATCCACAAAGCTGGGAACAGCGATAATATCTACCTCCTTCCTTCGCAAAGCCTGATAACACTCCGGATACCAGCTATCCGCACAAACCAGCACTCCCAGTCGCCCCAAAGGAGTAGTTGCCACCGCCAAATCGCTGCTGGTACCCGAATTCAGGAAAGTCAGTTCCTCTTGGACCGGGAATACCTTCTTGGAAACGAGCACCGCCTGTCCCTCCGAATTGAACACCACACTTTGATTCATTAGGGTACAATGACTCCCGGAGGGGGATTTCATATACATTAGTGTTCCTGCTTCAATTTTCAACTCTGGTAAAAGAATTGAACCAGCCACTACCCAGGTATGATATTGACGAGCCAGATCGGAAAATGCCGTTTCATATACCCTTTTCATTTTGTCTGCCGACATACTGAAGACCGCCCGCTGAACATGTCCCGGAAAGGAAGTTTCAAATGGGTCTCTAAACAAACCGTAGAACAGCGTTTTCAGAAAACGGAAAGGATGTGACAGAATCAAACGCACCATTGCACCATTCAGACTACCCGCCTTAAATACCCAACCCGGCTCATTCGTGGCTACGGTCCATGTCCCGAGGTATTCCGGGAAAACAAGTAGTTGTTCTTCCTGGGAATTCCGCTTTTCTTCTGCCTTGGAAAAATAGGTTTCTAAAGCGGCATGAAATGTATTATCGGTACGGTAATCCTGCTCGGTTAAACGGGGTTGAACTACGACAATTGTACCCGTTTCAGCGACTAAACGAGCCACCATCAGAATAGATAAAACAAGGTGAATTCTGTTCATTATTTCATTCCTGCCGGAAGTGTCTCTCTGTAGAAATTGCAGCCAATATATTTAAGTTGGAAAGGAATTATGACTTTCAGATGGGAAAATCAATCCAGTGTTCTATGTCTCAGTCATATGATTTTCCAAACACTCTTTTTAGATTCACCGCCGATATTCCATGTCCCACTCTGCAGAAAAAGAATTAGCCCTCAAATATTTTTCCGATCACGTTTCCAGTGGGAAAGCCCGTTTCTTCAAGGATTATGGTATGGATTTCGTTATGGGGCGGCGGGAGGGTCCCTACCTCTGGGATATTGACGGGCAAAAACGGTTACTCAACCTCCATTGCAACGGAGGCGTTTTCAATCTGGGGCACCGGAACCATGAACTAATTCAACGATTAACTGAATCCTTGAACGATTGGGACATTGGAAACCACCACTTAATGAGTGCACCCAGGGCTTACCTGGCGAAGCTCATATCCGATCTTATGCCGGGGGATTTAAATTATACCGTATTTGGGGTCGGTGGTGGAGAAGCGATTGATCTGGCTTTTAAGGTTGCGCGTGCTTTTACAAAAAAAACGAAAATTATCTCAGCCCGCGGTGGCTACCACGGTCATACAGGGTTAGCTCTAGCCGCCGGAGATGAACACTATCGGAAGCCTTTCGGCCCCACGGCCCCTGGATTTCAACAGATTCCTTTTAATGATACTCAAGCACTCATGGAAGCGGTAGATAATGACACCGCGGCCGTTATTTTGGAAACCATTCCTGCCACTCTTGGTATCGTTATCCCCAATAAAGACTATTTACAAACCGTCCGCAAAATTTGTAACAAAAAGGGTGCCCTGCTCATCCTAGATGAAGTTCAGAGCGGATTGGGACGCACTGGAAAACTCTGGGCATTTGAGCACTTTGATATCATCCCGGACATGGTGGTCCTTGGCAAAGGACTTTCCGGCGGCTTGTACCCTCTTTCCGCCACCGTCATCCGGTCACCCCTGGAATCGGTGTTCCATCCGGATCCTTTTATTCATATCTCAACCTTTGGCGGCGCCGAGATTGGTTGCCAGTTAGCCATTCACGTTCTGGAAATCTCTTCCAACCCGGAATTTCTGGAACGGGTGAACCAATTGGCACAGCAATTTCAAACTGGTGTTGGTGCCCTGCAAAAAAAATACCCCCGGTTTTTGCTGCATCTCCGCCAGCTGGGGTTGATGATGGGACTTAAATTAAGAGACGACTACGCTGGACCCGTATTAACCAAAACCGCCTACGATCATGGTCTGCTAATGGTATATGCCAACAATGACACCTCTGTCTGCCAGTTTCTGCCCCCTTTAACGATAGAAGATTCCCAAGTAGAAGAAGCGCTGAACCAACTGGACAGAGCGCTCTCCAGCGCGAGACGACTCCGACCCCTGTTCAAACTAAAACGGGGTTTCAACCAACTCCTTTCAAATTCAGACTAACACCTAGCTCAATTAATAAACGTTGGCATTATGACTGTTTCCATAGACACTGATTTAATTAGACAATTTGAACGGGTGCTCAATCCCGCCAATATGGATAAAATTGACATTCCGGTAAAAGTGCTGGGATATGGAGAAATCTCCACCGTGTTCCAGCTCGAAGCACAGCCGGAACTGGCCCTGAAACGCATGCCTCTCTTTAAAACAGAAACCGAGGCACATATCTACATAAAGCAATACCGGGATTACTGCAACCACTTGAAATCTGCTGGTATTCAACTGCCGGAAGATGACCTGATTGCTCTAAATATCCCCAACCGACCGGTCGTGGTTTACATTGGCCAAAAACAGTTGCCCGCCGAATCGTTCGGTCATCATTTAATTCACCGGCTGGACCAAACTCACTTTTCTGATTTCCTGGTTCATGTTTGTGAAGAGATTGGAAAAATCTGGAAATTCAATCAGGATAATGCCCCGGAGATTGAACTGGCTATTGACGGTCAATTATCCAATTGGGCGTTAAGGAATCATGACCCGGATGCCCTGTATTACATCGACACCAGCACGCCCCTGTTTCGGTTCAAGGGGAAAGAGCAACTGGATCCGGAACTTTTTCTTCAAAGCGCACCTCCCTTTTTACGGTGGATTATCCGCTGGCTATTCATCAAGGACGTTATGAACCGTTATTATGACCAACGCCAGGTCTTTATCGATCTGGCAGCCAATCTATTTAAGGAACAGCGGGCAGACTTGGTCCCTCTGGCAATCACGGTCATTAACAACCACCTATCGGACGCTACTCAGGCCCTTTCCTACGAAGAGGTAGAAAAATACTATAAAGAAGATCGTCTGATCTGGTCCCTGTTTCTCGCTTTTCGACGTTTTGATCGGTGGTTGAAAACGGGGCTACTCCGTCAGCGGTACGAATTCTTATTACCGGGAAAAATAAAACGGTAGATCGCGTGAACCACAGTTAATTTTGAATTAATATTTCACAACCGCTCCGTCTTAAATTAATATTCTAAGTATTCGTCTTTCAGAAACAATTTATAATCTTAAATACTACCAGGTAATCCATGAAATACAGATTGTTCATTTTCATCACCCTTCTCTTTTGGTCTTGTACTGCTCCACCACCGCCCCAGACTGAACCACCAGACTCCACTTCCGAGGATATCTCTTCTGAGGAAATTCTAGACCACATTCGCTTTCTAGCGTCAGATGAGTTGAAAGGGCGCCTGGCGGGTGCCCCTGAGTCTGAAGCCGCTGTCAAATACATCGTGGAACAGTTCCAGGAAGCTGGAGTTCTTCCGGGGAACGAGGGGGATTACCACCAGTACTTTGATTTTGTAAACAAGGTTTCCCTGGGAGACAACAATCGTCTCGCAGTAAACCGTCACAGCTTCAAACTTAAACAGGACTACATTCCCCTGGGTTTCTCTTCCAACGATACGGTTACCAGTACTGTCGTTTTCTGTGGCTACGGTTTTTCTATCAAAGATTCGATTCAGTGGGACGACTATGCCGGGGTAAATGTTACTGATAAATGGCTCCTGCTCCTGCGGGGCGGGCCGGAGGGCGACAATCCCCATTCACCCTATGAACCCCATCTCCCGCTGAGAAAAAAAGTGATGCTAGCCCGTGACCACGGAGCGGCAGGAGTCCTGTTTGTATCCCCCATGGAAAAAGACCAGGAGGATGAACTAATTCCTCTGCGGTACGACCAGAGTTTTGCCGGAGCCGGAATCCCGGTGATTCAGGTAAAACAAACGGTGGCCGATTCCATTTTGTCAAACAGCGGTAAAACATTGAAACAGGTCCAGGAGCGCCTGGAAAACAATCTACAGCCCAATAGTTTCGCGGTGGAGAGCGCTGACGTAACCGCTATGGTGGAATTAAGGAAACAAACGGTGAAAATCTCGAACGCAATCGGGGTCATTCCGGGGTCCGACCCCGTTTCGAAGAAGGAATTCATTGTATTGGGTGCCCACTTCGACCACCTGGGGCTCGGTGGACCTGGAAGCGGATCCCTCCAACCTGACACCGTGGCGGTTCACAATGGAGCCGATGATAATGCCTCCGGTGTTGCAGCCCTTCTGGAACTGGGGGAAAAACTGGCCAGCGAACGGAACCGGTTAAAACGATCGATCCTCCTGATTGCTTTTAATGGAGAAGAAAAAGGACTCCTGGGATCAAAATATTTTGTGAAACATCCTACTGTGGATCTATCAGCCATTATTACCATGATTAACATGGACATGGTTGGCCGCCTAAGCGAAAACAAACTTTCGATTGGAGGAACGGGCACCAACCCGCAAGCCGACTCCCTCCTGAACAGTCTAAATGCTGACTATAATCTCAAAATCAAATTGAGCTCCGAGGGCTATGGTCCCAGCGATCATGCCAGTTTTTACATCAATAACATCCCTGTCTTGTTCTTTTTCACCGGCATTCATGATGATTATCATCACCCAAGTGACGATTGGGATAAAATCAATGCAGAGGGAGAAAAGAAAGTTGCGGACTTCATTCACGATGTAGTATTAAAGCTGGATCAATCCGATACACGACCCCAGTTTGCCCAAGCTGGACCCAAGGAACCCCAAGCAACTAGACGTCGCTTCAAAGTAACGTTTGGTGTACTTCCCGCCTATGGAAGCCAAACAGAGGGGCTTGAAATCGACGGCACCAAACGGGATGGCCCAGCCGCGAAGGCTGGAATGCTGAAAGGGGATGTAATTATTGAAATCGAAGGAAAAGAAATCAAGAATATTTATGATTACATGTACCGCCTGGCAGAATTAAAAAAGGGGCAAACCGTCTCAGTGAAAGTTCGGCGCGGTGAAGAAGTACTTGAGCTCCACCTCGATCTTTAACCACGGAATTAATTACCGGAGTTTCGCCCGGATGGCTTTTCTTAAGTCCAGCACCACGCGGACGTAATTGTCCGAATGGTTGTAACTGTAGAGAGCCCGATACACGCCTGAGCCTTTTGAAAAATCATCACTGTTTTCAGGATATCCGTTTTCCTTTAGATAGTTGGCGATACTTCCCAAGGCATCGGGCCATTGTAAATACTCCCGAATACCATCACCATCCATATCCACCGCATAGCGATTAAAACTGGAGGGGAGAAACTGGCCGTAACCGAAGGCACCGGCATAGGATCCCCGGATGGATTGGGGATCTATCTTGTTTTTGTAACAGAACTTTAGAAATTCGGCTAATTCCTTCATCGCCCAGTCAGCCCGGGAGGGAAACCCTACACTGACCGAATACAGAGCGTTGAAAACAGAAAATTCAGCATGATAATCCCCATAATTACTTTCAATACCCACCATGCTTGTTAGAATCAGCGGATCAACCCCAAATTCTTTAGCTATTGAGTCGACCAGGGTCTGGTGAGCGTGGTAAAATTTCACACCGCCATGAATACGCTTGCGGGTAAGAAAAATCCGCTTGTATTGAGAATAGGGTTTTTGTTCATTTGGGAACTGGAACCGACGTATAACCGCTTTTCTATATTTTACCTCCGGACGATTAAACGCAGCTAAAACAAAAGATTCTGGGACATTGTCATTCTTCAAATAAGCCAGAACGCGACGATACACGATCTCGCGGGTAACGGCGGTGGAGTCCGCCCTCAGGGCATTACTGCTAAGAAGAACAGCAATAACGACAATAAAGCCTAATCGGCCCATTCACAGATAAAAATATTCGTGTCTCCCCGTTTGGCCTGGTTCCGATTGGAGGCAAAAACCAGATATTTTCCGTCGGGACTGAACATGGGGAACCCGTCAAACCCATCGAAATAAGTAATCCGTTCCAGGTTCTTACCATCAATATCCACTGCCCAGAGGTCAAAATTTCTCCCCTTGGGGTCAGCCAGGTTGGAACAGAATATTATTCGTTGGTCGTTGGGAAAGAAGAAGGGGGCAAAATTGGCGGCATTATTATTGGTTACCTGAACCTTGTTTTTTCCATCTGCATCCATAATCCAGATCTGCAGTTTCATTGGACGAATAGAATTCTCCGCTAGGAGTTGACGATAATCGGCAATCTCTGTTTCCGTTTCCGGGTAATACGCCCGCCAGACGATTTTCCGGCCGTCGTGACTGAAAAAGGGGCCTCCATCATAACCTAGATGATCCGTCAACTGGCGTTTATCTGTTCCGTCCGGATTCATGGTCCACACCTCCAGGTCGCCGCTGGCAAGAGACGTATACACAATTTTACTACCATCATCGGAGAAGGTTGCTTCTGCGTCGTACCGGGGAGAATCGGTGAGCTGCTCCAAATGATTGCCGTCAGCATCCGCCCTGAAAATATCAAAACCTTCATATAGTCGCCAAATATACCCCTTGCTGTAATCGGGAGGAGAAGGACATTCCGACTGCACTAAATGGGTCGAAGCATACACAATTTTATCTGACCCCGGATACTGAAAATAGGAGCAGGTGGTAACACCCTTTCCTGTAGAGACCAGCTTTGTAGACCCGGAGGTAATATCCATAATATAAATCTGGTCACACAGTCCTTCACCATCGTGGGATTGAAAGATCAGTTTACTACCGTCTGGGCTGAAATACGCTTCTGCGTTTTCGCCGCTGAATGTGAGTTGACGCAGATTTTTTAAATGCGTTTCATATGGATTAATAAACTCATTGGCGCTTCCATCAGCGTATTTATTATCCTGATCCGATTGAACCTTAACCCATCGCATGAGAAAAAGAATGGCGATTACAAGGCATAGAACAATAAAATAATGAATTGGCTTGGTTTCAGACATTTGGTTTCCCCACGATTAAATAGACTTTAATTTAAGACCATAAAATTACGGGAACCAATGCAGGAATTCGTTTTCCCTGTCTGGTATGATCCAACATTGCTCATTACTATTCACCACCATTCATTGGAATCAAAATCATGAAACACACCTTGTTCTTGCTGTTCGTCCTCTTATTCGCCACTGGTATCGCCGCCGCCCAAGATCAAAAAACGTACTACACCGATGCTGGAGATAAAATTACCGGTACGGTCATTGAAGAAACAGACTCAACCATCACCTTGCAAACGGATCTGGGCATTCTTACGCTGGAGAAATCCTCCGTGCATGTCGAACAAATTAAAGTGCAGTTGAAAAATGGGGATGTTGTTTTGGGGACGCTCCTGAGTCGAGACGCCGAAAAAATTCGACTGCAAACTTCCCTTGGTCTCGTTGAAATCAGTATGGATAAAATTGCGGCCCTTGAATCGGGTGTGAATTCCCCCGGTGCCCAGCCCACAAAAGATTCCTGGTATTTTAACAACGAGCAATTAATGGATGTCTGGTTTGACCCAACCGGGTTTCCCTTAAAAAATGATGAATTCTATTTAAGTCTTCTCTCTTGGGCCTTCGGGTTTAGCGATCGTTTTCAGATATCCAGTCGCTGGTCGAATTATTTCATCGGCGATTTGAATATCCGACCGAAGTATACCCTTTTTATGAAGAATTCATCCGGTCATCAATCAGCCCTTTCGGTTGGAGGCCACTTTCATCTCAGGGGATTGCCCGATAAATACGAACACAAAAAATACGACGTAAAACAAACCGGCTACTGGGATGACAGTACAGCTCAGTTTATAAACAAAGATACTGTTTTTCAGGAGCACGGTTGGGTGCGAATCGGGGATACCCGCGATGAGGCGGGCTATTACAACCATGATTTTTCCAGCGGAAACAAGGTTTGGTTTGAAGTGTTCGCCGCCTACAGCCGTTCCCGGTTAAAATCTACCGGTCAGGGACGCGTCAATTTCACAATCGGGGGAAGTGCTATTTACTACCCCAATCAGAATATCCTGCCACGAGTTTACATTGGTGCAGACTATGACGTTCTTAAAAACCTTAAATTGATGACAGAGATCTTCTGGGATCCTTATTATGCCCCCTGGATTAACCGTTCCCAATCGAGAGATGTGGCCTTACCAGTGTTTTTTGATATAGGATTTATTACCAATTCGCTGCCTGTCTTTGGTGGTAACCACTATGAAAATTTCTGGATTGGAATTCATTTCCAACAGCCTTTTTTTTCGGTTTATTACAAATTCTAGTGGTGGTCTTTCACTAAGACAGTCCATTGAAATCCCGTCTCATATTTGTTCTCAGCACCGGCCTCCTGGCCATAAGTATTTCTTCTATCCTGGCCCGGATGGTACCGGAAGTACCGGCTATAACAATCAGTTTTTGGAGAATGGCCATCGCCGGCGGTTTTTTATGGCTCTTCAGTTTCATAAAACGACAGGGAGAAATGACTGCAAGTGACCGGAATCCAACTCGACTGGCCGGCCTTTTCCTGGCACTGCATTTCATCTGTTTCTTTGGCGCCTTGAAACATACCTCCGTGGCCAACGCGACGCTGCTGGCAACAACGGCACCGTTCTTCACTGCCATCTTTGAACGGCTGATTCTGAAACGGAAATGGAATAAACCCATAATTGGTGGATTGATACTCGCTTTTACAGGTGTGGTTATCATTCAGAGTAGTTCTGCCAGTAATTTTACCGAAAACCAGTTCGGAAATCTCCTGGCATTATTAAGCTCCGTCTGGATGGCTGTCGTAATGCTCCTATCTGAAAAGATCCGCAAAAAGACCGGAGTGATCGTCTATACCAGAATGCTTTACACCACCGCTGGACTGATTCTCCTGGCCCTGTCCACTACAATGCAAATTCCGGTGCTGCCCTCTGAACCGGAGGCCTACCTCTGGTTGATTCTATTGGGGATTGTCCCTACCGTTTTTGGACATACTTTATTCTACTACAGCGTAAAATACGTCCGACCTACCGTTGTGAGTGCTGTTCCCCTGGGAGAACCAATCCTTGCATCTGCCATGGCGTTTGTCCTGTTCCAAGAATTACTGTCAACCCAGGTGGTATTTGGTGGAGTGATCACTCTGATCGGGATTTATCTTCTAGTAACCCGACATCCCTGATTTTCCTGTTGATAGACCTCTATTTCTTTATCCCCCCGATATGCACCGTGATGTTTCTCCGGCAATAGGGCTGCAATTCGGCGCATTACTTCCTTTCCGATTTCCTCCAATTGTTTTTCCCTGGTCTTTCTTTCTTTTGATAATTGAAAAGGGCCAAATGCCTTCCCGATTTTAATTTCAACTCGTGGGCGATTTCCGCGCAACCATTGCCCCCAGGCATTATAAAGGCCAGTAATTCCAATCGGAATAATGGGCGCTGAGGTTACCGTTGACAGGTAGACCACTCCCATCTTTGGCGGTCGCAACTGATCCGAGGTCGATGTTCCTTCCGGAAAAATTCCCAGAATACGCTTCTCTTTTAAGACACGGACCGCCATTTTAATCGTAGAGGGGGCTAGCCGCGTCCGGTTGGTAGGAATGAATCCGTACAACCATGCCGCCCAATAATTTTGCCATTCAATCACCTGATCGCTGGCTGCCAGGAAATTAATCGGCTTCCGGACAGCGTAGATAACAAAAGCAGGATCCACTACACTGAAATGGTTAATGGCCAGAATACAGGCACCCTCCCGGGGAAGATGTTCACGCCCCTTTACCTTAATCTTGGCCAGTAAGGGTCCCAGAAAAAGCGTAAAGTAGGACAATAAATATCGAATCCGCTGGGGGCGTGGCCTAAACCTCTCCAACCGTGCAGGAGCGCTCATTTCTGTAATTCTACTTCTGGAAACGGTGAAGTATTAAACCAATACAGGTGCTTACTTTTTTGGCATACTCCAAATGTAAAAATTCATTGGGACCATGAGCATTTGCCCCGGGGCCCAGAACGCCCGTAATTAAAAACTGGGCTTCCGGGAATTTTTCTCCCAGCATCGCCATGAACGGGATGGTGCCACCCTCCCCCATTGCCAAGGCAGGTTTATTGAAAACCGTTTGGGATGCTTCTTCCGTAGCAGAGGACAAAACCGGATTTAATGCTGGTGCATTCCAACCATCCGCCAAAGCATCAAACTCCACCGCAACACTGGCCTGGTACGGTGGATTAGATACCAGCGTTTCTTCCATTACTGCTTTTGCGGTCTCAGCACTAAGAGTCGGCGGGATCCGCATTGAAAGTTTCAAGGTGGTGTAAGGTCTTAATACATTACCCCCATCTTTCACCGCCGGCACGCCATCCATACCAACAATTGACAGGGCTGGATACCAGGTTCTTCTTAAAATTCCCTCCACCGGATCCTGAGTTGTTGACCTCAAGTCTCCATACCAAGGGAAGTGCTCATCCAACGCTCCCATTTCAGCGGCCAAGGCTTTTACTTCTGAAAGCCGATTGGGCGGTATTTCAACCTGAAATCCCTCTGGAATTATGACGCCTGTATTTTCATCCTCCAGCCGGGATATTAGCTGCCGGAGGATCCTGAATGAAGAGGGAACTACGCCACTGACTGCGCCGGAATGAACACCTTCTTTGAGCACATCCACCCTTACGGTACAACTCACAAGACCGCGGAGTGAAACAGTCGTCCAGAATTGTTCATAATTCTCAGCACCCGAGTCTAGACAAATTACCAAATCCGGTTCTCCGATGATTTCTTTATTCTGCTCAAGGTAAAAAGGTAAACCCAGCGAACCACTTTCCTCACAAAATTCAATAAGGACAACGATTCGAGGTAAGGGTTGTTTCTGGCTTTGAAGGGCCCGAACAATCCCTACGGCGGCGAACAGGGCATATCCGTCATCAGCAGAACCGCGCCCGTATAATTTTTCATTTTCCAGAACAGGTGTCCACGGTCCCAGCCCCTCACGCCATCCTTCCATTTCCGGCTGCTTATCCAAATGGCCATAGATGAGGACATTTCCCTCCCTCTGGCCGGGAATTTCCAGCAGAATTAATGGGGTCCTTCCAATTTCCTTTTTCACCAATAAGTTACTCCTGGAAGGTTGGTGAGCCTTGATCCAATTCACAGATAGATCCAACACGTCCTGCATGTGACCGTTTGATTCCCAGTCCGGATCAAAAAGGGGGGACTTGTTCGGTATTTTTATATAGTCAATCAACGCCGGAGTAATGTATTGGTCCCAGAAAGAACATAATTCATAGTTCAGACGATCTAAATCCATCAAAATATCCCTTTACAAAACGTTTTGGACGAGGAGTTTAAGCAGTCAAGCGCAATTATAATATATATAAAAAGGGGATCCGGCTGGATCCCCTTAATTCAATCCGACAACAACAGGATTAAAACGGCAAGTCGTCCTCATCCGCCCCGGCAGGGGTAGATTCGGGTCGGTCACCGTTCGAATCCATTTTCCGACCGAGCATAGTGAATGTATCACACACTACTTCAGTGGTATAGCGCTTAACGCCATTGTTGTCCTCCCAGTTGCGGGTCTGAAGTTTACCCTCCAGATAAACAAGCTGGCCTTTTTTAAGCAGCTCACCGGCCATCTCAGCCGTTTTTCCAAACATAACGCAACGGTGCCATTCGGTTTTATCCTGAACATCACCATTGGCATCACGCCAGGATTCGTTAGTTGCAAGATTGAAGTTGGCCACGGCTGCCCCCGAGGGGGTATACCGCGTTTCTGGGTCGCCACCCAGATGACCGACTAACACGACTTTATTCACACTACCTTTCTGCATTTTGAACTCCTAACTACTTATTTTACCGATACTAACGCGTACAAATAAATTGTACCAATAATTTGTGTAATTTGTCAACACCTTTCTGTCTTTTTTCAATAAAATTATTCTATTTTACGCCAGAACTAGCCACAAACCTACCTACTTCAAATAAACCAGCTTCTTCGTCTTTTCCCACTCCTTTAAACCATCTCTCGACACCGCTTTTAAGCGATATAAATAAACACCGGAAGATAATTGTTCCCCGCGATCGTTTTTTCCAAACCACTGAACGCTGTGACGACCAGCAGATCTAATCCCCCGGTCCAACCGGCAGACCCGCTGCCCGTGCAGATTGTAAACCGTGAGCCACACCTCACATTCAGCGGGAAGCTCATAACCAATCCAAGTAGCCGGATTAAATGGATTTGGATAGTTTTGGCCCAGTTGAAACGCATATGTGCCACATCCATTCTGAGTTGACAGCGGTTTGGGCTTAATCTCTAAATACCGACAGAGGGGGTAACTTTTCAAAGAGTCCCCTTTAACTAGGGTCCAGACCTCCACCAGATGATCGGTTCCAGCCAGGGGGCGATGAAAATAAGATAATGATTTTAACGTCTGAATATAATCGGAACAAGGGCTTGAGCCACTAAGAATGTATTCAATGGATTCATTCAATGAACGTTTCGAGTCCAGTTGAACCTCCCCATATGTCGTTATCTGAAAACTGTCTTCCCAAGCTTTCCAACCAATAAAACGAATGGTTCCGGAAGACAATGTTGAATCCGGCGCCAAGCCTTGAATATCCAGATTAGGAAATAATAATGTGGGGTCTTCTTGGTAAACAACCGTATCAAAGGGTTCAGCAGTAAAATAGATTTCCTTTTCATGATTGGATTGCTTATGGAAACCCAGATCCTCCCCATAATCCACCGGATAAATGACCCACTCCGAATTTTGAAGGTTGCTGCCTGACGAAAAACTCCAATCCACCACACCAGCCTGAACGGTTGATTTCCGTATCAATGTGTGATCTGTTGCAGCACCATCAACTCCAGCCACAGCCCACCCCTGATTTGACTGAACCCCCGGCTCACCGATAACATCTACAACGGTAGCATCTCTGATGGTGTCATTTCCGCTTGTATATACTTCTACTGCCATTAACTCTAGAACATCATTTCCATCGAAATTGAGGATCTCCGATTCAGTGAAAATCCCATGTATCACCGGAGTAACCAACAAACTCGTGTCAATATCTTTATTCATTACGACCAACACATCTTTACTTCGTACCACTACCGTTTCAGGGAATATAAACGACTCAAATCTTTCAACTCCGTTGTGCCACCCCTCGAGCCGATAATTCTCTAAGTCAATATCAATCCCTGTGGGGTTATATATTTCCACAGCTTTGTTACTACCGCTTCCTTCAAGGTATTCGGAGAAAAACAGATCGTTCAAAATACCTAATTTCCGGATATGGATAACTGCAGCCGCTGTTGATAGGTTCCCCGCCCGGTCTTCCAAGACAATGCATACGTGATAGTCAGCCGCCTTTTTCAGACCACCAACTGTCACCGTATCGATCACCCCTGATTGTACTTCTACCTTCCTATGCAAAACCGAAACCTGACCACTGTCTGTTTTTATGTCCTGTGGATCCGTGGTAAATCCCGACCCAGCGAAAACAGAATACCACGCATACCCCTCCTCATTACTACCCACCAAAAAGCTGAAACTGTTTGAATCTTCCCGGCACAGATCGGGGGTTCCCATCACAAAACTAGGCGAAGAGGTGTCATAAGTAATAATTAAAGTATCGGACGGTTGGTTTAGATTGCCAGCACTGTCGCTGGCGACACCCTGTTTAATGAAAAAGCGATAGGAAAACTCTTTGTCCGGTTCCCACTTAAAGATATAATCCTGTAAATTCAGACCTGTAAACATAGACAGTTTACAGTCTGGGTCCGGTTTAAAGTCTTCCTCCGAAAACGAGAAAATGTTTTCACTGAAATGAATCAACACTTGCATAATGCTGTCATTTGTGACAGGTGCCTGAGATGAAGAGAGTTCAACCGCCGGGCTGGTGTGGTCATATCGCACTTCGAATGTTTTCTTCAAAGACAGGTTGCCCGACATGTCTATGGCAGTACCATGACCGGCTGTCAGAATCACCATCCCTTCGGAGTCGGGAAGCACCGAAATGCGCGCCGAATCTTCTCCCGATACAAACAACCAGTTAGTCGTATCAATCAACCCATTGCTCACCCCGATGCTGTCAACCGTGAAGGTGGCAATGGTTTCATCGAAAGAAATGCGCAGAAGAATCGGATTTTGATTCGTCACCGAATTAAAGCGGGCGCCCGGAATTTCAAATGTGAGCGTTGGGGGCGTTTCATCCTGATCAGTTACAATTACATAAATCACCTGTGAATCTGCCAAGCCACCGGAATCGTAAACGGTGACAATACATTGATATTGGTTGTCCTTATCGCTGTCCATCGGATTTTCATAATCCGGGAGTTCTTTAAACCGTAAATCACCGTTCAGGCTGTCAATGGTAAAACAATCCACATCCTGGCCACCAGATAATGTGTACTTCAGAGGATCCCCATCAATATCGTTGGCAGTTATCTTGATTACTTCCTGTTGATTCTCCACCACCGTAACAGTAATACTATCTACACCAGCATTACTGATTATCATGGGGGCGCTGTTCGTTTTCTGAACTGTCGTAAAATGGAATTCATTTTTATCCTGGATTCCATAAAAATGATTCCCCAACGAATCAACGATGGCAAGACTATCAATTGTGACATAATAGGATGTTCCATAATCAAAGCTATTCTGAGGCTTGACGGATAATTCGGTTGTATCAATTTGAAAATCCGACGTACCAAACACCTGAAAAAGTTGATTGTCTGAATAACGATAAATGCTCAATCGCCCTGAATCTGAATATACATTTTCATTAAAGGTTATTGTCAGGATTGTCGTTATGGGGACATTGACGGCCCCGTTGTTTGGAAAGCTGCTCATTACAACCGGCGCGTCATCATCAACATTTGTCACGTGGGCTGAAATAGTCTGACTGTCTGTCAATGGGTTGGCTCCACTGTCGGAGACAATTACCACAACATTGTAAACATTATTTGAATCGCTGTCCTTCGGATGTTCATAGTCAGGCGCCGTAATGAATTCCAACAATCCGGAAACCGCGTCTATTTGAAACAGAGCAACATCCTCACCACCTTCCAAACCAAACGTTAGCTTATCGTTTTCAGCGTCTTCAGCAGAGACAATAAGAACCTCCTTTCGATTCTCAGGAATGGATACCTGAAAACTGTCTAATTGTCCTCCACTTGTAATTTGTGGAGCCGTGTTCGGTCGGTGACTTGTAGTAAAATTGAATACATCTTTTTCCTGAATGCCAATAAAATAGTTCCCCTCCACATCTGAAAAGGCCGTATCATCAATCATTATACAATATTGAGTATCATATTCCAGCACACTTGAGGGGTGGATCACTACCTTTTCCTCTTTTAGGGTAAGATCTGCTCCGGCGCTGAAAACCTCCACCGTTGACAGGTCAGCATAATACTTTAGAAAAATTTTACCTGGCCCGGCACGGATGTTCTCATTAAACCAAATCTTAATATCGCTGGTAATGCCCACACCGATGGAATCGTCGCGCGGTGTGCTAGATACAAGGATTGGCGGCAACTGGTCGTGGAGCGTCACCGAGTGGACAGGCTGAGATTCCGATGCCGGATTCCCCGCCGAATCAAAAATACGATTCTTCGCCGGGTTAATTTGCAATATTTCACTGCCATTGGACACACCCGTGTAGGAAAAAAAGATTCGAATGATTTCCTCCCCGCCAACCAGATAGGTTCCATCTGATTTTGTAATGGTATCCAGTACTGGATATGTGGCGTTCCCACCGAGAATATCTACACTAAAACAGTCTTTTCCCAATCCACCCACTCCACTATCAGACCGGAAAACCCCCTCTGAAAAACTAACATCCACATAACTATTGCTATCCGAAATCTGGATTGATGTCACCTGAGGCCCAATCGTATCCTTAGAATTAGGTTCCCCCGGCGTACCACCAATTAAATAGCTGGCCTGCCAATTGGAACCCAAAGCATTGTCCAGGAGCGTCGACTTCAATTCCAGACTATACCCCTGGCCATCTGCTCCCACTGGCCAAGGGCTCGAGTCCGAGTAGCTTACACTGTCTACCATCCGGTTGTCCCAAGTGAGCGTAAGCGTCGATCCTGTATTATTCAGCTGGTTGGCATCTGTGCTGAATGATGTATCAGGAGCAAAGGGGAAATCTCCACTGCTCCCAACCTGAATGGTAAAATACGCTCCGTAATTCACAGTCTTCCCGGATTGAAAGGTGTACTCCCAAGCAGGCTGGGAATTGCGCAACACCCAGTCCTGACTAAAATGGATTCCCCCCGGTTCAGCACAATAGAGTTCCAGCCATTCCTCATCATTTCCTTGGGAATTATACATGATCTCATTAAGCAACACCGAATAAATATCGTTATCATTCAGTATAATCCGGATATCGCCCATTGCTAGCTGGGCGTAATTCGAATCACTTGAATTTATCTGATGAACCAATAAGAGCGTATCCTGCTTTTCAACAATGCTGTCATCAACGGCTGAAAGAGAAACGGGCTGAGGTACATTCCAGCTCTGATCGTTAAACGTTAGGATCGACGGTGAGACAGTTGCCTGATTCGATGGAACCAGTGATACACTGACGGTCACATCACCGGTTGGCTTCGTGTTCAGGACCAGCGTATAGGACAAACTCTGGTCCCCCTCTGTAATTTGATGAAGATCAGGATTGGGGTCTATGGAAATACCAGCGACATCGTTATCCGAGATTAATATGGTCAGATCTGGGATTGGGTAGGAATTGAAAAATCCATCTTCAGAAACAATTGTGTGAGAGATATATCCGTTGTGATCACCCTCCGCTTCAGCATCGTCCACTGCCACAATCGAGATTAACTGTTGTGTACTCCAGTTCGTAGAATCAAAACTTATGGAGCTTGGGTTTACATTAACCTGGTTATCACTATTCAAATTAATCGTGACCGTCGCGGTGGGCTGGATCCACAACACGATGGAGTAGGAATCGGCTGATCCCCCTTCGAGTACATGGGTGGATTGTCCCGTCTCGGTTAGTTTTACCAGTTCCCATTGATGACTACCAAGGTTGCTGAACATATCCTTATTATCGACATACCATTCAGAGCTGGAGGAATCAGTCCCAGAACTGGTGTTCCAATTAATATTACCGCATGACACGGTCTTTTTTCGAACCAGGGTATGGTTTTGTGTAGCGCTGGTTACACCCCCCACACTCCATCCGCTTCCTGGATCGTGATCCGGGTCACCAATGATATCCAGCGGTACCCAGATTTGATTATCCTCCGATTTCTCAAGCAAACGGGCATCGTCACCGTTAAAAGCCATCACGCCCGAACCTAGGGTTGTATCTGCTACCGCTTTAACCAAGTTACCGGCGCTGGAATGGACAATGACATATATATCATTTGGAGGAATTTTACCCGATAAACGGAATTGGCTGCTCCATCCACCACCTCCGGAAGCCGAGCGGATCCGATAATGAGTCAAATCTACAGAATCAGGTGACGGGTTGAACAGTTCCAGTGCTTTGTTATAAGACGAACCTTCGATATACTCACTGAAAAACAGATCCACGGTACGGTTAGTGGTCAATGTTTGACACATCGGTGGCGTACCGCTTATCTTATAATCAATTAAAGTCCCTGAATTAGTAAACGGAAAAATTTTAAAATAGTAGGTTGATAAAATTTCCAGGTTTTGGAAAACATAGTAGTCCGCATTCCCCCACACATATTTCACCGCCTGTCCATCTTTTAAAACCGAATCTTCCGGAATTATGACACCATCCACCGGTGTTTGCAAATTGGCAGTGGTACCACCAACAATTAAATAACCCTGACACGGTTGCGACCCTGGGGTAAGAACCGGATCCGCCCACTTTATTATAGCATTAAGCCCTGATAATTGGACACGAAAACTATCCGAGTAACTACTGGGTTCAACGAACGCCGTTGTTGTTGAATCATTAGTCCCCGCAGAATAGTTACCATTATGGATTGACCAGGCCCTGTAATAGTAGGTCGTACCCGCATTCCTGTTCATATGCTGAAACGCATTACCATTTCCCCGATAAATAACAGTCAATCCCCCGGGTATGGTGTCTCCCGGATTATAATATATCCCATTGGTTGGATCTGTATTTGTTGGTTGAACACTGAAGGCAACTAAAACACTATCTCCGTTAGCATTTAGATTCCAGTTCAGATCAATCTCGCTGGTACTTTTTGTCGTAGCCGTAAAAGCACCGGGCGCTAAAATGTTTCCCGTGGGCATACCCGATAGTCTTATGAAATCAAACGCCGCTTCTTCGTCCCCGGCTGTGAGATAAAGCTCAATCTTTATATCAAGTAAAGAGCCCAACCCGGGGATGGGAAAAGAAAATTCAGTAAATGCAGTATCTAACAAAGTGCTGTCCTGGATCCCATCAAAATCCGTATCCAAACCGAAATGGGAAGAGTTGGTGCCCGAGTTGATGTCAGCCTCAAAGGAACCGACCATATTCCAGGAACCACTATTGTCAAGGTCCACAAGTATATGGACATAATCAGGTGGATCAAACTTCGGTTTTGCCCCACAGGCAAACAGCCCTGTAATCAGAAGTGAATCGTAACCCGAAATGTTGATATCATTAACCAAAATACCAGAGGTGGCACCATTGGGATTATCCGGGTTTTCAGTATCCTCTCCTGCAAAAAAATAAAGACTATCCTGGCCTGTATATTTTGGTAGGTTTGAAGGTTTCTTATATCCATCTACCGTATTTTGGCCATCCGTTCTTACAAAATAATCACCCACATTGTCACTAAATCCACCGAATATGGTATAGCGGGTTCCGTTGCCATCCGTTTCAAAACTTTCGGAAAATAATATAGTTTGCCCGCGAGCCCCCCAACTCAGTATCAATAAAGATAAAATTAAATCAAATGATCGTTTGCCCACTTCTCCTGACGGTTAAGCTCCTCCCAAAAGGTTGGCAAAAGACAGTCTCAGCAGTTGAGAAGGTTTAACAATATAAATTAATTGTCAAGGGGTTGATATCCCCTTTTTCCGGTTTAATTCATTGCAAACGAAAGTTCATTTTTCAAATCGGTTACCAGCGTTCTAATACGACTGTCTTTTTTTGATTTCAGCTCGATCTGACGACAGGCATGAAGGATAGTGCTATGATCGCGTCCGCCAAAATGCATTCCAATGCTGATAAGGGGGGTTCCAAGTATTTCGCGGATCAAATAAATGGAAATCTGACGAGCTTCAGATATTTCCATTTTTCGGCTGGCACTGACAATATCCTGCTCTGAAACGTGGGTTGATTCTGAAACACGCCGGATGATGTCTTCCACTGTTATTTCCGTTAAAACGCGCTTCCCGATTCTTTCCTTAATAACCCGCTTTGCCAGGGAATAGTTTATTTCCTGATTCGAAAGAGAGGAATAGGCCAGTATACGAATGATGGTGCTCTCCAGCTCCCGCACATTGTTCTTAATATGGGTCGCAATTAATTCTATTATTCCATAGTCGAGCCTTAAGCCATTTTGCTCTGCTTTTTCCATCAGGATAGCTACCCGGGTTTCAAAATCGGGAGGTTGAATATCGACCGCCAAGCCGGATTTAAAGCGTGACAGTAATCTATCCTGGAGTCCAACCATTTCCCCCGGATAGCGATCCGCTGTCATGACAATTTGCTTCCCAGCTTGAAACAACTCATTGAAGGTGTGGAAAAATTGTTCCTGGGTTTGTTCCTTCCCCTGGAAAAACTGGATATCATCAATCAAGAGCAGGTCCGCATTACGGTAACTTTTTGAAAATTCGACCGTCCTGTTTTTCTGAATAGAGGAGATAAAGTCCATTGTGAATTTTTCGCTGGAAGCACACACAACGTTCAGTTTGGGGTGTTCCTCCAGTATTTTATTTCCAATGGCGTGTAAAAGGTGGGTTTTCCCCATTCCTACGCCGGCGTAGATTACTAACGGATTAAAACTATGCTTACCCGGGTCTTCTGCAACCGTGAGGGCAGCAGCTTTAGCAAACTGGTTGTTGTTTCCCTCGATAAAGTTCGAAAAAACATATTTTTCATTGATCTGAGTATTTCTTCTCTGTTTGCTGGCTAGGTAATTATTGTTTAAAGTATACTCAGCGTTGATTTTAACTTTTTCTGGCTCGGGGGAAACGGTATACTTCACTGCTATTTTCCGACCTAACTCTTTGTACACAATCCTTTCAACCGTTTGATTGTAATGACTTTTTATCCATTCAAAAAAGAACTGGTTGGGAACCTCTAAAATCAGTTCATTCTCGTTTAAACCGATTGGATTGATCGGTTCAAACCAGGTTGAAAAAGCATGGTTAGGGAACTGAGCTTTGAGATTTTCTTTTACCTCGTTCCAGAGATCGGTATGGGACAGATTTAAGTTTTCCACAGGTTATCCACAATTGCTTTCCATTCAATTTAGACACGAATTTCAATGCCCAACAAACAGGATTTTCATTAATTGTTTAAATTTCAAAATTCGCCCTCCATTCGTTTCAATTTCTTTGTTCATAATAAGAAACATCCCTATTTTCCCGGGCTAAAAATGGAGCAAGAATGAAGCGTACCTATCAACCAAGCAAACGCAAACGTAAAAATAAGCACGGGTTCCGATCCCGTATGTCTACCGTCGGCGGAAGGAAGGTCCTCAGTCGCCGCCGGAAAAGAGGGCGGAAAATTCTGTCCGCCTAGTGATCTTCATTAACCGCATAGTACTGCTAGGGGATACACTCCTCCGCCGCTTCGTTATTGCTGGAGTTGTGGTCTATCGCACACTGATATCCCCCTTGATTGGTAATAACTGTCGGTTTCACCCCACCTGTTCAAACTACACGATTATGGCGCTTGAAAAATACTCCATCCATCGGGCATTGTGGATAAGTTTAAAGCGGGTTATTCGCTGCCACCCGTTCCACAGAGGCGGTCTCGACCCATTGCCCTGATACGCTGATTACCAATGGACAGAAGAACAATTATTGCTTTTATTCTGATCACCATTGTTTTGGTGTTTACTCCGTGGTACATTAATCTCGTCGCCCCTACACCGCCTTTAGAGCCGGATACCACAACCACCAAAAGACAACTAGAACCACCGCTCCTAAACCAAAAACCTGAAACGATACCTGTTCCCGCCGATGAGACAACTTTTGAAACAATTTCTCAGCCCGATTCAATTCAAGAGACCATTATCTCCGTTTCCAACCCTCTTTTCACCGCCAAGCTCAGCAATCGATTTGGTGGCTCGTTTAAAAGTTTCATCCTAAATAAATACTCTAAATACGATTCAACCAACGTTGATCTTATCAATGAAAACAACATTGAAAACCTTCTAATCGGTTTTATTTCCATTGACGGAGAGCCGACCACCCTGGGGGGCGCCTGGAGCGTCCAGGGTCCGACCACATCCATTGATGTTCAAGAAAAACCCTCAACAATTTCTTTCAGCACCGTGTATCAGGGAAGAAAGGTCACAAAATCATTTACCTTTTATCCTAATAATTACCAGGTTGATATTAATGTCGACATTGCTAGTCTCGAACCTGTCATTTCTCAGAACAAGTACTCCCTTTCATGGAGGGGAGGCCTCTCCTCAACTGAAAAAAATGAAAAAGATGACTTTAATTATTTCAAAGGGTCTGCATCCCTTGGAGGTGAGATCCTTTCTGTAAAAGTCAAAAATGGCGGCCCCGCCGTTGAAGAACAAACCGGTAAAACAGACTGGGTCGCCACTCAAACAAAATATTTTATTGCCGCTCTGATCCCAAAAGAGGCTAGCATCGGTGTAAAAATAAAAGGTATGAAAAACGGTGACGCTCCCATTTACGACTTTACTCTTTACCAAAATATCCGCGCGGATGGACAGTTCAAAATGTTCCTCGGGCCCCTTGAATATAAACGGATTCAAAATCTCGGTGTCGGCCTTGAGAACACCATGAATCTTGGGTGGGCGTTGATTCGCCCCATCGGCCGGTTTATTACCTGGTCTCTTACAGCCATGCATAAAGCCATTCCTAACTACGGAATTGTTTTAATCCTGTTCTCGGTTTTAGTGAAAATCGTGCTAAACCCCCTTACGAAAAAGAGTTACCAGTCCACTAAAAAGATGCAGGCCCTACAGCCTAAAATTGCCCAGTTAAAAGAAAAATACAAGCACGACTCCCAAAAACTTAACCAGGCCCAGATGGAGTTGTTTAAAAAAGAGGGGGTTAACCCGCTCGGGGGTTGTCTGCCGGTCATTCTGCAAATGCCTTTGTTGTTTGCCTTGTTCACTGTTTTTCGGACGACCATAGAATTCAGGGGTGCCCCATTTATCCTCTGGATAAAAGATCTTTCTGTTCCAGATACCCTGACTTACGTGGGCAGTTTCCCAATTAACATTCTGCCCCTGCTCATGGGTATAACCATGTTCTTCCAGCAAAAAATGACCCAGGCTCCAACAGCAGGACAACAAAAATACTCCATGTATTTTATGAATGTCTTTTTCCTGTTTATTTTTTATCGCTTTCCCTCCGGTTTAAACCTGTATTATACTATATTTAATGTTCTAACAATCATTCAGCAAAAGTATTTTACACCGGTTTCAGCTCCTGCGGAGCCACCTGTTCCAGCCAAAGGAAAACGCAAGAAGAAAAAATGACTTTGGGCGACACAATCGTGGCCCTGGCAACTCCCTACGGTTTCAGCGGACTAGCGATTGTCAGAATCAGCGGCCCCGACGCTTTTCAGATCACCAAGAAAGCTACCAGGGCAAGCCGGGAACACCGTTTTAAACACCGCCAAGTATCCCTCTGTCGCTGGGTTACCCCTGAGAATAAACCATTCGACGATGTGGTGGTTACCTGTTTTAAAGCACCCCGTACCTACACCGGCGAGGACCTGGTCGAAATCTCTTGTCATGGCAGTCCCGCTATCTTTGAAGAAATCATTAATACGGCCTGCCATTTTGGGGCCCGCGTTGCCGATCCAGGGGAATTCACCCGCCGGGCTTTTCTTAACGGTAAACTCGATTTAACACAAGCGGAGGCGATCGCTGATCTGATTAATTCTCAATCAATTGAAAGTGTACATCTCAGTTATAAAAACCTCCAAGGCGCCCTTTCCAGCCGCTTAAACGAAATACGCGAAAGGTTTCTTAAGGTTCTTTCTTATGTGGAGTTTGAGCTAGACATTTCAGAAGAAGAAACGCATCCTACTACCTTTCAAACGGTCAAGCGCGAAACCAAAGAATTGTTTGAGACTACCGCACAACTTATTGCCTCCCACCAGCAGGGGAAATTGCTCACCCGGGGCGCCGCCGTTGTTATCACCGGGAAACCTAACGTGGGAAAATCCACCTTATTGAATACCCTTTCCAAAACTGATCGGGCGATCACTAGCCACATTCCAGGAACTACCCGTGACACCGTGGATGTGACTTTGGTCGTAAAAGGAATACCCCTTCGCCTAATTGACACTGCCGGTGTTCGTGACGCCACCGAGTCCATTGAAGCTGAAGGAATAAAACGGGCTCGAAAAACGATTGAATCGGCCGATCTGGTTCTGGAAATTTTTGATGATCCAAATGACTTGAATACAACCCTGTCCACAACTGCCCCCACCATAAAAATCCTGAACAAGATTGATCGTCTGTCAACTGTCCCAAGAACAGACGCTATTCCCATTTCCGCCCAAAAAGGGTCAGGATTGGATCTGGTTATGAATGAAATCATACATAAATTGGGGCTTACCCAAAAATCCGCTCCTGCAGTTATGATCACCTCTGCCCGACAAAGGGATTTACTTCAAAAAGCGCTCCGAGGACTGAAAACTTGCGTTGATCTGGTTTCAAGACCGAACCCCTCTTTTGAACTGGTTTCATTTGAATTGCGCTCTTCTTTAGAATGTATTGACCGCATTTTAGGTAAAACCACATCAGAAGAAATTTTGAATACGGTTTTCGGCAACTTCTGTGTGGGGAAGTAGTTTCACGTGAAACATTCTGAAAACACATTTGACGTGGTAGTGGTGGGGGGTGGTCACGCCGGCCTCGAAGCCGCTCATATTTGTTCTGTTCTCCATAAACGCGTGGGGTTGGTCACCCTGAATAAAAATACGATTGGACGTATGTCGTGTAACCCGGCCATTGGTGGGCTGGCAAAGGGTCAGATGGTTCGTGAGCTGGATGTGCTTGGGGGCCTGATGGGGTCTGTTGCAGACCAAGCTGGAATTCAGTTTAAAATATTAAACCGTTCTAAAGGGAAATCCGTATGGTCACCCCGGGCACAGGTGGACAAAGTTCGCTATGAAAAAACAATATCAACAATTATCCAAAATGACCCGCAAATAACAATTGTCGAATCGGAGGTAATCGATATCCTGGACAGGTCTGGGTCCGTTCATGGCGTGATCCTGCGCAGTGGGACCCATTTGTACGCCCCTGCTGTTATTTTAACCTGTGGCACCTTTTTAAATGGCCGGATTCATATTGGCGAACAAAAAATTAACGCCGGTAGAATGGGTGAAAACCGCTCCCAGGGAATTACGGAGGCACTGGAGGCCCGGGGCCTGCAATCTGGTCGATTAAAAACCGGCACCCCGCCCCGGTTGGTAAAAAACTCTATCGACTGGTCAAAAGCCGTCCCGGTTCAAGGGGATGAAAATCCGGTTCCTTTTTCTTACCGAACCGTTTCTTTCGCACCGCCCAATATTCCCTGCCACACGGTTAAAACGGGAGCCGCCTGCAAAGAAATTATTCAAGCCAATTTACACCGGAGCCCCATGTTTTCTGGTGATGTTTCCGGCATTGGCCCCCGTTATTGCCCATCTATCGAAGACAAGATTCATCGTTTTTCCCATCACGAATCTCACACCCTTTTCCTTGAACCAGAATGGACCAATTCAGATCAAATTTATACCAACGGTTTTTCCACCAGCCTCCCAGAATCGGTCCAGCTAGAAGCATTGCGAACCATTAAAGGGCTGGAGCGAGTACGATTTTACCGTCCCGGCTATGCAATTGAATATGACTTTTTCAACCCCTCTCAATTAAAATCTTCTTTAGAATCCAAGGCAATTTCAGGACTCTTTTTCGCCGGCCAGATTAACGGAACCTCCGGGTATGAAGAAGCAGCTGCCCAGGGTTTACTTGCCGGTTTGAATGCAGCTCTAATTCAGAATAGCCACAACCCGGTCATTCTTGGTCGCAATGAAGCCTATATTGGTGTGCTGGTGGATGATCTCATTACGAAAGACACTTGGGAGCCGTATCGCATGTTTACATCCCGGGCGGAATACCGTTTATTGCTACGGTTTTCCAATGCCCATGAGCGGCTCATCAAAATCGCGGTCCGCCACCACCTTCTCCCGCCTGAAACCTGCCGGTTTATTGACGGTTTAATCACCACAACAAACCAAATATCTACCGCGCTCCACTGCTCTGTGGCACCGGAAGAAATCAATCCTGTTTTGACTTCGAAAAATGAAGAACGATTGAAACACCGCCAGCCAGCCAGTGACGTTTTAAAGCGCCCAGCGATTGGGATTCACGAACTTCCAGGACATCTGTTAAAGAATATTCTATTTACTCCCGATCAGTCTGCATTTAAACAGGAGCTGTTTCTTGAGGCCGAAACCCGGATTAAATATGCCGGTTATATCCGCCGCCAAAATGAACAGGTTGCCCGCTTGAGACGCCAGGATCGGGTAACCATTCCGCTCGACCTTGACTTTCTCTCCATAGAAAGCCTTTCGCTCGAAGCCCGGGAAAAATTACAAAAAATCCGCCCGGAAACCCTGGGACAGGCAGTGCGGATCTCCGGCGTTTCTCCATCCGATGCTGCTGTACTTTCAGTTTTAGTCACGGCCAAATGAAGGCAGTTTCACGTGAAACAACTCCTGTTGTTTCCCTCGATTTTGTTCTCACTTTAATCACCCAATCAGAACCTATTCGGTGGTTTCTGGATCCTGGCGAAAAAAATAGCTCCCGAGAGTTACAAGACCTGATCTGTCCAGCATTGGTTCTGGTCCTGGCATCTTATCTCCGAGTATCCTCTAGTCCGGTTGTGGTGATCACTCCCGACGATCAATTATCTGAAAAACTGTATAAAGAAGTTTTTAACCTTTTGGGTAAACAGTGTTTTTACCTGGCGCAGATCCGTAAAACGAATGACCGCGTTCCCGGCTTTGAAATTGAACCAGAACGGTTTTTAACTGAGGCTGTCCATGCGCTTAACAAAAAAACTGCGGGGCTTTTCTTTACGCCTCGTGACGCTCTTCATCAACCCATACGCTCCCCGGCAAATACTTCTCGTGAAACAATCTCATTGGATGTCAATTCTACCTTAAGCCGCGATCAATTAATAAAAACACTTCTTGTTTGGGATTACGAACCTGTGGATTTCTGTATCACGCCGAAAAGTTTCTCATCCCGTGGGGGTATTGTAGATATTTTTCTCCCGCACGCCGGTCATCCTGTCCGGGTTGAATTTTTTGGGGACAGTATTGAATCGATTCGTCTATTTGATCCATCCACACAACGATCCATCGGAGACCGGGATTCGATAGAATTAGTGCCGCCCCCCATTGCGAAAAATGCCGGTGAAACCACAACCATACAAAAAATCATACAAAACCTTTGTTGTAATAAATTATACATAACTCTAACAAATAACAACTACAACCTTGCAGAACACCCGTACCCCAATGAGCGACGAACCATCTGTCAGGAAGAATTTTTTCTTTCGCGGCACACTGTTGAGGTCCGCAATGAAATTCTAAGTCGATCGCTGGAAAACTATCGATCGAATTACCGTTTTTATTTTGACCCGCGTACACAAGAAAAAACTCTCCCCTTCTCCGGTTTTAAACAGGTGTTAGCAACACTTCCCACCGGGTTTCACTCCAGCGATCTTGGCGTGCTTTGTTTAACCTCCAGAGAGCTTGGCAGGGCAAAGCCAAGGCTGCGCTCCCGCTGGACGATTAAATCGCCGGTTCTTAAATATGAAAAGGTATCTAGCCTGAAGTCCATTGGCTGGGGCGATTACCTGGTTCATCAAGATTACGGCATTGGTCTTTATCGTGGCCTAGCAACGGTTGGGAGTAAGAACGCCATTCAGGAGAATATTAAAATTGAATATGAAGGCGGTTTCGTCTACGTTCCAATCGACAGCTTTTACAAGGTTCATCGGTACATCGGATTGGGATACGGCGCTCCTAAATTATCCCGCCTTGGCTCGGGACAGTGGGAGCGACAAAAAGCTGTCACCCGCAAATCGGCTCAGGCGGTTGTGGACATGCTCGTTGCTTTATACTGGGCTCGATCACAACCGCGTGGTTTTTCTTACAGTACAGATGCTGAATTCTTAACCGCTCTGGAAGAATCGTTCCCATACGAAGAAACCCGTGACCAGGAAACTGCCATTCGTACTGTATTGGAAGATATGGACCGGCCGGTACCTATGGACCGATTAATCTACGGCGATGTTGGATTTGGAAAAACGGAGGTTGCGTTGAGAGCGGCGGTAAAGGCCATAACGAGCGGTAAAATAGTTTTCTTTTTAACACCCACCACGATTCTGGCGGACCAACATTACATCACTTCCAAAAACCGACTCCAACCGCTGGGTATTACCGTAGAATTACTCTCCCGGTTCCGGAGTAAAAAAGAACAAACCGAAATCATTCAGAAAGTTAAAAACCATAAAATCGACCTTTTAGTCGGGACACACCGGTTATTATCTGGAGACCTGGATATTTCCAACCTGGGATTATTAATTCTGGACGAAGAACACCGATTCGGCGTGAAGCATAAAGAAACGATTCGCCAATTGAAAACAAAGGTGGATGTTTTAACACTCACGGCAACACCAATTCCTCGAACATTGCAACAGTCACTCGTCGGCATTAAAGCCATTAGTAAGATTGAAACAGCGCCTAAAGAGCGGCTGCCAATTTCAACCTGGGTGAAATATTTTGACTGGAAACAAGTTTATCAAATTATTGGCCAAGAGCTGAGCCGCAATGGGCAGGTTTACTTCCTTCATAATGATATTGAATCCATGGCCTTCTATTTCAATAAACTCGAAGAACATTTTCCCCACCGGCAGATTGCCATGGCCCATGGGAAAATGACAAGCCGGGAGCTGGAGCGAACAATTCTAAGCTTTTTCTCCGGTGAGATCGATGTATTAATCTGCACGACCATCATAGAATCGGGCCTGGATGTGGCCAATGCGAATACAATAATTATCAACAATGCTCACCGCTTTGGCCTCGCCCAGCTCTACCAGATTCGGGGCCGGGTTGGTCGCAGCGAGCAGCAGGCTTACTGTTATTTATTGATCCCGAAAGATAAACACCTTTCACCAGGAGCATATCGGCGCCTGAAAGCGATTGAATACTACTCTACCCTCGGCTCCGGATATAATATTGCCCTAAAGGATCTGGAAATCAGAGGAGCTGGAAATCTTTTTGGTTTTGAACAAAGCGGTCATATATCCAAAGTTGGTTTTGAAATGTACAGTAAAATCATAAAGGATGCGGTAGGTGACACACTAAACAAAGTAATTGAGCCGAAGAAAGAGCCGGTTCATATTGTCTTTGCTGGTCATGCTTTCATACCACCCGCGTTTATTCCGATCGTACAGGAACGGCTCTTCTTTTACCAACGGCTGGCAGAAGCGGAGTCGATCAATGCAATAGATGAAATATCAGAAGAAATGACAGATCGTTATGGAGCCCTTCCAGAAGAAGTTAACCATCTATTGGAAATATCCCGTTTGAGGGTCCTGTACCAGCCCATCCCGGTAGAGACTGTTAACATCAACCACAAAGACATCCGCGTTAAAATCAGCAAACCGTTGGATAATGTGGATCTATCGGATTTTATTGTCCACCTTAAGGCACAACTGGTGAACCTGCCCGATCCCTGGGGTTTTCAGGTCAAAAAAGGGGGATACATTCTCATTCGCCAAACCGTTACAAATTTTATCCATGCCTTTGACAGCCTGACCCGGTTTGCAGGTTTGTTTTCCAACGCTTCTGCAACCTAATTTGTCATCATGAAAAAGTCCTTAATTATTCTCCTTGTTCTTGTTTTTATCACCAGCTGCCAGAAACAAGTTCTTCCCGCTGGAGATGTGGTGGCGCGCGTAGGAAAAGCCACCCTAACAAGAGAGACCGCTCAAAAACAGCTTCACAAAACACCCATGACTGACGCAGACCTGGAAAGTGTTGTAATTCGCTGGGTGGATGACGAGCTTCTGTATCAGGCGGCTCTCAAAGAGCGTTACGACAAAGACCAAAACCTCAAATCTGCCCTTAAGGACTACCGCCATCGCCTGATTGGTCAGGCATATCTGAACGGTTTGATCCAGAAACGCATTTCCATTACACCGGCAGAAATTGAATCTTACTACCAGAAAAACCGGCCTTCTTTTAAACGCATAAATAATGAAGCGCTTATTTTACACTTCAAGGTTCCCACCAAGAAAGGGGCTCAACACATTTTATCCACCCTGAAAAAAGGAGAAACAAATAAGAACTATTCTTTGTTACTGGATAAATATGGAGTCCAACCGGTGGTAGTAACAGAAAATCATTTAATCAACGAGCTAAACAGTGCCCTATTTGTCAACAAATCCAAGCGAACTCTGGTGGGACCCATTCGAACCGATTCGGGGTATCACGTTCTAAAAGTGATTGAAAAATATCCCCGGGGTTCTGTGAAAAACCTCGTAGATGTTTACGATGAAATCCAACAGCGGCTCGTGCGGATAAAATCTTCCCTTATAACGGGCAGTTTGCTGGACAGCCTGCGTCACGAATACCGCTCTGAAATAAACCTGGAGGGCCCGCGTGCACAATAAATTAATCGTTTTTATTCTCTGTATCACTTGCGTTTTGGGGCAGCAAAAACAGCAGGGCCAGATTATTGATGGAATCGCCGCAGTCGTTGGTAATCATGTCATTTTGAAAAGTGACGTGAATCAGTTGGTGGGAATGACGGCTTTACAGCGCGGGTTGGATATCCGGACGGATATAAAAGCTATTGAGAAACTTCGGTCAGAAATTCTACAGTCCATGATTGACCGGAAGGTGATACTGGAAATGGCCAAGCTGGATTCCATCGAGGTAGAAGATAAAGAGGTGGACCGGGAACTTGACAATTACATTAATAACATGGTTGCCCAGGCCGGCAGTGAAGAGGCTGCCGAAAAGGCAATTGGGAAACCAATTCGCGTTTTCAGGCGCGAGTACTGGCCGGATATGCAGGAGCTACTCATTGGTCAGCGCTACCAGCAACAACTCCTGTCTAAAATCACCGTTAACCGAGAAGATGTAGAACGATTTTTTAACACCTACCGGGACAGTATTTCTCCGTTTCCCACCATGGTGAAACTGCGGCATATCCTCACAAGGGTTGAAGCCAGCCAACAACAGATTGACAAAACGATTTCTTCCCTTAACACGATTAAAGACCGGATTTTGTCAGGGGAACGTTTCGCCACCTTGGCAGAGGAGTTTTCCCAGGATCCTGGATCCAAAAACAATGGTGGAAGTCTAGGTTATGTACGCCGTGGAAACTTGGTCCCGGAGTTTGAAGCTGTCGCTTTTACGCTGGAGCCGGGTCAAATCAGTGACCCGGTCAAAACCGAGTTTGGGTACCACCTAATTCAAACGCAGGAAATCCTCGGTGATAAAATTAAGGTCCGGCACATCCTCATGACGCCGAAACTTACCACAGAAGATGAAAGCAGGGCCTACGCCTTTGCTGCCGACTTAAAAGATTCAGCAAAAACGCTAGAAGATTTTATTCACATAGCTGAAACCTACAGTCAGGATGAACAGACCCGTAACACAGGTGGATTAATCGGCTGGATTGACCCCAACCAATATCCAATTCAAGAAATTGGCGAAGCCATAAAACAGATTAACAGGAAAGAATGCAGCAGCCCTGTAAGATCATCCCTTGGCTATCATCTGCTGTGGATCGAAAACGTACGTCCCGGGGGCAAGCCCGACCTTATAAAAAACTGGAGCGAGATTGAGTCCATGGCTCTGAACCGGGCGAAGGCAACCTGGTTTGAAAACTGGCTGAACAAATCCAGACGTCGGTTTTACATCAACACGCTGTATTAACTTTTCCACACTATCCACAGCTGTTTTACACAATTGGACTTTTATAACGCCGCTTATTCGACCAGTCTTAATCCCTGTGGGCTATAAACCGTTTTTTCCACAGAAATTCTGGTGTTATACACATCAAGTGATCGTTTAAATTCTGCCCAGTTAGGCCAACCTCATTTATTAATTGAGAGCTTAGCCGCGCTGTTTTTGTATTTTTGTTCACAGTCTTATTATAAATAGATAGTTTTTCTCCTTTTTCTAATAGTAAAAAAGACTGCATCAACACTGCTGGGCTAAATCTAAAAATGCTTGTTAAAACAGGTCAGTCTAAGTAATGTTATTGGACTTTTTTAACCCAAATATCTGGGCTTCAAACGACTTTAATTTACCGGAAAAACAAATGAAACTTTCGACCTCAAAAACAGAATTTCAAACCGCTCTTCAAAAGCTATCTCGGGCAACCCCAACGCGTTCAACGCTTCCGATTTTAAGTTGTGTTTTATTTCAGGTTAATGAGGGGAACACCATACTCCGAGCCACGGACTTGGAAATCACAATTGTAGTTACTTTAGCTACCAGCATTGAGGACCCGGGGTCAGCTGCAATTCCTTTACAAACCTTGTTAGATATCACCAACGAATTACCTGAGGATGCCCGATTGACCATTAGCGTCGATGACAAATATAGGGTTGAGCTGAAGACGGAGGCGGGTACTTATGATATTATGGGTAAACCTCCGGAAGAGTTTCCTGCCATGCCGGAAGTGGATAATCGGAAATCAGTAGGTGTTTCAACGGAGGCGCTAAGAAGTATAATTCAAACCACTTCATTTGCTGTCAGCCGGGATGAATTAAAGCCAGCCTTAACGGGGGTTTTGTTTCGCTTTGGAAAAGATGAACTGACCGCTGTTGCTACTGACGGTCACCGGCTTGTACGCTACATTCGCAGTGACTATCAATCTCAGGAATTCACCGGCGATGTAATTGTCCCCAAGAAATTTCTAAGCTTGATTGCAACTGCGCTGTCGGGGGAGGATTCCACCCAGATGTGGCTGGGAGACAACCACCTGACCGCCACGATTGGCTCCGACACTTATTTCACCCGTATTATTGATGAGCGTTTCCCCGACTATGAAAGTGTAATACCGAAGGATAACGATAAAGAACTGAAGGTGGATCGTTTTGCTCTTCTTTCAGCGGTAAAACGGGTTTCCATCTTTTCCAATAAATCGACCCACCAGATTGCTTTGGACCTGAAAGAGGCTAGATCACGGATTACTACGGAGGATCCGGAAAAATCATCAAAAGCCCAGGAACAGGTAGTGTGTGAATATCACGGTGATGATCTTTTGATTGGATATAACGCATCCTACCTGAAAGATATCCTTACCCACATTGATGCTGAATCTATTGTTGTAAAGCTGAAAACTCCGATTAGTGCAGCCCTGTTTTATCCCGAGTCCCAGGAAGAAAACATTGATTTGACCATGCTCTTAATGCCGATCCGCTTGAATGACTGATCCGTGGACTCTTGGTATTTAACGCGATAGATTCTGACAAGAAACATTGTTTTACCATCTGGCGTCTCGGACATGCCAATTAAAACCGTTGAATTGGTGTCCTTTAGAAACCATGAACGTAGCCGGTTCGATTTTGGGGATCAGGTGAATTTGATTTGGGGAGCGAATGGATCCGGCAAAACCTCAGTTCTGGAGGCGGTCCACATCCTTTCCATGGGGCGCAGCTTTAGAACCAAGAGACTGGACCGCACCATTCGGGAGGGGGATGAAAATCTTTTTATTCACGGTATTTTTGAAGCCAACGGTATGGAGACGGAAGTTTCATTTGGGCTGGGGCGTGACGGGCGCCGGAAATTGATGCTTAACGGATCACGGCTAACAGGAATAAAGGCACTGATCGGAGCGAATCCAGTTGTAATTTTATCTCCTGAAGAACAGGTTATTACCTTTGGAGGGCCCTCAGACAGGCGCGCCTATTTCGACCGTGTTTTTTCAACCGTTTCGAAGCCATACCTTGAAACATTGTCATCCTACACGAAAACACTTAGACATCGGAATGCAGCGCTTCGAAGCCATCCGTCGAAAGCACAGGGCGTAGAAGCCTGGAATGAGCCACTGGTTCAATATGGTGCTCAGTTGTGGAAGTGGCGGATAGAATATTTTAATACATTCAACCAGGAACTGGAAAACGTCATATGTGATTTTACTGACACATCCCTACATCTGGAGGTTAAACAGAGCGGGAACAATGAACAGAATGAAACGTGGTTTTCGGATCAATTGAAGCGGAGCCGGGCGAAGGACCAGCAGCTGGGCTGGACATCAGTGGGGCCCCATCGGGACGAACCGGTTTTTCTGTTCAATGGCCAGCCGTTGAGAGATTTTGGATCCCAGGGTGAACATAAATTGAGCCTGGTGTTGCTTAAGTTGGCAGAGTTTGGTTTTGTTTACAAGGGAACCGGCATTTGTCCTGCCCTTCTACTGGACGATTTATTTGCCAAGCTGGACCTAAACCGCGGTGAGGCTGTTATGGAATTATTAAACCGTAAAGCCCAGGCGCTGATTACAAATACCAACCTAGTTGGTATGCAACAGTATGGTATCGAGATTAAGAAAAAATCGATCAAAACGTTTCATTTGGCTCGATGATGCAATCGCTCAAGACGGTCATCAATCAATTTTTAAAACAATCCGGTTTGGAGAAAGGTGTTGCACAGAACAGAGCGCTTATTATCTGGGAAGAGACGGTCGGGCCTACGATTGCGAACAATACGAAGCCGGAGGCGGTGAGCCACGGAGTCCTCACGATAAAAGTAAAAACACCCGCATGGAGGCAGGAACTACAGTTTCAGAAAGCAGACATTATTAAAAAACTGAACCACCGGTTAGGAAAAAATACGATTAAGGAAATCAGGTTTATATGACAATAAAAACAGAAAAGAATCAATACAGCGCTGAGAAAATCACGGTTTTAAAGGGGTTGGAGGCGGTGCGTCGTCGTCCCGCCATGTATATCGGCGATGTGGGTCGAAGGGGATTACACCATTTGGTTTATGAAGTTGTGGACAATTCAGTCGACGAGGCTCTGGCAGGGTATTGTGATAAGATTAAGGTTACCATTCAGCAAGATGGTGGTGTCTGTGTGGAAGATAATGGGCGAGGAATACCCATTGATATTCACAAAGGTGAAAACAAGCCGGCTCTTGAGGTGGTGATGACAGTGCTGCACGCGGGGGGAAAATTTGATAAGGGCAGCTACAAGGTGTCCGGAGGATTACACGGCGTTGGTGTGTCGGTCGTTAATGCCCTGTCCAAGAGAATGATCGTGGAAGTCATGCGAAATCAAAAAATTTACCGTCAGGAATACTCCCGGGGAAAGGTTACATCGAAACTCCAGGGGGTGGGCAAGTCTAAAACCACCGGAACAAAAGTGCTCTTTTATCCAGACGACGAAATATTTTCTGACATCAATATTGAATTTGAAATAATAGCTGAACGCCTGAGGGAACTGGCTTATCTGAATAAAAACCTGGCGATCACCTTAAATGATGAGCGAGATGAAGAAAAAAAGGAACATTTTCATTTCAAAGGGGGGCTAAGCGATTTTGTAAAATTCCTGGATGCGGCTAACCACCCCCTGCACAACAAAGTTATTACCGTTACCAAAGAGACCGGGATCGTACCGGTGGATGTGGCTCTTCGCTACAGCGCCGGGTACACCGACAATATCCTGACGTTTGTGAATAACATTAATACGATTGAAGGGGGAACCCACCTGTCAGGTTTTCGTTCTGCTTTAACCCGGGCCCTGAACAACTACGCCCAGAAGAATAATCTGATTAAAGCGAAGAAGAATGAAAAAATATCCCTGTCGGGAGAGGATTTTCGGGAAGGGTTGACAGCGGTCGTCTCGGTAAAGGTGGCAGAGCCCCAGTTTGAAGGGCAGACAAAGACAAAACTGGGTAACGGCGATGTGAAGGGAATCGTGGATGCCATCGTTTATGAGGGGATTCAGAACTTTTTGGAGGAGAACCCGTCTATTGGTCGGAAGATTATTGAAAAAGCGCTTCTGGCCGCCCGTAGCCGGAACGCTGCCCGGAAGGCGCGTGAATTGATTCGCAGGAAATCGGCTCTAGAGTCGGGATCCCTTCCAGGAAAGCTGGCGGATTGCTCCAACAAGGACCCTGACTTTTGTGAACTTTTCCTCGTTGAGGGGGATTCTGCCGGGGGGTCGGCAAAGCAGGGCCGCGATCGGCGAACCCAGGCCATTCTGCCTCTCCGCGGGAAAGTAATTAATGCTGAAAAAGCCCGGATTGACAAACTGTTATCTAATAATGAAATCCAGTCAATTATTACCGCGCTGGGAACCGGCTTTGGAGGTTCCGATGATGAAGAGGGTGAAAGAAGCGTTTCTGATTTCGATATTTCAAAATTACGTTACGGTAAAATTATCATCATGACAGATGCTGATGTGGATGGAAGCCATATTCGAACCCTGCTGCTCACCTTTCTTTACCGTAAAATGCCCCAGCTTATCCACGATGGTCATGTGTTTATTGCCCAGCCGCCGCTCTACCGTCTGCGCCAGGGGAAGAAGGAGGTTTATGCCTATAGTGATGATGAAATGGCGCTGCTGCTGGAGCGCATGAAGAAAGAGAACAAGACGACTAAGGTGGATATTTCTCGATATAAAGGTTTAGGCGAGATGAACCCTGAGCAACTCTGGGCGACCACAATGGACCCGGAACGGCGTACCTTAATTAAGGTTACCATCGAGGATGCCACCGAAGCCCATAAATATTTCCAAAACCTGATGGGTCAGGACGTAGAAGCGCGACGCCAGTTCATTGAAACGAATGCCAAATTTGTTGTGAATTTAGATATTTAAAAGTTTTCAAGAGGATACTGTGGATTTGACAAGAGAAAACACGATTAACAGGGATATTGTTGACGAACTCAAAGAGAGCTACCTTAACTATTCAATGTCCGTTATTGTTTCCCGGGCCCTGCCGGATGTCCGGGATGGTTTGAAGCCGGTTCACCGCCGAATCCTGTATGGTATGAGTGAGCTGGGCGTTCACTGGAACCGAACATATAAAAAATCGGCGCGGATTGTAGGGGATGTGTTGGGAAAATACCACCCCCACGGGGACAGCTCAGTCTATGATGCCCTGGTACGAATGGCTCAAGATTTTTCCATGCGTTACCCCCTGGTTGATGGGCAAGGGAATTTTGGCTCGGTGGACGGGGATCGGGCAGCCGCCATGCGATACACCGAATCCAGGATGACGCGACTGGCTTCAGAAACATTAAAGGACCTTGAAAAAGATACGGTCGATTTTATTCCCAATTTTGATGAAACACTGGAGGAGCCATCCGTTCTCCCCACCATTGTACCCAGCCTTCTGGTAAATGGGTCTGAAGGAATTGCTGTGGGAATGGCGACAAAAATTCCACCCCATAATTTGACGGAAATTATAGATGGTTTAATTGCCCTGGTGGAAAATCCGGACATTACCATTGATGAGCTAAACGAGTATATTAAAGGACCGGATTTTCCTACCGGCGCCATCATTATGGGTTATGAAGGCATTAAGGCTGCTTACCGTACGGGCCGGGGAAAAGTCACTATTCGCGCCCGGGCTGTCACCGAGACAGACAAACGGGGCAAGGAAAGTATTGTCATCACTGAAATTCCTTATCAGGTCAACAAAGCCAACCTACTGGAAAAGATCGCAGAATTAGTACGGGATAAGGTTGTGGAGGGTATTTCTGACCTGAGGGATGAATCTGATAAAGAAGGTCTTCGGATTGTGATTGAAACCAAACGCGATGCTGTCCCCGAGGTGGTGTTAAACCAGTTGTACGCCCACACGCAGCTCCAGGATACATTTGGCATCATTTTACTGGCACTGTCCAACGGTGTTCCAAAGGTGATGAACCTGAAAGAAATGATGCAGTCATTCGTGGATTTCCGCCACAAAGTGGTTGTTCGCCGGACGCGGTTTGATTTGAAACAGGCAGAAGCGAGAGCCCATATTCTGGAAGGATTGAAAATTGCCCTGGACAATATTGACGCCATTATCAAGATCATTCGCGGCAGTAAAAACCCTGCTCTGGCAAAAGAGGGGCTAATGAATTCGTTTGACCTGTCGGAAGTCCAGGCCCAGGCCATTCTGGATATGCGCCTCCAGCGGCTGACTAGTCTGGAAGTAGACAAAGTGGTACAGGAATATAAAGAGGTGATTCAATTGATTGCCCAGTTAAAGGGAATACTGGACAGTCGATCACAACGTATGGCGATTATTAAACAGGAGTTTGAGGGTCTGCGAGAACGTTATGGCGATGAACGTAGAACAGAAATTCTGCCCTATGGGAAAGATTTTTCAATAGAAGATATGATTGCCCAGGAGGATATGGTCATTACCATTACCCATGAGGGTTACATTAAACGGACTGCTCTATCCACCTACCGCAGCCAGCGACGTGGAGGGCGCGGCATTCAGGGCGCCACCTCCAAAGAAGAAGATTTTATCGAACACCTGTTTATTGCCAACACCCATAATTATATGCTGTTCTTTACAGACCGGGGGAAATGTTACTGGTTGAAAGTATACGACATTCCACCTGGTGGCAGAGCGGCCAGGGGAAGAGCAGTGGTAAACCTGATTGGTTGCGAACCGGGAGAAAAAGTAGAGGCATTTGTCAGTGTTCACGAGTTCACGGATGACCATTACATTGTCATGGCTACGCGGAAAGGCAACGTGAAGAAAACAGTTCTGTCTGCCTATGGGAATCCGCGCAAAGGAGGAATCTATGCCATTGAAATCCGCCCTGGAGACCATTTGATTGAAGCCAGAATTACCAACGGTGAGCACGACATTCTACTGGGCACCAGAGAGGGGAAATCCATCCGGTTCTCTGAAAAGGATATCCGACCATCAGGGCGGAAAACTATGGGGGTTAAAGGAATAACACTTAGCTCTACGAACGATGAAGTTGTGGGAATGCTGGTTGTGAAGCGCGAAGGGACCATTCTCGTAGCAACGGAAAAAGGGTATGGAAAACGTACAGATGTAATTCAATACCGGATTCAGAAAAGAGGTGGGAAAGGTATTCTTACAATGCGCACCACCGAAAAAACCGGTAAAATGATTTCAATCATGGAAGTCGTCCACGGAGATGATTTAATGGTAATCACCGACAAGGGTGTTTTAATGCGGCAGCCGGTTTCTGAGATTCGTACAATCGGCCGCGTCACCCAAGGGGTTAAATTGGTCAAGCTGGACGAGGGAACCAGCATTTCTTCTATTTCCCGCGTGGTTCACGAAGACAAGGATCTGGATGCCGAAAAAAAAACCGAAACAACTGAAACAGGTGAAACCAACCCTGAAAACGAGGGTAGCGAACCAGCGGTAGAGTGAATCTTAAGGAAAACCTCGCTCGCGTTCAGGAATCAATTCTTGACAGCCAGACGAAAGCAGGCCTGAGGCATACAGTAACGATAGTAGCAGTCACGAAAACCCACCCTCCCAGCGCGATCGAAGCAATCGTAGGCGCTGGTTTGAACCAGATTGGAGAAAACCGTCTTCAGGAAGCGGTGGTTAAGTTTGCGGCTTTGCCGCCAGACCTGATGGTGTACAAACGAATGATTGGTCACCTCCAGTCCAATAAAGTGAACAAGGCTCTGGGGATGTTTAATTCTATTGACTCCGTTGATTCAATAAAACTGGCAAACAAGATTAACCGGCGGTCTGAGATGTTGAATCAAACAACCCCGATTCTCCTGGAGGTGAACACCAGCGGGGAACCACAAAAAAGCGGCTATCGACCGGACCAGTTAGAGGCAATGCTATCCTGCATGGAAATGGAACACCTGAAAGTGGAAGGATTAATGACCGTAGGGCCCCTTACCAGCGATGAGGGCAGAATTCGAGAATCCTTTAGAACCCTCCGGAGAATATTAGAGCAGCTAAATATACAGCGTTCAAGTTCAACCGACCCCCTCACAACACTCTCTATGGGAATGAGCGGAGATTTTAGACTGGCGGTAGAAGAGGGCAGCACAATGGTACGGCTGGGTACAGTATTGTTTGGTCCAAGAGAACAATGAAGCCTTTGATTTATCTTCCTGCCGGCCCGGAAGTATGGAATCTGGACCTGAACCCTGAATCCGTAGGAATAGGACATTTCAAAAGCACCGGTGATGCTTTGTCCTTTTTATGGCCGGCTGAAATTAACCAGGAAACCGTTTCCCCGCAGGCATTGCGTCAATTGAAGAATCACCTAACCATCGACACATTGTGGCTGATAGACCGGGCTAAGGGAATAAAATCGCCGGTGTACGTTTGTGATCATATGAACCGTAGCGGAACAAACTTTCTGATTGGAAAGACTTTTTCCGAAGAAGGTCCCACCTTCCCTGATTCCGGAGATATTTATTCTTTACCAGAAAACAGAAGTGGTCGTATTGTTGTGTCGGTGGGCACGAAACGATTTAACGAAACGGAAAAGATTAATGCGCACCCGCTCTGCGAATGGGTTGGTTCTATTGCTCCTGTTTGGTCGTATGTCGACGTGAAAGTGGTTGCTGTTGCCGCTCCCTCCGGAACAGGGATTTTATCATTTTTAATTCATGAACTGAAGCAAGCCGAACAGTAGTCAGGATTGCAGTGTATGGATTGCTTTCGCGATTTGAGCGCCAAGCAAAACGTTGTTCAAAGCCAGGGATATATTCGTCTTTAAACTGGCGCCTTCACTCAATTCTACAATCCGCCGCAGAAGAAAAGGGGTTAGGCTCCTGCCGGTGATAGATTTCTTTTCAGCCTCTTCAACCGCCTGATCAATATAGGTACTGATTTCACTTTCAGGAATTTCATCTTTTTCCGGCACTGGATTAGCCACAAGAAGGGCACTCTTTAGATCCAATTTTCGGTGTTGAATGAACCAATGGGAAATTTCTTCCGGTGTGTTTACCGTGTACTGTAGTTTTAATTGAGAAGAGCGGGAGAAGAAAGCAGGAAAGAAACGAACGCCGTAACCCACAACAGGGACCCCATACATTTCCAGAAGTTCCAATGTTTTGGGCAGGTCCAGAATGGCTTTGGCCCCGGCAGAAACCACAACCTGGGGAATCTGGCTTAAAGCGATTAAATCCTGTGAAATATCCAACGTCTGAGATGCGTTCCGGTGCACTCCACCAATTCCACCCGTGGCGAAAACGGGAATATCGAGCCGGTGGCTCAGATACATGGTCGCTGAAACAGTGGTGGCGCCGGTTTTTTTAAACGCCAGTGCATAACTAATGTCCCGCCGGGATATTTTTTCCACGTCGCTCCCCTGTGCGATCCGTTCCAGCTCATGTTGATTGAGCCCCAGACGTGCTTTTCCATCCAGGATGGCCGCCATTGCCGGCGTTACTCCATTTTCCCGTACTGTTTGTAACATCCGTTCAGCCAACGAGAGGTTTTCCGGGTACGGCATCCCGTGGGCAATGATTGTAGATTCCAAGGCTAAAACAGGGGCGCGATTATTAAGTGAATCTTCCACCTCTGCTTGAATAATAAATAAGTCTTTTTCCATGAATGAATATAAGAAAATAAAATATTGAAGCGGCGGTGACGTCCGGGCAATCTTGTAAAATCGGTGGTGAGCAACGGGTGGGACTGTGTTCGGGATAAAGAATCTGTATCGCCCGGTAAACAGACGCATCTCCAGACAGATATTGGTTCTGGGCATTCCCGTTATTGTCAGTAATCTCAGTCGAACCGTGATGAATATGGCCGATGTGGCGATGGTGGGCCATTTGGGACGGGAGGCTTTGGCTGCCACGGGAATGGGGTCAATGCTGGTCTGGATGTTTTTAACGATGGCGATCGGGCTCCGAACAGCAACCCAGACCGTTTCATCACGGCGGCTAGGGCAGAAAAAGTTTCGACAATGTGGAACCGCCATGCACAACGCCCACCTGTTGGCGATAGGGATCATGGCGCCCATTACATTATTGGGATTCTGGTTTTCCGATCGCTTTGTTCCTTTCTTTATTAATGATCCGGTTGTGACACCACTGTGTATTTCCTACACATCAATAGCATTTATTTCAATTTTTTTCTCATCGGTTGGGTTTGTGTTTCAGGGATTCTTTACGGGAGTCGAACGAACACGCATTCATATGAAAGTGTCCGTCTCAGCTAATCTACTGAATGTTTATTTGAATGCAGGTCTGATCTATGGATCGACAGGACTTCATGAAATTTTGATGAAGTTCAACATTTCTTGGCTGGGTTGGCTGTGGGGCTGGATGGAGTTTCCGGCTATGGGCGTTGAGGGAGCGGCTCTGGCAACATTAATTGCTTCCGGCTGGTTGATGTCGCATTATTTTTTCTATCTGCTTGGGTCGGAGTTTAGGCGAAAGTTCGGTGTGTTTCATTTCACTGTGGATTCTGCCATGATGAAACGACAATTACAACTGGCCCTGCCACAGGGTGTACAGGAAGTGATTGTCACCGCTGGCTATGCCATGTTCTTTAAGATTGCCGGTTTAATCAGCATTACTGCCCTGGCAGCCACGGAGGTGGTCTTTACAATCCTTCAGGCTTCATTTATGCCCGGTATCGGTATTGGTCAAGCCTGTGCCACCATGGTAGGGAAATACCTGGGAGAAAGAAAACCGGACCAGGCAGAAGAAAGTATTATTGAAGCCGTTCGTCTTTCATTGTGGTTTATGGGGTCTGTGGGGCTGGTTTTCCTCGCAATGCCCCATTTGATTTTAACCGTGTTTGCCGAGGATGCGGGTGTCATCCGTCATGGGGCAATAGCCCTTCGCCTGGCAGGACTAATTCAGTTTGTAGATGCCATTGGTCTCACCCTGTGGTTTGCCCTTTCAGGTGCCGGTAACACGACATTTCCGGCTGTTGTGGAGACGGTCGTTGTGTGGGGCTTTCTTCTGCCTGTGAGTTACCTGACAGGTGTGGTACTCGGATACGGATTTCTGGGGCCGTGGGTGGCGTTTGGAGTTGAGGTGATCCTCTTTGCTGGCGTAATGACCTGGAAAGTCAGCCGGGGGGATTGGAAAAAGATTGTCGTTTGAGGCTATTTAAATTTCACCTGCGCCAATGGAGGTGTGGCTTGCGTCCACCCACTCCCCGATAAAAGCGTGCGCTTTTCTCAAGGTTTCAAGGGGACAAACCAGGATAACCATGTCCTGAGTTTCACCCATTCGATCCACCAGATAATCAGGAATGAGACCCCCCACCTTGAAGCCTAATTCTTCAAATAGAGCAATGGTGTTTACCTGGGGGCGCATTAGTTTTGTCACAATCCGGTTTAATTTATTGTCATTGGCGACATGATATAAATCCCAAGCCAAGAGGTGACCCACCCCCAGGTTCCGGTAATCTTTCCCAATAACTAGGCGAAGATGTCCCGTTCCACCGCGCCACTCCTCCGTTAAAATTTCAAGCGATCCGTCTGCAATGATTTTACCGTCAAGCTCTACCACCCGTCGGACAATTTTTCCGCTTAACGCTTGTTGGATTCGCTCTTCAATATGTTGTTTACTGGTAACATCGCTCCGCAAATATCGGCGCTCATTTTCGGGAATGGATAGAAAAAACTGGAGAGAGGCTTCCACGTCATCGGGGGATAAGTCACGAACAATGACAGAGGTTTTATCTTTAAGTGTATAGGTTGTCTTCATAATAAATCACCCCGGTTAATCATTAGTTTTGATTCCGTTATCCGTTGACAAATTTAAGCGTTGTTTTTGTAAGCGGTAGTTATTTTATCTAAAGCAGTTTTGTATTTAGTAAGCCTTTTTTATTGGTAAATTCAGGGTCAATTATTTTAGGAAAAAGTATGGAAAAGCAATCTGTTAAATACCCCGGGCTCCGGGCAACCTCTGATGGGGCCGGGATCATTGTATGGGTAGAAACCCACATTTCCCAGGGGGCGTGCGCCTATCCGATCACATCCTCCACAACCATGGGCTCCGGGTACCAGTCGGTGGTGTCCAACGGTGGAAAAAATATTTGGAATGAGCGTCTGGCCTTTCTGGAGCTGGAATCGGAACACAGTTCTGCCACCACCTGCGAGGGGTTTGCTCTCGCTGGCGGCCGTGTCACCAATTTTACCTCCGGGCAGGGTTTAGTCCTGATGAAAGAAGTTTTATACACCATATCAGGGAAGCGCTTGCCGGTTGTGTTTCATATCGGCGCCCGGGCGCTCACATCTCAATCCCTGAATGTGCACGCGGGTCATGATGACGTTATGGCTGTTTCCGATTGCGGCTGGGGAATGTTGTTTGCAAGAAACGCCCAGGAGACCGGGGACCTAGCCCTGATTGCCCGCCGGGCAGCGGAAGACTCTCATACACCATTCCTTAATATTATGGATGGTTTTTTGACCACTCACACCATTGAAAACGTTCAGTTACCCGAACCCGATTTAATGGCGGAGTTTGTCTCAGCACCCCAGGAAAAACTTGTGAATTTTATGGATCCCTATCATCCGGTTATGACCGGCGTTGTTCAGAACCAGGACTCCTATATGAAGGGTAAAATTGCCCAGCGGTTTTATACCGACCAGGTTGAAATTCATCTCCAAAACGCTATGGATACGTATTTTGAACTTACTGGTCGTCGTTACAACCTGGTGGATACATATAAAATGGAAGATGCGGAGTGGGCTGTTGTGGGTATGGGCAGTATGATTGAAACGGCAGAAGCTGTAGCGGATTACTTGAGGGAAACAGAAGGAATCAAGGTTGGGGTGGTTCATGTCACATCTTTCAGACCCTTCCCTGGAAAGCAGGTTGTGGAAGCGCTTAAAAAGGTAAAAGGGTTTTCTGTGTTGGAGCGGATGGATAACCCCCTGGCGGGGAGCAACCCTCTTACGCTGGAGATTAAAGCTGCTTTTACAGATTTTGCCGCAGGTAAAAACGGATCTGTATCCTTCCCCAAGATTTTCTCCGGTACGGCAGGGTTGGGGTCGCGTGACGTGCGACCGGCTGATATCATCGCCGTGGTGGATAATATGATGGAAAACGGAAAAAAGTTTTTCAGTCTTGGAATTGACCATGAACTGTCTTTGAAACCAACGAAAAATCCTGACATTCGTCCGACGGGGACATTTTCTATGCGGGGCCATTCAGTGGGCGGTTATGGAAGCGTCACCACCAATAAAATTATTGCCACCATCGTGGAAGACCTGTTTGATATGTATGTTCAAGCCTACCCCAAATATGGTTCAGAAAAGAAAGGGCTTCCCACCACGTACTACCTTACCGTCAGTCCCCAAAAGGTCAGAACCCATAACGAACTGGAGTTTGTGGATTTCGTTCCCCTGAATGATGTAAATGCTTTTAACCTGGCAAACCCCTTGAAGGGGCTTCAAAATGGAGGCATGATTTTTATTCAGACACCGAAGACAAAACCGAAAGACATCTGGCATAATATTCCCCGGTGGGCACAGAAGGACATTCGCGACAAGGATATTCGGATATACGCCTTGGACACGGTTAAAATTGCCAAAGAAGTCTCAAGCCGGGCAGACCTAGTCCAGAGAATGCAGGGCATTGTGCTGCTGGGGATTTTTCTAAAAATCACTCCCTTTATCCGTGAATCAGGGGTTACCGATTCTCAACTTTTGGAAGGTGTAGAACGCTCTCTGCGGAAGTATTTTGGAAAACGGGGAGAGCAAGTCGTTCAGGATAATTTAAACGCGGTGCGCCGGGGATATACGGAGGTGTTTGAAGTCCCGCTTGAAGCCGTTAAGGCCAAACAGGCAACCCCGATAAAGTTAAAAAATGAGGCAACAGCATGAATGAGGAAAAATTTTCGGAAATGAACAAACCTACAGCCTGGGACATCCTGGATGTTGCTGATTTTAACGAGCGGGTTGTGGGTGCTTACAACGACGGGACAGCGGAAGAAGGGCTTCCGGCAGATTTGACCACCGCCCGAAGCCTGATTCCAGCCGGGACAGGAGCATTACGCGATTTCAGTTACATTGCACCGGAAATTCCTGAATTTATTACTGAGAACTGTGTTGCCTGTATGGAATGTGTTACTGAATGTCCCGATACGGCGATTTTGGGAAAAGCCATACCAGAGTCGGAATTAAAAGCCCACCTGGATAAGCTGGAATCAGGGGAATTGAAAGGGTGGATATCCAAACAATGGGCTGAAACCAATAAGTTTAGTAAGGTACCGGCGAAGCAGGGAAAAGAACCCGCTCTTTTTGGAATTTTTATTGATCCAACAAAGTGTAAAGGTTGTGCCGAATGTGTGGAAGCTTGCGGAGATCACAATGCCCTGAAAATGATCACAAAGGTGGACGATACGATTCCGCGCTATCAGAAAGCATTTGACTTTTTTAAGGAAGTAGGGCCAACCCCGAAGGAATATATAAACGATCGTGTACTGGTGGACATGATGCTGGCGGAGGACTCCCTCCTCTACACCGGCGGTGCCGGTTCCTGCATGGGGTGCGGTGAAGGCAGCGCCCTGAGGATGATGCTGGCTGCCACGGGATTTGTCTACGGCGCCGAAAGCATAGGACTGGTCGCAGCTACCGGCTGCAACACGGTTTACGGATCCACCTATCCCTATAATCCTTTTCTGGTCCCCTGGACTAATTCCCTGTTTGAGAATGTAGCTGCCGACGCCATGGGCATCCGTATCCGCTGGAATCAGTTGGGATGGCACTCCAAGAAATTGTGGGCTATTGGTGGTGATGGAGCCATGCTGGACATTGGGTTTCAATCCTTGTCGCGCCTGCTGGCCTCCGGGCTGGATGTGAATGTTCTGATTTTGGACACCCAGGTCTATTCCAACACCGGCGGGCAAACATCCACAGCCTCCTTTGTTGGTCAGGATGCCAAAATGTCGATGATCGGAAATGCTGTTTTTGGGAAAACAGAGCGAAGAAAAGAGATTGCCAACCTTTCCATGATGCACCCGGAAGTTTTTGTGGCACAAACCACCGCGGCTCACGTGAATCATTTCTACAAGGCGATCATTGCTGCGAATGAATACCCGGGTCCGGCCGTCATTAATGTGTATACCACTTGTCAACCGGAACATGGTGTGGCCGATGATTTAGCCGCCCAGCAGGCTAAACTGGCTGCTGACAGCCGAACTTTTCCAATTTTCATTTATGACCCGACCAAAGGAGAGCGGATGTCAGAACGTTTGTCTCTACAGGGAAACCCGGCGAAGAACAAAGACTGGTACCAGAACCCCAAAACAGGTGAACAAATTGATTTCATCTACTTTGCCAAAACGGAAGGTCGGTTTGCCAAACATTTCAATAAGGACGGGAACCCTGATGAAACCCTTTACAAATCCCAGGAGGATCGTTTAAAAAACTGGCACCTGCTCCAGGAACTGGCTGGTATCCGGTAATCGAGCCGTTGTTTAAATAAAGCTGATGCCGGTTGATAACCGGCACTTTCACGCCCGATCTGATCGATGAAAACACTGGAAGGTCAGATACAAGAACTGTTACTTTCTAATCGCAATTTTTCAGTGAACAAATGGGGAAAGCACCATGAAAAAAAAGACCAGTATTGCGATTATTACTTATTTACTATTGATAGGAATGACTATGGCAGGAAATAAATACCCCGGGTTCAAATACGTGAAATCATCAGGTGGCATCGAAGAATATCGACTGATTTCTAACGACTTAACCGTTTTGCTAAAGGAGGACCACTCGGCGCCGGTAGTGACTTTTATGGTCACATACCACGTGGGTTCGAGAAATGAGGCGATCGGCTATACTGGATCCACCCATTTGCTGGAGCATTTGATGTTCAAAGGGTCGCGGAAATATAATAAAAAGAACGGAAAACCGATCTGGACCGTTCTCCAGAATGTGGGGGCCCAGATTAACGCTACTACCTGGATGGACCGGACCAATTACTTTGAACTACTTCCGAGCGAACATCTGGAACGGGCTATGCAGATCGAATCGGACCGGATGCGGAATGCATTCCTCCGGGACTCCGATCGGCAGCCGGAGATGACTGTGGTCAGAAACGAGTTTGAGCGGGGAGAAAACGACCCTTTCGAAGCGCTGGATAAAAATATCTGGGCCACGGCGTATCAGGCTCACCCCTATCACCACTCCACCATTGGCTGGCGCTCCGATATTGAAAATGTCTCCACGGAACGATTACGCCAGTTTTATAATACCTATTATTGGCCAAACAATGCTACGGTTACCATCATTGGAGATATTGATAAAAAGGGAGCGCTGGCGATGGTGAAAAAGTACTTTGGTCAGTATCGTCGTAGCCCCAAACCCATCCCAGAGATGTATACCGCTGAACCGAAGCAGGAAGGTCCCCGCCGCTTGGTTGTAAAGCGCACCGGACAAACGGGCATTGTCGGAATTGCCCATAAAACACCGGAGGGTTTGAACGAGGATTATTATGCCATTCAGGTTCTGGCCAGAATTTTGGGAGGCGGTAAATCCAGCCGGCTGAATAAGAAAATTGTGGACAAGGGTCTAGCTACTAATCTCTCCATGTGGGATTTCCCCTTCCATGACAATGGTCTCTTCATTACTTATGCTTTTTTAACGCCGGGAACCGATCCCCAAAAAGTAGAAAAAATTATCCTGGACGAATATGAAAGCATTAAAACCAAAGGTGTTACCGATGAAGAGGTTTCCAGGGCGATTGCTCAGATAAAAGCGGAGGCGGCCTATAGCCGCGATGGCTCTTACTCCATCGCTAGCGGTTTGAATGAAGCCATTGCCATGGGCGATTGGACCTACTACACCACCTACGTGGAAAAAATAAAAGCTGTTAAAGCAGCAGATGTTCAAAAGGTGGCCCAGAAATATCTCCAGGAGGATCAAAGCACTACCGGCTATTTCATTCCGGAAGACAACAGCGGTTCCAAGGGGGGCAAACAGCCGGGCGCAAAAGGACACCATCCCTATTCGGTTGATAATCCGGAAACAGCAGCGCCGGGCCCGTTAGCCGCCTATAGTGACAGGGCATCAAAGACAAAAAATGATTTCTCGATTGCTAAACAGATTGTTGAACAAACCCCACTACCCGGGATTCGGTTGCTTACCATGAAGACTGGTGTAGAGGACGTGGTTACCATTACGGGAAGTTTATTGGGAGGGGATGAGTTTAGTCCCGATGCTAATCCTTTGATCGCAGACCTCACGGCGGCGATGCTGGATGAAGGAACCAAGAAACACAGCAAATATGAGATCAGCAACCTGCTGGAATCGGTGGGGGCACAGTTAAGGTTTTCGAGTGGTCAATACCGGGTACGATTCAACGCCCGGTGCCTGAAAAATGATGTTCCGCTCGTCCTGAGCTTGTTGGCGGAACAATTACGGGAACCGGCATTTGGCGCCAAAGAGCTGGAAGTTGTTAAAAAACGTATGATCGGGAACTTAAAACGTTCCAAGGAAAACACCCGCAGCCGTGCTACCGGGGCATTCCTAAGGGATCTGTATCCAGAGGGACACCCTAATTACCGACGTGAAATTGATGCCGATATTGAATTTGTTAGTAACATTACAGTTAAAGATTTAAAAGCCTATCATCAATCGACTTATGGTCTGGGATCCATGACGGTTGTGGCTGTGGGGGATGTGGATGAACGGGTGTTTACCTCGGAGTTGAAAAAGGACTTTGAAGGTTGGAAGCCGTCTCCTCTCAGCCTGGGGGAAACCAAACAACACGCCAAACCACGAGCTCCGAAGACAGAATTTGTTACCATTCAGGATAAAACCAGTACGGACATGTACATTGGTCAGGCAATTGGAATTGACCGAAACCACCCCGACTATTATCCCCTGATGGTGGGTTTTTATATTTTGGGTGGGAATTTCTCAGCCCGCCTTATGCAGACCGTTCGGGATGAGCAGGGATTGACCTACGGTATTGGATCTTCTGTTCGCGGTGTGGATAATGGAAATGACGGATACTGGGCCATTTGGGGCACGTTTGCTCCATCTCTGCTGCAAAAGGGGGAAGAAGCCACTCTGGAACAATTAACAAAGTGGGCCCGCGAAGGAGTATCCAAAGAAGAGCTGGATAGCAAAAAAACGACTATCACCGGAACATATAAGGTCCGTCTAGCCACAACACGGGGATTGGCTGGTCAGATTTTGACAAATGCAGAGCGGGGCCGACCCAACTCCTATCTCGATGAATACCCGCAGATTATTAGCCGCTTAAACCTGGAACAGGTAAATCACGCCATAAAAAAGTATGTGGACTTGGACAACCTTGTCATCGTGGCTGCCGGCTCCGTGGATGAAAAGGGCCAACCGCTGGAGCCATAAGGGACAAAACCCTGAAAAACAACAACGCCGGCAATGATCCCCGCGGTTAGCGGTAGTTCATGGACATTATCCTGATTGCAGCCGTTACGGTGGATGGTTATATCGCCCGTCATCACCATGAAATTATTCAATGGTCTCAGGACCTGTTTTTGTTTAAGGAACAAACCATGGGGTGGCCGGTCGTGATGGGGTCCAACACAAAAACCGCCCTGGACAGAGAGTTGGCCGGTCGGGAGATAATTGTGGTTCACCGGGAGGATGATCCGCTGCAAATTCTGGATCAAATCCAGTCTGAGAAATGTTTTATTGCCGGTGGCGGAAGGACCAACGCACGGTTTGCTCCTCATTTGACCCACCTGTTTTTAACCATCCATCCCCTGGTGTTTGGAAAGGGTATCCCCCTGTTCGATGGTCTGGAACAGGAGCTGGTGTTAAACCTGGAGCGGGTAGAGGCAGTAACAGGGAAAAAAGGGATTTATCAATTCCAGTACCGCGTGAATCGTGACATTAATCACAACGCCTGAACGGCGATCGGTTTAAATTAGTTTTTACATTTCTACCCAGGACGGAAAGGATGTTAGGTCGATTCCAAGGATAGCCGCCCCCAAAGAATAAATGGCCAGGGTAAGGAGAACGATCCCTACCATATTTAAAACCAAACCAACCTTTGCCATTGCCCCAATTTTTATCCGACCTGTGCCGAAAATAATGGCGTTGGGGGGTGTTGCCACCGGCAACATAAAAGCCAGGGAGCAAGCTAGCGTTCCTGGAACCATAAGAAAAACCGGATTTAGTTGTACTTCTGTTGCCAGAATTGCTAGGATGGGAAGAAAGATTTGAGCCGTGGCTGTATTGGAGGTCAATTCTGTGAGGAATATCAGGAGTGTACAGACGCCAGCCACGATTGCGAGAGGAGATAAATCTTTTAACACCGCCAACTGATCACCCAACCATTCAGACAAGCCTGATTCTTTAAAGCCAAAGGCTAAAGCAAAACCACCGCCAAACAATAGAACAATGTCCCAAGGCAACTGTTTTGCCGTGTTCCAGGTCATGATAGGTTCCCGGGCCCCGGTTTTTGATGGGATCAGGAAGAGAAAAATGGAAATAAAAATAGCTGCTGTTCCATCATTAAAATATTCCGGATGCCCAAACCTGCCGGACCAACCGGGGATTGTAAACACCCCCAGATGAATGTCGGCGCGAAATAGCCATAGAATTACTAGGGAGCTAAAGCCGGCCAAGACCACTTTTTCTTCGTAGGTCGTTGGACCCAGAGCATAATACTGGTTGTTAAATATATCCGATGAAACAGGTAAGTTTTGATCCCTGGGAACAAAGAGCCGTGTCAGCAGGAGCCAAACCACAGCCAGAAAAACAGCCGTAATTGGCAGGGCAAATACCAGCCATGAGGCAAATGAAATTTCGGGGGCGGTGGGATAGGTGGAAGCATACACTTTGGCGAAGACCAGATTGGGTGGCGTTCCAACCAGCGTCGATATACCACCGAGTGTAGCCCCATAGGCGATTCCAAGAAAAAGACCGATGGCGTACTTCCTGGTGGATTCTCCATCCGAAAGCTCTTCCAACTGTTGAATGACAGCCATAGCAATGGGCACCATCATCATGGTGGCAGCGGTGTTGGAAATCCACATGGAAAGGAAAGCGGTCGTCAACATGAACCCCAACAGAATATTTTTGGGCTGTGTACCCACGACCATCAGTGTTCTTAGCGCAATGCGGCGATGCAGGTTCCAGCGTTCCATAGCTAGGGCAACCATGAAGCCACCGATGAACAGAAAAATAATGTGATTGAAATACTGGGGCGCCACCAGTTTCCCGTTCATAATACCCAAGAGGGGGAACAGCACAAACGGCAGCAGGGCGGTAACAGCCAGAGGAAGGGCTTCTGTCATCCACCAGGTAGCCATCCACAATGCAATGGCAGCGGTTCTGGTGACGGCCGGGTGTCCCGGGCTCAGATCTGCAAAGAGAATTAAAAAAAGAGCCAGCAAGGGTCCGGTATATAAACCAATCCTGGAAGAAAGGCGTCTGGCTGTATTCATATTAAAGACCTACCCATGCGGTTGGTTGTTTCCGATGTAATGCGGGCGCACCTTCCATAAGAAAGAATTCCGCTTTCTCACCGGTTGATTCTACCGAAGAATAACGAGGCTGAAATTTAAAACGGCTCGGATAAAAACGAAGAAATCAATCAGGCCGGTTGAATTTCGGGGTCAAAGCGGTTGGCAGCGTGGACAAATATGGGTACCCCGCTGGCTGACACGAATTTTTCTCAGAGTGGTTTTACATCGTGGACAGGGTTGATCCTGTTTCCCAAAAACCTGGAGATACCTAGTATAAGAGCCGGTTTGGCCTCCTCCGAATGAAAAATTAATAATGGTTGTCCCATTTAATTTAATGGCCTGGCGGAGAATGGAGCGAATAGACCGGCACAAAGATGACACTTTATATGGCTCAAGCGAGTTAGCAATGGAACGGGGGTGTATTTTCGCCGTCCATAGAGCTTCGTCCACGTAAATATTTCCGAGACCGGCGATGAATTTCTGATCCAGTAAAAGCGGTTTAACCATCCGCCGAGAGCGTGAAAAAGCCTCCTGTAACCACTTTGATGTGAATCCCGTTGAAAGGGGTTCAATGCCGAGTTTCTTTTCTAACCAGTCCAGGTCATTGGAAAAATAAATACGTCCAAATTTGCGGTAATCCTTGAAATATAAAGCGCCCCCATTCTGGAAAATCAATCGAGCGGTAAAATGACGGGCCTTGTCTTCCCTGCCAACGTTTGCCATCAATTGCCCGGTCATTCGAAGGTGAATACTGATGTATCCCTGGTACAGATTCAATACAATGAATTTCCCCCGCCGATGGACGCTTTTAATTGAACGACCAATGACACGCTCCGGTGTCATGTCCCGATCCAGGGATACAAATACTTTGGTATTCTGGTTGAGTGCTTCAACCGAACGGATGATTCGGCCACATAAATAAGGTTTCAGGTAGTGGACGACGGTTTGAACTTCCGGAAGCTCGGGCACGGTTTAGGATAAATGACGGAGCGCTATTAAGGCAATTCCAATGAAAATAACGGCGTGGAAAATTTCGTAAAATCCGGTCCTGCTCGGTTTTGCCAGTTGTTTATCGTACCAGGAAAACACACCGATCACTGCTTTGAGAGCAAAGGGGAGAAAGGCAAATAATAGAAGTTTTTCAAAGGAATAGAATTGAATAAGCAAATAAAGGATAAAATACACGCAGGCGGTATAGCCCAGGAGCGGCGTGCCCCATTTGATTTTTTCCAGAACAGAAGGCGCTGGCATACTGGGTTGAATCCGCAGTTTAAGCTTTACAAAAAAGAGGCTTCCAGCGAAGTAGAGGAAGTTTACCAGCCAAATTGTCCACCCGACAGTGTCCAATGTTCCCGTATTGAAAAGGACGATCATGGGCCCTGAGGCCGTAAGGCCAGCCACCCCAACCAATTCCACCGGCAGCGCCAATGTACTGGTTCGAATTGCCCAAATCAAGTGAATGAATAGAAAAATGACAATAATGATACCAAAAAGGAAGGCGGACCACCGCTGAAACCATATGAACATTCCGGTGGACAATAAGACACCTGTACCCCCCAGAAGACCGCTCCATAAGAGTGACTCCCGGTCAAACGTATTTCTCTGAATCCGTCTTCGCAGAAATCGCTGGAATGGTTGGTAGGAAAGAAAAATGAAAACGAAAGCCACGATTAGTATGAGATCCAGCCCTTGTTGACGTATATCCAGCCCCACAGCCATGAGCGCGGGAACCAGGAACATTATCCAGGCACCGTGCTGCCGGGGCTGCGGAAAGGATTTCAGGTTAAATTTTGAAGACATGGATTGGGGAAAAACCTAATGGATGTAATGCTGAAATTTAAGGAACGGTTCCGACAGAAAACCCGGAAAAGCTGTAAACTAATTAACTACTGTTTTTCCGTGGAGATGATCCTTTCCATTGTCGGGATGACATCCCTATTTTCACAGAAATAAAACAGGAAAATATTGTGAATAAGTTGTTTAGTCGGAATTCTATTTTTACTTCAACCTATTTCTGGGTCTGCCTCTTGCTGGGGATTGTAGGATTAGTGGTTGCCGTTCGGATGTATTTCTTTTCACCGTTGCCTGACTATGAAGGGACCCTGAAGATGCCCGGCTTGAAAGATACGGTGGAGGTTTACACAGATGATTATGGTGTGCCGCATGTATTCGCCCGGAATGAAGACGATCTCTTTTATGCAGCGGGGTATTTAGTAGCCCGGGAGCGCCTGTTTCAGATGTCGGTGATTGCTTCTGCTACCCGGGGGGAACTGGCGAAACTGTTGGGGGACGATCTGATATCCCGGGATATTTATTTGCGCACCTGGGGGATTCCTGCCATCTCCAGGAAAATCGCCTCTGAACTGGATTCTGCTACCTACTGGCTCCTGGAACAGTACTGTGCCGGGATTAATTATTCTATTGAGCAGGTAAAGCCGGACCCGCCGTTGGAATTCAAACTGCTGGGAGTCGAACCGGTGAAGTGGACCCCGGCCGACGTGGTGGGATATGTTCGGTTAATGGCACAAGAACTGCAACAATCGTGGAAAGTGGAGATAGTTATGGGTGCCATGGTGGAAAAACTGGGTCGCCGCAAAGTGGATATGCTTTTTCCACAGGATGTGGACACGATCACGATTGTGCCACCCAAGGCTGATTTAAGCATGCTTTTACCGGCAATGGCTGAACAGGAAAACGCTATTCGGTCCCTGATGAAAATGGAAGGAACGGTCATGGGATCCAATAACTGGGTTATTTCTGGAGCGCGCACTACTACGGGTAAGCCGATTTTAGCCAACGATCCCCATTTGGGATTGAGCCAGCCGGCGAAGTGGTTTGAGATGCACCTGAAAGGTGGCTCATTCAATGTGAGCGGCATTTGTCTGACCGGTGTACCCATTCCCGTCATTGGTCAGAACGACTCTTGTGCCTGGGGATTTACAAACGTCATGATGGATGACATTGACTTTTTCGTCGAAACCGTTCAGCCCGGCCCACCGGACCGTTATTTACATGGAGGTCGCTGGGAAGAAATACAGACGCGGATGGAAAAGATTCCGTTGAAATCAGGCGGAGATACCACCGTTGTGATCCGGTTCACCAATCATGGACCAATCATTAGTGATATTCATCCCCTCCTTCGCTCCTCGGATAAGGTTGTGACAATGGCTTGGGTTGGACACCGGGTGACGCGCGAGTTACCGGGGTTGTTAAATCTGGCTCGGATGAAAAACTGGGATGATTTTAACGCTGCCCTGGACGATTTCTGGATCCCGGGGCAGAATATAATTTATGCCGATGTGAAGGGAAATATTGGGTGGAGACCCGCTGTCCGGGTTCCCATTCGGAAAAATGGAGGCAGCCTGTTGCCCCGCCCCGGCACCGACCCTGATTACGACTGGAAAGGTTTTGTGCCCTATGACCAGATGCCATTCCTCTTTAATCCACCGGAGGGTTTTATTGCTACGGCAAATAATAAAACAATTGACGATTCTTTCCCCTACTATATTTCCAATCAATGGGCGCCTCCCAACCGTATCCAGCGGATTAGGGAAATGATCCAGAGTAAAAGAAAACTCTCCGTAGAAGATGTAAAACAGATGCAGTCGGACCAACTCGCTACGCGGGCCCGGGAACTTACCCCCTATTTTCTCAGGGCAAGAAAAGGGACCGAAACCGGAACTCTTAAGAAAGCGTTCGATTTACTTGAAAACTGGGATTTTATTGAGAGCCCCCAATCGGGAGCCGCCCTGCTCTTTGAAGTGGCTTATAATTATCTGCTGAAGAACGTATACGGTGATGAATTGGAGACGGTGGGGCCGGAAGCGCTGACAGCCTTTGTGGCTCAGCCCATGGTACCCACACGCAGTTTGCTTGCCATGATCCGGCAAGGGGAATCGGAATGGTTTGATGATATTAATACCCCGGAAACGGAAACGCTAGAGGATGTATTGTATCGCTCGATGATGGATGCGGCCCATGACCTTGAAACACGGGTGGGTAAAAATGTACGTTCGTGGGCCTGGGGGGAGGTTCACACTCTGACATTTTACCACATGTTTGGCCATAGGAAATTTCTGAATCAATTGTTTGGGTTCAACGTGGGACCCTATAAAACGGGAGGATCAGATGGAACCGTTAACAAGGGAGAATATGCCCTGTTGAAAAATTATGATCAGATTGTAGGCCCTTCCATGCGGAGAATTGTTGATTTCAGCGATCTGGACAAGACCCAGTTCATCCTTCCCACCGGGCAGTCCGGGTTGCCAAACAGTCCCCACTACAAAGATCAGGCTGAAATGTATTACCGGGGGGAGTACCGTACGACCCATTTCGACGAAACTTTTATTCGCAACGCTGATACATTCCATCGACTGACCCTGCTGCCCGGTGAATGACGCTTTTCGTGGTAATCCTGGCCGCTGTAGCCTTAGTTGTCCTTGGATATCTGCTTTCCTGGAAGCCGAATAGTACAGAACATTTCTATATATACCGCCCCCTGTGGTTTGCTCATCGGGGATTGTTGGCCCTGGCACCTGAAAATACCCTCCCCTCCTACATGGCAGCCGTAGAGAGAAAGGTACCCGCCCTTGAAATGGATGTGGTCTGTACTCGGGATGGATTTGTGGTCTGTTCCCACAATTATGACCTGGAGCGGGAAACGGACGGCTCCGGGTATATTTACGAACGTGACTATGGATACCTCAGAACAATCAATGCTGCCCGCAAATGGCCCGGGAAAAGAGAAGAACTCCCCCTGTTGGAAACTGTGCTGGAAAAACTGCCTAACTCTATCCGGATTAACATTGAATTGAAGACCAGGAAAATCCTGGATTTTAAAACGGCCCTGAAAACAGCCAAGATTGTTCAGGGAAAAGGTCTGGGGAACCGGGTGGTTCTTTCCAGTTTTAATCCCCTTTCTGTGGCAATACTAAAACTGGTTCACCCCGCCCTTTTAACCGGATTTATCTTTGAAACATTACCCCATTTCCACTTTGTGCGAATCGCTCGTCCGGACTGTCTTCACCCCAGGGCTGATCTGGTCACCGATGAATTAATACAGTTCGCCCGCGACAAAAGACTACCCATCAATACATGGACGGTTAATACACGCCCTGCCATGGCATGGTTGTTGAAGAAGGGGGTGGACGGAATAATTACCGATCGGCCGGAACTTAAAGATGAACTTCAGTCGCGGGACACTTAGGGTAAAAGTACTTTAGGAGGGCGTGTTGCTCCTGCTACCGGAGAACAAATAAAGCAGGAGGAAATAAAAGCTGGCGCAGGCAAAACAAAACCACGCTTCCCCGGCAAAGATTCTTCGAACATACATGTCCGTGGTGGGGTCCGTGCTGAGCATTCGCAGACCCGAATAAATGCCCCCCACGAGAAAATTCAGAAAAACGGTGGTATGGATCCAATTAGCCCAACCTGTTTTCGATTGGCGTTTTTTAAGCATTCCAACGGCAATGAATGCAAACAGAAGAAGGTAGAATATAAATTTCGAGCTTTCTGCCAAAGGGGTGTAAAACTGCTGAAATTCCATAGCTTATCTCCGGTTTGATGTTTTAATGGTGGATTGGAAGTTCCCTGCTCCTCCACAGGAATATCAACTCTTTTTGATAGTGAGAAACCATAAAATGAATACTGGAATAAAAAGGACAGTCATGGAAAAGTAGGTGGCTGGATGTGTCCTCCATGCACCGGAAGGCAGGGTTCCAATTCCGAAAAGCAAGGCAGATACGGATGCGCTGGTCAGCACAACAATGCCCAACCTTTTAATCAGTTCTTTCCTGACAAAAAAACGGTATACGAAAACCAGGGAAGCGATGGCGATAAGCAAGTCAAAAGAAGCCATTCCAATGAGAAAAGGAACAGCTTGGGTGGACCAGCCTTCCGGTGGCCCGGGTGCAGGGAAACCGACAAACCCCGTCTGGATATAATGATACCCTCCAACTAAAAGAACTACAATGTGAGCTGCCTGCAGCAGGCCATACCAGAGAATCAGATACGACATGGAATAAATATCATTGAGGAGGCTTGCTTCAGTGTTTTTGTTGTATTTGATACAGGTAATAACCAAACAGAATTAAACCAAAGATTAACGCCCCCGCCAGCAGCTCCCAGGGATAGGGTTCCGGCGCTATGTTTTGGGTTACCCTGCTTCCGGGAATGAGGAAAGAAATGACAATGAAAACCATGGCAATGAGTTCACAGAGCCAGAGCCAGAAAGGGGGGTGGAAATCAAAACCTTTCGATGCAAAGTATAGTCCCCCGGTACCTGCTGCAATCAGAAAAATGGAGACCAGCATTGGTGCCCACACTGGTCCGATCCACACGACAGGTATTAAAAAAAGAACATCCCAGGTAGCCAAATTTGCTGGCCAATGAATCAAGATTTTTAGAAAGCCGTAGTAGAAAATATCCCAGAGACCAAACAGGATCATGAATACAGCCAGTCTTTCCGTAAAACGGTCCCGGATTAACGCAGCTACAGCCCACATAATAACTAAGGTAGCCAGTTCCCGCATGACCTCTACGCCCACAAAGATTCTGTCGACTGGAAGAGGCGGAAAAGAAAAATTTCCCGGGAAATAAATCTTCCGCAGGTATACCACTACGGCTGCCTCAATCGCTGCAAAGGCAATGCCCCAAATTGTGAGCCAAATGAATTGTTTTTTTAACACCTGCATAGGTATGTATTGGCGAGAATAGTTAATGTTTAAAACACCGGATACCCGTGAAAACCATGGCGATTCCTAATTCATCGCAGGCTTTAATAATATCTTTATCCCTGATGGATCCTCCCGGTTGGATGATGGACCGGATGCCTGTATTCGCTAAGAGGTCGATATTGTCCCTGAAAGGGAAAAAAGCATCGGAGGCCAGGACGGCACCTTCTGTATAGGGGACCGCTTTCTTCAGGGCAATTTCGACAGCGCCGACCCGGCTGGGCTGACCTGCACCAATTCCTGCGGTTTGGGTCCCATTGGCAATTACAATACCATTGGATTTGACATGTTTTAGCACTTTCCAGGCAAACAGAAGCGCTTGAATATCGGTATCGGAAGGGGCTTTACGGGTTACGGTTTTCAACATCGTTTTTGTAAGTGGTTGATTGTCTTTATCCTGAATAAGGACACCCCCTGTAATCTGCCGCAGCACCGATTCGGATTTTACAGGTTGTACATCCCCCATTTCGATTAATCGCAGATTTTTTTTCTTAGCCAGAATTTCTAATGCCCCTGGTTCAAAAGAGGGCGCTAATACCACTTCGACAAAAACACCCCCAATTTCTTTAGCTACGGTTTTGGAACAGGGTCGATTCAAGGCGATGATGCCCCCAAAAGCGGACTGACGATCCGCTTCGAAGGCATTCCGGTATGCCTCCAGCAATGTTTTACCAGAAGCCACGCCACAGGGGTTGGCGTGTTTCACCACCACACAGGTGATTGCATCAAACTCTTGAAGGCAGCCCCAGGCTGCGTCCGCATCCATCAGGTTGTTGTAGGACAGTTGTTTGCCTTGGATAATGTTACTATTCAGCAGACCTGTAAATGTATTGCCCGCTTGGCGGTAGACGGCGGCCGATTGGTGAGGATTTTCACCGTAGCGGAGGTTATATACTTTTTCAAACGTGTGAGTTAGTATGTCCGGGTAAGATTCGGTTTGCAGGTATTGGTGAATCAGACTCTCGTAACGGGCCGTGTATCCAAAGGCTTTCGCTGCCATTTTCCTGCGGGTTTCAAAAGTGAGGCCCCCCTGTTGTTTTATTTCGTCCAGAATGAAAGTGTAATCTTCTGGATCCACAATGACGCCCACCCATCCGGCATTTTTAGCGGCGCTACGAATCATGGTTGGTCCCCCGATATCAATATTTTCGAGCGCCTTGGCCAGATCAACATTGTCTTGAGCGATGGTTTCTACAAACGGATAAAGGTTACAAACGACTAAATCAATCCACGGGATACCGTTGTTTTTAGCATCTTCCTGGTGCTTTTCCCGCAACCCCAGGATCCCGCCCTCGATTAGCGGGTGCAGTGTTTTTACGCGTCCGTCCATAATTTCAGGGAATCCGGTCAAATCAGAGACTGCCGTCACAGGGATCTGAGCCGATTTTAAGGCTGTGGCTGTGCCACCGGTTGAGATGACTTGAATTCCCAAACCGTGTAAAGATTGGGCAAAGTCTGTAATACCTGTTTTATCGAAAACGGACATGAGTGCCCGGCGAATTATGGTTAAGTTTTTATTTAAGGGAGGGTTGACAAGCATCGTGGTTGGTTTCTCAAAATATCAATTTATCGGTGACAGTGCCGGATTCAAAATAGATGGACGAATGGGGGTCCACATTAATTGTGAGAATTTAATATGATTGATGTGCAACGTAACAGGGTTTCGAGCCCGGTTTAATGTGACGCGTGACAACAACGCCCCTCCCCTACAGCATCCGGTCAGTAGAAAAACGGCAGAGGCCTTTTAAGGACCATAAAAACAGGGATTTTAGACATCTGCTAAAATTTTAATTGCCTCGATGAAAGCTGCCCCCTCTAGCTCCTGAACTTTTCGTTTTAAGATTTCTGCTGTATCCCCTGCTTCGACGGCACACCGCTTCTGAATCAGGATTGGCCCGTGGTCCACTTCTTCGGTCACAAAGTGGATCGTACAACCGGTTTCGGGGTCACCATTCTTTAAAACCTCCGTATGGACGTTTAGATCCATTCCTCCGGCGTACTTGGGTAACAGGGATGGATGAACATTGAGAATTTTCCCCTGCCATTCACGGCAGAACTCCCCCGAAAGAATGCGCATGAAGCCGATGAGCAAAATCAGGTCCACGTCGTATTGCCTTAAAACCGCCGTGAGTTCCCGATCGAATTCCTCCCGCCCTTTTCCCTTGTGGGAAATGAAGAGAGCGGGCACCCGTTTATTTTGAGCCCGCTCTAAAATGTAAGCCTTTTTCCGGTTGGAAATAACCACCGCCACTTCCGCGTCCAGTTCTCCGCGTTGAATCGCATCTAAGATGGCTTGCAAATCAGTACCCTTGGTGGATCCAAGAACACCTAATTTGACGGTTTTAGTCACCAGTTATTTCTCTCGGTGGGATTGAACTCGAGCACGTTGTCATAGGTCAACAACTCTAAAGGAATATCAGGATATTTGCTCCTGAAGTATTTGTACTTATGGGGCTTGAATAATTTTTCCGTGAACTTCACCTCCACAGCCCGACTTCTTTGAATGATAAAATCCACCTCGTGCCTTTTTTGCGTACGCCAATATTTAATATCCCAATCAATATCGTAGGTGTCAGCCAACAGGCGTAGGATGTAGTTTTCCAACACCTCCCCCCGGTCGTCCCGTAACAGGATCGGATCAAAATTGTTAGCAAACCAATTTCTTAGTCCCAGGCCCATAAAATAGACCTTTTTCATTTTACGCAATTCTGTAGCCGCACTTTGGTAGAACGGTTTAACCAATCCAATGTGGAAAGACTTCTCCATAACAGACAAATATAATTCAACGGTATTACGTTGGATTTTAAGTGTTTTGCCAATGGTATTGGGATTGAATAATCTCCCGCTCTGTTTGGAGATAATCTTTAATATGTTTAGATAAATATCAGGGAAACGAAGGGAAGCATCCTTGATGTCCTTCTTTACGTAGGATAATGCCAATTCTTTTAAAACCGCTTTCTTTTCTTCCAGTGGGGAGCCGGTGACCACATTAGGATAACCGCCATAGAGGAGATACTCTGATTGGCAATATAAATGATATAATATTCCATTTGTAGATCATATATAATAATATCATAAATACAAGATCGAGGAATAAATAATTATTCCGGTAACGACGTTTTTGGTATATAGTAGATGGGTAAACTCAAGCATGCTTCATTTTAAGGGAATTCATATGCTCCACCCTCTTCTGAATCAGATCATCTGTTCCAATGTCTTTCCGGTGAAACAGCGGACCCTTGACAGCGGAAATTTCTCTTTCGGCGATTTCTTCCGCTTCTTTTAAGGTTTCAGCTATTCCAACATAAGCCACGGTCCGGGAACCGGCCTCCAATAGTCGACCGTCCTCCTCGGCATTAATGGAAGCATAATACAGATTTTCCCGTTTCAAAACGTGCGACACGTCAATGGGTTGTCCCTTAACCGGATTGTCTGGATAGCCCTCCGGAACGGCATACTTGCAAACGGTAGCTTTGGGCTGAACTTTAATCTGGTGTTGGTCCAGGTGTCCTTCAATTGCTGCCGAAATCAACTCCAGCAGGTCAGTTTCCAGTACCGCCAGAACGTTAATTGCTTCCGGGTCGCCGAACCGGGCGTTATATTCGATAAGCTTGACTTCTCCGGCCGTTACCATAAAGCCGCCATAAAGTACGCCAACATATTTGGCGCCACATTCTCGACGTAAAGCCTGAATAATATCCTGGTTGATTTGTTGAGCCGCTTCCACATCCTCTGGCTGCAGGAATGGAAGCAGCCCGTCAGCCATCGAGTAGGAGCCCATTCCTCCCGTGTTGGGGCCCCGATCCCCTTCCAGTGCCCGTTTATGGTCCTGAACCGGGGGGAAATGCAAAAGGTGTTCTCCATCACTGAGACTCATAAGGGAAAACTCTTCACCCTCCAGCTTTTCTTCAATCAGGAACGTTCCGCCACGATCAACGATTGATTGACAATATTGGATTGCTTCCGCGTGGGAGTGAAGATGATCTCCCGAAACGCGTACCCCTTTTCCACCCATGAGTCCATCAAATTTGACGACGTATTGATCTCCGAGTTGACCGAGGAAAGATTCGACCCCGGAAAGCGTTTCAAACCGTTTGTAAAGCAGCAGCCCGGGAATGTGGTATTTTTTCATTAAATCGCGTGCGAACCCTTTACTGGTTTCCACTTGTGCAAGGGTTTGTTTGGGGCCGAAACAGGGAATCTCGAAGTTCCATAGCTGATCTACTACGCCCGCCTCCAAAGGCGCCTCTGGGCCGATGATGACCAGGCCCACGGAATGCCGGCGGGCAAAGTCCCCAATAACGGCAGCATCTGTAAGGGAAGCTACTGCCATAATAGAGCAAATTTTTCGGATACCGGGGTTCCAGTTGGAACCGTAGCACAGTAATTCTGTGAGGTGGGGCGATTTTTTCAGGGCTCGGGCCAAGGCATGCTCCCGGGCCCCGGAACCGATGAGCAAAACCCTCATTCAGATCGATCCTCTTTACGAAGCCGTTCTAATTCCAGCATTTTATCGACTGTAACGCCGCGGGTAATATACTCCCCATTCAGACAGGCCATACAAGGACGGTCAATATGGTGGTCCCCTTTCCGGGTTACTGCTTCCACCAGGTCGTCTGTTTCCTGGTACAGAAGAATATCTGCGCCGATATACTGACGAATCACTTCCACATCCTGTTTGCCGGCAATCAGTTCTTCCCGGGTGGGCATATCCACCCCGTAGAAACATGGAGAAGTCACGGGTGGACAGGCACTCACAAAATAGACTTCCTCAGCTCCGAAATCCCGGATCATTCTCACAATTTCACGGCTGGTGTTCCCCCGGACAATACTGTCATCCACAATCATGACTTTTTTGTCCCGGATTTCGAACTCCTGTGGTACCAGTTTGTAATGAATGGACTGTTTACGGATTTTCTGACCCGGCATAATGAAGGTCCTCCCGATAAAGGGATTCTTATACAATCCTTCGGAGTAACGGACATTCAATTCATGGGCCAGGGAAAGGGCAGCCGTATTGGCCGTACTGGGTGCCGGAATAACAATATCTGGTGTAATGTAGGGGTAATTCTGTTTCCATTTATTCGCCAGATTCTGCCCCATTCGTAACCGGGATCGGTATACACTCACGTCGTTCAGCGTAGCATCCGGACGGGCGAAATAGACGTATTCAAAAATACAGGGATTGAAAGCCTCCTTTTTCAGCCGTTTACTGAAATACTGGCCCTGTTCGTCAATATAAATCAACTCTCCCGGTAAAACATTTCCTTCCGGTGTGTAGCCTAAGGAATAGAACATGGTATTTTCGGAGGCAAAGATGTAGTCAACTGTTCCATGGCCATTGGAGCGCACTCCCTTCACCAGCGGGCGGATGCCATGAGGATCCCGGAAGACAACCAGCCCTCGCCCAATAATCAGGCTGACAACGGAATAAGCGCCCTGGACCTGGTTAAAGATTGAACTGACAGCAGTACACAAAAGATCAAAAAATGCTTCACTGGTTTCAGGAGACGTGGACGTGTGGAGGGAGTCGGCAAACAGGTGAAGCAATACTTCTGTATCGCTGGTTGTATTCAGGTAACGACTGTCCCGGTTGGTAATATTTTCAGCCAACTCGGTGTAATTGGTCAGATTGCCGTTATGAGCCAGGGCGATTCCGTATGGCACCGAGGTCCAGAAGGGCTGGATTTCTCCGTGACCAAAACCACCGTGGGTCGGATACCGGGTGTGGGCAATACCAATATTGCCCTTCAGGAGAGCGATATTTTCTTCCGTAAAGATGTCCCGTACCAAACCCAGGCCTTTTTCTTTGTGCATTCGCTGTCTATAGGTAGTGATACCGGCTGCGTCCTGGCCTCGATGTTGAAGGTGAATCAAACATTCGTACAGTTCACCGGCCACCGGACTATTGGAGAAAATACCGGCTAAACCACACATGTTACGTTCTCCTCGCGAGTTGGGAAGCCAGGCCAAGGTAACCAGCCGGCGTCAAGGAAAGCAGTTGTTGTTTTTCCTCCTCCGGCATATCCAGGTCTGCAATGAATTTTTCCAGATTGGTTCTGGTGATCTTTTCTCCACGACTGAAGTCTTTGAGCCTTTCATAAGCACTGCTCAGTCCGTGTTTCCGGAGAATGGTCTGCACTGCTTCTGCCAGCACCTCCCAGTGTTGATCAAGTTCTTCCGCCATGGCGAGCCCATTCACGGAGATTCGCTTAAGACCATTTAATAGATTTTCCAGCGCCAGGAACCCATATCCCATGGCAATTCCCTGATTGCGCTTCACGGTGCTGCCTGACAGATCCCGCTGGAGCCGGGATATGGGCAGCGTAGTTGCCAGTTCATTCAGGAGCGCGTTGGCTAGCTGCAGGTTTCCCTCTGCATTTTCAAAATGAATCGGATTCACTTTATGGGGCATGGTAGAAGATCCCACTTCATTGGCTTTAGATTCCTGTACTAGTAATCCCCTACTGATGTAAGACCAGATGTCCCGGCAAAAATCAATCAGAATGGTGTGGACCCGCATTAGCATGTGATAACTTTCAGCGGCAGAATCGTTTGGCTCTACCTGAGTGGTGATAAACATTGGTTCCAACCCGAGGCGGACAATGAGCGCCTTGGAAAATTGAATCCAGTCTACATCAGGGTAAGCAATGATGTGGGCCGCCCAGGTGCCGGTGGCTCCGTTCAGTTTCCCGGTTAAACGGTGGTTTTTCAGAGCATTGTATTGGCGCTTCAACCGGTGGTAAAAAACATTCATTTCTTTGCCGAACGTGGTAGGTGTCGCCGGCTGACCATGGGTAAAGGCCAGAAGAGGCACATCGGCATTGTTTTGAGCCCATTGTCTCAAGCGATTTAACAGGAAGTGCAGTTTTGGGAGGTAAACTGCCTTGAGTGCATCCTGCCACATGAGAGCGTAGGCCAGGTTATTTATATCCTCGGAAGTCAGGGCAAAGTGGATCCAAGGCAGTACAGATTTAGAAAGGGTTGATTTCAGCCGCGATTGTAAAAAGTATTCCACCGCCTTTACATCGTGGTGTGTTTCAGCTTCAATTTGTTTGATTTCAAGGGCGTCTTCTACAGAAAAGGATTCGTATAGGTCACGGAGACTGGACTTTTCTTCCGGTAAAAACGGAGTCAGGCCAGTAAGTTCGCTGATTTCGGCGAGAGCAATTAAATATTCTACTTCAATTTTGATTCGGTATTGGAATAAAGCCTTTTCAGAGAAAAATCCGGACAAGGAGGCTAATTTTTCAGCATATCGACCGTCCAGTGGGGAAAGGCAATTGATCGTGTTGGATTGATTCGGCACTCGTTTGATCTTATTACTCGTCCAGGTGAAAGATTCGCTTCACTGCTAGAGCACAATTTTTAGGATCCAGAACCGTCAGAACAGGGGTCTGACTGGGCATCTGGAGGGAGGATTGGATATTTAAAAGCATATCCAGTTTATCTTTAAAAGGGGGACAGGCCAGGGTCGGGAAAGAACAATTGGCTGCCACAAATCCGCTTAAGGCGTTACTGCGTCCCGCAACGGTAATAAAAACTAATGCACGTTCCTTTTCATAGGTTGCCAGTATTTCCAGCACTTTTCTCGGTTCCTTGTGGGCAGAAGCTACGTGTTCTTCCCAGGGGATACGGAGACGCTCCAGTTCCTGTGTAATTTTTCGAACATGATCGGAATCGCTTGTTGATCCACTGATAATGACTGCTTTCACTGTTTTATGATTCTCCTATTAGATCCAAATAACAACTTGAACGCTAGTGGTGTTGCCCGGATTGAAAATATGATTCCACATTCTTCCGGATTCGCTCTGCAACGTGGACGTTTGTATCGGGAAAGGGAAAGGGTTTTCCGGTGATGGACTCGAAAAGCTGGATATAGCGCCGAGAGAGTTCAACAACCAGATCTTCCGGAGCGGGAGGCAATTTCCGGTCTTTGTAAGGGTCGCAATGATCCATGTACCAGAGCCGAAGGAATTCTTTGTCGATGCTTTCAGGCTCCAGACCCTGTTTAAAGCGTTCCTGATAGGAAGCGACCATCCAGTAACGGCTTGAATCCGGCGTGTGGAGTTCATCCACCACCCTAATTTCCCCCTCGGAATCGTAACCCATTTCGTACTTGGTATCCACAAGGATCAAGCCGTTCTCCTGAGATTTTTTCTGACCGAATTCAAACAGGCTTAGCGCCATTTGACTGCAAAGGTCCCATTCTTCCTGCCGCATTAAACCGGTGGCGACAATTTTCTCCGGACTCACAGGTCGGTCGTGATAAACCTCTTTCGTTGTGGGTGTCAGGATTGGTTTCTCCAGCTTCTGGTTTTTTACCAGGCCTTCCGGGAGCTTATTACCACAATATTCCCGGTGTCCCTCATGGTAAACGGTCCACAATGAGGTGCTGGTACTGCCGGTGATGTACCCGCGCACAACAAATTCAACGGGGAAGATGGTACATTTTCTAGCAACGGTTACATTGGGGTCTGGTACCGACAAAAGGTGGTTCGGGACAAAGTCAGCCGTTTGTTCAAACCACCAGGCACTGGTAAGGTTCAATACCTGTCCCTTGAATGGGACGGAGGTCAGTACCCGGTTAAATGCACTCTGACGATCGGTTGTAATCAGGATCAGCAAATCATCGTATTCGAATCGTTCCCGCACCTTTCCTGAAAATTGCTTTCCTACCGGTAGACTGATTTCCGTTAAACAATTGTTCAGCGCCGAACGAATGCAATCATTGTAATCCGTGATAGGCATAACACTCCTGGGAAAAAGGATTGAACAGGATTTTAGTCTCTAAAACCTGTTGAATTATGGGTTCGAAATTAGGCTGGTGTGTTTTGATAGTCCACAACACTCCCCGCTTGATTGACGTAATACCACTGATTCCGAAGGTATGGGTCAGAAGCTCCTGTTTTCGCCGTGCGATCATGTCATCTGAATTGCGCACCAAAAACGAGGCGCTTTCGGTTTCAGCTTCCTGCTGTGTAACGTATTCTTTATTGATATTCACCAGTTCACCGGAGTCTATTAATTCTTTTTCCAGAAATTCCACATCGTGTCGGGTGGTTCCAATTTCCCAGTGAATGTAACGCTGGACGGTGGCAGGAATACCCAGGTGCTCAAGCGTACTGTTAACAGATACGGCAGTATTATCAGTGATAATCTGTTGCACTACCCACTCCAGAGTGGCCGGGTCCCGTTCATATTGAATTATCTGATATTCGGGGGGGTGGTAGTTGAGAGATTTAGGTTTTATTGATTTTTTCTTTTGAATGTAGTTTCGCATGGAAATAAAAATAGCATCCCCGGCGGGAGTACGTTCAGGGTGGGGCATCAGAGCCATGACATTACCGGAAGGATTGGACACTGCTGCCAGGTTATAAACCGAACCATTTGGATTGGTTGGAAATTCAGGAAATATGTTTCCATCTTCATCGCAATAACGGAATACAGTCTGGTCATTATTAATCAGCAAACGGAGTAATGCTTCCGGTACCACGAAACGCCCCTCTCCATGGGCTGCCGGGATTTTTATCCAGTCGCCTTTTTTAAATTCCTTAGTAAAAGCACAGGCCTCCGGCGGGACGGCACTTTGAATATTGACCCATACGTTGTAGTACCCGACTCCCACCACATGACCGCTCTGGGTGCGTTTATTTTCCGTAAGCGCCATGCCCAGTTGATAGCGCCTTAAGCCTGGAACTAAACCTGATTCCACCAGAATCTGGGCGCCGTTGCAGATTCCCAGGATTGGTTTCCCCTTCTGGCTCTCTGTTTTGATCTGGTTCATGATGGGGTCTAACGATGCCAACACGCCTGCCCGGACCCGATCCTCATAGGAAAACCCACCGGTAAGAATAAAACCATCAAACAATGAGATTTCTTCCGCCGGGTTGTTCCAGAAAAATTCATAAGGTTCTAATCCGCACCGTTGCAGGGCTAGGCAGGTTTCTCGTTCCGTATTGGATCCGGGGAACTGGATAACAGCAATTTTGATTTCACTCATGAAGCATCGTTATTCAAAAGTAATTGTACCATGTCCCTTAACCACCCGCCCGATGTTGTAGATTTCTATCCTTCCCTCCAGCTGAGAGTAAACATCTCTTTCCACATTCGGGTTTACGATCAGTACCATCCCGATCCCCATGTTAAATACGCGATACATTTCTTCCATCTCCACACGACCCAAGGTTTGGAGTGTTTTGAAAATCGGAGGTAGGGGCCAATGATTAGGATTGAGAATCACAGAACAATCGGGGGGCAGGACCCTAGGAATATTTTCAATGAGTCCCCCACCAGTAATATGGGCAACACCTCCGATGTTCGTATTATTGTCAAGTAGAGGTAAAAGGATATTTGCGTAATTGATATGGGGCGTTAAAAGAACGTCTCCCAGGGATGCTTTCAGTTCCGGCAATTGATCATGAATGGTAAAGTGATTATCCTTGAATAAAATTTTCCTGGCCAGGGAAAAACCATTGGTGTGAAGTCCACTGGAGGGAAGTCCAAGCACTAGATCGCCAGGTTTAATGGACTGGCCAGTAATGATTCTATCGCGTTCCACCAGTCCGGTAACAACGCCCACCAGATCCTGTTCGCCTGGCAGATAGGTATCAGGCATTTCTGCAGTTTCGCCTCCCACCAGCGATGTACGGCAGGTTTTACAGGCGAAAGCAATGCTCCCAACAATTTCTTCGATGACCGAAGGCACAAGCTGATCATTGGCAATGTAGTCCAGAAAGGTTACAGGACGGGCGCCCAGGGTTAGGATATCGTTGACGCAGGCACTGACCAGATCAGCGCCGATGAAATCATAGCGCCCAACCATCCGGGCAAGGATCATTTTGGTCCCCACCCCATCCATACTTTGGACAAGGACAGGATGCTTGTACCGGTTCAAATCAGAACCGAGATCATATAGGGAGCCAAAACTGCCCAGCCCCGTCAGAACCGCTGGTGAAAAAGTTTCTTGCACCATCCTTTTAATCCGGCGCACCGATTCATTGCCTGCTTCAATATTTACGCCGGCTGATTTATAGTCCGATTTGGTCATGGATTCTTCAATCTAAATTAGTTTCGTTCGAAGTCCATTTTTCCACACCTCCCTGGCTTTCCGTATAGGGATCCGGATAACTTCATTTATGTTGAGAACTTGGTGATTGGTAGTCTTTCCTATGATTTCAAACTCTGTACTGAACCGATGAAAAACACGTCTAACATCTGGTATTTTATCTGGCATAACCTCCATTATAAAACCGCCCGTTTCTGAAAACAGGTGTTTATCGGTTCGAAGTGAAGAGTGAGTGGTCACTTCACACCCGATTCCGTTTTTAAAGCTCATTTCTGCCAGAGCTACAGACAATCCGCCATCAGAAATGTCGTGGCAGGAAAGAACCAGCCTCCGATTAATGGATTCCTCCACCGCCCATATTTGTTGCCGTGTTTCTTTCAAATCGGGTTTCGGTAATTGTGAACCCAAGAGTTGGGATAGGGCGTAATAAACACTTCCGCCACACTCATCTTTCCTTGGACCCACCAGTAAAAGAGAAGATCCCTCCCGTTGGAAATTCATGGTTATAGCTTTCCGGGCATCGGTCAGTTTACCAATACAGCAGATAATGGGACTGGGGGGTATTGCTCCGTTTTTAGTTTCATTATAGAAACTGACATTTCCCGCTACAATGGGAGTGGGCGCGTCGGGAAAATCTTTTAGTGTCAGAATCTGGCAGGCGTCGGCAACCCCTCGAACTGACTGTACAAACTCCCACATTTGGTGTTCCTTTTCCGGGTTGCCGAAGCAGAGACAGTCGGAAATTGCCCAGGGCGTTGCACCTACGGAGACCACATTTCGCATGGATTCCACCACTGCATTTACTCCGCACCAATATGGATCAATCCTCCCATAGCGGGGATTGTGGTCTGTAGCTATGGCAACGCCGGTGTGGCGGATTTCCTCCGGATATTTCGTGGAATTAAACGGCGTCAGAATCCCGGCATCCGCTTCCCCCGGTTCCAGGAGCGTACGGCCTTGGACCTGTTTGTCATAAGTTTCAAATATAGGTTCGCGGGAAGCAATGTTTTCGTGGGAGAGGAGCTGTAGGAACACATGATTGTAGTTTTCCGGCTCCGGAATTTCCGGTTCCGACTTCACCGGATTCCTGGGGCGTGTGGGGCGGTCATAGGAAAACCCGCGGGTTACATACTTGGCGGGGGCATGGACAATTTCTTCTCCATTGGACTTAACGATGTACTGACCATCAGAACGGATTTTCCCAATGACGGTAGCTTTTGCCCCCGGGGACACACTGGGGAGGTCAAACGTTTTGTTATAGTGGTCGACAATCAAAGCGGTGATTTCTTCAGGGGCTACCCACATAAACCGTTCCTGGGTTTCAGAACAAAGATAAATGAAAGGGTGTAGGTTTTCCATCCCCTTGTGAACCCGGTCCAGCCAGACTTCACAGCCATAACCGGCTGATTCAGCTAGTTCCACGCTGGCGCAGGCGACACCACCGGCGCCGAGGTCCTTGAATCCCACCCGGTTTAACCAGCCCGTCTCCTTAAGAATATCCATGAGAGCGTAACTGGCTTTTAAGAGGTGTCTTTCCAGGAAGGCGTTGGGTTCCTGAACCGCTCCCTTGTTTTGTTCTTTTTGTTCTTCCTCCAATTCCAGTGAAGCAAAACTAGCCCCACCGAAACCACTGTTATCTGTTGGCTTTCCCACCAGAATTAAATTGTAGTTTTCTCCCCCCGCCGGTACGGAGGAATGAATCAGATCCTGTTCATTTAATATGCCAAGGGTCACGACTGTTACCAGACAGTTGTCATTATAACCGCTGTTGTAATAAACATCCCCGCCTAAATTAGGAATTCCAAGAGGATTCCCGTAGTCGGCAATTCCGGCTACAACACCTTCGTGGATCCACTTGGTTCGATGGGATTCAATATCCCCGAAACGGAAGGAGTCGGAGACAGCCACCACCCGGGCACCCATACACAAGACATCGCGGACGTTCCCCCCCACGCCTGTGGCAGCCCCTTCATAAGGAACGATCTGGCTGGGGTGATTATGGGACTCATGACTGATGGCAATACACCACCGACCCCCTTGATTATCAGTAGCCACAGCGACGATTCCCGCATCTTCCTTGGCTCCCAAAATCACATTTGGACCTTTGGTAACAAATCGTTTCAGGTGGTTTCGGCTGCTTTTGTAGGAGCAGTGTTCTGATCCCTCGATTGAAAACAGTACCAGCTCCGCTAATGTGGGGCTCCGCCCGAGCCACTCCTCTTGGATTTTTAACACTTCCTCCGGCGTAAGTGGAATCTTCAGTTTATCGAGAAGCACCTTTATTTCCGTTTTGGTGAGAGAACGGAAATCAAATGTTTCGTTGGAAGATGACATAAGTGCCGATAAAACTCAAAAGATTGCTTTTAATAGGAGTATGAACACTTATTTCAGGAGCGTCTGATGCCTTTTGGGCCCTACTGAAATGATGGTAACAGGACACTGGACCATTTCTTCAATGAAATGGATATAGGTACGCAGATTCTGTGGAAGATCAGAAAAAGTTTTTTCATACAGATTTTCATCTAAGTGACCCCAGCCCGGGAGGGTTTTATACACCGGTTGTGCTTGACGATAGGCAGATAGGCTGGCTGGCATTTCCTTGATTTCACGATGGTTCACTTTGTAAGATATACAAACGGGGATTTCATCGAATTCGCTCATGATGTCCAGTTTTGTAAGAGCGATTTCAGTGAGCCCGTGGACCCGCACTGCCTGGCGAAGCTGGACCAGATCCAGCCAGCCTACGCGCCGGGGGCGACCCGTAGTGGTGCCGTACTCGTGTCCCCTGTCCCGTAGTTTTATTGCTGATGAATCCGGTAATTCGGTTGGAAAAGGACTGATTCCCACCCGGGAAACGTATGCTTTCGCAACGCCGATAACACGTTCTAAATGCCGGATTCCAACCCCTGAACCAGCGGAAATATTTCCAGCCACCGTATTGCTGCTGGTCGTGTGGGGATAAACTCCGTGGTCCACATCCAGGCTGGTGCCCTGGGCCCCTTCAAACAAAATGGATTTTCCATCCTTTAGGGCGTCATAGAGGATTAACGATACATCAGCGATGTAGGGTTCTAGCTCCCGCCCGAAGTCTAAATATGCGTGAAGAATCTCATCCAGACTCTGCTCCAGGGGAAAGCCTAAAACTTGAGTCAGTATTTGTTGGTTGAAGCGATAGGCTTTATCCAGTTTTTCTTGCAAAATGGTCTGGTCGAGTAAATCAATGATTCGTATTCCGTGGCGATACATTTTATCGGCGTATACCGGCGCAATGCCCCGTTTTGTACTACCGGCTGCTAAGGATCCCTGATGTTTGGTCAGAGCTTCATCCATGGCAATGTGATAGGGCATAATCACATGTGCCCGGTCACTTATTTTTAGATTGGGTTCGATCTTGCGGCGACGCAGATAACGGATTTCTTCCAGGAGGGCGGCAGGATCAATTACAACACCATTGCCGATAATACTGACGGGGTGGGAGTAAAGAACACCAGAGGGAATCAAATGGAGTTTATAGGTTTCATTACCAACGATTACCGTATGGCCCGCATTATTTCCTCCGTGAAAACGAACGACGTAGTCGGAACGGTCAGCAAAGAAATCGGTAATTTTTCCTTTGCCTTCATCGCCCCATTGGGCACCTACAATTGCGGTGACGTTGGGCTGAGTGTGGCTCACGAAGATGAAAGTTGCTGGCTGGCCTTTGGTATGTGGATAAACCTGTGAATCACAAATTATTGCCCTGGAAGGTTACGAATTATCGCATGAATTAATAAACAAAAATCATGTCTGTTTTACGATTAAAACGGGTTTATGAGAGCCAGGCGAAAATACTGCTCGGGAGTTTTGGTTTTTTGCCAGTCGGCAGCCGGTTGGGCAGCGCCATAAGAGAGAGTTAGAATTTGCAATGACAGTCGAACTTCAGCTCCGGCGGTGATTACCCATTTTTGTTGTTTTTTTCCTGCATACCAGGCGTTTCCGAAATCCGAAACCAGTGCTGTAGATACAACCTTAGGGACCAGCGGAAGCCGGTACTCCACCGAACCGAATACCAGTCGATCCCCCAATCGATAACCATTCCACCCGCGTGGATTATGGTTTTCAGGAAGGGCATCGGAGATTGATGGCAGTGGGGCGTTCAGATAGATTGGGAAATCTTCCGTAAAACCAATGTAATCCTGAGCCGGTGGTGAACCAAACTGGCTGACGGTTTTCAAACGAAGGTACAGAGCGGTTTTCTGGATCGGGATATTGATAAAGGCATCCGTGGTAATGCGCTGATAATTAAAGGCGCCGAACAGATTCGCATTGGCGTAGTCAAACCGCCCGTAGATTCCGTAACCCTGGGTAGGATGAAGCAAATTCCACTTGTGGGGGCGCCGGGCGGTCCATTGATAACTTAAGGACAATACACCTTCCTTCCCCTTTTCAGGGATGGGGAGATGCTGATAATTACCTGGGTCGCGGTCGATCCAGGACCCTGTACTCCTATCAATACTGTCAGCCACAACCGGTTGATGATCATACAGAGTTACGAAAAGTGTAACCTGATGATCGGCGTACAAGTTGTTCCCCCGGTTGAAAGGCAGAACGGTGGAGAAAATGGCACCATTTTTTTGGTCCCATAAACCGTATTTACTCTTATCGTACGGGCGGTAGGAGCCATAAATATTGTAAAAAAGACCCACTCCCCATAAGGGTCCGTGTTGAGCATCGGTGTAGTTAATAAGTCCTCCCGACCGTCCCGGGTCTGCTGGATTAAAAAAGCCTGCTAAACTAATAATATTCCTACCCATGGTGTCGCTCCACTGGGTGAAACCGAAGGGTTCTGATGAAGGTATTATAAGGGAAGTAATATGCTTAATATGGTGGGTAAAACGATAGGGTTCCCTTTTGAGAATTACAGGTTCCTTATTAGGATCAATGTGGTTCAGCGGGTATGTCGGCCCTGCCGTTTTCCAGGCAGTATAGGTTTTATTGAAAGAAAGTGGTTTCGGCAAAATAGATTTGTGAGGATCTACTTCCAGAACGCGGACGGTGTCCACATCTGCGAGGGTAGTGGCAAATATCATTGTATCGTGCGGAACCCATTGCACAGACCAGACAGCATCTCCCACATCGGTTACCTGATGTTGAGCCCCGGAGGTAACATCAAGCATATGAAGATTTGGTGTACCACCGGCGTGGGAAGTATAGGTAACAGTCTGACTGTTCGGATTCCAAACCGGCCGGTAATCCACTGCCGGATTATCGGTAAGGCGTTTAATAGCATGGGTAGGAATATCCATAAGATATAGATCCATGTTGCCCCCGGGTCCCGCCATGGCAAATGCGATTTTTTTACCGTCGGTAGACCAGGCGGGATCCACAATTTGTGTATCGTTTGTGTAGTGGGTCAGGGCTACCAATGAATCGCCATTGGTCTTGATGGTAAACAGATTGGAAACATTATTCCTGTGAGCAACAAAAAGAATTTCATCTCCCGAGGGGGACCAATCCGGATAACTGGCACGGAGGGAATGGGTTAGCCAAACCCCTTTTTTCTTATCCAGATTATAAATTCGAAGATCCCAGATGAGGGACTGATGTTTGCCGAAGTGATATTTGGTGTAGACCAGCCTGTTACCGTTGGGGGCCCAGGAAATACTGGGGTGGAATTGTCCAAAATCGATCAAATCCTTTTTCCAGATAGGTTTGAGGGCTTTGGTACTTTTCTTTGTGGTATCCTGCTTAATTTTAAGGAAAGTGGTTAAAAACGATTTGTGTTGTTTTTTCTGTTCCAGTTTCTTTTGACGTTTTTTTTCTTTGGACGTATCACGGACCGCAATCAGAAAGGATAAATCCAGTTGATCTTTATCCTCCTGTCCGATTAGGGCAATCTTGGAACTGTCGGGGGCAAACCGGAATCCGCGAAGCTTTTTTATGGGTAAGGTAACCACCTTTCCTACCTCCTCAAGAGCCTCTTTCTGGGATCGATACCCGTAGTAATAAGTGTTCATATGCCGGCGCCAGTCTTCGTTGAACTGCTTCAAGGAAATGCCCGTAGCTTTTTTAAAGCCCTTTTTAAAATTCAATAATTTGAAAGTGTTTCTGTATTGCAATGTCTGAACGATGGTGGAGTCACCAAAGCGGTCTGACCAGTAAAGTAGTTTTGAAAAACCTTCATGGTGGGGATCCATTTTATTGAGTTTATTTTTCAGGACGTGCATTTTATGGGAAATGTCCGCCCGGTAGGGACGCCACCGCTCCGTTTCATACTCAGCCAGTCCTTCGACAACCCATCCGGGCATTCCTGACATCAAGTAAGCCCAGGGCTGGGGCATCCAGGTATGGATACGGTGGAAAAGAATAATATGCTGAAGCTCGTGCGCCAGAACCTGGAATAACCATTTTTCGTCTTCGAGCCAAATAGCCGCGTCATTTTGGTCCACCCAGATAAAGGTTGCGTAGGTCCAAAGGGCAAACCCGTTCATTATTTCATCTTCGCTGGTAAAGATGATATCGATGGTTGGAATGGAATCCAGATCCATCTGTTTAAGGAGGGTAGGGTACACCTGCTCTGCCAGAGAAGCGCCTTGTGTGGCAATAGAATCCAGGCCCTGATGGTAATGAATATTAAAATGTTCTGTTTTGAGCGTGCTCCATTTTAACTCGGGATGAACCCTCCCGCTCCAGTTCCATGTGCTTTGGCTGAATAGAAAACCGGCGGTTAGAAGAGAAAATAAAAGGATGCGCTTCATGGAATTGCCCCGTTATAAGAATTTGATTATTGAATTTGTGATGCCGATAATCGATAAGATGATCGCTTGAAAACTTACGCCTAATTGAGGTATCCTTTCAGTGTAAATGCGGTGTTTAAAACTCATTATTCCCCTCTTGTTAATTCATGTGATCAGTTTGGGGCAGAAAGGAAAACCGGCCATGAATCAATCGACACTTTTTTCACCCGCCTTTTCGGAAGGCGCTATGATTCCGAAGAAATATACCTGCGAAGGATCGGATCGTGCTCCGGCGCTGGTATGGAATAAACCCCCCGACAAAACGCTGAGCATTGCTGTTTCATGTATTGATCCGGACGCTCCTATGGGAGACTGGATTCATTGGATCGTGTGGAATATCCCGCCGGACTGGAAAGGGCTGGAGGAGGGGGTTGACCCTGACGCCCAATCTCCGTTTACCCAGGGAAGAAACAGCTGGGGGGTCGCAGGGTACGGTGGTCCCTGCCCGCCCAGGGGACACGGAGCACACCGTTACTTTTTCCGGGTATATTTCCTTGATATCCCCAAACTGGAACTATCTCCTAAAGCAACCTGGAAAGAACTAGAACGGTCGATGGATGGACATATTCTGGCAGAAGCGGAAACGATGGGGCGTTACGAGCGTCAATAGTTTCCCCTTATTTCTTAATGAAATGTTATTCTGGGGACGGACTGTTTTCCCGTAAGAATGGGGCTGGGGACACTCCGAAGGGATTGATCGAAAAATTCCAGCGCGATCTGGTTTACCAGGGCTACAACTTTCCGGTGATCGCGGGTGCCCACCTCTAAAAGGCGGGAAATATGGGGAGAAAAGAGGGGGACGTCGGTGAAATCAAGGTGCTCGGTGCCTTCAACAGTAATCCATTGCTGGTCCGGTTGACCTCTCTTCAATAGGTTTTCCAGAAAGGAGTAATTAGACGGGTAATCGGAATGATCCCAGCCTGGGCGTCCCAGGAATAAAAAGGGCTGTCGAATTCCCGACGTAACACTACTGTCCGGCAGAGGATTTATCCACCCGTCCAGAGCCAGACAAGCTCTGATGTTTGAATCGATCTTTGCTGCCTGAATGCAGGTGGAGCCTCCGTAGGAATGACCTAGAACGCCAATATGATTTAAATCGAGATAACCGGTTAACGGATGCCCCACATCTCCCTCTTCGATCTTCCCGAATTGATCCAGGAGAAAAAGTATGTCTTTCACCCGGGTATCCAGCTGACGGTGGCGGATAGCGGCACTGTCAGGGTGGGCAGTTAAATCGGAACGATAATCGGCCGTGTGCCCATCGGGGAATACCGTCAGGTTGGCATCGTAGCTGTGATCCAGGGCAGCTACCACATAGCCATGACTGGCCAGGTTTTCAGCCATAGAAGTATGAAGCGATCGCATCCCCGTAATCCCATGAGAAATAAGAATCAGGGGAAAGGGGGCCGCTTCTGCCAGAGGGGGGGCTTCCAACAGGGCATTGGTTTTTGTCAATTCCAGATAACTGGCTAGAAAACCGGGGAATCCACCCGCATCACCAATAGCAGCAGTGCGAATCTTCAGATGATCAATGTAGGGTGCCCACGATCCTTTCCAATTGGAGGGGGCGGGATACCAGATCTGGACTACCAGTTCGCGGATATCATACGGGTCCTCTGGGGTGAACCACTCTTCTCGTGAAGGATCCGCCCAGTATTGAGTTGTGGTTCCGACTGCGTAAGGACCGGTTGGTGTCGGGAGTTTAATGACAGGGAAAGAGTAAATGAGGAGGGAAGCCAAACCTAATAATAACAGGGTCGAGAAAATTTTGAGGAAGGTATGTTTGGAGTGGAAAAAGGTCAATACCGCCAGGACGATGTAAGTAGGTACCATCTGCCAGCGAAGGTGTTCAAACAGGAGGTGTCCCAGGAACAGTATGATTCCCAGAACGATGAAATAACTGGAGGCTCGGCGGTATTTTTTGAAAGGTTCCAGACCAATTGATGCCAGCAGGGCGAGAATAAGAAAGATTTCAAACGGGCGCATAATTGTTAGGGTTTAAAACGATTCATGAAATGGAATTTGCTACCAAATCGGTGGGTGCAATCGGTGATCAATATATTTAATTCGTATTTTTATTCAGGTGTAAACTTGGGCTTCACGGCACCGGAACATTCCGACCCGTAACAGCGAAGTGGTGTAAATTTATTCATCAATGATAAACAGGGGTTAGGGAATTATGGCACAAAAATTATACCAACCGGCGGTGTACTCCGACAGAGAGATGGTTACCCGCTCCCAGGAATTTTTACAATGGATGGCTTCCCGGCGGAGTATCCGTTATTTCTCTGATGCGCCTGTTCCCCTGGAGATCATAAAAAATATCCTTCAGGTTGCCACGACAGCTCCCTCCGGAGCCAATAAACAGCCTTGGAAATTTGTCGTTGTCAAAGATCGGAAATTGAAACAAAAGATTCGCCTGGCCGCTGAAGCGGAAGAGCGGGAGTTCTACGCCCATCGGGCAACTAGAGAATGGCTGGAAGCCCTGAATCCTTTTGAAACGGACTGGCATAAACCCTTTTTGGAGACAGCACCTTATTTAATCGTCGTATTTAAACAAGTTTACGAGCTGGGTGAAAATGAAAAACATAAGAATTATTATGTGAATGAATCGGTGGGTATCGCCTGTGGATTCTTATTATCCGCCCTCCATTATGCCGGTTTAGCGGCCCTAACCCATACTCCGAGCCCCATGGGATTTTTAGAATCCATTTTGAAGCGTCCACCTAATGAAAAGGCCTATTTGTTAATTCCAGTCGGTTTGCCGGCACGGGATGCAACGGTGCCCGAATTACGCCGAAAATCCTTTGTTGAGATGGTTGAAGTAATTTATTAAGGGGCGTCAAATGAAAATAACCGTATATCATAACCCTAGATGAAAGAAAAGTCGAGAGGCCGTGCTGCTTCTGGAATCCCAAAAAATTGATTTTGAAACCATAAATTATCTGGGGAATCCCCTCACAGAGGCGGAGTTGACGGAGCTTTCGGAAAAAATGCAGCTTCACCCCAGTCAATTTATTCGTAGGCGCGAGCCTGAATTCAAATCCCTGGGTTTGAAGTTTAAACTGGAAGACGGAAAAGCCCTAATCCAGGCTATGACCCGTTATCCCCGACTCATTGAACGCCCGATTGCCGTAAAGGGCAATCGGGCTGTACTGGGGAGACCGCCGGAGAAAATTTTGGAATTGACCTGAGATAAACGTGGCTATCAGAATTTTTATAACCGGTGGAACCTTTGATAAAGAATATGATGAAATCCATGGAAAACTGTTCTTTAAAAAAACACATTTAAGGGAAATGCTTGCTTCTGGGCGCTCACGCTTGGAGGTGAACATTTCAACACTAATGATGATTGACAGTCTGGATATGACGGCAGAAGATCGTCAATTAATCCTGGATGCCTGCAGGAATACCAAGGAAACCCAGATCATTATTACACACGGTACGGATACCATGGTTAAGACAGCACACCTACTGGCGGGAGCCCAATTACCCAAAACCATCATTTTAACCGGGGCCATGATTCCTTTCAAGTTTGGAAGTTCTGATGGCCTCTTTAACCTGGGGAGTGCCCTGGCTTTTGTCCAAACAATGGCACCGGGCGTCTATGTGGTGATGAACGGACGGTGTTTTGATTATGACAATGTGAAGAAAAACAAGCAAACAGGAGATTTTGAACCCTTAAGAGGATTTTAGATTAATTTTGTTTTGTTAATCTACCGATTCTTCACCTTATTAAACACCTTGTGTAATAATACAGTTCGTTATCCCTCACAATATGGAAAAACAACCATACACATAATATTTCATTTTGTGTATTCCCTGTCGTTAAGCCCTGTTGGGAATGCTTAAGCTGTAACAAAAGTTAATTTTTAGGATGAAGGGTATTTCATGCCACAAGAAACGAGGGTTAGTATATTCTGACGGAAGGAATCAAGGTCAACCATTCAATAAGAGGAGAAATTCCATGAAGAAATTGTTAATTGCTCTATTGTGGAGCGTTGCCATAAGTCAGTCACTTCCTTCACACAAGCGGCCTGTGGCAACTTATTCAATTGTTGCTTATGATCAAGAAACAGGTCAGCTGGGCGTTGCAGTTCAGAGTCATTGGTTTTCCGTCGGCTTCTTAGTCCCTTGGGTCAAAGCGGGCGTTGGAGCGGTTGCGACTCAATCCTTTGTAAAAGTGGATTATGGCCCGGACGGATTAAAACTAATGGAATCTGGAATGTCTCCTGAAGAAGCGTTAAAGAAATTGATTGCGGAAGATGAGGGAGAAGCTGTACGTCAGGTGGCGATGGTTGATGTTCAGGGGAAGGTGGCAGCGCATACCGGTAGCAAATGTATTCAGTACGCCAGTCATATAACCGGGGATGGCTTTTCCGTTCAGGCTAACTTGATGGCGAATAGTACGGTGCCTACCGCCATGGCGAAGGCGTTCCAAGCGGCGAAGGGGGATCTAGCCGAAAGGATGATGGTGGCGCTGGAAGCGGCTGAAAAAGAAGGAGGCGACATTCGGGGGAGGCAATCGGCAGCCATGGTGATTGCAGCCGGAAACCCAACGGGTGTAGCGTGGAAAGATATTATTTTGGATTTAAGAGTTGAGGATAACCCTGATCCCCTCCCCGAACTCCGTCGCCTGATCCGGATTAATCGCGCTTATGACCATGCTAATAGGGGAGATCATTATGTGGAAATCGGAGCGATTGATAAGGCTCTGGAAGAATACCGTCAGGCGGCTCATTATTATCCTGAAAATGTGGAACTTCCCTATTGGTCCGCCGTAACCCTGGCCAGCGTGGGACGCGTAGAGGAGGCATTACCCATTTTTAAGCGGGTTTTTGCCTCCGATCCGGACCTGAAAACACTGACGCCCAGGTTGGTTCCGGCGGGCTTATTACCGGATAATGAAGACATTTTGAAACAAATTATGTCTCAATAGTAATCCCTGGAACGATTCGCCATTAATCGTAGTAATGAACTTGGGCTGCGGTTTTTCTGTACCCGCTGCGCTTTAGAAGCGGATACGGCGGGGAATAACCCTCTGACAGTCTGCCGCCGTTGCGGACAGCCCCTGGAAGTTCAATATCACAGAGTGGGGGTAGATCGGGGGTCGATTACCTTAGAAAAATCTTTGTGGCGTTATGGTACCCTGCTACCACATGTGACCCCTGAAGAGCGCATCACTAAAGGGGAAGGATGGACCCCTTTGGAAAAAATCCATACTGCCCCGGGACCTCTTTTTATTAAAGATGAAACCCAGAATCCTACCGGATCTTTTAAAGATCGGGGTATGTCCCTTGCGCTGACCATGGCAAAGTACCAAGGTATTCGTCAAATATGTCTTCCTTCGGCGGGGAATGCGGGCGTCTCCGCGGCGGCTTATGCCCGCGAAGGAGGCGTGGAATGCCACGTTTTCCTGCCGAAGTCAATCCCCAAAGCGTTTTTAATCCAGACAGAACAATATGGTGCTAAAATCTATCTTCATGGAAACAATATTGCTCAAGCGGCCGCCAAGATGAAACAGTTACGGCAACAGGACTGGTTTGACCTTTCCACCCTAAAAGAACCGTTCCGGATTGAAGGGAAAAAGACCCTGGGATATGAGATCGCAGAGCAGTTAGGCTGGAAATTTCCGGATGTTGTTGTTTACCCCACTGGCGGTGGGACCGGTCTAATCGGAATGTGGAAAGCCTTCCAGGAATTAAAATCATTAGGATGGGTTAAAGGCGAGTTACCGCGGATGGTAGCGGCCCAATCGGAAGGGTGCGCCCCGGTGGTTCAGGAGTTCAACCTAAAAAAGAAAGCAACAAGTCAATGGGAACACAATAATACCATCGCTTTGGGCTTAAATGTACCGGCGCCACTTGGAGGCATGTGGATTTTAGACACACTTAGGTCCAGTGGCGGGGTTGCCGTAGCTGTAAAAGAAAATGAAATTTGGGAAGCTACGCAGCGGTTTAGTCGAATATCCCGCCTCCGCGCCTCGGAGGAAACGGGGGTCGCCTGGCTGGCCTACCAAACGTTGGTCGAAAGACGATGGATTTCTAAACGAGATACGGTAGTTCTCGTGGCCACCGGGATTTGCCGTCTACCCGAAAATCTGGAATGTTAGCTATATTCCTAGGTGGATCTTATATTTCCTTGGAATTTCCTTTCCCTAAAATCATGTTCCGTAGATTCATAATTTATCTCCTCTATTCAGCGGTAATTTTATTTTCGGCCCTGGCCTGTGACCCTTTGGTCAATACTTTTTCGGATACGGAAAATGCTGTTCTTTACGAGGCACGGAGCAAGGTTCAATATCAGGCTCAGGATACGATCAAGGTTATGACCTGGAACATCCGATTTGGAGCCGCCCGACTCCCCTGGTACGGGGATGATTGTGGGAATCTGGTAATTTTAAAGAAGAGTACCGTTATCGGGAACCTGAAAGCAATTGCGGAAAAAATCATCCAGGAAGATCCCGATATCCTGTTTCTCCAGGAAGTAGACGTGGAATCAAAACGGACGGCATATGTGGACCAAGTCCAATGGCTTTTAAACCACACCGGACTCAATTATGGTGCCTTTGCCTCCATGTGGGAAGCACAGGTCATTCTGGCGGATGGGTTAGGGCGAATTAATGTGGGGAATGCGATTCTTTCGAAATGGAAATTGGACAATGCTGAACGGTACCAGTTACCCCTGCGGGGAGATCAGAACAGTCTGACTCAGTACTTTTATCTGCGGCGGAATGTTTTAAAAGCGTCCGTGCGTCTCCCCGGGGTGGATAATTTGTATGCCGTGGATGTTCACGCCACTGCTTTTGCGACAGACGATACGAAACAGAAACATTTGGAAGCATTCAAAACCATCCTGGACGGAATTGTGGACCAGGGTGGGAATTTTGTGGCTGGTGGAGATTTTAATGAACTGCCCCCTAATGCCACCCAAACGGATTTCTGCCTGCAAGATCAATGCCCGGGAGAGATATATCACCAGATGGGGAAGAAACCGTACCATCGGGAAGGTAGCTGGTTTGAAAACGAAATTACGTGGTTGCAACCCCTGTATGATTCGTATACACCAGCCGTTCCACTTGCGGCCTATGGCAGTAATGAGTCCGCTTACTTTACCCATTCCCCGGGGCAGCGCAGCCAGTTAGACCGGAAGCTGGATTACCTGTGGACCAATTCAACCTGGATCCCCGGTACTGGAATTACCCATCAGGAGGCGAAGCCACTTTCCGATCACGTACCGGTCAGTACAAAGTGGGTGGTTCAATAATGGGAAGACCATTAACAACATCACATAGGCTTTTTCTACTGCTGTTACTCGGGTTCACAGGGTTATGGGCCCAAAGTAAGCCCTGGTCAGCCGGTTCCGCCTATATTTTGCCCTCTGGTCGGGTGGAAGTGGGTGTGTTTCAGCCGTTTCGTTACGGAGTTTCGGGAAGGCTGGAAATATCAAGCTATAAACTTTCCACTGCCCTTATGCCGTATTGGTCTGTGAAACGATCATGGATGAAGTATAAAAACTGGGCTCTGGCACACCAGCACAGCTTACTTTACCCCACACCGCTAATGAGGAAACTGCAAAGTCCCCTGGGAATGAAACTGGGGGACCCGGACAAATTTGCTCTTATTTCACCTGAATTTAAAATTCCCCAGATGCTGGCAATTCACAATGCAATCCTTGCCTCCAGACCGCTGAAAAATGGCCTTTTACTCACGGTGAAAGGAAGTGTGACCTTCGCTTTGCTGGGGGGAAGACTGGACCGGCGCACCACGATTGACCTGCCTTTGATTTTCCCGCGTTTTTCTGTGTTTTACAACAAATGGTTATTTCGTTTTGGAAGCGATCTGGTGGGTCCTTTGAAAGGGAAATGGTCCTATTTACTGGATTATGATTTATTTTTAATGCCTGGGGGCCACGAGTTGTATATCCTTGAACATAAAGGAGTGTTGATTTGGACTAAAAATGAACGATTAAGGGTATTGGTGGGGTATAAACTTTCTGCTGGGGAGTACCCATTCGGGGTCCAGGCCCATTTGCTGCCGGCGCTAGACCTGCAGTGGGGATTTTAGGGGACTAGAGGTAGAAATTGATTTCCAGGATGGATGGTGGTTAAATTCCGACCGACCGGTCAGTCAATATTACAGGGTAATGCAAAAGGATGGACAAAAAACAGCAAATTGTTCAGGCAGCGATCAAGGTTTTTGCTGAGAAAGGCCTGGAAAAAGGTAAAATCGCCGACATCGCCCGGAAAGCGGACATTGGCA
>CAZNUM010000002.1:0-81483 GCA_964576315.1 uncultured bacterium
TGGGATGGAAAAACTTGGACTGATTATTGGGATAAAAATGGCTGGGTTAATATGGGTCCTCAAACCAACGCTATCTGGGCCAGCGGTCCTAATGACGTATTTTTTATATCCTATGGGGGCCAGATCAACCACTGGGATGGAAATAGTTTTGAACGGATGGCAACACCAACGGAATTACCTTTAACCGATATCTGGGGTACCGGTCCTGATGATGTATGGGCGGTAGGCTGGAGCCTGTCAAAGGCAAAGAGTACAGTTTTGCACTATGATGGTGTGAATTGGACTCTGAAATATGAAACCGGGAAAACACTCGACCCACCTTATACGGGAATCAATACGTATTTATCGGGTAATCTAAAACAGGTGCAGACGTTTCAAAAAGGCGAAGCCTGGATATTGGCAAACACTTATGGTATTTACAGCACCACAGTAGATTCTGCACCCAAAGCTGAGTTGCATGAGATAGAATTCCAGGGGAAGATTCTCCAAAGAATGCGGGGAAACCACGCCCATGATTTGTACATCGGTGCCAGTGATGCCGGTATTTTTCATTATAACGGGGAAGATATCTATGAATACAACATACCCGGTTATATTGCTGTCAGAGGAATGGCTGTAAAAGGGGATCAGGTGGTGATGGTTGGGGAAGATAACTGGGGTGTGGTGGCTGTGCGGGGAAGGAAAGTACAATAACCTAAACCGGTTAATGAAATTTTACCCACAAATATTCTTGCACTCATATTATTTAGATCCATCGACGCTTTAAAGCGAAGTTTTAAATATCCTTGTATGGATCCTTCGTTTTACCTTCGCCCCTTGTTTCAGATATGATGAAGAAAGAAGAACACGTGCGCGATCTCCTGGACGGTGCCGCGGCTATTGCCCGGGGTGCTCTGGATGAAGGCTGCAATTTCTTCGCTGGTTATCCAATTACACCTGCTTCTGGCATTCTGGCCCACATGCTTCGGGAATTGCCCAAGGTGGGAGGTACAGGAATCCAGGGAGAGGATGAAATCGCCTCCATCGGCTATTGTATCGGGGCAGCCACTGCTGGGGCAAAAGTATTCACTGCCACCAGTGGACCAGGTCTCTCCCTCTATTCCGAAAACCTGGGCGTGGCCATCATGATGGAAATTCCCCTGGTGATTGTGATCGCCCAACGTCTGGGACCCTCTACCGGAGCCGCCACTGCTTCCGCCCAGGGGGATATTCAGTTTATGCGCTGGGGAACCTCCGGCGGCTATCCCATGATTGTTCTCTCCCCCACCACCATTCCGGAATGTTACCATTTAATCCGTCGGGCTTTTCGGTTGGCCCAGCGCTTCCGGGTACCCGTTTTCCTGGCGACGGACAAGGAAACGGTCATGACCACCGAAACCGTCCCCGCCCGGGCACTTCAGGAGTCCCCTGACTGGCCCGAAGTTCCTGAGGAACCGATCGGCAAACCCCTGATTCCCTACTCAAAAAACGGGACCATCCAGCATTATACTGCCTCCAGTCATACAGAAGCAGGGTTCATTACCAAGGACCCGGAAATTCTGACCGAACTCAATGCCCGTCTGAAAGCGAAAATTGATCAACACGTGGATGAAATTTCTCTGGTAAAAGAGGACTTTGAATTGGGGGCTGAAACCCTGATTCTCAGTTACGGAATATCAGCCCGTTCCATGGAAGCGGCCGTGATTGCTCTGCGGAAGGCAGGAAACCCCGTTTCCGCCCTGACGGTTTATTCCCTTTGGCCCCTGCCGGAAAAGGCCATTTTGAAAGCCCTGAAGAAGGTTAAACGGATCGTGATTCCGGAATTGAACCAGGGTCAATACCGGCGTGAAATCGAACGACTGGCACCGGAAAAGATTGAAATTAAAGGTGTGAACCGGGTGGACAGCCTGTTAATCACACCGGAGGAAATTGTGGAGGCTGTCCGTGCCTGATACCGCCCCAAAAACCTACATCGCCGCTGAAAACCTGCCCTATGAATTCTGTCCCGGATGCAGTCACGGAAAAATCCTGAATGCCTTGAACCAGAGTCTGGTGGACCAGGGACTCCAACCTTCGGAAGTGGTGCTGGTGACCGACATCGGTTGTGTGGGACTCTCGGACAAATATTTTATTACCCATGCGTTCCACGGACTCCACGGTCGTTCCATCACCTACGGTTCGGGGATCAAAACCCAGAACCCGGATCTGCACGTGGTCGTTCTGATTGGCGACGGAGGCTGCGGGATCGGCGGTCACCATCTTTTGAACGCCGCCCGCATGAATACCAATGTAACGGTCCTGGTCTTTAACAACTTTAATTTTGGCATGACCGGCGGGCAACATTCCGTTTCCACGCCCCTGAACAGCGTCACCGCTACCACCCCCCTGGGAAGCATGGACGCTCCCATGGACATCGCCGGTACGGCCATGATCAACGGGGGCGGTTTCATCGCCCGCACAACCGCTTTTGATAAAGGGTTGCCGGACCTGATCACCCGGGCCATGCGCCACGATGGTTTTGCCCTCCTGGACATCTGGGAGTTGTGCACCGCCTATTACGTGGTTCGGAATGATTTTGGCCGGAAAGAAATGGAAGCCCTCATCCGGGCTCAGAATCTGGAAGTGGGCGTTCTCCAGGAAACGGACCACCCCAGTTTCCAGACCCAATATCGCCAACTGCGGAAACAGGCCGCTACATTAAAGCGGCTCCAGGGCAAGCCGGTGAAACCGCGCTTTACCTCTCAACTGAAACAGCCCCTACAGATTGTTCTGGCAGGGGCGGCGGGGCAAAAAGTGGTTACCGCCGGAAATATGCTGGCTACCGGAGCTACCCTCTCCGGACTATGGACCACCCGCCGGGCCGACTTCCCCATTACCATCCAGACCGGTTTTTCCATCGCCGAATTGGTCATCAGTACTAAACCCATCCACTATTCCGGTGTCATCCAGCCCGATATTGTAGTGTTACTGGCGCCCGAAGGTCGGGCGAAAATTGCCTGCCTACTGAAAAATTTAAAGCCCGATGCTGTGATTTATTATGCCGAAGGGTTGGAAGCCATCGATTCCCCCGCAAAGAAGATTCCCCTGGAATTTCCGGAAGAAGCCCGGAAACTGGTACGGAAAAACCTTTCCAGCCTCGCCGCCGGATGGCTGGTAAAAGAGTGGACCATTTTCCCCTTTGAAGCCCTGATTGAAGCCGTCCAGCAGTTCCAGAAACCGAAAATTGCCGAAATCAATCTGACGGTCCTGAACAGTCTGTAGTCATCCCCCGGTTTTAGATTAACCCTTTTTCAGCAAAGGAATAGTGTTCATTCCCGGCAATAATAATATGGTCATAAACCGTCATTTCCAAGGCGCCGGCGGCCTGTTTCAGTTTTTCCGTAATTTTTAGGTCGTCTTTACTGGGAGCCGGGTTTCCGCTGGGGTGATTATGAACAAAAACCAGGGCGGCTGCATCGTGGGCCAGAGCTTGTTTTACCACCTCCCGGGGATAAACTACGGAGGAGGTGAGGGTTCCTTCAAACAGCTCCTCCATTTTCAGGATCTGGTTCTGATTATTCAAATAGATGACCATGAACACCTCCCGGTTCCGGTCCCGCAGACTGTGGGTCAGATATTCAAGAACATCAGCGGAGGAGCGGATAAAGTCCCGGTGCACAACCCGGTCTGCCAGGTAGCGGCGGGCTACCGCCTGGGCGATTTTCAGACCAAAAATATTCTTCGGACCCACCCCCCTGACCTTTTCCAGTTCTCCCGGGTCCGCTTCCAGGACTTCCTTCAGGGAACCGAAGGTTTTTAACAATAATTTTGCCGTTGGTTTACAGTCCTTTCGGGGGGTTCCAAGCGTCAGGAGTAATTCAATAATTTCATAGTCATGGAACCCATCCAATCCCGATTTCAGGAACCGCTGCCTTAGGCGGTCCCGGTGACCGCTGTTCAATTCCTTGGACATAGGCACTACCCCCAATCCGTTCCCCGGAACCGGATTCCAGGGAACTAACCGGTTGTTTTCAGCTGGTTTAACTTGTCTCTAAACTCCCTCAATTCGCGCACATTCCCCGCAATCAAATCCCCGGCCTCCCACTTCAGTTGGAAAGTCTCCTCTTCATCTTGACCCCCCTGCTTCCGGTACAGCGGGTACAATTCTTCCGGCAAGCGCGGTTTATTCCGGTGAAGGCTGAAAGTGATCTGATACGCCAGATCCTCCAGCATGTCTTCCACAATCCGCCCGGGGAGGTGCTGGGTAAGCAGTTCCCGTTCAATCCGGGAGAATCTTAAACCGTGGATTACGTAATCTTCAAACGCTTCCCAGGCAAAGGGTACCCGTTGTTTGACAAAGGTTGCCATGGCCTCCGCGTAGACCCGGATTTCATACTGGGCGTGACTGTCAGCCCTTAAGTGAATAAAATGGAGCAGGTTGTGTAAATCATTTTTCCAGTACCACTCGGTATAGAGATTCACCGGTAATAGGGCACGGGCCAGTTCCCGGGCAATCCCGGCCTCATTTAACTCCTGGTACAGATCATAGCTGCGCTTGGAATGCTCCTTGAAATACTGCAATACTTTCTGCTTCAGAGCTTCCGGAACTTCACCGGAACGTCCCTGTTTATTCAGGGCACTCTGAAACTGGATCTGATCTGGATTGGGAAGATAGAATTCATCCCGTGCCTCCGAATACCGGAGGGAATATTCATTAATGTTGGCGGTTCGGTGGCGGACCCACTGGCGCGCCACAAAAATGGGCATTTTGCAGTGAAACTTGAATTCCACCATTTCAAAGGGCGTGGTGTGTTTATGGCGCATCAAGTACCGGACCAAACCACGGTCCTGGGAAACTTTCTGGGTCCCCTTACCGTAACTTACCCGGGCAGCCTGGACAATGGCGTCATCCCCACCCATGGCGTCCACCAGTCTTACAAATCCCTTGTCCAGACAGGGAATCGCGTCTTTCGGTATCGCTGTCATTCTTTGTCCTGCTCTTCTCTCAAAATTACGAATGTTTTTTCCACTGCCCCCGGATCCCCGGCAATTAGACCGGGCTGAATAAGGGTCTCCCGCCGATTAAAACGAATGGGATACCCTCTCAGGTCAATCATCTTCCCGCCTGCTTCCGTCACCAAGCAATGACCGGCACAGATGTCCCACTCATTCTTGGGCCGCAAGGAGGCAAAAATGTCTGCTTGCCCCGCCGCCGTCAAACCAAGCTTGTAAGCCACACTGCCAATGGGTTTTAATTCCTTGAATTTATTCTGAAATGGCTCCCACAGTCCACGCCTGGTTTCAGAACGACTGTTCAAAATGACCATTTCTCCAGGGTCCGCCTTGGCGCTACAGTGAATCTGCTTCCCATTTAAATAAGCTCCCTCCCCTTTCCAAGCCGTGAACAGTTCTTCCGTAATGGGATTGTACAGAACTCCCAAGACGGCGGATCCCGCCTCCACCAGGGCAATACTGACCACAAAATGAGGCACCCCTTCAATGAATTCCTTGGTACCGTCCAGGGGATCCACTACCCAGACACGCTCGTGGTTTAACCGCTCGCGGGAATCCACCGTTTCTTCCGAAAGCCACCCGTACTGGGGATAAGCCTCCAGCAGAGCCTGCTTCAAAAATGCATCGGCGTCATGATCGGCAGTGGTCACAGGATTATGGTAACTTTTATCACGGATTTCATAGTCCGCCTTGTAATAGGTCAAAATAATGGAACCCGCCTGCCGGGCAGCGTCCATCGCCGTCTGCAACTCCTGTTTCATGGACTTGAAATTATGGGCGAATCATGAGAGGTAAAATGTAAAAGGGCGGCATTAAAAACTATTCGCAGGGGGCACGGCTTAAAACTCAACCCCCATTGCCTCATTCAGGAAATCCTTGAAAGGAACCATCCGTCGGTAATCCTCCAGAATGCGGTCCAGAACTTTCGGTGATTGAACCAGCGGGTCGGATAGGGATTCCCCCACAATAAAATCTTTATGCCTCAACCAGCGGATCTGGGGATGATCTTTAGGGTATCCCCGGGGAGCGGTTTTTAATTTTTCTCCCCCTATTTCTCCGAAAGCAGCCACAAACTTCCGATTCGTCACAATCGATTCCCATCTTTCGGATTTTTCCGCAATCCGTTCCCGGATTCGTTCCAACTCCTCCCGGGAGGGGTGATAAACACCACCACCGGCGAAGGAATTCCCTGGTGCAACATGAATGTAGTACCCGGCCCCGGTTCCTCGACGCCCTCCGGGCTTCAGGCTGGCTCCGAACCAGGGTTTGTAGGGAGTTTTATCCTTGGAAAAGCGCAAATCCCGGTGAATTCGAAACACACATTCCTCTGGTTCGGTGGCCAGAAGACTTTCATCAAACGTCTCCATGCGGTGTAAAAGAATCGCCACCAGGTCCAAAAAATTCTGGCGGGCACTTTCGTATCCTTCCCGGTGAGCCTGAAACCAGTCCCGGTTATTATTCCGTTTTAGTCCCCTTAAAAAAGTGAGGGTTGAATTTGTAATCATAATTTCTCGAAAATGATTAGTTTTTCCCTTCCTTTCCTGGAGGGAATGGATAAGCGGGGATATTCCTCTTTCACCACCTGCCACCGGTCCTTGAAGATGGATTTCACCTGATCCAGTGACACACCCCAGGGTGGTCCACCGGCCTCCGGCGTTTTATCCAGGGGGAACCACAAACCGATTAGCCAGCCACCCGGTTTCACGGTACTATGAACCACTTGTTCGTATTCTTTTCGCCGTTGGGGATGAATCGCACAGAAACAGGCTTGTTCGATCCAGTACTCAAAGGTATCAGTAAAATGTTCCGGAAGAGCAAACAAATCTTCCTGGAGAGCGGTGAGAGGAACCTGCTCCTTCCGGGCCATTGATTTTACTGCCTGGATGGCCGTGGCGGCGAAATCCACCGCCGTAACTTGAAATCCCTGCTTTGCAAACATGACGGCGTCGTACCCCCGGCCGCAGCCGGGAATACAAACCGCTCCGGGAGTCAGCCCCTGTGCCAGCGCTTCAAACACGGGCGTAACGCCTGCCAGATCCCAGCCATCCTGTTCCGACCGGTATTTGGCTTCCCAGTATTCAGGTATATTTTCTGGAAAGGGCACGCTGGAACTTATCCCCATTCCCCTTTAATAAGCCAAATAACTGGCCAGAAGTTTTTCAGCCTCCGCCAGTGTAAGGCCCTTTCGCCTCGCATAATCCTCCAGTTGATCCCGGTCCACTTTACGAATTCCGAAATAAACCGCCTGCGGGTGGGAAAAGTACCAACCACAGACCGAAGCCGTTGGCATCATGGCCCCGCTTTCTGTCAGCGTAATGCCGGTCCGGGCTTTCACCTCCAGTAGGTTCCAGATCGTTTCTTTTTCCGAATGATCGGGGCAGGCTGGGTATCCCGGGGCCGGTCGAATCCCTGTATATTTTTCCCGGATCAGCCCTTCCGTATCCAGAGTTTCATCCGGCGCGTAACCCCAAAATTCCCTCCGGACCCGCTGATGGAGCCGCTCGGCAAAAGCTTCGGCAAGTCGGTCCGCCAACGCTTTCACCATAATGGCATTATAATCATCGTTGGCCTGTTCAAATTCCCGAGCCAGCGCCTCCAACCCATGACCGGCAGTTACGGCGAAAGCTCCGATCCAGTCCTTTAGTCCCGATTCCACCGGTGCCACAAAATCCGCCAGGCAGTACTGGGGTTTTTTCCGGTCTTTCTTGACCTGCTGCCTGAGAAAGTGGAAAACGGTCTCCACCTCCTGATACGTCTCATCCTTGTAAATCAGCACGTCCTCTCCCCTTGAATAGGCCGGATAAAGCGCCAAGACACCACTGGCCCGCAATTGACCTTCCTCAATAATCCGGTCCAACAAAACCTGGGCATCGTGGAACAAATTCCTGGCTTCACCCCCGTATTTGGCGCTTGAAAGAATATGGGGATACTTCCCTTTCAGCTCCCAGGCATGGAAAAAGGGCGTCCAATCTATAAAGGGCACCAACTCCTTCAGAGGGTAGTTTCGGAACACTTTCACCCCCTTTAAAACGGGTTGAGGAGGCTGATATGTTTCCCAGTCGAGCTTAACCCGATGTTCCCGGGCGGACCGAAGAGAAAGAAGCTGATCCCCGGATTTTCTTTTTTCCCGCTGAATCCGGATTCGGTGATACTCCTCCTGGACTTCCTTGAGGAATACAGTCTTCCGGTCTGTATCCATGAGCTGACTGACGACTCCTACACAGCGGGAAGCGTCGGTTACGTGGATGGCGGCACCGGAGTAGTGTTCAACAATCTTAACGGCGGTATGGACCTTGCTGGTGGTGGCACCGCCAATCAACAAGGGCAGCTTCAACCGGGCCCGCTCCAGTTCGCTGGCCACATGAACCATTTCATCCAGACTGGGGGTAATGAGACCGGATAAGCCTACCATATCCGCCTGTTTCTCCTTTATTGCCGTGAGAATTTTATCCGCCGGGACCATCACTCCCAAATCCACCACCTCGTACCCATTGCACCCCAGAACAACGCCGACGATGTTCTTGCCAATATCGTGGACATCCCCTTTTACCGTTGCCAAGACAATCCGGCCATTGGATTTTTCCGCCAGACCCAAGCTGGTTCGCTCTTCCTGAATGTAGGGAATCAGCCAGGATACGGCTTTTTTCATTACCCGGGCCGATTTTACCACCTGAGGTAGAAACATTTTTCCGGCACCAAACAAATCACCAACCCGGTTCATGCCGTCCATCAGAGGACCCTCAATTACCTCAATGGGACGGTCGTATTTTTTCCGGGCTTCTTCTGTATCCTCTTCAATAAAATCCACAATTCCTTCTACCAGGGCATAGAGGAGTCGTTCTTCCACCGGTTTTTTACGCCATGCTTTTGTCTTTTTCGGGGAGGACCTCTTTCCTTTGAACCGGCTGGAAATTTCTACCAACCGCTCTGTAGCGTCTTCCCGCCGGTTGAACAGTACATCCTCAATCCGTTCACGGAGCTCCGGATCTAGGTCGTCGTACACTGCCAACTGTCCCGGATTAACAATACCCATGTCCATTCCAGCCTGGATTGCATGATAAAGGAAACAGGAGTGCATGGCTTTGCGGATGGCCTGGTTGCCCCGAAAGGAAAAGGACAAGTTGCTCACACCGCCGCTCACGTGAACCCACGGGAGGGTTTCTTTAATTGTCCGGGTTGCTTCCAGAAAGGCGCGGGCATATTCATTGTGCCCTTCGATTCCGGTGGCCACGGTAAAAATGTTAGGATCAAAAATAATATCCTCCGGCGGGAAATTTACTTGTTCCGTAAGGAGGCGGTAAGCCTGGGTGCAGATGGCCACTTTCCGTTCATACGTATCCGCCTGACCTTCTTCGTCAAACGCCATCACAATCACCGCTGCACCAAACTGACGGATGAGCCGGGCCCGTTTTAAAAATTCCGATTCACCTTCTTTCAGGGAAATGGAGTTTACAATTCCCTTCCCCTGCAAGTTCTTCAATCCACGGACAATCACTTCCCATCTGGAGGAATCAATCATGACGGGGATCCGGGCGATTTCCGGTTCCGAAGCGACCAGCCGCAGGAAGGTCTCCATCGCCTCTTCCGAATCCAGGAGTCCTTCATCCATATTGACGTCAATAATCTGGGCACCGTTTTCCACCTGTTCCCGGGCAACCATCAGTGCATCTTCATAGTTTCCTTCTGTAATGAGACGCCGGAATTTTGCGGAACCGGTCACATTGGTTCGCTCCCCAATATTTACAAAATTGGAGTCAGGCCGGATGACCACCGGTTCCAGCCCGCTCAGGCGTGTGTACCGGTCCAGCTCTGGAACTTTCCGGGGAGACAAATCGGCCACAGCTTCAGCAAAGGATTGAATGTAATCAGGGGTGGTACCACAACATCCGCCCACCAGATTGATAAGCCCGACCTCTGCAAATTCCCGGATTATGGCGGTCATGTGATCCACCGTTTCATCGTACTCTCCGAATTCATTGGGGAGCCCTGCATTGGGATAAACTGAGACATAGGCGTCACAGACGGTGGACAGGGCATCCAGGTGAGGACGGATCTGTTCTGCCCCCAGGGCGCAGTTTAATCCGGCAATTAGGGGTTGGGCATGGCGGATGGAGTACCAGAACGCTTCCACCGTCTGACCCGAGAGCATTCGCCCGCTGGCGTCGCTGATCGTGCCCGACACCATGACCGGTACTGAATCCCGGTTTTTCATTTCCTCCAGGATGGCGAACAGGGCTGCTTTACAGTTTAAAGTGTCAAAGACCGTTTCTACCAACAGCACATCTACACCCCCGTCCAGGAGTCCCCGTACCTGCTCCCGGTACACCGTGACCAGTTTATCAAAATTGACTTTCCTGGCTCCCGGTTTGTTCACATCGGCACTCATGGAGGCGGTCTGATTGGTGGGTCCCAGTGAACCGCAAACAAACCGTGGTTTGGAAGCATCCTTACGATTGAATTCTTCCGCCACTTCCCGGGCGATCCGGACTGAGGCCACATTCAAATCATAAATCGTCTCCTCCAGTCCATAGTCGCTCTGGGAAATTCGATTGGCATTGAAAGTATTGGTTTCAATCAGGTCCGCTCCGGCTTTCAGGTAGGCCCGGTGAATCCGGGCGATAATCTCCGGCTGGGTAAGAGACAGCACATCGTTATTCCCTTTCAGGGGATGACGGTGCTTTTGGAACAAATCGCCCCGGTAATCCTCCTCCTCCAGCCGATGGGATTGAATCATGGTGCCCATGGCACCATCCAGGACCAGGATTTGTTCTTTTAATCGTGTTTCCAGTTTTTGCATGTACTTCTGTCGATTCTTTCGGGAAACAAAAAATCCGGCGGTTGCCGGACGAAAGGAAGGACTGCCTTTTTAGCCCCTTTCTTTTACGTCGCGGCAATACGGCCCAAATCACGACTGAGAAACTTACAATCCATTGCTCCCATTTTCCAACATAAAGTAATCCTTAAAATTCTTTACTTGCTGCTCCCTTCAACGTACTTTTCACCTTGGATGGCGATGATTTGAAGGCGTTTTTCAATCAAAATTTTTATGATCTCGCTTGGAGATTCAACCGCGACAATTACCAGCTATTTACCTTTCAGAAGATCTTTCTGATAGTTTACTGAAGATTTTCCGCCTCGGCTGAAGGCCGGTTTCTTCCTTCCTCTCATCTCCCATCCAAACTGAAGCATAGGAATAACTGTAGGTTTTACGGAGTGATGAAATGAAGAAGGAAATTTATATTAATGTAAGTATGGGGGAATCGCGAATTGCGATTGTGGAAGATGATTCTCTGGTTGAAGTGTATGTGGAGAAGCAGGATCACCATCGAATGGTGGGTAATATTTACAAGGGGAAAGTGGAAAATGTCTTACCGGGAATGCAGGCCGCCTTTGTAGATATTGGTTTCGACACTAACGCATTTCTACCCTTTTCCGAGATTGAAAATTCAGCCTATCTGCTGGACGGGGACGATGATTCAGGATGGAACGATAATAAAAATGGTTCATCCCGGAAAAAGGGGAAAGGAGATTACACCACGTCCGTTGATCTGAAAACCGGACAGGAAATTTTCATTCAAGTCATTAAGGAGGCCTTCGCAGGGAAAGGGCCCCGTGTTACCACCGAAATTGCCATTCCCGGGCGGCTCCTGGTGCTGGTGCCCAATGCCAATTATATCGGTATTTCCAAAAAAATCTGGGACAAGTACGAGCGGCGCCGACTGAAGAAAATTGTTTCTTCTATTAAGGACAAGGGCTTTGGGGTCATCGTCCGCACGGTAGCAGAGGGTAAAAGCGAAGAAATCATTCAAAACGATTACAAAATTTTAATTGACAACTGGCACAAACTGGAAAAGAAAAGCAGTAAAACAGAGGCCCCCTGCCTCGTGTATGAGGATCTGGAGACCGCGTCCAGCATTATACGGGATTTATTCACGCCGGATATTAATAAGATTGTAATTGATTCTAAAAAACTGTACCGCAAACTCCAGCATTATCTGGAAGAGGTCTCTCCCAACATGACCAACCGGCTGGAATACTATAAATTGAAACAACCCCTGTTTGAAAGCATGGGAATTGAAGCGGAACTGGATAAGCTGTTGCGACCCACCGTATGGTTGAAAAGCGGTGCCTACCTGGTGATCGAAAAAACGGAAGCCATGGTGGTGGTGGATGTAAACAGTGGCCGGTTTGTAGGGAAGAAAAATCATGAGGATAACTCCCTGAAAATCAATTTGGAGGCAACGCGCGAGATTGCCCGGCAGTTGCGGCTTCGGGATCTCTCCGGCCTGGTGGTAATCGACTTTATTGACATGCGGGAGGAAGAGAACCGCCGGAAGGTGTACTATGAATTGCGAAAAGAATTGCGAAAAGACCGGGCCAAGGTAGCCGTTTCCCCTATTTCCGACTTTGGTCTTCTGGAGATGACCCGTCAACGAATCCGGCTCAGCCTTCTGGACTCCATGAGTGAAGTCTGCCCCACCTGTCACGGCGCCGGGCGGATCATGTCCCGGGAAACCCTGATCACACGGATTGATCACTGGTTACGACGGTATAAATCCAAACACCGACGGTTACGTTTACAGTTGGAAGTCCATCCTGAAATCGCCGACTTTCTGCTGGAAAACAAGAAAAAAACCCTCCGGGGACTGATGTGGCAGAATTTTGTTCACATTTCCATTGAACCCAGTCCCGATGTGAATCGTGACGAGTTTCGGTTCCGTTCCGTACCGGACGGTAAAATTATTGAATCACAAGTTGCGGTTGAATCGAATAAAACTTCGGTTTAAATTCCACGGCTTTTTTTGGAGATAAAATGTACGCAATCGTAAATATCGCTGGGAAACAATACCGCCTCTCGAAAGGGGACCAGATTAAAGTCCAGACCCTCGATACTGAGGTGGGGAAAACCGTTTCCTTTCCTTCGGTTCTGATGGTCCAGAGTGACCAGGGGACCCTTACCGGGACACCGACCCTTAGCGGGGCGAAAGTGGTGGGGAAAGTCCTAGAACATGGTCGAGACCGGAAAATTGTAATCTATAAAAAGAAACGGCGCAAAGGTTATCAGCGTAAGAACGGTCACCGTCAAGGATTCACGCTGGTGCAGATTGAAAAAATTACGGTTGCGGCGGGGAAAAAGGCTGCCTCCAAGAAAAAGCCAGGAGCAACAAAGAAAACAACGGCAAAAAAGGATCAAAAGGATAATTAATTATGGCCCATAAAAAAGGTGTCGGCAGTTCCCGGAATGGTCGTGATTCCCATTCCAAGCGACTTGGAATTAAAGTAAGCGATGGGCAGGCTATTCTTACCGGCGGGATCATTATCCGCCAGCGGGGAACCAAATTTCACCCCGGAACCAACGTTCGGCGGGGAAATGACGATACCCTGTTTGCCACGGAAGATGGTTTTGTAAAATTCACCCAGCGCGGACGGGATCGAAAAATAGTGAACGTGGTACCCAAAGCTTAAAAATTCCATTCGATTTTACTCTCTATAAACCCTGCCTCTGGCAGGGTTTTTTTATATCAAATCCCTCGGATCAGTGTAATTTCCATCTGTCATTATTACCACAATAAATTGAGAAGGGGAAATCATGTCTAAAGCAAAAATCGCACTTATTGGCGGCGGACAAATCGGGGGAAATCTAGCTCTCCTGGCCGCTCAGAAAGAATTGGGAGATGTGGTCATTTTTGATATTCCCAATGCAGAAGGAATGGTAAAGGGGAAAGCGCTGGATATTATGCAGCTTCGACCCCATGACGGTTACGACGTAACGATTAGGGGAACATCCCAGTATGAAGATATCAAAGATGCCGATGTAATAATCATTACGGCCGGGGTCCCCCGTAAACCGGGAATGGACCGGGAAGACCTGTTGGAGATCAACCTGGGAATTATTAAAAACGTGGCCACGAATGTGAAACGATGGGCGCCCAACGCTTTCGTCATAGTGATTTCAAATCCACTGGACGCCATGGTCTATGCCTTTTACAAGATATCCGGCTTCCCCAAGCAGAAAGTCGTCGGGATGGCGGGAGCCCTGGACAGCGCCCGTTTCCGGACCTTCATCGCCATGGAAACCGGTTTTTCGGTCCAGGATGTGACCTGCATGGTTCTGGGGGGGCATGGTGATTCCATGGTGCCCATTACACGTCTGGCGACCGTTGGAGGCGTTCCTGTGGAAGAACTCATTCCCAAAGACCGACTGGAAACGATTGTACATCGAACCCGTTTTGCCGGAGGTGAAATTGTGAAACTGTTCGGCAACGGCTCTGCGTTTTACGCTCCCGCCCAATCGGCCATCGAAATGGCTGAATCCTTCCTGCGAGACAAAAAACGGGTCATCCCCTGCGCTTCCTATTGTGAAGGTGAATTCGGGATTGACGGTTATTTTATCGGCGTCCCCTCAGTGATTGGTGCCGGAGGTATTGAAAGAATTCTGGAATTCGAACTCCAGGACGATGAAAAATCCGCTCTCCAGAATACCCTGGAAGCGGTGAAACAAACCGTAGCCAAAACCGGTTTATAACCGCTGAACACCAGAACTGCCTTGTGAAACCCTCCCGGCACGGGAGGGTTTCCTATTTTGATCCGGATTCCATTGTAAATTGACCACAGGAAAAAGAGGTCGGTAAAAGACAACCTTTTACGATAGCCGGGTGTCATAGCCTGTGTGACGTTAGAGAAAATTGGACAAAGAAATTCGACAACTTATTTTGGAAGCCCAGACTGGAGATGCAATTGCGTTCCAAAAACTGGTGGCACGCCACGATGAAAGAATTATGACACTCGCCTACCAACTGACCCGGAATCCGCAGGATGCGGAAGATCTCTACCAGGAAGTCTTTATCAAGGCTTACCGGAGTTTGAAGCAGTTTCAATTTAAAAGTGAATTTTACACCTGGCTCTATCGCATTACTGTAAACACCTTCCACAACCTGAACCGGAAGTTGTCAAAATTCAAGTATCAGGAAGAGGAGAAATTATCCGATTCCCCGATAAACCAGATCCCAGATGAAGAGGATCGTACTTCTGACCGACAGGAAATCATGGCGGCGGTCAAAGAAGCTGCCCAGAAATTACCCGTTAAGCAGAAAACAGTTTTTATGTTGAAACATCTTCAGGGCCTCAAAATCCGGGAAATTGCTGTGATTATGGAGATCGGTGAAGGAACCGTAAAAAAATATTTATTCCGCGCCATGGAAAAGCTTCGACAGGATTTAGAGGAGTACCGTTATGCCTAAGGAACTCAGTCAATCGTTAAAAGAAAATGCCATGCTCTACGCCCTAGATTCCCTTTCAAAGTCGGAGCGGGAGACTTTTGAAGTAGTATTAAAATCCACACCTGCCCTGCAACAATATTTGAATGAAATCCAGTCCACCCTGGAATTAACTGAAACAACCCTGAAAGTTTCTTTTGATGAATCCTACCTGGAAGGACAACGGAATTTATTACGGGACCGCATCCTTCAATTGGAGCAGGAGCGAAAACAGGCCTCTCTCCCTACCAGAATTTTAGAAAGCGCCCGTCAGGGTGTTGAGGTTTTATTCACACCCCGCCAGCCGGTGTGGGCGGTGGTTACCTATATAATCATCGCTTTTTTAATCGGACTTACTCTGCCTTCCAGATTGACCGAGACCCAGCATCCGACGCCCGCCTACTCTTCTCGTGAGATTCTGAATTTAATTCAGGGCGGAGACCTGACCAGTGTAAAACTGGAACCGGGAGAGAATAAAGAAAAACTGGAAATGGCACTGGAGACAAAGGGAAGCATTGACATATCGGGTGATTTCAAGGATGAAACCATTCAACAAATTCTTTACTACCTGATTCTGAATGATTCCAACCCGGGGAAACGACTCAGGGCATTAAAATTATTGACTAATGTGCCCGATCTGGACAACAAGAAGCTGGTACTGGTATCCACGGTCCTATCCGATCCGAATTCGGGTATCCGGTTAAAAGCCTTGGAACAATTGAGCAATTTTAAACCGGACAAAACCATCATGGAAGGTTGTGCCAAATTATTGCTGGAGGACGAAAATGAAGCAATCCGGATGGGAGCACTGGCGATATTAGGAAAATCACCCACCAGCGACATTATACCCGCCCTCAGAGTCGTAAGTCTCATGGATGAAAACCCTTACATCCGGGATCGGGCAAGTGAAATCCTCGATGAAGTGAATGAACTGACTGCAACGGAAAAAATCGAGATCCTTCCATGAAAAAGTGGGTATTCCTGATCCTGGTTTTAAATGGTCTTTCTGCCCAGGAATTATTCGATACGTTTGAACTGAACGGTAAGAACAGATTTGTGGCAGAATCCACCTATGAATTCGACGTTGGTGATTCCAAAGGACCGGAGCGCATCCTGAATCTTCAAGTGGTCGGTGATATTCAGATTGCGGGAGACGCGACCCATACGGTGACCATTATTGAGAAAGTCTTCATTAAATCCACATCAAGAATGAAAGCCAAATCGGTCTATAAGGATTACAAAGCAAAGGTAAGTATGACTCCCCCAGCTCAAATCGAAGTGATCAGCGGCAAACGGTACTACCCCGCCCGGACCCGGTTTGAATACCATATTACCCTTCCTGAAGAATATAATATCAGCGTTCAAACTGCCGGTGGAGACATTGATTTAAAATATCTCTCCGGCGAGTTACAAGCCAGTACAAGCGGCGGGGATGTCACCGTCAATTCCGTCAGTGGAAAATTTACGGGACGGACATCGGGTGGTGATATTACACTGGAAAATATTGAGGGCGTTTCGGTGGTCAAAACCTCCGGGGGCGATATTGAGATCGAACGCTGTGAGGGGAAAACCACCGCCACCACCTCCGGCGGCGATATTGGAGTTAGTGACTGCAATGGAAATCTGAAGGTCTACACCAGCGGGGGTGACCTGGAATTAACCGATATTACAGGATCCCGAATTCAGGGCCGCACTTCTGGAGGAGATATTGAAGTGGACGATGTGGAGGGAAACTTAGTCGTCTCCACCTCTGGGGGCGGGATTAACATCCGGAAAGTACAGGGCTCGGTGGAAGCCAAAACTTCCGGGGGCGATATTCACCTGGAATTCATTTACGGTGAAACCGATGTTAATACCAGCAACGGTGACATTTCCGGTGACAGAATCTACGGTGCCCTCTCTGCCCGAACCACCAACGGGGATATTCGTATTTCCAAGATCTGGGACCAGGAAATAAACAACCATGACATAGTGTTAAAAACCAGCCGGGGGATTATCCAACTGGAACTGCCTTCCAATTTCCCTGCCGCCATTGAGGCCATCGTGGAAGATGAAACCTCCACCGGAGTCATTGATTCCGATTTCCCCATTCAGATATACATTCGGGGGAATGAAGTCCGGGGGGAGGGAACCATGAACGGCGGCACCTATGATGTGAATCTCAGAACATCCTCAAACTCGATCATTATTGAAATGGATTAATAAAATGCCGCGTTTTATAATTTTACTGATGTTTTTCACCTGCGGCATGGGTCAACATAATCCGGTCGATCCGGATCAAACGAACGACCCGGTTCCCGTTTTGTATGCGTCAGATAATACGAACCCGATTCCGGATAGTTTAAAGAATCATCTTCGCCTTTCAACCGATGAAATCATTTTCCGGGAGGACGTGCTGGTGGATTCAGGTGAAGTTTCAACCGTTTCCATGCGAATCATCGGAGGGAATCTCACTGTTTATGGTACGGTGGAGGGAAAAATCACCCTGTACGGCGGCGACGCTTACCTGAAATCGGGTTGCACAGTGAATGGAGAAATTGCCACCATCGGTGGAAATGTTTACAAAGAACCGGATATCACCATAAACGGGAAAATTATTGAATCCAACCTTCAGGAAGGTCTCATCTACCGGGAGACGGACAAGGAGTCCAACATTCAGGGGCGAACGGAATTCAACCTGGACCAGCGCTCAGATCGTGCCCTTACCAGCTGGATTCATCCCAAGTGGCCCCTAGTGGTCTACAACCGTAATGAAGGATTTGTCTTTACACCGTTCAACACCCGTTGGGATCGACATTCCCTTTCCAGTTTTCGGTTCAGCTGGTCCATGGGGGTACGACTTCATCCCGGGGTACGGCCGACCTATATTGGACGCATTACCCTGGAAAAGACTTTTTTCGTTAATCGGAACCTGATTCTTTACAGCAGTGCCTTCAAGGAAAGCAGAACCGATGACAATTACCGACTGCCCCGGAAGGAAAATTCCCTGGCAGCGTTCCTAGCCCGGCAGGATTTCTACGACCGGTGGGAAGAAAACGGCTGGGAAGTGGGTATGGGCGTTGATTTTTCCCCCTACCTGCGACTGAAACTGCGGGCTGTAGCGGCAGAACAGGACACCCTGCCCCTGCTTGATTTGTACAGCCTGTTCGAGAAAAAAAGGAAGCTTCGTCCCGGTCTTTCTCTAAAGAACAAGACCGTTAATTATTATGAACTGACACTTGGCTCCCGGACACCCGGTTACAGCCCGCTGGCCACAGGCCTGGCTTTTCTCTTCAAGACCGAATTTATTCAAAATGAACGGGATTCTGCCTCCTTGTTTGCCGTGGACTTCCATCAGGTCAACCAGCGTAATTTTGGGTTACTTATCGCTAACTGGGAATTATCTCCCGGATTGGTACTCCGGGCCCGCCTGGTGGCCGGATCCACTCAGGGAACGCTTCCCTCCCATCGTTATTTTGGTGTGGGGGGACTGGGGTCTGTCAGTGCCCAGTCCTACAAACTTCAGCAGGGAGATATGATGGCCCAGCTCAATCTGGCTCTGATGATTACACCGGAGTTCATCGGCGACGACTGGCTGGTTACGCTCTTTGCCGATGGGGGTCATGCCTGGATGAAAGAAGATTACGGTTTCGATTTTAACCGGATTAAAAAAGCAGGTATTTCTTCTATTGGAATCGGAATCGGCGATATAGAATACGATCAGGACCTGGATTGGATGGTTAATGTGGCCAAACCACTGGACCGAAGCGGACCTTATGAAATCACCCTGCGGATTAACTATGCTTTCTAATATGAGACGAATAACAACAGCACAAATTCTATTTTTCCTGATGAGTGCCATTATGACGGGACAGGACACTGGTCCCGTTATAGGCAGCAATCCTGTTCAGAGGGAACAGGGAATGGATGAAGAGGAACGGTGGGTTCGAGATTACTACCATTACCGCATCAGTGATATTGACCAACTCCAGGTTTACATAAATTACAACCTGGGGGAATTGAGCCTGAAAACAAACCATCGTCCTGGTCTGATTGATGGTTCTATCCGCTACTACCCCTCCCTGACAAAACCGAAGATCCAATATAAAACCAGAGGGCTGACCGGTATTCTGGATATCCGCGCCAAGACAAACGATGATGAGCGTCCCTCCAGTATCACTTGGGATGAAATCAAATCATTCAAGGTTAACACAGACCAGTTAAAAAATGAATTGGAGTTCGAACTGCCGGGGGACATTCCCACCGATCTGGATTTGAACTTTGGTTTGGGAGAAGCTCAACTGGATTTGACCGACTTGCAGTTATCCGATCTAAATCTGGATTGCGGGTTAAGTGACGTTCAACTTCAGGTTGATAAACGGAATGAAATTTCCTGTCGCCGTGTGAAAATTAATAACGGCCTGGGTTCCTTCACCGGCAGGGGATTAGGGTATTTACAGGCCAAATGGGTAGAAGTAAAGGTAGGGCTGGGATCGGCTGAGCTTGACTTCCGGGGCCAGATTCAGGAAGACCTGGAAATCAATGTGGATGTTGGGCTGGGCACTCTGGAACTGATCCTGCCCCAAAATGTCAATATCCAGGCCACGGTAGAAGAGAATTTCCTGTCCGGTGTTGAGATTAACGAGCTGGTGAAATCAGGAAACCAGTGGATTTCTCCCGAATGGGACGATTCCCGTCCCACGGTCACTCTGGACTTAAATGTGGGTTTGGGCTCTATGGATATTGATTTGCGGAATTAACCTGCCAGTTCCAATACGGCAGAAACCAGCTTTTCAATGCCGGCGGCGGCTTCCTTTATGGAGCGGGCCTCCATGTAGGCCGGTGTTGAAACCACCTTTTTTTCTTTATCCACCACGATATCATCAACCGGACAGACCACATGCCGGGAACCCATCACTTCAATATCACTGGCGGTGGACTGGTCTGAACCAATGGTGAGATCGGAGGATTCTTCCATTTCAGCGAGGATTTTAGCCATGACCGCCGGTGCGATGCAGATGACGCCCACCGGTTTTCCTTCTTTGTGAACGCCTTTTACCAGCCGGGCGACGTCTGGATTTACTTCACACCCGGCCCCCGTCATGGCGTAGTCGCTAAGGTTTTTTGCCACCCCAAAACCGCCGGGTAAAATTAAAGCATCCAGATTACCGCTGTTCACCGTGGACGTATCCACAATATTCCCCCGGGCAATGCGGGCTGCCTCTACCAGAACATTGCGATTCCCGTCCATCTCCTCGCCGGTGAGATGATTCACCACGTGCATCTGGTCAATATTAGGAGCCATGATCACCATTTCTACCCCCGCCCGGTCCAGAGCCAGCATGGTTAAAACCGATTCATGAATTTCGGCTCCATCTTTAAATCCACATCCGGAGAGTAAGACACCCACTTTCATTGTTTTATTCTCCTAGTTACGCTTACCGATCCGGTTCTGTCGAGAGGATCGATTGATTGAAATATTTCGTTTCAGCCCTTCAAATTTAATCCGCTTTACAGCGGAACTCCGGAATAATTTACGAAATCCTTCTGCGTCCAGGCGCTCCCAATCCTGATTATCCCAGTTTAATATCTCTGATCGGGGCTGAAATACCTCCAGAGGGGTATTCTGGGCGAATTTTATATTCCAGGGACACACTTCCTGACAAATATCGCATCCATAAATCCACTGGTGTAGTGGCAGAGTTTCCTGAGAGAAGACTCCCCGGTGTTCAATCGTTAAATACGAAATACATTTCCCTGCATCCAACTGGAATTCCTTAAGGGCATTTGTGGGGCAGGCATCGATACAGGTGGTACAGGTTCCGCACAGATCCTGGGTAAATTCAGAATCGAAGGGCAGGTCCACATTTACAATTAATTCTCCTAAAAACAGCCAGCTTCCAAACTCACGGGTAATCAAATTGGTGTGTTTCCCCACCCAGCCCAGTCCGGCTCGCTGGGCCCAGACTTTATCCATCACCGGAGCCGTATCCACGCAAACCAGTCCTTTTAACTCCGGAAATTTCTTTTGAAGGTACTCCCGTAATTGGAAAAGTTTAGATTTAATCACCCCATGGTAATCCGCTCCCCAGGCGTAATTACTGAAATGGTAGTCGGAATTCAGATCTTTTTGATTGAATCCGGTAAAATAATTCAGTCCAACGCAAATAACCGATTTTGCTTCCGGAAAGTACTTGAACAGGTTCCCCCGTTCCTCCTGCCGTTTTTCCAACCACGTCATGGAAGCCTGAAAACCATGATTCAGCCACTCTTCCAATCGTTGCTGTTCTACCGGCGTCCTGGTTGCTCGGGCAATACCTACTTTTTCAAACCCCAGTCGCCGGGCCTGTTCCTTAATCCGGGTTGCAATAGAGGGGGTCATATAGGTTAGGTTATCCAGTCAAGAAAGGGACTTGAAACTCACTCCCATTCAGGAGGATAATAATTTTTCTGCCCAGAAAATTCCAATGACCGTTTTTACATCCGTAATTTCACCTGCCCAAACTTTTTCCAGGGCAGTCTCCACTTTCATGGGAATAAAATCCATAAATTCATCCTGATCCATGTTTTTTGGCACCGGTTTTAATTCTTCCGCCAGATACAGCCACATGCGTTCATTACTGTACCCAATGCAGGGATGTATTTCGGTCAGTTGAGTCAGTTTACCCGGTTCATAACCGATTTCTTCCGCCAACTCCCGTTGAGCCGTTTTCCGAGGGGATTCTCCCGGATCCAGTTTTCCCGCCGGTAATTCAATTAGAGACCGTCCCATGGGATAGCGGTACTGGCGAATAAAACCGATTGACCCATCGGGTAAAACAGGGATGATTACGGCTGCCCCGGGATGTTTAATGTATTCCCGGATGGAGGTTTTTCCACTGGGCAATTCCACTTCATCCGACCACACGTCCAAGAGCCGTCCGGTATAAATATGCCGGGTCTTCAACCGCTTTTCACGTAAATGGTCCATCGGGAATTGGAATTACCAGTATTTTTCCAGTAGTGTACGGGCTTTTTTGATCTGCTCCCAGTCCTCCACCGGTTCTTCTTTTGAAGGGGCCATGGTTGCGATTTCATCCAAAAGAAAGAGAGCACGTTGTTTCTGTCCATCCTTAAAAAGGGCCTGCGCCAGATATACTTTCTGTACCGGTTCTGCCTCCCCTGTATTGACCGCCTTTTCCAGATAACGAATGGCTTCCTCATTATCGGGCCATGATAAAATAAAGGGAATATAGGGGGATTTAAAATGAACGGCTCCCAACATAAAGTAGCCGCCCCCGTTATCGTACTCAGGATCCAAATCAATAATGGCTTCTGAATGTTCTTTCATTAAATCAGAAACACCGGCCTTGGCGGCGGCAAAAATACCGTAAACTTCGGCCCAACTCCCCAAATTGGATAAATACCAGTACCGTAAAGCAGCAGAGCGGGCATAAAGAGGAATAAACCGCTCGCCCAGATCTTTTCCCTTTTGAAACACGGCCTTCTGTGCCTCTTTATCCAGCCCGGTGAACTTCCCCCGGTAATAATAGCTTTTTAATAAATAGATCGCTGCTTCTAATTCGGAAGCAGAATCGGTGAGGGCTTGTTCCAAATTTTGAATGGCTGTCTGGATTGGGGCACTTGCGGCTCGGTCTTCCTGACTTCCTTCCGCCCGGTTTAGATAAGCTGACCGTCCCATTTCCAGGGGTGACTGACCTACCACCACCGCCCATGAAATCATTAACAGGCTGAAAAACCCGATTCTCATTGACACGTTCTAAAAGTATTCAATATAGGTAATTTTTAACTCCCGTTTGAAATAGTCCACTTTTTCATTATCAAACAGAAGATTATTGAAATCCAGTTCAATATGTAAGTGTTCAACAAACGTCCACCGGATCGCCGCATTCAGGTAACCACCCCTGCTGATAGACATGGTTTTGGCCGTCATGTCATTTTCATTCAGCGCAGCATTGTATTCCACCAGCAGGGAGAGTTCGGGATTGATTTCCAGATCCAATCCAAAGAAGGTATTCACATCTTTATCCCCGTCATCCTGCTCGGTGAAGTTGTAATTGACTCCGGCGTGAAGGCCCATGTTTCCCAGAGGCGTTTTCCAGTTTTTACTGGCGCTGGTGTAGACCCCCCAGGCTTTTACGTCATAGCGGTTCTGTCCCTTTTCGGGATGAAAATCACCGTAACCCTGAGTATCAATCCCAAGGGCCAGTCCGGGGAAAGAACCGGTTTCATTCCGCAACCGATATTTCAGGTTAGCTTCGGGGCGGGGGTACCATTTTAAACTGTCGTCTCCGATCAGGTTGGGCGAGCCGAACGACAAGCCGAACTGGAACCGGTCCGTAATACCGACACTGAGCGCTGTGATAAGACCACCGCTTTTCTGGACGCGCATTTGCATGGAGTAACTCCCCCGCACTAGCGTTCCGGCAGAAGGAATGGTAATCAGCGTTGTGGGAGGCGGATAGGCTTGGGGTTGACCGTAACCAATCATTGTGAATAACAGGATCAGGCTGGCCTTAAAAAATTTCATTAAAATCCTCTGATATGGTTCAACGTATGGGAAAACGTTACGAACTCAATTTACCGCAGGGTATCCCAAAAAGCAATCCCCGGATCAGGGGTAAAGGGCTTCATCATACTTGGAAATGACGGAGGTCACCCGGTTCAGGGGCATGGTCAGAGTATCGGGATTGTCTGCAAGACGAAAGATTAAACGATTGGTTTCCACCCGAATCACATCAATCTGAAGCAGATCCCCATTGGTGAGCTGCAACTGGTCATGTTCATATTTAGGGATAAACACATCAAACGGAATGCGGAGGGGATGGGTTTGGATATCTTCCAACAGCAACGTCAATTCATCCAGTCGGTTACCCCGCGGGGGGGGTGGATGTTGGTACAACTGATCTGCAGGTGCCTGTACCAGGGCCACATGACTTACTTCCTGACCGGCAGCGTCATATTCCCAGATTTCCCGCTTTCCAGAAACCAGATCATAACCGTAAGCAAATCGCCGAATCACCAGGCTATCCGGCAGCCGGATCCAGTTTTCTCCCACCAGGAAACCCAAATGGTCATACATGAAATCAATCCCTCCATACTGTGTACCATCCACCAGTGCAAACCTGATCGCCTGGATTCTAAAATCCGGACCTAGTTCAAACACACTCCGGGACCCTTGGAAATCAATGTGTTGATTGGATTTCACCAGTACCTTGCGAAATTCTACACCCCAGGGTTCACTGGCACCGTATTGAACCAATTCATATACGTATCCTTCTGATCCAAAGCGATACCGGCGAATCAGGCGATTCTGGTCATCATATTCCAATCGCTCCCTCCGGGTAACCGTTCCTTCAGAATCAAGCCATTCTTTCAGCAATGGTTGTTTTTTCTGATTATAGAATACCTGCAGGTAGGATCGTTTAAACCGTTCCGCAGCGGGAAGGGGCAGTCCGGCTATAAACTCCTTTTCCGAGGCAAAATATCGTACAAACCGTACCGTTTCCTGTTCCTCTCCCTGGGCATTGCAAACCATCATAAAAACTAGACTGATTAAAACAAGGCGCACGGTCACATTCCAGGATAAGCATCCATGTCAGCCAAAAAGGACCGGGACCAGGAAGAAAAATTTCCCTCAGCCAGGGTGTTTCGGATGGTATTCATCAGGGTTAAAAAATAGGTTAGATTATGAATGGTAGCCAGTCTTAAGCCAAGCACTTCTCTTACATTGAATAAATGCCGCAGGTAGGACCGGGAAAAATGTCCACAGCAGTAACAGGGACATTGTTCATCCACTGGTTTTAAATCGGATTTATATTTTTCATTACTGATATTGACGATTCCCTCATGGGTAAAAAGTTGTCCATTCCGGGCGTTGCGGGTGGGTAAGACACAATCGAACATATCCACCCCCACCTGAACCGATTGAACCAGATCAGTGGGACGTCCTACACCCATAAGGTAACGGGGTTGGTCTTTGGGCAGGAGGCCGTCCAATAATTCAATCATCTCGAACATGGCCCCCTTTTCCTCCCCCACTGCCAAACCACCAATAGCAATTCCACAATCGGCGTAAGGGAGTACCATTTCCGCACTTTGGGACCGCAATCCCGGATAGATTCCTCCCTGAACAATCGGAAACAGGACCTGTTCCCAGGAGTGAACAGGGGGTGCCGATTTTAAATAGGCATGACACCGTTTCACCCACCGGCCTGTCCGTATTACCGCCTGTTCCAAGGTTCCGCGATCGGCATTCCCCGGAGGACACTCATCAAAGGCCATAATAATGTCGGCACCCAGGTAGCGCTGGATTTCCATGGATTTTTCAGGAGACAGGAAATGGCGGCTGCCGTCCAAATGAGATTGGAATTCGACCCCTTCATCCCGGATACGGTTCAACCGGGCTAGGGAAAATACCTGGTATCCGCCACTATCAGTGAGAATGGAACGATCCCAACCCATGAAACGGTGCAGGCCTCCCGCCTCCCGCACTAAGGTAGAACCGGGTCGCAGGTAAAGGTGGTAGGTATTCCCCAGAATGATCTGGACATCCAGAGACTCTAACAATTGGGGATCAACCGTTTTCACCGCACCCTGAGTGCCGATGGGCATGAAAACGGGGGTGGGAATCGTACTATGGGCGGTTCTGATTTCACCCCTCCTGGCAGAAGTGCGACGATCCCCCTCATAGATTTTAAAATCCATCCCTGAAACCCTCGTCAGAATAGGTGGCTGAACGCTTCCTGAACGGTGTTGACCGGTATTAATGCAATGGATTGGCTCTTTCGCCGTAATTGTTTTACATTGACAGCCGGAGCCAGTAATTGGTCGAATCCCAGTGAAGCCGCTTCCCGAACCCGTTTTTCAAAATGACTCACGGAACGAATCTCTCCCCCTAAACCGACTTCACCCACTAGGACTACCTGAGAGGGAATGGCGACATTTTTGGCACTGGAAGCTACAGCCGAGATGACTGCCAGATCCGCCGCCGGATCATCCACTTTAAGCCCTCCCACCAGATTAACAAATACATCACTGGTTCCCATCAGGATTCCTACGCGCTTCTCCAGAACGGCTAACAGCATCGATAACCGCTTAAAATCAAATCCGTTTACATTCCGCTGGGGTGTCCCAAAGTTTGCCTTTGAAACCAAGGCCTGTACCTCCACCAGGATAGGACGGGTCCCTTCAATCGAAGGGAAAATAGTTGATCCGGAAATTTCTTCCTGCCGTTCCGCCAGAAAAATTTCGGACGGTTTGGTTACCTCTTCCAGCCCCTTCTCCCCCATATGAAAAATTCCCACTTCATTGGTGGTGCCGAAGCGGTTTTTCACCGACCGCAGAATCCGGTGATCATGTCGCTCTTCCCCTTCCAGATAGAGGACTGTATCCACCATATGTTCCAGTATCTTGGGCCCGGCAATCATTCCCTCCTTGGTTACATGCCCGATCAGGATTACAGCAATCGTATGGACCTTGGCTGTCTGCAGAAATTGCTGTCCACATTCCCGAATCTGACTGGCTGAACCGGGAAGAGAATCCAGGGAATCACTATATACTGTCTGGATCGAATCAATGACCACCACCTTCGGTTTTACCAGTGTAATTTGATCCAGTATCCCTTGAATATTATTTTCTGCCGAAAGGTACAAATCCTTGGTCTGGACCCCCAATCGCCGGGCACGGAGCGCAATTTGATCTTCGCTCTCCTCCGCGGAAACATAGAGTACTTTTTTCCGTAAGTTGGGAATCAACTGAAGGGCTAAAGTGGATTTCCCCACTCCTGGGTTCCCTCCCAGTAATACCAGAGAACCTTCCAAAAGGCCTCCCCCCAAGACACGATCCACTTCCCCCAATCCGGTTTTAATGCGTTGTTCTAGTCCACGGTCTATGATTTCAGTCAGGTTTGTAAATTCCCGTACCGCCTGATCTTTCGGTCTTGAGTGATCCTTCCGAACCCGGTATTCACTGAGGGTACCCCATTCACGACACTTGGGGCATTGACCATTCCACTTGGGGAAATCCTCACCGCAGGCAGAACAAAGATAGACTGTTTTAGATTTAGAAGACACCATACGGAAGGAGAAATTGAAACAGGTTTAGACGAGAATCAAGCTGAAAGCAGGCGGGAACGGATTACCAGTCGTAGCCGATGGAGACATACCACTGGGGCTTGGAAAATTTATTCGGTAATACATCATAGGCAGCTTCGATCCGCCACAGGAAGTAAAGCGGAATTTTGATTCCGTAACCGAATGTTTTCACCCAGGGAGTGAAAGAGCGGGGGATATCAGATCCGTATTTGGCTACCAGTTTTTCGTAGCTTGTAAATTCCCGCGGGTCATCCCAGGCAGCGCCCACGTCAAAAAAGATATGACCGCGAATATTGCCCAGAATAATTTTTGCAGGAAAGCCCAGTTGAAAATATTGAATGAAGGGGAAACGGACTTCAAAATTGGCCAGGAATACCTTTGTACCAAACCGTTCTGAGAAGCGGGCTCCACGGAGTGGGAGGGCAAATTCGGAAAAATAAATATCCTGAAGCAGGGTCTTGTTCTCCGTATCCAGAACCACATTCCGCCAGCGGGCATCCTTGTCACTTTTTCCATCGGTTTCACCTGAACCAAACAGCCAGTTTTCCATCCCGCCGAGGAAATACTTCTGGGGATGTTGCCCGGTGCTGACTCCGAAAAAAGCGCGCCCCGCCAGAGTATAATTACGCCCCAGTAATTGATACTTCCGAAAATCAACTTTCAGTTTCTGGTAGGCAATACCCTTCTTTCCCGTTCCGGGGCTGATTTCAAGGGTCGTATTTTGCCGCATTCCGTCCACCGGTCCCGTATACCCGAAAACTGAATTGTCATAAATATAGCTGAGGGCTGGATTCAGAGATGTAAAATTGTCCTTTTGGTAAACGAAGGTTTTATTCAGATAAGGATCTACATCAAATACTTTATATTCAATACCGTGAAAGATGAATCCCCCCTCCAGACGCTGGAATCGGTTGAAGGGCCGGGAGAGGGAAACCACAAGCCCGTAATGCCGGAGCCGGGCCGTTAATTCGCTGTAGTACGTTCCCTTATCCAAATATCCGGCGGCGAAAAAATCCGCCTGATGAAAAGCAGTGAAAAAATAGTCCGTCCTGTTCTTTAGATAAGCATAATTCAGATAATAATCACTGTTCCTCAACGTGAGTACCATTTCGGTTCCGAACGATAATTGATGATCTCCCATGACATCACTGAACCAGAACATGGTTAATCCCTGGGCGGAGCTGAAGATATTATTGTAACCCAGGTTGGCCTGAACCAGATCCAGGGTAAAGTGGGTTTTATACGGATGAGGTATATATTCTCCGCTTTGCTTCATTTCCGAATCGGGAGGTGCTTCAGCCGTTCCTTCCGCATACGTGGCTTCATTAAAGCGCTCATAATCCCAGGAGAAAATGTAATTGGAATAATCGGCGGATTCGTCCGGTTCCGCTTTTCGGCGACGATCCTTTCGTAAATCAGCGATTTCATCGGACTGCTTATCTTTGTTGAGATCAAACTGGGTTGGACTTACTTCCACCGGTCGAAATTCCAGGGGCTTGTTAATCCGGTACACGTCCCACCCCAATCCAGAATAGCCGGCAAAGAATAGGGATTCATCGTTCTTAGTCAGGCTCAATTGAAATGCTCCGGTAAGGAGATTGGTCAGGACAGCTGTCGAGTCCGTCTCCAGATCCCGATAGGCAATATTCCAGATACCATGATAATCAGAAACATAAAACAGACCCCGTTGATTGTGTACCCACAGGGGATAACCTTCATTCTGGGGTGTATCGGTCAGGCGGGTAATTTTCCCGGTAGCCACTTCGAGGAGGTAAATATCCTTTTGGGAAAAATCATGACCTAACATGGTAGCTGCAGTAGTGGAATCGGCATTCAGCACTTCCCCGCGGTCAGAGACAAAAGCAATGTACTTTCCATCTGGACTCCAACTGGGTTGAGAATCGGAGAAAACATCGTCCGTTCCTTTCCGAAGAGATTTTGATTCCAAATCAAAAATATAGATATCACTGAAACTGCCTTTATTTCCCACGAAGGTTAATTGTTTTCCATCGGGGCTCCAGGCGGCTGTAAAGACACCATCCAGATCAAAGACAATCTTTTCCCGTTTTTTATTTTTTACGCTAATCAAATAAAGGGCATCGTGGGCACCTGCCTTAGCGGCGATAACAATTCGACGACTATCGGGTGACCAGGAAATTCCCGGCTGCAGGAATTTTAATTCTTCAAAATCAATGGTCCGGTTTCCTTTTACCAGCCGTTTCAGCTGTTTACCTGTAATAGCATCAATAATATACACATCCATATATCCAGACTGGTCCGACAGAACGGCGATTTTGCTTCCATCTGGGGAAACAGCCGGAGAAACATTGTAATAATTTTTCCGTTTTTTGTGGTTAGTGAGGGCTTTGGCAATATCCCCCACTCCATCCCGTCCGGCAATATCAGGCCAGTATTCCTTTTTAATATGTTTGTGCCACTGCTTTGTCAGTTCCTCAAAATCCATCCCCAAGGCTTGCTTGAATCCCTTTTCGGCACTCTGGGTCTGTTTCATAGCCATGAAAATTTCACCAATTTTCTCACGACCGTACTTCCCCGCTATGAATTTCCAGACGGACTGCCCCCCCTTGTAGGCAAAATAATATTCCAGTTCTTCAATGGAGGGAATGCGTTCATTAATGGACAAATCCCGGATAATCAGGTCCGCCTGGGTGTCCCAGTCCATGGAAAGAAATTCCGCCAGTCCCTCGTTTGCCCACAGGGGAATCCGTAGACGAATCCTTCCGGAGGCAATATTCTCCATCCGGCCGCCATATATCATATCATTAATGACCGCATGGACCAGCTCATGGTGAATGACATGGCGGAACTGTTCATAGTCCCCCTCAAAGGGAAGCACTACCCTGTTTTTAAACAGCTCTGTCACGCCGCCAATTCCCTCCCGCATATATTCGTACACCACATTGGTCTGTTGGAAATCATTATGCGAATGGTATACAATAATGGGCACCCTTTTCCTCAGGGTCCACCGTAAATGTTTGGATATTTGTTCATAAGCTTTATTAGCTGTTTCCATCGTAAACTTGGCCAGTTCAATCTCATTCCCGTAGTAATACACGTCAAATTGGGGCGAGGAGATATAGGACCAGTCAAATTCTCGATACTGGACTTTGTTCTGCCCAAAAGACTGGGAGAATAAAAACTGGCAGGAAGCCAGCCAGATCAGGATCAGATTTCGCTTCATGGTAATGATAGGTAAATTTACCCTACAAGTTCCTTTTTTTTCGACTCTATTTCAAAACAATTGTTAAAAGAGTAATGCAGGCGACAAATTTAAGCCCGACGAATGATCCGTTTAATCGTTTGCCTGCGGAAGGGGTACAAGGTTAGTTTTCCACTCATGCAGACACCGATCTTCTTTATTTCAGATATTCATCTCATGCTGAACCGCTCGCCGGAGAATATGAAACGGGAAAATCAATTATTGGCGTTCCTGGATTTTGTTAAGTCCGAAGGAGGCACTCTCTTTATTAACGGTGATTTATTCGATTTTTATTTTGAATACAGAGATGTGATTCCAAAAGTATATTTTCCTCTCTATTACTACTTATTTGACCTGAAAACGGCTGGAGTGGAGGTCCACTATGTAGTGGGAAATCATGATTACTGGATCCAGGATTTCATTTCGGAAACCCTCATGACCAAAGCCTATTTAGACGACGTTTCCATTGAAGTCAACCGGAAGAAATTCTACATTACACACGGAGACGGGTATCTTTCCTGGGATCGGGGTTACCGGGTACTGAAAGCCGTCATCCGGAACCCCCTGTTCATCTGGCTCTACCGCTGGGTTCATCCCCGGATCGGCTACGCCTTCGCCCGATGGATTTCCAAGAAGGGGGAGCACTACGAACATTCGGAAGAATACAATCTGAAAATTCAGAACGAAATGCAAATTCATGCCCAGGAGAAAATTGACAGTGGTTACGATTATTTTATTACGGGCCACTACCACCAGGCCCGGGAAGTTCCCGTGAATAGTGGGAAAATGTTGATTCTGGGGGACTGGCTCAATTATTTTTCCTACGGTTACTTTGATGGGGAAGACCTGACATTAAAATTCTGGGGAAACCATGAAACCTGATCTGCGTCTCACTCTGATTTTCTTTTTATCCTTGATGATCAGCGGATGTTCACTTTTAAGCCGGTTTTTACCAGGGGGCTGGGGTGAAGAGGAACCCAGTTATGAAATGATCGAAAAACTCCAGGCATCCTACAATGAAGGAAAACTTCAGGCTCTGGAAGAAATGATTGCCATTTATAAAGACAGTAATCAGCCGTTTGATGTCCGGATTGCCGCCGGGAAAGCGTTAGCAGAAACCCACCATCCCACCGCCCTTAATGCCATCGCCGAAACCGTGGGCGAAGCAGCAGCCCTCGATGTCACATTCATGGTTGCCTCTATTGAACTTCTGGCGGAATTCAAAGACGATCCGGTGGCTGCCGACGCCATGGTTCAGGCCATGAACAAGATTGAAGAAAAAACCAACCGCGTTCAAATGGTCCTGGTTCGCAGTTTGAACAAGGTCCGGACCAAAGATCAGGTGCTGGCGCTCCTGGATCTGTATGAAGTCAGCAAAAGCAATTTCAACCGGACCGAAAAACTACTGGCAGAAACACTGGGTGCTTTAGGGACCGATGAAGTGGTTCCCATTCTGGTTTCTATTTCAAAAGATCCGGAAATCAATCTGGGGGTTCGCAACCGGGCCCTGGAAATACTGGGGAAAAAGGATCCATCCCAGGTGACCAGCGCTTTCGCAGAATTACTGGGGGACCCCAAATCGAATTTGGAAGTTCGTGATTTTGCCTTGAATACCATGGCCGGGGTTAAAGAGGAAAACCTGGTCCTGGCCCTGTTACAAACCTATCAGACGGGAAAAAATCAGTATTACAATTTGCTCAACACGCTTCTGGACGCTCTGGGGGAATTCAACGATCCGGAAGTGCTGAAAGCGGTCCAGGAGATTGCAAAGAACGATGACTATCCACTGGAAATCCGCAGGAAGGCTATTCAAAAGTTGGGTACACTGGGCGACAGTACCATTGTTCCCCAGATCCTGCCTATTCTTTCGGACCCGCATCAGGCCAAATTGCACACCGTTGTCATCAAGGCTGTGCGCAATTTGGGCGTGTATCCCAAATATGAGGAAGAAATCCGACGATTAACTTTTTCAGCCCATGAAAAAGCACTGCATCCATAAACTTCTTCTCCTGGTATTTCTATTCAGCGGGCTTTTCAGCCAGGAAGGGGTGGAAGCACCGCCGGCGGATTCCGTTTCCTTGACCACAATGCAGGACCAAACAGTGGCGGATACAACTGATACAACCGGTTCCGTCCAGGATACCCTGGAATCTCTGCCTCCCATTCGGGAGTTAAAGGATCAGCCGGAATTTCTTCCACCGGGGGAACCCTTCTTTAAACTGAAGTCTGATTTTGAACAGATGCAAAGGCAAATTGACTCCCTGAAGAAAGTCATTAAAGTGTACGAAAAAAACAAGGGTCTCCCCACCTTGGACCAGGAATTACTTAACCTGATTAAAATACCCCAACTCCAGCACCGGATTGAACTCACCAATGGAACGGTGGTCATGGGAGAAATTATTGATCAGAATGATTTGCGCATTATTGTCCAGACCAGTATTGGTCAGCTGGCGATTGACCGGGATAAGATTGAAAAAATCACGGAAGAACTCCCTCCCCGGGCTAAAGTGGAAATCATTCGCGATCCCGTAGTGGCTGTATTTTCTGACCATGAGGAAATCACCGGCGTTGTCAAAAACACGGGGAAAAAGCGGGCTGATTTCGTGAGGGTAATTGTCAACCTATGGACGGCTTCCACCGAATTGGCTGGTCAGGACTCCGTGTTTATCAATGGTTCAATGCAGAAGTTCAAAACCGGGATCATTTCCGACACATCGCTGGAACCTTCAGCCACCGCCAATTTCAAAGTCAGTGTGCCAGTAAAATCAGGCGAAGTGACATCTTACCGCACATACGATGTGCATTGGGAGGAGGCAAACTAAAGACTAGAGGAGTTTCGTTTGATATATATCGTGGAGTCGTAACAACCCCACACAGGTACCGCCGTCCCGATCTAAAACCGGTAAAACTGATATTTGGGATTCCCGATCCTCCATGAGGGTAATCGCTGTCTGCAAGGGGGCTTCGATTGTAACTGCAATCGGATTTTCCGTCATAATATCCCCTGCCGACAATTGATCAATATCGCCGTTCGTGGCAAGGCAGCGCCTTAAATCCCCTTCCGTGACAATCCCCGCCAGTTTCTGATTCTCCTTTAAAACCAGCGCCGCCCCCTGTGGTTTTTCTGTCATTAAAATGACCATATCCCGCAGGTGGGTGGTGGAATCCACCACTGCCACCTGTGCCAGTGGTTGCATGATTCGCCTAACCGTCAAATGCAATTGTTTCCCAATGTCCCCCCCGGGGTGAAACCGGGCAAAATCGTCATGATTGAATTCCCGGGAAGTCATTAGTACGGCTGCCAGGGCATCGCCGATTCCAAGCGTAAGGGTCGTACTGGAAGTGGGGACCAGACCTAAAGGATCCGCCTCTTTTTCCACGGAGGCGTCCAGAACCAGATCCACCCGCTTTACCAAGGGCGAATTCATATTGCCCAGAATACCGATCAGGGGCGATTTGAATTCTCTTAAAATCGGAATTAATCGCAGCAGTTCTTCCGTGCTGCCGCTTTTGGAAATCAATATGGTAGGGTCGCCGGGGGCATAAATGCCCAGATCACCATGGAGCGCTTCAGCGGCGTGAAGAAAGACAGCCTGGGTGCCCGTACTGCACAAGGTAGCAACAATTTTCTGGGCAATTAATCCGGACTTCCCCAAACCACAAATCACCACTTTTCCATCATGATCCAGGATAATTTTACTGGCCTTGATCAGGTCCTCCGGCATGCGTTCAGCCGCCCGAATTAATTCCTCTCCCTCGGCACGGAGAATCTGGGTTACAACTTTCTTCAGTTTGGACGTATCCAATGTTTTCTTTCCCGTGGAAGCCACCGTTTTATAATGCCTGATTTGTGATTTTCAGCATAATGGCATTTTGCATGTGCATTCGATTTTCAGCTTGATCAAAGACAATTGAATAGTCGGCCTCCATTACTTCATCGGTTACTTCGTGTCCCCGTTCCGCCGGCAGACAATGCATGAAAAACGTTTGATGACCGGTGGCAGCCATCAGGTCGCCGTTAACCTGAAAATCCTTAAATACGGTCAATCGCTGTTTCAATTCTTCCTTTTGACCCATGGAAGCCCATACATCGGTATAAATTACATCGGCACCTTTGACTGCTTCCAGTGGTTCGTGACTTATGGAAATTTTAGAAATGTTCGTCTTTTTCGCCCGTTTTACGGTTTTGGCATCCGGCTCAAATCCTGGAGGGCAGACACAGACAAACTCCATGGGAATCCGGGACGCCAAACCTAACCAGGAATGGACCACATTATTCCCGTCCCCCACATAGACTACCTTTAGGGAATCAAACCGACCCCGGTGCTCCAAAATCGTAAATATATCTGCCATAACCTGGCAGGGGTGGTTGTAATCCGTCAATCCATTTACCACGGGAACCGAGGCATATTTTGCCAGTTCCAGCAGGTGATTATGTTCAAACAACCGGGCCATGATTAAATGATTAAACCGGCTTACCACCCGGGCAATATCCTTTATGGCCTCCCGTTTCCCAATGCCAATATCATTCGGTCCCAGGTATAATGCATGGCCCCCCAACTGGTAAAAACCTGTCTCAAACGATATGCGGGTTCGGGCAGAGGGTTTAGCAAAAATCATCGCCAGCGTCTGGTACTTGAACGGCTCGTAGGTGTCCCCCTCTTTTAATCTTGTCTTTACCGTTCCGGCCAGTTCAATGGTCTCCAGAATTTCTTCCGTTGAAAAGTCATCAATATGCAGAAAATCGCGTTTCATCCCTTTATTCCTATGATTCTAACTGATACTGAAGGAATCTCCAATCTTTAAAGTATGTAGCGGCTTAAATCCTGATCCTCAACAATATCTTTTAACCGTTCATTTACCATGGCTTTGGTGATAACGATTGTTTTAGGTTTTCCTCCAGCCAGATTAAACAGGTGTTCATCTAGAAGGGTCGTCATAACCGTATGCAACCGGCGGGCACCAATATTTTCCATTTTTTGATTGGCTTCAGCAGCGATCCGAGCAATGGCATTGATGGCTCCCGGTTCAAACTTCAGGGTGATTTTTTCAGCGTTCATGAGAGCCATATATTGTTTAATCAGGGAGGATTCAGGATGCCGTAGTATTTTTACAAAATCTTTGACGGTCAGTTTATTCATTTCCACGCGGATGGGAAAACGGCCCTGTAATTCCGGAATCAAATCAGAAGGGGTGGCGGTGTGAAAGGCGCCGGCAGCAATAAAAAGAATATGCTCTGTCTTGACCATCCCATATTTCGTTGGTACGGTACTGCCCTCGATGATCGGAAGTAAATCCCGCTGCACCCCCTCCCGGCTTACGTCCGGGCCCGAGCCGTGATCCCCCCCAGCAATTTTATCAACTTCATCCAGAAAAACGATCCCATTATTCTCAACCCGTTCCTTTGCAATACGGACGATCTCCTCCTGGTCAATCAGCTTTTCCGCCTCCATATCAAACAAAACACCCCGTGCATTGGCAACCGTCATTTTACGCTGTTTTTTACTGCTGGGCATGACGCTGGAAAGCATCTCCCTCAGATTTAAACCAATATCGTCCATGCCCATAGGACCGAAAACTTGCATAATCGGTAAATTATCTGCCGAAACTTCCAGCTCGATCATCCGGTCTTCAAAATCTCCCTGGTGGAGTTTCTGCCGTAGCCGCTCCCTGGTTTTCTTAAATCGTTCCTCGTCTTCCGGAGTCCGTTTTTTTGCCAGATCGGGATCGTTGGGAAACAGAATATCCAATAACCGTTCTTCTGCCAGGATTTCGGCCTGGGCCCGCACTTCCTTCCTTTTTTCCCGGCGAACAATACTCACGGCTGTATCGGTTAAATCCCGGATTATGGACTCCACATCCCGGCCCACATAGCCCACTTCCGTGAATTTACTGGCTTCCACTTTAATGAATGGAGCGTTAGCCAGTTTTGCTAGACGACGGGCAATCTCGGTCTTTCCCACTCCCGTTGGACCGATCAGGATAATGTTGTTGGGCAATATTTCATTGCGCATGGGACCCTGGACCTGCTGCCGCCGCCAGCGGTTCCGTAGGGCGATGGCTACTGCCCGTTTGGCTTTTTCCTGACCCACAATAAAACGGTCCAGTTCCTTTACAATCTCCTTCGGTTTCAGATCCCTCATTTGACTTCTAAAACCGTAATCGAATTATTGGTATAAATACAGAGCTCTGAAGCGATTAATAGAGATTTTTCGACGATGTCCTTTGCTGTCAGGGATGGATTTTCCAAATAGGCGGTGGCAGCGGCCTGGGCAAAACCTCCTCCCGAGCCAATTGCCAGGATGGGACCATCCGGTTCAATTACATTCCCATCACCCGAAAGGATAAAAGCACTCTTTTTATCCATCAATGCCAGGAGTGCGTCCAGATGTCGCAGGTATTTATCCGTTCGCCATTCCTTGGCCAGCTCCACAACCGAGCGCTGCAAATTCCCATCATACTCATCCAGCTTCGATTCGAACTTTTCGAACAGGTTTAAGGCATCCGCCGCCGCTCCGGCAAAACCTCCTAGGACACAACCGGTATCGGTTTCGAATTTCCTGACTTTCACCGCTTTCTGTTTTACCGCCATGTCCCCCATGGTAACCTGGCCATCCCCACCTAAAGCAATCCTTCCTTTCTTCCGTACGCCTAAAATCGTTGTGGATCGAATGGTCACATTCATGTTTATTTCCCCGGACCCGTCAATAATTTGAATATTTTCGAATCCAGCGGCAGTACCAGAGTCGTTTTATCGTCCAGTGCTTTTTTATATGTCTCCAGGGTTCTTACAAACTCGTAGAAATGGGGATCAGCAGAATAGGCCTCTGCATAAATGGCTACCGCTTTCGCATCCCCTTCTCCCTGAATTCGTTCCGCTTCCTTGTAAGAATTCGCCAGAATAATGGTTTTATCCTTATCGGTGGTGGCCCGGATTTTCTGGGCTTCTTCAGATCCCTCAGACCGGAATTGATTAGCCTGCCGTTTCCGTTCCGCCTCCATGCGTGCATAAATGGACTCGGCATTTTCCTGGGGGAGATCTACGCGCCGGATCCGAACGTCCACCACTTCAATTCCGTATTCCTTGGTGGAAATATTACTGGCCAAGGTCACTTTCTCCATGATGTCTTCCCGGTTCTCTGTAATGATTTCCACCATATTGTGTTTCCCCAACTCCACTCTCAATTCGGAATATACAATATCATCGAGACGACTGAGGGCGGTAGGAACGGCCTGGACGGTTTTCAGGAATTGGAGTGGGTCTGCGATAAACCAGCGCACATAATTATCCACAATCAAAGTCTTTTTGTCCCTGCTCAAGACTTCTTCCGGCGGAGAATCATATTCTAGCAGGCGATCATCAAACACAATTTTATCCTGAAAGGGATAGGGCAGCTTGAAATGAAGGCCCGCATTTTTCACCGTTCGTACCGGTTTTCCGAATTGAAGAATAACAACCTGCTCAGTTTCGTCCACCGTATAAATCGCGGTATAGCCAAACAAAACCGCCAAGACCAAAATAATCAATAATAATCGTTTCATGACTATTTCCCCTCCTTCATTTTCATATTCAGCAGATTAATAAAGCTACCGTCTGCTGAATTGGGAACCAGAATCTTGTCTTTATTCGGCAGGATTTCCTCAATTGTTTCGAGATACAGACGCGTTTCAGTCACATCCTTTGCTTTTTTATATTCTTTCAGAATAGCCTTGAATTTAGCCACATCCCCTTCGGCCCGGGCAATGCGAGCACTCCGGTAACCTTCCGCTTTCCGGATGTTAGCCTGCGCCTCACCTCGGGCTTTCGGAATAATGTCGTTACGATAACCCTCGGCCTGATTAATCATTCTGTTTTTATCCTCCTTGGCCGATGCCACATCCTTGAAAGCTGCCACGACCTGTTCCGGGGGAGATACATCCTGTAACTGGACGGCCACGATCAGAATCCCTGTCTTGTAATTATCAAGAATTCTTTGCAACAGGGTCCGGGTCTGCTCCTGGATCATAAATTTACCGGAGGTGAGTGCTTCATCAATTTTGTGGCGACCAATTACGGTACGAAGAGAGGCCTCGGCTGCCTCACGGACGGTCGCCTCCGGTTTCACAAAATTAAACAGGTAAGCCACCGGATCTTTAACCTTAAATTGTACGATCATTTCAGCGTCAACGATATTCTCATCCCCGGTTAACATCAGGCTTTCCTTCCGAATGGTTTTATACACATTCTTCCCCACGGTGCGAAAGCCGATTTCAATCCGCTTCACTTCAGTCACTTTGGGTGTTTGAACCGTTTCTATCGGATAGGGTAAATGGTAATTCAGCCCCGATTGTGCCTGACGGGTGTATTTCCCGAAGGTTTGAACCACACCGACTTCATCGGGGCCCACAACATAAATCCCCGTGAGTAACCATAGCACCAGGGCAATTCCCACAATGGGAATAACACCCAGACTGAATAGTTTATCCGGAATTTTTATCTCCTGATCCCCCACAATAATCCTTCGATAAGTCATACAATGCTCCTTTCAATTAGGTTAGCTGCCTCCTTAAACGGGCTACTGGATAATTCAATTGCTCCCGGTATTTAGCCACGGTTCTTCGGGCAACCGGATACCCCTTCTGTTTCAATACTTCAGCCAATTGCGTGTCCGTTAGAGGCTTGAATTTATCCTCGTTGTCTATGACTTCCTTGAGTAATGTTTTTATTTTTTGAGTACTCACTTCCTCCCCGCTGGTCAATATATAACCGCCGGTGAAGAAGGATTTTAATTCGAAGATTCCAAAGGGGGTATCCACATATTTCCCACGGGTGGAGCGGCTCACGGTGGAGATGTCCATGCCGATATCGTCAGCAATATCCTGCAGACGCATGGGCTCCAGAGCCTGTGTGTTCCCCTCAAAAAATTTGGGTTGCCGTCGAATAATGGCGTACATCACTTCAGAGAGAGTTTTCCGCCGTTGTTCAATAGCCTGGATGAACCAGGTGGCAGAATCGTATTTTTCCTTTAAATATTTCTGCGTATCCCGCGGTAAATCGGTTTGATTCATTAGCGCTACATACTGGTTGCTGATATTGAGTTCCGGCAGCCAGGAATCATTCACAATCACGACCCATTTATTTTCACGCTGGACCGCAAGAAGATCCGGGATAACCGTATCGGTCTGAGCCGATATTTTTCCCGCCCCTGGTCGGGGAATTAAATGAGTAATCTCCTCCACAGCCTGGGCCAGCTCTTCTTTTGTAACCCCTAATTTTTTTTGAACTGCCTCAAACCGATGGTTAGCGAAATCGTCAAACGCCTCTTGAATTACCCGATAAGCGAGGCTCTCTTTTCGATCTTGAAGCTGAATCAGTAAACATTCCTGAAGATTTCGTGCGGCAATACCCGGAGGATCTAACTGCTGGACCTTTTTTAAGACCCGTTCCACTTCCTCTTCTGTACGGGTAAAGCGGTCGGCAATCAGAGCCAGGTCCACTTCCAGATATCCCTGTTCATCCAGATTCCACAGGATTTCCTCTGCAATTGCCCGTTCCCATTCATTGAGATCGTACATATCCAACTGTTGAACCAGCCCTTCAATAAAATCAAGATGGTCCGGGATGGGTATATCCACCCGCGAGCGTTCCGTATTGTAAATATTAGCCGGTTCATACTCGTCCGGATCTTCTTCGTAATCCAGTTCTTTCTGCGGCTCCGGCTCCCCTTCTGTCAATTCCTCCGTCTTAGGTTCCAGGGGTTCCAAAAGGGGGTTTTCCCCCACTTCATCCAGGATTTTCTGTTCCAAATGGTTTACGGTCAACTGGAGCAAATTGGCCTGCAAGACCTGTTGGGGTGAAAGGGTTTGCTTCAGCGACTGGGTTTGTCGTAATTGAGGCATTTTAGAGACGGAATTTTTCTCCCAGGTACAGTCGGCGGGCTTCCTTGTCGTTTGCCAGATATTCAGAGGTTCCGGCTTTCAGTATCCTCCCGTCAAACAGCAAGTAGGATCGATCCGTGATGGACAAGGTTTCCCGTACATTGTGGTCGGTGATCAGAACACCGATATCCCGGTTTTTCAGGGAATGAACGATGGACTGGATATCCTCTACCGCAATGGGGTCTACTCCTGCGAAGGGTTCATCTAGCAGAATAAAATCAGGATTGATGGCCAGGGTGCGGCAAATCTCCACCCGCCTTCGCTCTCCGCCTGAAAGACTGTTCCCTTTATTCTTCCTTAAGTGGGTAATGGAAAGGTCTTCCAGTAATTGTTCGATCTTTTCTTTTTGTTCCTCTTTTGAAAGGGGTGACATTTCCAAAACTAGGCGGAGATTGTCCTCCACGGTTAATTTCCCGAAAATGGAAGGTTCTTGGGACAGATAGCCAATTCCACTGCGAGAACGCTGGTACATAGCCCGATCAGTTATATCTTCTTCATCCAAGAAAATTTTACCCCGGTTCGGTTTAATCATGCCTGTAATCATGTAAAAAGTGGTAGTCTTACCAGCGCCATTGGGTCCTAATAATCCGACGATTTCGCCTTTATTCACTTCCAGGTCCACTTCGTTCACAACCCACCGTTTGCTATACCGCTTGCACAATCCGTGGGCAATTAGCTTTTGGTGATTATTCTTCATCTTCATGCATCACACCGGTCGGTTTCAAAATACGCCAATTGTCCAGCTCCACGTCGGATTCAAACCCAATCCCATATAAAGTATCGTTATTTTCCGTCGTGAGCATAACCGGGTCATCCGTATAAACACGTTCCTCTTCATTACTCCAGGACAGGGTATCTGTATAAAGGGTGACACCACTGTCAGAAACCACAACCACTTCCCCCGTGGCAATCATGAAGTCAGATTTTTCGTCCACTTCTGCAATTTTGGAAACCAGATTAGTGGTGTGATTTTCCTCTGTGTCGAAAAAATCGGCATTAACGTCCTGATCCAATAAAATAAACTGACGATCATTGAACTTCTGCAGATGACCAGAATGCACCACAGCCCGCTTGGAACCTTCGCTGGTTAGGGTAATTGTGACGGTCCAGCTTTCCTGATCGGGACGGCTCGCCCTGGTAACTCCGGTTTTCTCCATTTCCTGGTGAGAACAGCCCTGAATTGATCCCAATAAAAAGAGTAAAACCAGCGTTAAAAGCCCCAATCTTCCCGATAGATGCTGTGGACGGTTCATTTAGTTTGTAACACCTTTTCCCGCAGTCGTGTTAAAACCGTTTCATAGTCCCCCCGGGACTGAAGAAGCCAATCAATCGCTTCTCTAAAGGCACCACTGCCTCCCCTAGAGGGGGTAATATACATCGAAGCCGCCTTGGCCTCCTGACAGGCATTCGGTACGGAGATGGGAATGCCGACCTTTTCCATCACAGGAATATCAATAAGATCATCCCCGATGTAGGCGATTTCATCATCTTCCAGTTCATATTTTGTTTTCAAAGCCTGGTAAGGAATCAGTTTATTCAAGGTACCGTTGTACACATCCCGGATCTTCAATTCCCGGGCTCGCGCTTCGGTAGCCGCAGAATAACGTCCCGAAATAAATGCAATTCGAAAACCGGCTTCCCGGGCTAGGGCGACTCCTGTCCCGTCGGTGACGCTGAAACATTTATACTCTACACCGTCGGCCCCTTTGTAGATGGAACCATCGGTTAAAACTCCATCCACATCGGCGATTATCAACTTTACCCGATCCGCTTTCTGTTTTAAAGCTTTCATTAAGAACGACTCGCGGCTCGAATGTTCAAAAGGGTGCTTAACAGGGGCTTCAGTTGATCCAGCGGCCACTGGGTAGCTGCATCCGACTTTGCCGCCGGAGGATTATCGTGGACCTCCATGAATAAACCGTCCACCCCTGCCGCCACGGCGGCTCTGACCACCGTCGGGATATATTCCCTGAAACCACCAGTCTTTTTCCCCGTGGCACCCGGTTGCTGGGCACTGTGGGTGGCATCAAATATCACGGGAAAACCGGTACTTTCGCGCATCATTTCCAGCGACCGCATATCCACTACCAAATTATCATAACCGAAAAAGGTACCCCTTTCAGTGAGAATAATATTTTCATTCCCAGTAGAAGTAACCTTTTTCACCACATGTTCCATTTTATAGGGTGCCAGAAACTGACCTTTTTTAATGTTTATGGTTTTGCCCGTTCTTCCGGCTGCCATCAGTAAGTCGGTTTGACGGCAGAGAAAAGCCGGAATTTGAAGCGCATCCACCACTGCGGCGGCCAGAGAGGCCTGAACTGGCAAATGAATATCGGTCAGAACGGGGATTTGAAATTCCGACTTAACCTCTTCCAGTATTTTGAGTCCTGATTCAATATCCACCCCCCGGTAAGAATCGACGGAAGTACGATTGGCCTTGTCAAAGGAGCTTTTGAAGACGTATGGAACGCCTAATTCAGAGGTAACCTTCAAAATGGAACCGGCCATTTTCAGGGCATGGCCCCTGCTTTCTATGACGCAGGGACCGGCAATCAGGGACAGGGGCTCACTTCCAAAGGGGGCTTTGCCGATAAAAACGGTTTTCATGATGACTGCTCCTTCTGGAGTTTATATTGAACCGACGCTTTAACAAATTCCCGGAAGAGAGGATGGGCTTTCCCGACTCTGCTTTTCAATTCCGGATGGAACTGACCTGCAACAAACCAGGGGTGATCCGGAATTTCAATAATCTCCACCAAATTTAACTCCCGATTTATTCCGGAGAATACCATTCCATTTCTGGCCAGACGATTCCGGTACCGATTGTTTACTTCCCAGCGGTGACGATGCCGTTCTGATATTTTTTTCTTCCGGTAAGCAGCATAGGCTTTGGTTCCAACCTGAATCTCACAATCATAGGAACCCAGCCGCATGGTACCCCCTTTTCGCTTCACGGCCCGCTGGGACTCCATAAGATCAATGACCGGTGCCGGTGTTTTAGGATTAAATTCGGTGCTGTTGGCCATCTCCAGACCGCATACGTTCCGGGCAAATTCAATAACAGCACACTGAAGCCCAAGACAAATCCCCAAAAAAGGAATCTGCTTTACCCGGGCATACTTACAGGCCCGTATTTTCCCTTCGGAACCCCGGCTTCCAAATCCGGGGAGAAGAAGAATTCCGTTCACACCTTCAAATTCGTCTTCAGCTTTCTGATCAGAAAGAATCTCCTCGGTGGCAATCCAACGTAAATGAACGCGGGTGCTGTTTTCCATACCGGCGTGAATGAAAGCCTCCAGTACACTTTTATACGCATCCGGTAGTGCGGTATATTTACCACACATGGCAATAGTAACCTCATGGCTGGGGTTCCGATAATGATCAATGAATGTTTCTAGGTAGAAAACATTGGGCGCTCCGGTTAACTCCAGGCGGTCCATGATCAATTGCCCCACGTTCTGTTCATTCAATACCAAGGGAACTTCATAAATACTTTTAACTTCTTTTCCTTCCACTACATGGCTTGGGTCCACATTGCTGAACAGGGCAATTTTATCCCGGACAGATTTAGTAATCTTATAATCCGACCGGCACAGGATAATATCCGGAGAGAGGCCAATCTCCCGCAGTTTCATAACCGAGTGCTGAGTGGGTTTTGATTTCAGTTCTTCGCTGGCTTTGATGTACGGGACCAAAGTCACATGAACGATCAAATGGTTGTGATAGCCCACTTCCGCAATTAATTGACGGATGGCTTCCATAAAGGGTAAACTTTCAATATCCCCCACCGTGCCGCCCACTTCACAAATAATAACGTCATATTTTTTCGGTTGATTAATTGTTTTAATACGCCGTTTAATTTCATCTGTGATGTGGGGAATCACCTGGATCGTGGCGCCTAAATATTCCCCCCGCCGTTCCCGTTCCAGGACTTCACTGTACACCTGACCTGCAGTAGCGTTATTCCGGCTACTCATATCAACATCGATAAAGCGTTCATAATGCCCCAGATCCAAGTCGGTTTCCGAACCGTCATCCAGGACAAATACTTCTCCATGTTGATAGGGATTCATGGTTCCGGGATCAACATTCAAATAGGGATCCAATTTGAGGATAGTGACCCGAATACCGGCAGACTTTAACAAATACCCGATCGAGGCGGCGGCAATACCTTTTCCAAGACCGGAGATAACCCCCCCTAACACGAATATGTATTTCGTTGGTTTCCGGGGACTCATGGAGCACCTTGAAACATTCGCACATCTTCCATTCGGTCGATCCCTTTAAATTTTTTTTCGGTTAAGATCACTTTGATGGGGATTCCGTTATCCAGCGCCCGCAATTGCTCCAGTTTAAAAACGACTTCATTCTTGGATTTTGGTAACTGAGTAAACCGTAGCAATATTTCTTTCCGGTAGGCATAAATGCCAATGTGCAGGTAATACCCGCCCCAGGCGATTCCGCGGGGAACCCGGCAGAAATTAACGGCATAGCCATCCTTGTCCAATAAGACTTTCACGGCATTGGGGTCCAGAAACTCATGCGGGGACAGTCGGGTACTGGCCGCCGTTGCCATTAAAATGTCCGGATCGTTGAAAATATCCACCAGGGCATTTATCGTTTCAGGGGCAATTCCCGGTTCATCCCCCTGAATATTTACAATCACCTCTGCCTCCAGCTTCCCGGCCACTTCTGCCACCCGATCAGAACCGGAAGCATGATTGGAAGAAGTCATGACATTCTTGACGGAATATGGTTTTAATGCGGTTTCCGTCTCATCACTGTCGATCGCCACCAGAATATCCTCCAGTTGATTCGCTTTTTTCGCCTGTTCATACACCCGAACTACCATGGGTTTTCCATTGATGGGATAGAGTATTTTCCGGGGAAACCGGGTAGAATGTAACCGGGCAGGAATAATACCAACCGCTTTCATAAAGACATGGGTTCAGATAAATACCGAACCTGGTGCTGAACTCGAGGCAAGGGTAGTATGAAATAACTGTCCATGAATTACGGAAAATTTACCCCCCGCAGACGAACCACTACAAGGGAAAGGGAGTCTCCTATTCGTAATGCAGTGATTCGATCGGATCGAGGCTGGCTGCACGCCAGGCAGGATAAATGCCAAACCCGATCCCAATAACGGAACAAACGGCCAGACCATAAAAAGCCCAGTCAAATGGAATAACGGCCGGTACATTCAAGAATATTGCCACCATATTCCCGCCTACAATGCCAAATATTACACCAACTATTCCCCCGATTTCACTCAGGAAGACAGCCTCGGTTAAAAACTGGGTTAAAATATCCTGCCGCGTGGCGCCAATGGCTTTCCGGATTCCAATTTCCTTGATCCGCTCCGTTACCGAAACAAGCATGATATTCATAATTCCGATTCCAGCCACCACCAGGGCAATAACACTAATAACAAAGGCAAAAAGTTTGACGCCCCCCGTAAACTGACCAAATGTGTCCATCAATTCAGCGTTTGAAATGACTTCAAAATCATTCTCATCTCCCGGCGGCACCTTTCGAATCATTCTTAAAATGCCCACTGCCTCATCCATGGTTTTGTTGTACAGCTTCTCCGAAGGGGCCTCCACCGTTATACTCAGGGTCGTCCAGCGGTCAGCGTAACGCTGCAAATAGGTGGAAATAGGAATTAGAATGTAGTTATCCTGGCTTTGACCAAAAGCGGTCCCCTTCCTTTCCGCCACGCCGACCACCCGGTAATCCAGACCGTTTATTTGGATGGTTTTCCCTAAAGGATCTTCATAGGGAAACAGCTGGTCCACCACATCCATCCCCAAGACACAGACATTCCGTGAAAATGCCACATCCGATTCCAACAGATTACGACCGTCTCCAATGAAGGTATTATAACTGCGTAACGTTCCTTCGTCTCCTCCTGACAAGGTTACACTTTTGTTGATAGACCGGTCCCGGTATTTCACCGAATGGACGGCAGAAGCTTCGGACACACTTACCATCACAGGGATCTGAGCCCGCTTTTTTAATTCAGTATATTGTTGATAATCGATATTTTTCCGGTTGCGATATTTTTGATTACGTCGGGGGCCTCCAATATTGATTGCCGGCCATTTCTGGATTGTAAATGTATTGGTGCCGAACACATTCAGACCTGATTCAATGGAAGATTCCAGCGTTCGGATAGCCGTCATTACTCCAATGACGGAAAAAACACCTATGGAAATTCCAAGTAGCGTAAGGATGGAACGCAGTTTATTCTCCCGGATAGCATCCAGAGTCATCCGGTAACTCTCCCGAAGGGTATTCTTTAAGTGTCCCCGTTTCACCGCTTGATTCATCCGTCTTTCCTATTCATACCGTAACGCTTCAATCGGGTCCAGCCGGGCTGCCCGATAGGAAGGAATCAGTCCGGAAAGCACCCCCACCATGATACTCAATCCGATGGAAACAAAAGCCAGCCAGAGCGGCATGGTGGAGGGCAGGAACTTGTTGATCACCAGACTGCTGCCGAAGGCCAGACCTAAGCCGATTAAACCTCCGATCAGGCAGATAATAATTGCTTCAAATAAAAACTGCCCCAGGATCATGTTTTGGGTGGCGCCGATTGCTTTGCGAATCCCGATTTCCCGGGTCCGTTCCTTGACCGACACAAACATGATATTCATGATCCCGATTCCGCCCACCACCAGGGATAAAACAGTAATAAATACTCCCGTCCCGCCAATCGCCAGTTTTATGGCCCGATATTGAGATTCAAAGGCCTCCTGCTGGTTGATGGCAAAGTCGTCTTTTTCAGCAGGTTTCAACCCCCTTAAACGACGCATTATCCCCCTGATTTCTTCCCGAGCTTCCGGAATGTTATCTGTATTCACTTTCACATTCAGGCGCATCCATCCACGCCGGGTAAATAACCGGACGTAAGTACCCATCGGTAAAATCGCCTGGTCATCCATACTGAAAAGTCCCAGAAATTTTCCCTGTTTTTCCAGAACGCCGATCACCCGAAACTTATTCCCGTCGATTTTGAGATACCGCCCGATGGGGTCCTTATTCTCAAACAACGCGTTGGCAATGTCATTTCCAATAACGGTGACTCTGGCGCCGGAACGATTTTCCCCTTCCGTAAAAAAACGACCCGATTCCACATTGGCGGAAGTGGTTTGCATGTATTCCGGAATAGTCCCAAAAATACGGGCTCCAACTAGACTGTTCTCTCCCCGGGTCAGACTGGCACTGCGAGCCGTAACCGGTGCCACCGCCGCTACATATCTGGAATGTTGTTTCAACTGCTCCACGTATTCTGCCCGAATTCGGGGCCGGTTCCTTACCTCCCACCAATCCATATTACTAAACCATTCAAAACGACTGATAAACAACACATCCCGGCCTAGGAAGGACATGCTCTTTTCAAACGATCGGTCTAATCCGGAGATCAGCGTACCCATCAGGGTTACGGCCAGAACACCGATCACGATTCCAAGGGCGGTAAGAATAGATCGGGACTTATTGGTAAAAATAGAAGCGAGGGCAATCCCTAGATTTTCCAGAATCAGGGAAATCATGGGGTCCCAATATTCCGCCGGGTGCGAGCATTGTCTGTCTGTATCCGACCGTCGAATAAATGAATGATCCGGCTGGCATGCTCTGCGATATATTCTTCATGCGTTACAAGAATGATCGTATTCCCCTCCCGATGAAGGCGGTCAAATATCTCCATGATTTCAATTCCACTCTTGGAATCCAGATTCCCGGTTGGTTCATCGGCCAAAATGATGGAGGGATAGTTCACCAGCGCCCGGGCAATGGCGACCCGCTGACGCTGACCCCCTGAAAGTTCATTCGGCTTATGATTGACCCGTTCCTCCAGTCCAACCGCCTTTAATGCCTCCAGTGCCCGCCGAATCCGTTCTTCCCGCCGAACATTAGCATACACAAGGGGCACCTCCACATTGTGTAAGGCTGTCGCCTTCGGTAATAGATTAAAAGTTTGAAATACAAATCCAATCTTTCGATTCCGGATGGAAGCTAGTTCATTGTCATCCATTTCATGAACCGGCTCCCCATCCAACATATAAATCCCATCGGTGGGCGTATCCAGACAACCCAACATATTCATTAGGGTGGATTTCCCCGATCCGGAAGGACCCATAATGGATATATACTCATTTTCTCCAATCGTTAAATCAATGCCATCCAGAGCCCGGACAATTTCTCCTCCTACCTGATAGTAGCGTTTCACCCCCTCCAGGTGGATGAGATGACTGTTTCCTGGCTTATTCCTCTTCTTCATCTGTCAGGTTGGATATGATCACACGATCATTATGGGAAAGATCCTTACTAATGGCTTTATAACTGCCCACAACAATCTCTTGACCCTCTTCAAGACCGCTTAAAACTTCGTAATGAGTATCACTTGAAATACCCACTTTTACAGGTCGAATGTGAACGTACTTAATTTCGTCCTTAGCCCCCCTTTTCTTCCGGCGATTTTTTTTCTTCGCCGTGCGGGTAGAATCTGCACCACGGAAGGTTTCTTTATTTTCTTCTTCAGAGCCTTCATCCGGTTCATCGGCAACCACAAATACGACTTCCTCCATTTTAACCGGCTGCTTATGAGTAAATGACTTTTTCTTCCTGCGCTGCGATTTTCCTCCTTTATGCTTCTTTCCGGACGGTACTTTCTCAGATCCCTCTGGACGGACAGTGAGACACTGGATGGGAATGGCAATCACATTTTCTCTTCGATCAGTGATAATATTAGCAGTGGCACTCATGCCGGGGCGGATTTTATCGGGGACATTCAACATTCGGATTTTAACCTGAAAATTGGTGACCTGTTCCTGGCTGCCCAGCCCGGTGGTTTTAGCCACATGGGCAATCTCACTCACTGTCCCGTAAAAGATGGTGTCCTGAAAAGCATCAATTTCAATTTCGGCGGTGTCTCCTAATTCAACCGATACCACATCATTTTCATTCACATCGACCAAGACCTCCATCCGGCTCAGATCGGCGATGACCATAAGAACATCGGCCTGGAACATACCTCCCACGGCCATTTCACCCACTTCTTTATTAATTTTGGTTACCACTCCCGACTTCGGTGCCAGTATTCGGGCTTTGGATAAATCGTCTTTCCGAGAAATCAGATTGGCTTTCGCCTGTTCAAGAGAACTTTCCGCCAATTCATAGTCAGCTTCGATTGCCTCCAATTCCTGTTTGGAAACGAGTTTTTGCTGGTAGAGCGATTCCACCCGTTTTTTCTGAGCCCGAACCTGTTTTAACCGGGCCGTGGCAGATTTTACTGAAGACTGGGCCTGATCTACCGCCGCCTGCATTTGCTTCCGGTCCAGTGAAATTAAATGTTGTCCCTTGACTACATAATCCCCCTCCTTCACAGTAATGGAATCAATCCAGGCCGAAGAAGTGGCACTGATTTTTACCTCCACCTCTGGTTGAATCTGACCACTGGCACTTACTTTATGCACGATCGTCTGACGCTGAACCAATTCTGTCTCCACTGGGATTGCTTCCGTATCCTCCCGAAAGATATTGGCCAACACAATCGCCACTAATAGCAGAACAACCAGACCGATAATCATCCATTTTTTCTTTTTTCTAACCGATTTCTTTGCCATGGATCTGCTCCTGATAAATTATTGTAGTTCCGAATCCAGCGTCCCCAGCAATGCTTTCAAATTAGCCTGCTGGATTCGGGCATCGTATTTCGCCGTTATGACAGAGGACTTCGCCCGAAGCACGGAAACCTGGGCATCCAGTACTTCCAGAATGGTAGCGGCACCCAGAGTGTAGCGCTCCTGCGCCAGCTTTAAATCCTCTTCTGCGGAATACTGAACTTTTTCGTTGATCGGAATAATCTTGCGGTAATTTTCCAGCGTCTCCAGCTGGTTGATTAACTGCACCTTTAAGTCCTGAAGCTGAGTCAAGTATTCCGACTCCTGTTTCCGGATTGACAGGGTCGCCTGTTGAATCTGGGTAGAAAGGGAATTCCCGGTGTACAGGGGGAAAGACAGGGTCAGTCCCGTGCGCAACTGCCAGTTATCGTTCCACTGATTGACCAGTTTTTGATATTCGCTGGCACTGCCCGAATAATTCAGATTGGCACTCAACGTTGGAATACGGGCACTGGTAGTAATTTTCTTATTTAGTTTGGCTCCGACAATCTGATACCGTTTAGCCAGGAGACTGGGATTATTGGCAACCATTAAATCGGTCGCCTCTTTTAGTTCTGGAATCGGTTCCAGAGGTCGCCCTGCATCGGCAATTTCAAATTCATATCCTGAACCAATCAGTCCCAGGGCATTTTTTAAATCCTGATAACTGGTCTTCAGTGCTGTTTCCTGGTTAATCACTTCCACTTCTGCCTGCCCCAGGCTGACTTCCGCCTTTAATAAATCGGTTTTTTTCACTGCCCCCAAGTCAAACTGATGTTTCACCAATTCCAGCTGACGTTTAGAAGATTTCAGATTAAGCCGGGCCACCTCCAGAAGTTGCTGTGCTTTTAAATGGGCGAAGAAAGCACGGTGAACTTCCCGAATGATATTTATCAGCACCTGTCGATCCAGCTGTTTTGAAATCTGATAATTATTTTTCGCCTTGGAAATAGTACTCCACCATTTACCTCCGTCATATATTGTCTGAGACAGGGAAATGCCACTGGACCAGCTGGAATACTTGGAAACTTTGCTCAGTTCCAGTTCACCTGTACCCGGATTGTAAGAACCTAGCCGTGGGGGAAACCGGGTTTCATTCATGGAACCTGAAAAACTCAAGCTCGGAAGGATCACACTGTAAGAACTGCGGGTGCCCAGACGGCTTGATTCCAGATCCAGAGCCGAGGCTTTCAAGGTTTCCTTATTTTTCAAGGCAATGGATAGGCACTCTTCAAGTGTGAAACTTTGGGACAGACCCAGGGAAAAGATTAATGGAAGGCTAAACCAAAAGAATAGATTTTTCATGGGTGATTTCAATAATTAACGGATGAGAGTCCCAAGCCCGGTGAAGAATACCAATTGAAAGAGCCATACCAGAGTAAGGGCATACAAAAAAGGTTTGGTTTGTTTCTGGTAGAGGATTCCCATAGCGACGGCTAACAGAAACACGCGCCAAAAGGAGAAAAGATCCACACCGATCAAAAACGTGTTCAAGAAGGAACCTTTCGCCCCCAGATCCAGCAGACCCAGGCCCGTCAAAACCTGGGCTTTCTGGGTAAAATATTGAAGCGGTGTTTTTACTAAATACTCCACAATAGAGGCACAATAGGTAAAGGAGGTGGCCAGAAACACACGGGAATAGGCTACACCGCCTCCAAAGAACAGATTACCGACAAGTAGAGCCAGCAAAGACATAAACCCGATCCGGATCGGCCAGGAAATACCGGTCAACGTGTAGGTAAAAATAAGATTACCCCTGGAAGGATTATAGATTCTATCGTAAGCATTTTCCAGGGCCTGGTTTTTCTGATCTTCCGGAATATGGGTACTTTGTTCAATCCTCTGGGAAGCCTGTTCCCAACCTGCATCGGCATAGATATCCCTCAAAAGCCAGTAGGAGAAAAGTCCCAGAATAATCAGGACTAAAATCGGCTTTAAAGCTTCCTGCCAAGAATTTTGGTCTAAAATGGATTTAAATGTTTCTGCCGGGACTGTGAGTACATTAAATAAATCTGCCATTTGAATCTTGCTCCTTTACCCTTGAAGTGAACCGCTGGTATCCAGGTCTGACTGATCCGACACACTATTCGTGTAAATAGTTGTCCTGAGACTTGGTATCAGCAAACTCTGAATTTTACTTGTTAAGATAGGAATCTTTAATTTTCATAAAATAGTCAAAGGCTGCTTCATAAGTGTTATCAATTTTACCATCGAGAATCGCCTCTTCAATTGCGGACTTGATCTCACCCACAACCTTCCCTTCCCGAATCCCGCAGACTTCCATGATTTCTTTTCCCCGCACCGGAGATTGAAACGCCCGCATGGCATCCCGTTCCTTTACATCCAGCATCCGGGATTCTACCCGTTCAAAATTCCCCATGTATTTGCGCACTTTCTCGGGGTTTTTGGTAGTAATATCTGCCCTACACAAAGTCAGGAGATCGTCGATATCCTCACCTGCTAATACCATCAGCCGCCGAACGGCCGAATCGGTAATTTCTTCTTTTGCCAAGGCAATGGGCCTCAAATGTAACAGGGTGAGCTTTTTTAAATATTCTTTCAGCTCATTGGATAATTTCAGGCGGCGTGCCAATTTCTCAAGCATACGCACCCCCACCGCATCGTGGCCATGAAAGGTGTAGCCCTTTTCCCGGTCAATCCGGCGCGTGACCGGTTTGGCAATATCATGCACCAGAGCAGCAAATCTTAATTCCATTTTATCAGACAGGGCAGCCGCATTGTCCACCACTTGGAGGGTGTGATAAAAAATATCCTTGTGATGCCATTCAGGGGTCTGATCCATCCCGTACATCACATCGATCTCCGGTAGAATATATTTCATTAAGCCGGTCAGTTGCAGGATTTCCAGTCCTATAGAAGGTTTGGGTGTGGAAAGGATTTTCATCAATTCTGCGGCTATCCGTTCTTTGGAAACGATTTCAATTCGACTCGCCTGACGCTGGATAGACGCCAAGGTTTCCCTGTCAATTTTAAAATTTAAGGCAGCGGCAAAATAGGCTCCCCGCATCATCCGGAGGGGATCTTCCGAAAAGGTCTGGTCTGGGTCCAAGGGTGTTACCAGACGCTTAGCCATTAAATCCCGAACCCCGTTTAAGGGATCATGCAATTCGCCAAATTGACCCGGATTCAGGCTCATTGCCATACAATTCACCGTAAAATCACGACGAATTAAATCGCCCTGTAGATCCGTATACCGGACCTCCTTCGGTTTACGGGAAGTATCACTGTAAACTTCTTCCCGGGCGGCAGCCACTTCAATCGGAATCGGTTTTAGAGGAATCTTGGCGGTAGAAAACTTCGGAAAGGGTACAACGGTTTTTAATTTAAATCGATGGGCCAGTTTGCGGGCAAATTCAATCCCATCCCCCACTACCATAATATCGATTTCCTTCAAAGGCCGGTTTAAAAATAAATCCCGCACCACTCCCCCTACAACATAGACTGCCTTATTTTCCAACGCTCCTACTTCACCTACCACCTTTAAGATCTTCCGCGCTTCGGGCTGGGAGTCCAACAAGTGTTTCACGTTTACCACAGTTAAAGTTACCTAAGTTCCTGTATTCACTTCCTCAGGTTTTACACCCTTCTTTACCGGTACGTTGCACCCACGGAAAACTTCAGTCACTTATTTTTTCTTTAATCGGAAGTGATTCTTCCCTATTTTCAGTTTGTAATGCGGTTCCGTTCCCAGATCTTGATTCTTACCACCTTTTTGGCATTCACTGCCCTCCAGGCTCAATTTGGAACCATCACGGTGACGATTGATGACCACTTACTCAAAGATAATGACCGCCAGGAATTGGCCTCCCTAGCAGAAAATATTGAACGATTTTACAGTAGTCAGGTCTGGGATGAGGACTATCAGGATCTAGCCATCCCTCTGCACATTCAACTGGTATTTGAAGGAACCGCTCAAAAAGGAGGACAGAAAACTTACCATGCCCAGGTTCTGGTGTCCGATGGATTGGATTTGCGTTACTTCGATAAATCAGTGCAATTCTATTACAATTCGGGCAGTTCTCTCTTTTACGATCAGGCAGTCTTCGATCCGCTCACCAGTTTCCTTACCTTTTACACCTACCTGATCCTGGGGGGTTATGAGGATACTTACGAACTCCACGGCGGAAATTACGCCTATGAGCAGGCCCGGGTCATTGCTCTGAGGGCTGTTTCTTCCGATTACCCCAAGGGCTGGGCACAACGCTTAATCACCCTGAATGAAATCATTGCCAATAAAGGATTACGGGAAGCTCGCTTTGCTTTTTATCTTGCCCGGGACCGCTTCAAGGAGGGGCACGTTGACGAATCCCTGGCAGAATTCAAAAATATGATGAAGGGGCTGGAATTGGTCTTCGAAAACTTTCCCCGCGGTAGAACTCTGTATTTTTTACGAGCCCATAACGAAGAACTCGCCAATTATTTAAAAATTCTAGGCCAGGAGGAAATGCTGACACGCCTGCTGGAAATGGATCCGGAGAATAAAGAGGTGTACCAGAAGGCTATTGCTGAACTGGGAGACTAAATTTCTCTGTTCAGATCTGAATACCTTTTCTGACCTTTCAAATAATAATTCAAGACGATACTTCCTTTAAACATGTGTTTCAGGATTTCCTGATCAGGGGCTTCCCGCAGAGCCTGCACCATGCGACGCTTCCGCCAGATTACATGAGGGTGGAAGAGCAACCAGAGATGGGCCTGAATAATACCGCCAAGGTGGTTGAAATCACCTTTCAGGAGGGCGTAGAGTACCGCCGCCCACTCCAAACCGTAGCGCAGGGGAAACAGGTAGAGCGCCAGAGGCCAGCCGTAATTTGAGAGTAACATGAATAAGGAATTTCGGTGATTCAAATATTGTTTTCGTTGGGAAAACATGGGCAGGCTGACCGCATTTTTATGAAAGACCACCGACTCGGGAACCGCCCATACTTCCCGTTTCAAAAGGTGGAAACGCCAGCAAAGGTCAATTTCCTCCATATGGGCAAAAAAAGTCTCATCAAAACCGCCTGCCTGGTTAAAAGCGGTTTTCCGGACCATTAAACATGTTCCGCTGGCCCAGAAGACGGGTTTTGCCTGATTATGCTGGCCCGTGTCCTTTTCCCGGTTTAAAAAAATACGACCGCGGGCAAAAGGAAAACCCAACACATCCAGTTCCCCTCCAGCCCCTCCGGCGTAATCAAATTGATCCCGCTGAAAATAATTCAATATCTTGGGTTGGACTGCCCCTGCATTCGGATGTTCTTCCATCCATTCTACCAGCGGTTCCAACCAACGGTGATCCTGAACGGTATCGTTATTTAGAAATAAGAGGTATATTCCTTTGGCAACAGCAGCACCCCGGTTGCAGCCTCCGGCATACCCCAGATTCTTTTTATTGGTGATCAGAATAACCTCGGGATAGTGCATTGAAATCCAATCGCCACTTCCGTCCGTAGAAGCGTTGTCCACCACAATGATTTCCAGGGAAGAATAGGTGGATTGCTTTAGTGATTCAAGACATTCCTTTAGAACATCAATCCCGTTCCAATGGGGAATTATAATCGAAACAAAGGGCAAATCCCCGGGCATTGTTCCTTCAACCCCAGAGAATTAAATCATTGGGTCGGAAATGGAAAATCACTCCTGATTAACCGCTGTCTGCTTCTTGCTCTTTAATTCGTCCAGTAATTTCTGTCCTACCGGATCGTTGGGATTTTTTTCCAGCCATTCGGAAAGCACCACTTCTGCCTCATCATCGAGGCCCATTTCCCGGTAGGTAAAAATCAGGGAGGAAACAATTTTAGAGTGATAGCGCTGCCATTCATCCCAAATCCTGGGGTCTACCTTCTGATTGGCCGCAACGGCTCGCTCAAGATCCAGATAGGTAAAATACAGTTTCTCAAAAATTTCCTTTCCAATTTCGAAAGAATCCAGGTTGGAAACGTACACCTGACCGAATTCCAGTTTATCCCGGAGGGTGAGATCCTCCCGGGTCATTAGCTGGTCCATGACGGCTTTCAATTTATCCCGCTGGCCCAGTTCACCGTAAATCCTTCCCACCTGGTAATAGAGATCTTTGGAATCGAAGGGGATGGTGGCTTCAGGAATATTATCCTCCATCTTGGTCATGACCTGGAGTGCCTTCTGTTTATATTGTTGCGCTTCTTCAGAATCTTCTTTCCCCTGATCCTGAAGATCCCGGAATTTGATGAAATAGTAAGCGGCCAGCTGCATATAGGCACTGCGGATATTCTGGAGTAGACGGATATTGGTGCGGGGGAAATAGTACACTTCCTTCAACCCCAGATTCCGGAACAGGTACCCCGGCTTATAGTTACGGGACCAGATCTCCCCTTCTTTCGCTTCCCACTCCGCCGCCGAGAAATTTTGGTTCCACGTTTCGGAACCGAAATCAGTCATCAGATTTAGCCACATCCGATCGGGATTAATGGGGTTTTTCCGATCCACAGGGTGACTTTTGACCCGGTAAACCAGCCCCTCCATTTCCAGATAGGGTTCCAGACCCAGCCGGTTGGAAGAGGGGACTGTCACAGCAAAATAGATAGGATATTTCCACTTAGCGTCATTGATGATCCGCAGTATCATCATATCTTTCACCATCAGAGCAGCATTGGCATAAGTTGGTTTCACCATCCACTCAATATATCCATCCTTATTCTCCGGATCATTTTCAACCGGTATCCGTACTTTTTGGGCTTTCCAGGGTAACAGGCCCGAGGCCACATTCCGAATCTGCTCATTGGTGAGGTTGATAAACCGTTGCAGCTCCTGGCCGGAGGAGTCGGCATTTTCCTGTCGACGGGTATCCCGCAGTTGCCTGATGTACCAGTCCGTATTCAATAGACTCAGATTAGCGATGGTCACGTCCCTTCGGACATTCTCCACCTCCTGCAGGTACCATAATGGAAATGTGTCATTATCCCCGTTGGTAAAGAGGATTCCATTCGGTTCACAGGATTGCAATAAGTTGTAGCTGTAATCCCAGGCAATCTTGTTACCGGTGCGGTTATGTTCATGATAGTTTGCTTTCAACATGACGCCAGGAACGAAGATCAACTGGAGGGTTAAAAAGCCCAGGGTTCCTTGCCTGATGAAGTTTTTATCCTTCAATTTGTTTCGCACCCAATCGAGTAATACGGCGGCAGCCACTCCGATCCACATGGAAAAAGCCAGAAAGCTTCCGACATAGGAATAGTCCCGTTCCCGCGGCTGGGGATTATCCTGATTTACGAATACAATGATCGCTAAACCGGTCATTAGGAACAGGGTCAGGGTGGAAAAGGTTTCCGCCCGATCTTTCTGGAAATGAACCACCATCCCGAAAATTCCCAGGAATAGGGCCAGGGGCAATCCGAACTGGAACCAGTCCACACCATCCTCCCGTGGATTGGCGCCATAGGCCGAGACCCACTTCTCGGTACTGGGACCCCGTCCAGCGAATTGCCAGAGAAAATAACGCCAGTACATTTTTTTCACTTGGTAATTCCAAAAGAAAGACCATTGTTTATCCACCCGGTAAAATTTGTATTTCCGTTCCTGTTGGGCACTGAACTCGCGTCCGTTTGCCGGCCGACCTACCACTTCATGCTTAGGTGGCAAGCCGTCAAACCGGCGCGGGAGCTGAAACATTTGCCCGTACTGTTCCCGTTCCATATAAGAAGTAGCCCGCGGCACGGTTTCCGGATCATTTTCGTCAATTCTGGGATCCTGGGAAGATCGGATAAAAATCAGGGCATAGCTGGAGTACCCAATGAGAATCAGTACAATTGAAGTCAGAGCAACCGATAAGAGCCGTTTTTTCATGACCACTGAAGCCACCATTGCTCCAAAGATGAGTACCACCAGCAAAACGGTACCGTACAGCCCAATACTGCCCACCAGTTTGGGTAACCCATCAATGATTCCATGATTAATAATGGCATAAACCGCGTAGGTGACAAGAACGGTGATTAGGAAAGTCCGCCATTGAAATTTGAATTTCCTGAAATAAATAATGAGCGCTACAAAAGGTAAGGTCAATAGATTCAGTAGATGAACACCCGTTGCCAATCCGATCATATAAGCAATGATTAAGAAATAACGTTCATTCCCCGGTTCTTCCGAGCGTTCGGACCAAAGCAGGATCAGCCAGATGACAATCGCTGTGAAAAAGGTGCTGACGGAATACACCTCTGCCTCCACTGCATTAAACCAGTGACTATCCGTAAAGGCGAAAGCCAGAGCGCCCACGGCGGATCCGCCAAAAGTAATGATTACATCCAGTTGATTCCGGACGATCCCCCGCCAATGAGTAATAATTTTGACGATTGATAAATATAGCAACATCACCGCGAAGGCGCTGACAATAGGTGAAATAAGATTTACCCGAAAGGCAATATCCTGATTCAAGGGTAACATGGAAAACAATCGACCCACAATGAGATACAGGGGGCTGCCGGGGGGGTGAGGAATCCCTAGAATATAGGAAGTGGCAATAAATTCACCGCAATCCCAGTAAGGTACCGTATCAGCGGTCGTTAAAAAGTAAACCAGGAAGGTTAAGGCCAGAATCATACCAGCCACAATCCGGTTCACCCGGATATAATCAGCATGAATCACTTATTAGATTTCCTTTTTTTAGTCGATTTCGGCTCTTTCTTACTTTCAGATTTCTCATCCTTTGAAGCAGATTCCTCATTAGAAGAATTAGAGGAAGCTTTAGCAGGTTTTGCCGCTTCTTTCTTTTTTTCATCCAGATAATTCAACTTCAGTTCGCTGACACTATGGAGAAGAAATTGTTCTTCCCACTCGGAAAGATTGCCTTTCATTTTGGTTTGGAGCATATCCAGCAAATCAATATAAAAGGTCGCCTGTTCAAGATTCCGCTCGGTTGTGTCCGTCACCGGATTTTTAATTTTACCCAGTGAAATCCAGGCACTCTGGGCAAATGTTGATACCATATGTAGAAATAACTGATCTTCTTTTTTCATGGAATCGTCAGCCATCTTGTATTCCCTTTACGTTAACGCAGTTAAATTGATTTGAACTAAAATAGTTTCCAAGTGTGGTAAACGGCCTGCGAAAATACGGAAGTTCGAGGGAAGAATGGAGCACTGTATTCCTGTTCAGGCCAGAGTCAGGCTTTCATATAGATCGCGGTACTCTTTTATAAAGCGCTTTTTGATCAGAGCCTGGTCCGGGTGAGATAAATCAGGATCATTTTCCACTACATTAAATGCAACGGTCCGCGCCTTCCGAATAATGGGTCCATCCGAAACCAAATCGGCAATTTTATACCGTAAAAAACCGCTCTGGCGAATACCGAAAAATTCCCCCGGTCCCCTCAATTTTAAATCTTCATCTGCAATCTTAAATCCATCACTGGTTTCTTCCATCACTGACAGGCGGCGGGAAGAGGGTTCGGTCACATTTCTCCTGATGAGGATACAGTAACTTTTTTCACTGCCTCGTCCCACCCGGCCTCTCAACTGGTGCAACTGGGTCAATCCGAACCGTTCCGCATGTTCCACAATCATTACGGTGGCATTGGGGACATCAATCCCCACTTCAATAACGGTAGTCGAAACCAGAATCTGAATTCTGTTTTGGTGGAAATCCTGCATTATGGCATCTTTTTCTTCCTTTTTCATTCTACCATGAATCAACCCCACCTTTAGGTCCGTGAAAACCGTTCTGGCCAATTTCCGATATGCTTCCTCAGCGGCTGCCAGATCTGATTTCTCCGTTTCAGCTACCAGGGGATAAATGACTATGCATTGCCGGCCCGATTCCACCTCCTGACGGACGAATCGGTACACCTTTGGCAGTCGTTCCGGATCCACGACTTTGGTCACTATCGGCTGTCGGTTCCCGGGCAATTCATCCAGAATGGAAATGTCCATGTCTCCATGGTAGGTAATCGCTAAAGTCCGGGGGATGGGTGTAGCCGTCATGGCCAGAAGATGGGGATTAAACCCTTTGGCGGTTAATTCGCTGCGCTGTACCACTCCGAAACGATGCTGCTCATCCACAATCACTAATCCCAGTTGTTTAAAGATCACGTCTTCCTGAATCAGGGCATGCGTCCCAATGACGACGTTAATTTTTCCTGACTTAAGTCCTTGAAGAATTTTCCTCCGTTCTGCTGCCGGCATTCCCCCTACCAGCAGGGCACAACTGTAATGCACCGTATTTAAATATTGATTAAAGGTAGCAAAGTGTTGATGAGCCAGAATTTCAGTCGGCGCCATCAAGGCCACCTGAGTATGATTCCCCACCGCAATAACCGCCGCCAGAGTGGCGATAATCGTCTTACCAGAGCCCACATCCCCCTGGAGCAGTCGGTTCATGGCTACCGGCTTGGCCATGTCTGCCCGGATCTCCTTTAAAACCCGTTTCTGGGCTGCTGTCAGCTGGAATTCCAGTTGTTCAATAATGACTTGTACTTGCGGTCCCAATTTCGGCAAAGGTGTGGCTCCCGAACGTTCCAGTGATTTCTTCCGCAAAGCCATCAGGAGTTGGAGGAAAAAATGCTCATCAAATTTCAACCGGTAAATAGCTCGGGTTAAATCTTGTTCTTTTTCAGAGTAATGGATATTCCTCAGGGCCTGACCCAGTTCCACCAGTTTCTGATTGCGTCGAATTTCATCCGGAAAATGATCTTCAATCGGACCCAGATTTTTTAGTACTTCCCGAAGGATTCTTCTGACTCCACGGCTGTCCAATCCGACGTCCTTTAACGCCTGGGGAATGGAGTACAGGGGAATAATGGCCCCGGAGTGGAGTGGATTCTCGTCCTCTTTCAAATGTTCAAACTCCGGGTGTACCATCTGGTAACCTTGGTAAAAATTCACTTTACCGTTGACGGTTAAAAGGTCTCCTGCTTTCAAGGAATTCTGAATATAGGAGATACCATTAAACCACGTAAGTGTCAGCAAACCACTCCCGTCTGACACAACGGCTTGGAACATTTTCCTCCGTTTTAAATGCCGGATGCCACAGACTTCCACCCGTCCAATGATGGTAGCTGTTTGATCTGTTACCAGTTTTGACAAGGGAGTAATGGTCGTGCGATCCAAATGGCGTCGGGGGAAATAATAGAGCAAATCCAAGACCGTTTTAATCCCCAGAGTTTGAAGGGCCTCCGCGCGGGCAGGCCCTACCCCCTTAATATATTGAACCGATGTATCTGGACTTAATGGTTGACTGGCGATAATGATTGACCGTTTTTATCTGAAATCAATCTGACAAACCATCGGAAAGACACGAACCGCCTTCAGCTATTGCCATTCCTTCCGATAGGTATAGGTGATGGTCTGGCTGTCATTAGCTTTCACCGTAATTGGGAAGCTGATGGTAGAGGCATCTTTTTTCAGGTAATTGGCGGAAGCGTCCCGGATGACCCAGTCCCCATAAATATGTTCAATGACTCGCACTTTTACTTTCCGCTTCATACTGTTCTTGATTTGAATACTGATGGTTGATTCAATGCTTTTCTTTTGACGGTCATAATTCAGAACCGCTCGTTTCCCCACCACATCAAAGGCCCGGCCCGAGATAATGACAGCGGTTCCCCCTTTGGGAACCTGCCGTATCCGATCCTCACCTACAAATTCTATCATTCCCTTTTTAGTGGATTGAAATACCTGAATTTTCCCCTGAGGGAGGGGAATTCCCAGATTATTTTTCTTACTGTTAGTAATGCGGTACTCGATCAAGAGGGGTTCCTCTTTCTGACTCTGCTCCTTATTTTCAAACAGGTAAGCTTTTTCATACGATACATCTCTTGGGTCATACAGGCGAGTCGTGATACTTTCACTGCCTTTTAGGGACACCGGTTTCTGGATCCGGTAGATATGATAATCTCCCAGTGCTTCCTCCAGGGGAGCGGCAGGAGATAGAGTCGACGGGGCGCCGGTGACCCTAAAAGCGCGGGGCGGTTTTTCAGGAATGGCGCCCTGTTTTAATTTCCCTTCTACCAGTTGCAACGTCAATTTTGAGAAATCGAGATCACTATTATTGATCACAAAGGCTTCTGCGATCAGCTGTCCCTTGGTATTCTTTTCACTCAGTACAAACCGATAAACCGCATTCCAGTCAAATCCCTTGGAAAGATAAACCAGATTCCCCCTGACCGGACCCCCTTTCTTATGTTGTACCTTCCAGCTCAGAGCTGGCTTATAGGTCACATTTTCCAGCAATCCGGGTGTAATAATCTGCTCAATACGCTGGCGTGAAATGGAGACGACTTCCCGTTTACGTTGAATCGAGATTGAACCGGGGGTTATTTCCGTTAAGATACCAGTGATTGCTTTTTCCCCAATAATTTTTAACTGAATCTTTTCACCTAAAAAACGATGGAGATGACGGTTAAAATTGAAAACGCCCGCATCCCACCGCTGCACCAGGACTTTCCCTTGGGATAAAGAGATGAAGGGGCTGTCTTTCACAATCCCGTCCGGCAGGACATCGTACGTGATGGAAGAGGTGCCCCCCTCCAATTGCCAGGCAACCGGTTGTTTGATGAGTGCAATCCCGTCCTTATATAAAGTCATGGTGGCGTGGGTGGATTGACCCAGAAGAAGGTTTACAGTTAAGAGTAATAAAAATCCTTTTCTCATTGCAGCATCTCAAGATTTGATTTTACCAGTTCGTATTCCTCTGTCATATCGTGGTATTTTTTCCGTTCCTGATTGACCACCTTCTCAGGAGCCCGCTGCAGGAATTGATTGTTATTCAGTTTCTGCTTTAAAACATTCATATGACCCTCCAGTTCCTGCAGGCGTTTTGCTAATCGGGCCTGTTCCTTATCCAGGTCTATTAATCCCTCCAGGGGGATAAAAAGTTCCATTTTCTGGACAATCACAGTGGCCGAATGAGCTGGTTTTTCCACTTGATTGCCGAACACAATTGAATCCAGTCGAGCCAAAGAACGGATAATAGGTTCATGCTCCTTAAGAACACCCTGATAACCATTCATTTTCCGAATGACTAGATCTGCCTTTTTGGACGGAGGGACATTCATCCGACTCCGTACCATTCGAACGGCTGAAACCACGTCTTGGATCAGTGCAAGCGATGTTTCTGCCTCAGGATTCAGCCATCGGGGATCTCCTTCAATCCAGGATGTGACGATCAAGTCCCTTTCTCCCTCCGCTCTGAAATGACTCCATAATTCCTCGGTGATAAACGGTGCCATGGGGTGTAACAGCCGAAGGATGCCTTTCAGCACGTGAACGGCTACCGTACGGGCCATCTGAGCCCGTTGGGGATCCCCCTCCTGGAACCGGGTCTTGGCAATTTCAATGTACCAGTCACAAAAGTCACTCCAGGTAAATTCATAAATCGATTTTGCCGCTTCATTGAAATGAAATCGTCTCAGTTTTTTATTGACTTCTTCAGCGGTTCTGTTCAGCTGACTGATGATCCACTGCTCCGGTAACTCCAATTGAAATGCTTCCAGGGATTCGGCAGGCAGGGATCCATTTTCCAGGTTCATCTGAACGAAGCGGGCTGCATTCCACAATTTATTCATGAAATTGCGTCCCACCTCCAGACGGGAATTGGAAAACAGTACATCCAGCCCCTGGGGTGACATGAGCATGATTCCGAATCGGACCGCATCGGTTCCGTACCGTTCAAACAGGTGAAGCGGTTCAGGAGAATTCCCCAGCGACTTACTGAATTTCCGCCCTTCTTCATCCCGGAGAATGGAGGTGAAATACACATCCCTGAAAGGCAATTCTCCCATGAATTCATACCCTGCCATGATCATTCTGGCCACCCAGAAGAAAATAATGTCCGGACCGGTGACGAGGGTATGGGACGGGTAGAATACGGATAGACTTTTTCGTTTCTCCGGCCAGCCGTGTACTGCGAACGGCCACAGCCAGGACGAAGCCCACGTATCCAATACATCCGGGTCTTGAACCCAGTTTTCCGGGTCCGGCGGTCCTTCGACTGAAACATGGAGTTTTTCCCGATCCTCTTTGTGGTACCAGACCGGAATCTGGTGTCCCCACCAGAGCTGACGGCTGATACACCAATCCTGCAGATTTTCCAGCCAATGGTTGTAGGTCTTAACCCAATAGGCCGGATGAAAGCGGATTGATCCATTATTCACCGCCTCCAGGGCCGGTTTAGCCAGAGCGCCCATTTTGAGAAACCACTGGTCCGACAGATAAGACTCAATCGGAACATGGCCCCGTTCCGAATAACCTACCTTGTGGGTGTAATCCTCCGTTTTCACCAGAAAGCCCTGCGCCGCCATGGCCGCCACTACCTGCTTGCGAGCATCCTCCCGGCTGAGGCCCCGAAAAGCTTCCGGTACCCGGTCATTCATGGAGGCATCCTCTTTCATAATATTGATAAACTCCAGCTGGTGACGTTTCCCAATTTCAAAATCATTGGGATCATGGGCAGGGGTGACTTTTACACAACCTGTACCGAATTCCGGGTCCACAAAATCATCCGCTATGATGGGGATTTCGCGACCCACAAGTGGGAGTAGGACGGTTTTCCCTACCAAATGCTGGTAGCGCCCATCTTCCGGATGCACTGCCACAGCCGTATCTCCCAGCATGGTTTCGGGACGGGTGGTAGCCACTGTTACAAGATCATCGCTGTCTTTGATGGGATAGCGTAAGGTCCATAAATGACCCTGGACTTCCCGATAGATAACCTCTTCGTCACTAATGGCGGATTTCGATACGGGGCACCAGTTCACCAGCCGGTGCCCGCGGTAAATATATCCTTTTTCATATAAGCGGACAAAGGCGGTGAGAACCACCCGGGAGTACTCCTCGTCCATAGTAAAAACTTCCCGGTCCCAGTCGCAGGAACAGCCCAGCTTTTTCAATTGACTGATAATGATACCACCGTATTTCTGTTTCCATTGCCAGACATGGTCGAGAAATGCTGCACGGGAAAGATTCTCTTTCCGAATGCCCTGGTCTTCCAACATTTTTACTACTTTGCCTTCTGTGGCAATGGAGGCATGATCCGTCCCCGGAATCCAACAGGCGTTGGCACCCTCCATTCGGGCCTTACGAATGAGAATATCCTGGATGGTATTGTTTAATACGTGACCCATGGTCAGTCGACCGGTGACGTTGGGAGGCGGAATTACAATGGTGTAGGGTTTTTTATCCGAATCATCCCGGGCATGGAAATAACCCTCTTTCAGCCAGTGCTGATACCAACGGTCCTCCAACTCTGACCAGCGATAGAGTTTTTCCAGTGGTTTTACAGCCATATGAAAACTGATAGCCTCATTAGCGTTCCAGAATTAAAGAAAAAGCGGTTGTCAGTTTCAGGACATTCTGATTTGATTTCACCAGATTGGCGGAAATAACCCGACCCAGATTCCTCATGATTTTGAAACCAATCATCGGATTTTCATTACAAATTTTGTATAAATCGCTTTTATCAATCCGCACCAGTTTGCACGGTGTCAGCGCCTTTACATTAGCAGTCCGTCGGTCGCCCTCGTTGAAAATAGACATTTCACCGAAGGAAGGATGAAGGTCGCTGGAGAGTTTAATGATGGCTTTTTCCCGATTATCCACCTCTCCTTTGTTCATGGAGAGGGTTAATGCCTGATTAATTTCAACCTCCCCCTTCAGCAATAAATAAATACAATCTCCCACTTCTCCCTCGGTGATGAACTGCTCCCCTTTAGGAATCTCCACCTCTTTTATGTAGGGATGAAATTGCTGAAGTTCTTCTTCGGTAAAATCTGAAAAAACCTGGTATTTTTTTAATTGTTCATCATTCATAATTGCCTCACGGAATAATAATAGCCCGTTCCCCTTCTTTGATGGTATACTCAGGACCCGGATTGATGGTGACGGAAATTTTACTTTCCTCCTGAAGAGAGATGCCCCCCTCTTTCAACTTTCGTTCAATGAAAGCGTCCAAGGCTGAAGAATCGGATGACAGTATGGCGCCAATACCCAGATTTTCTTCTTCCGAGAAAACACCTACCAGAACCCAGCCGTGTTTTTTCCGGTAATAATCAAACAGACTATCATAGGATTTACCTACGAATTCGGAGGGGATATCCACCCGGGTAAAGTGAGATCTGGACTGGCTGTCCATGAGTCGATTCACGGCCTGAGGGATTCCCGGGTCCATCACATGGGAAGCCAGCATAAAAGCACCAAAATCATCGCTAATTACAACTTCATCCGCATTCGCCCGTTTGATATGGGTCAGATTATCCCGGTCCGTCAGATAGGCCACCACCCGGACGTTGGGTTCCAGGCTTTTAATGGTCAGAGTGGCAAAAATGGTTTTTTCATCGGCATTGACTGTCTGAGCGTTGATCTCATTGGGAATAATAACTACCGTGTTAGCTTTCCGCAGATTGGCCCGTTCTAAAATGGTTTCCTGAGTGAAATCACCGGCTACATAATGAATGCGGACTCCCCGAAAACTATTCTTTAAATGGTTAATATCATCTTCCGTTAGGTCATTAATAAGCACCACATCTCCCTTTTCCCCGTGCATCAAATGTTCCAGCGCTTCTAGGATCTGGTTCCCTTCCTTGTTCCACCCGCACAGGATAATATGGTTCTGAATATTGAGTTGTTCCAAGCCTTTGCCCTCCCGAATTTTTCTGGCAACAAAAATGGATGAGATGGTTGCTGTTAACAGTGAAACCAGGGAAATCCCAGCAAACATCACTAATACAGCAAACAAACGCCCTGGCAATGTTTTCGGTGTAAAATCACCATATCCAACGGTAGTCATAGTTACAATCGCCCACCAGAATGGATTTTCGCCCTGGGTGATTTCCCCCGGTTCAATCAGTTGTAACACGATCCCCCCCAGGATCATCATAATGAAAATCCCGGCTCCCACCTGAAAAAAACTGTTACGAATTAAGGTTTTTAGCCAGAGGCGCATCTCACAAATTTAACGAATACGGAGATTGATTTAAGGGGTATATTTCCCGATTCTACCCATTTTTCGACTGGAAAAACGTCAAATTCCCGCCTGGACAACCCTTATTGAGGCTTTTGACTTAATACGGCAACAGTTTCAATATGGGGAGTGTGGGGGAACATATCCACCAATGTCAAGCGTTCCAGCCGATAGCCTTTTTTCAGTAGCAGCCCCATATCCCTGGCCTGGGTTGTAGGATTGCAGGAGACATAAACGATTGTCCGGGCTTCAAACCTGGGAAGCAGGCGTACCAGACTTTCATGTATCCCTGCCCGGGGCGGGTCCACAATCACCACGTCTGGTCTCTGGAAAAGATTTCTATTCTTCGCTGAGTTAAAATACAAATCCAGGTTTGCCCGGTGGAAACTGACATTGGTGATACCGTTCCGAACTGCATTTCGGGTGCCATCCTCCAGGGCTTCAGGAACCACTTCAAACCCGTACACTTTCTGAGCCTGACGGGCCAGGAATAAGGATAAGGAACCGGCACCACAGTAAAGGTCAAATACAACATCCTTTTTTTCAATTCGAGCATCTTCCAGGACCGTTTGGTAGAGTTTTTCGACCTGAAAGGAGTTCGTCTGAAAGAAAGAATTGGCTGAAATCTCAAAAACAAGGTCACCAATTGCCTCCGTAATACTGGGCTGCCCGTGGAGTAGAATTTCCGTTTCACCAATAGCAATATCCGCTTTGCGGGTGTTAATATTATTCACCAGGGACGTAATCTGAGGGAAGGTTTTCATCAGGTCCTCTGCCAATGGCTGCAGCAGGGCATTATTCTCATAGGAGGTAACCAGATTCACCATTAATTCATCCGTCTTATGTCCGAACCGTAGAACCAGATGTCTTAGAAAACCGTTATGGGTTTTAACGTCGTACGGTTTGAGTTTCAGTTTGCGGGCAAGAGCCTGCACCCGGTCTAAAATTTGATTTCCCAGAGGCGGCATTAAAAGGCATTCTTCAATATTCAGGATCTTGTCCCACCGACCCGGCAGGTGCATTCCCAGAGCAAACTCCCGTTCCGCCTCCCCTGGTTCCGTAGGCAGGATCCAACGCCGGTTGGAAAAGGCAAACTCCATTTTATTCCGATAATGATAGATCTTGTCCGCCGACAGGGTTTTGGAAACGGAAAATTCCTTCATACCGATCTGACGCTGAAAAATAGCTTCCACCTGGGATCGTTTCTGGTTCACCTGCTCTTCATAATCCAGTTGCTGGGTCGTGCAGCCACCGCAGAATTCAAAATGGCGGCATGGAGGCGTTACCGCCCATTGCGATTCATGTAATATTTCCAATGGGCGAGCTTCCGCATACCCGCTCCGTTTACGATACACTAACGCCCGAACGGTTTGACCTGGAATTGTATTTTTCACAAAAATAACAAAACTGCCAGCCCGGGCAACTCCTTTCCCCCCGTAAGCCAGGGATTCAATGGTTAACTCCAGTTCGGAGCCTTTCTTTATGACAATCGGTTCCATAAATCAGTCTTACAAATTAAACCTGTCTTAGATGAAGAAATATGCTGGAATGCTTACCGGAAATACCAAATCCGGGCGTGGAATCTAATAGTGTTGAACCTGATCAACGACGCCCACAATAATGGAGCGGATGGTCGCCAGATCATCACCCACAATCTGCCGGGCAGAATTTCCTTCATCAATCACAAGCACCGTTTCACCGGCGCCTGCGTCGACCGCATCAACCGCAATGAGGTAATCCCCCGTTGGCTCCTCATTCTGGTCAAGGCGATCCACCACCAGTAACCGGCGCCAGTCATAGAAAGAATGATTGATGGTGGAATAGAGGGCTCCACACACTTTCCCCAAGATCATTGTCTCATTCCCTCTTCGAGTCCGAATCTAAGCGAATATCATCTACAATGCCGATGATGGTATGATCCACGGGCACAAACCAGGGATCCAGAGCCAGAGCTGCCTCCCGAGAACTTTCATAATAAATCAATTCTCCCCTGCCAGCCATCCGGGTCGAATCAGCTGCCACCACCGGTTCTCCCCTAACTTCCTGATATTTGTCCAGAGGTTGCACGATTAAAAACGGTACCCCCTCCAACCCCCTGTAAGTCTGGACGGGCGTAACCGTACCCAAAACACGGCCCAGCAACATTTAGAGTTCACCTCCCGCTACCGTCTGCAGATCCACACCAAAAAACCGCGTCGTCTGGTCAATCTGTTTAACCATTTCGTCATGAATATTGGGGATGATGGTGGAACCGATCCAGATACGGTCCGAGGCTACCTGATTCCGGGCAATCGTAACAGCCGCCTCCACTTCTTCCAATTTGCCGGTGAAGAGCGCAAAGGCTTTCCCTCCTAAATCGTCAGCCAGCCGTAGTTCCACAAGAGAGACCTGAGCCCCTTTCACTCCCGCATCGGCCCCTAGAATGGTGGACGCCACGGTACCGGTTTCGATTACACCCAGCGCTTCTTCATCGCAGGGACGGCGGGTATTCAGAATACCGGCAAATATCTGTTCATGCACATCCGGCAGGAAAAGGTGATCCAGAATCGTGCCGCTTCCCGTTTCCAGGCCTACCTGGTAGGATTCCTGTACGGAAGCGACACTTCCCCCAATCAGAATCAAATATTTTCCCCGGTGAACGGTACCCGACTTTAAAAGATTAATGGGTGCCTGTTTCACCATCCGATCTCCTGCCAGGATTCCGGTGGCGACGGTTGAAAATTCAATCAGAGCTAATGCAGGGTATGGTTTCATTATACAATCCTGAAGTGATCGACAAGTACGCAGCGACGCTGTCGTGTAAAACTGCGGGCATCTGTCAGGCCCTCACCCGTCGGACTGGCAATGGTGAAAGAACAATAACCTTCTCCCCCATCACCCAGACCAGCCAGTGAAGGGCCGTTTTTTACAAAAATACTGCAATCCATTTCCCTGGCCATACGGCTGAGATGATCCAGATTCCTTGAATGCATGATGGCGGTGTGGCCACGACCGTACTCCGCTTCCTTTGCCAGATCAATCGCCTGATCCACATTGGGAACACGAACCACCGGTACCACCGGCAGCATTTGTTCTGTCCAGACCAGGGGGTGATTCAGGGGTACCGGAGCCAGGGCCAGACGAATGGATTCATCCACTTTCATCCCGATCTGATCCAGAATCACCTGTACATCTTTGCCAATCCATTTTTTATGAATTTCACCCGGTTGACGGGTTCCTGAAACCGATTTAAAGATGACTTTCTCCAACTGTTCGATTTCGTGTGGTTTTAACACAACACCCTGATGGCGGGAAAAGGCTGCCAGCAGTTGATCAGCCACCGCCTCCACTACGAAGACTTCTTTTTCCACCACACAAATGATATTGTTATCCATGGAACCGCCCTGCACAATGCATTTTGCCGCATTTTCAATGTCGGCACTCTCATCCACCACCACTGGCGGATTACCGGGCCCGGCACAGATGGCCCGTTTCCCGGAGGTCATGGCCGTTTTCACCACTTCTCCACCGCCGGTGACCACCAGCAGATCAATTCCCGAGTGGTGCATTAATTCCTGAGCGCTGTCAATGGTGGGTTCCGCCAGTGTCACCACCAGATTCGGTGGTCCACCGGCAGCGACAATCGCTTCATTCAATAGCTCCACGTTGTACACACTTACCTTTTTCGCAGCTGGATGAACATTAAACACCACGCTATTTCCCGCTGCCAGCATTCCAATCGTATTGCAGATGATGGTAGAAGTAGGATTGGTGGAAGGTGTAATGGCGCCGATTACGCCCACGGGGGCCAGCTCCATGAGGGTCAAACCCCGATCTCCCGAGTAGGCTGTGGGTTTCAGTACTTCTGTCCCCGGTGTCTTTTCCGTCACCAACCTGTTTTTCACAACCTTGTCCTCCATACGGCCCATACCCGTCTCTTTCTGAGCCCGCTGGGCCAAATCTTCCGCATGTTCCAGCATGACGGCCCGGATGCGGGCAATAATGGCATCCCGCTTTGCCAGGGACATTTCCATTAGTTGCCGTTGCGCCTTTGTGGCTGCCTTTACGGCTGTATTCACATCCAGAAATACTCCTGATTCCAACGATGGTTGCTCAACCGTGGCATGTCTGTCTCCCTGAACGGAAATTCCGGTCAACGGTCTTCCCAGAGGTAGGGAGTAGACGACTTTCGAGGCGATGATATCCACCTGTTCTTGTGTTAGTTGAGGCACGTGTCACCTCCAGCGTTATTGATTTTCATGGGCGGATCGAAGAAAACTACCCTGTTGAAACGAGAAAACCATTCCTGGCAGTACATTCCCGGTTCTGGGCAGGGAAGTGGTTCGCAGCGATCCTTAATCATCGGTACCTTTTTTATATTTGGTCCGGCCATTTACTTCCCAGTGGTCCACGATGGCCATGACAACGGCATCGCAGGGGCGTTTATCGGTCTGAATAGTTTGGCGGGCCGAGCTGCCGCTGGCATAAAGGACCATTTCATTCATCCCCACACCGATGGCATCTGCCGCTACCACAAAACTCCCCTTTTTCTTCCCCTCCAGGTCCACGGGCTGCAGCAGGAGGAATTTCAATCCCTCCATACTGGCCTCCTTTTGGGTCGCGACCACTGTTCCGACTACTTGAGCGAGAACCATAGGATCTCCTGTTTATTTATTTTGTTTCATGGCGGCCTGGCCGTCTTTGGTTCTTCCCAGCGGAATAACCGCATCCACATTGGCATGGGGCCGGGCAATAATATGAACCGCCACAATTTCACCAACCCGCGCAGCGCCCGCCTTTCCGGCTTCACAGGCAGCTTTTACTGCCGCCACATCACCACGAATGTTGGCGGTGACGTAACCGCCACCAGTTTTTTCATAGGATACCAGTTCCACCTTGGCAGCTTTGACCATCGCATCTGCCGCTTCCACTAAGGCTGGGAAACTTCTCGTTTCAATCATTCCTAGTGCTTCAGCCATGTGATTCTCCTTTCATTGACTTATGATTCACATATCTGTTTTTTTTCGTCCCGTTTTAACCCGGACGAATATTTCATGACCAGCTTTCCAGTCCGGTCACTTCTTTAATGGTTTGGGTCGCCACCTGCCAGGCGACGTCAATATCCCGCTCTTCACCTCCCAGATAGAGGCGGCCAAAACTGCCAAAACTGCGCACCTCCAGAATATTAATATCCGCCGCCTTTTCCGCTTCATTTGCTGCCAAGGCAGCATAAGCGGCCGGTTGTACCTCCATGACGTACAAAGTCTGACCCGGTATAATCATGTTGCCGTGACGCATCCGGTTAATAAGCTGGGTCTGATGGTCGTCAATCCGACGAATCACCTGACTCGAAAAAATCTTCGGTTTCCAACGGTCTTCTTCCTTCAATTCCAGAGCGTCCAGAATCGCCTGTCCCGCCTGACGAACATCGGCCTGGGATTCGGAATGAATCTCCAGCATTCCGTAGAGGCGCTCTACAATCTGCATTCCCGGGGTCACCCGCGTGGATTTTAAGGCAATATCGGTAATCCGGTTAATCTCAATTCCCGGCGATATTTCCACATACAGGGAGGCCATGCCGGTGATGGGCAGAAACCCTTTGGCTACCGTACCTAAAAAAGCAGCATACTGAGGCTGTAAATTGTCCAGAAAAACATAGGCTCTTAAATCAACCATGATTGGTACTCACTTTCTGACGGTTAATTGGAAAAGGAGACGGTTCTGGCTTCCTGCAGAATTTTTATTCCGGCACTGGCTCCAATGCGGGTTGCGCCGGCTTTAATCATTTCCTTGGCTTCCTCATAGGAATGAATGCCACCGGCTGCTTTTACGCCGATCCCCGCCTGACCTACCGTTCTGTTCATGAGAGCCACATCTTCTACCGTGGCTCCCTGCGGACCGAAGCCGGTGGAGGTTTTGACGAAATTTGCCCGTGCCTTTTTAGCCAGAGTGCAGGCACGCACCTTTTCTTCATCCGCGAGGAAGGCGGTTTCGATTATGACCTTGCTCACAGCGCCCCCATCCCGGCAGGCTTCTGTTACAAGCCGAATATCGTGGTACACCAGGTCGTCATTTCCACTTTTTAGGGCACCAATATTGATGACCATGTCAATTTCCCGGGCGCCATCACGGATTGCCCGCCGTGTCTCCAATGCTTTGATTTCGGGGACGTGGGCACCGGAAGGGAAACCGACTACGGTACACACTTTTACATTTGTCCCAGCCAATTCCTTTGCTGCCAGAGAAACATAACTGGGGCTGATACAAACAGTGGCAAAGCCGAACTCCGCCGCTTCTGAGCACAATTTTTTAATATCGTCTTCCGTAGCATCGGGCTTTAACAGGGTGTGGTCAATGCACTTGGCAATATCTTCCGGTACGCTTTCGCAACCGGTTCCATCGTGAAACCCGATTCGATCCACACCAAAGTCAATAAATTTCCGCAGGGTTTCGGGGCGTTTTTCGATGCAAACACCACACTGGCAAACCATGTCCGATTCACAATGTTCTCCATTGATTCCCGCCGGGTCTGGTTCGACTCCGGCGATTAAACTTTCCACCCGCTGGGCGATCCGTAATACATCCTCATTACTGATTTCCACCGGTTCAGCCTCCTTTTTCTCTGATGTTTCTTCCTTGATGATCGGTTCCGGTATTCCCCGCTGTTGGTCCAGTTCATCGATCATGGTTACCCGCAACCGGTGCCGATCCCCGGTACATTCCGTATTCAGGAATACATCGACAATTTGCTTGGCGAGACCCGGACCGATCAGACCAGCCCCCAGTGTCAATACATTGGCGTTGTTGTGTTCCCGGGCATTACGGGCCGTGGATAGATCGTAGCACAGGGCTGCCCGAATGCCTTCCACTTTATTCGCCACCATGGCGGAACCGATCCCGGCACCGTCCACCATAATGCCGATCTGCGCCTTGCCATCCGCCACCGACCGGGCCACTGCATAGGCAAACCGGGGATAATCCACCGCTTCCTCGCTGTCGGTTCCACAGTCGGCAATTTCGTACCCGGACTGACTTAAATAGTCTTTCAGTATTTCCTTCAGGGCAAAACCGCCATGATCCGCCCCCAGAGCAATGGTTCGAATGGTCCCCGAGTTCGCCATTACGATTCCATTAATTCCTTCGCTACCCCTTCATCGGTAATCAGGACATTAAACCATTTTCCCGCGAGACCCGCCCTGACCGCAGGAAACTTTTCCTTCCCCCCAGCGACGGCGATGGAATAGGGTTTTTTTCGAAGCTCATCCAATTCAATTCCAATGGTCCTGGCATCCAGATCCGGCGAACAAATCTGACCTTCCTGATTTAAAATTCGGGAGCAGATATCCCCAACCGCCCCCCGACTTAGAAGGTCATTTACCTCTTCCGGTTCAAAATAATCGGCTTTCACTAAAACGGACTGGTGGCTGAAAGCGCCCACAGTGAACAGGGCAATCTCCGCTTTTCGTGCCAGTTCCAGGGTGCGGGCAATATTCTTATCCGAAACAATTGCCCGTTTAACATCGACTCGATCCACCACTGCCGGCAGGGGCAGTACATAGGGAATCGCAGAATAATTTTCGCTGATCTTCTGGGCAATTTCACTGGCATGAGTATCGTACTCCGCTCTGGAAATACCCCCATTCAATTGAACCACAATTACATTCTTTAGGGGCCGTTTGTGGAGTTTCCGGGTTAATGCCTGCATGGTGGTTCCCCAGGATATTCCCACAACCATATTGGGGTGAATAATAGTGTCGAGATATATTACAGCCGCCTGACCCAAACGGTCTTTAATCACTCTAACATCGCTGGCACTGTTGGGCACAACAATCGCCTTCTTGAGATCAAATTTTTCTTTTAATTCCTGCTCCAACTGAGTTCCAACCGCCCTGGGATCGTGTATCTGGATCCGGACAATTCCCTGTTTCCGCGCCTGGAGCAGCAATCGGGATACAGTGGGTCTAGAAATCCCCAATTTTTTGGCAATGGATAGTTGATTCATTTGGTGCTCATAATAAAGTCGCGCAACTTCTACGAGAAGGGTCTGTTTTTCCGGTTTTGTCACTTCTGTTGATTGAACAATTGTTCATTTAAGTCTAACATTTGTTCAAAACTACAGGTAAAAATCCAGTGTGTCAAGAAAAATTTCAGCGGGAGTTTTAGTTTCTAATACAGGCTTGAGGTGAGTGCCGGGTTACAAACAATCCTTGACAGTTTGTATCAGGTCCTGGGCGACTGCCCTAGTGGGAGCTTCTGCATAGAGACGAACAATCGGTTCGGTGTTGGACTCCCGCAGATGAATCCAGCGGTCGTCCCAGGAATATTTTACCCCGTCCAGGGTGTTGACCCGGGCATCCCTGAATAATTCCCGGACGGCTTTTATAATGGATTTAAATTTCCTGCCCGCCAAGTCAATCCGGTCTTTCACAATCTCGTATTGGGGTAATGCGGCGTATATTTCACTCAGGGGGGTGTTTCCCAGAGCCATACGGCTCAGAACCATGGCGGCGCCCACCAGCGAATCCCGGCCCAGGTGGGCTGCTTTCAAAATGACACCGCCGTTGCCTTCACCCCCAAGATTGGCGCCACAGGCAAGCATTTTTTCCACCACATTAATTTCACCCACTGCCGCCCTTTCTACCCTGGCTCCGAAACCAACCGCCATTTTTTCCAACGCCAAGGAAGAGGAAAGGTTCGTCACCAGTGTTTCAGGGCGTCCGACCGTCTTTAAATAGCCCTCTGCCGCCAGTACCAGCGTGTATTCCTCTCCCAAAGGAACCCCCTGTTCCGAGATCACTGCCAGCCGGTCTGCGTCCGGATCCACGGCAAAACCCACATCCGCGCCGGAGGCCACCACCTGTTTACCCAACTGAGTCAGATGTTGGGGCAAGGGTTCCGCTCCCCGCGTAAATTCTCCGTTGGCTTCACAGTTTATGCGGGTCAACTCACATCCCAGTGATTCCAATAATTGCGGCAATGCTTCAGACCCGGCCCCGTTCACGGCGTCCACCACCACCTTGAATCCCCGCTCCCGGATCCGTTTCAGGTTCAGAAATTGAAGACTGACAAGATGCAGGACATGTTTTAAAACGGCATTCTCTTCCGGCAAAAACATTCCCAAAGAAGGGGCCGGGGAAAAGCGCGCAGGACGATCCACTTTTTTAAATAAACGACTACATTCCCAATCTCTGAAAAAGGTTCCGTCGCTTCGAATGAATTTCAACCCATTCCATTCAATCGGATTGTGACTGGCGGTCACCACCACTCCCCCTACCGCTTCTGTATGTTCCACCAGAAATTGTACGGTAGGTGTGGGCACAATACCACAACCTATGACATCCCGACCCAGGCGCAATAATACTTCAATAAAGGTGTCTACCAGCCAATCACCTGAGGGACGGCTGTCTCGACCCACGATAATGACGCCCTCCGGCAACTGGTGATGGAGGGCCAGGGCATATTTCTGGATTTCCTGTTGGTTGAGATGGGAATCCACCAGTCCCCGAACGCCGGATATGCTCCGAATTATCATAAGCTTAAAATAATAAAAAAGGTCCGGTAAAACACCGAACCTTTTTTGAAGTGAATGTAGAATTCAATTACTGCATCCTTGCAAATCGAGCGCGTCGCCGGACAGCCTTTTTCCGGGCCGCACGCTTTTCATCGCTGGGCTTAATGTAGAAGGATTTACGTTTCACTTCCCGCAGGATTCCGGCGCGCTCCCACTTTTTCTTGAACCGGCGCAGGGCCCGTTCCAGCTGCTCGCCTTCCCGTACGGAAACTTCAACCATGAATCATCACCTCCTTCCACTCAGCCTAAATAGGTTCGTAACGCTTTACTCCGGGAACGATGCCGCAGACGGCGAATCGCCTTCTCTTTGATCTGCCGAACCCGTTCCCGCGTTAAATTAAACTCTTCCCCAATCTCATTCAGCGTCAGGGCGTAATCCCGGTCAATGCCGAAATACATTTTAATCACCTGTCGTTCCCGTTCCTTCAAGGTGTCCAACGCCTGGCGGATTTCATCCTTCAAGGATTCGGCCATGAGGGGTTCATCCGGAGCAATCTGCCCGTCGTCCTCAATAACGTCAATCAGGGAATTCTTATCCCCGTCACGGAAAGGGGCGTTCAGGGAATGGTGCCGCCTTGAAATACGCATGGCATCGATGACCTCATCCCCGGTCATTTCTAGCTGGCGACCGATCTCCTCTTCGTTGGGAGATCGTTCCACCTCCGCCTCCAGCTTTTCGGCCGTCTTCGTAATTTTACTGATGGTTCCCACCCGGTTCAGGGGGAGCCGGACGATGCGGGAATGCTCCGCCAGCGCTTGAAGAATCGACTGGCGAATCCACCAGACAGCGTAGGAAATAAATTTAAATCCCCGGGTCTCGTCAAATCGCCCAGCGGCTTTAATCAAGCCCAGATTCCCTTCGTTGATCAAGTCCGTAAGGGGCAAGCCCTGACCCTGGTAATCCTTGGCCACAGAAACCACAAACCGCAGATTAGCCTCCACCAGTTCCTTCAGAGCCAGGCGGTTTCCCTTTTTAATCCGTTGTGCCAGTTCCACTTCCCGGTCCGGGTGTAACGGTTCAAATTTCCCGATCTCTTCCAGGTATTGACTTAAACTACGATTGGATTCGTTGATTGCTCGTCCTGCTTTCGCCATGTATTCCTCTAATTTTGGGGCGCAAAAAAGTAAAGTAATTTACACTAAAATATTTTAAATCTCAATACAGAAACAGTACTAAACCCGGCTTTTTGACAGACGGGCAAATTCCTGTACTGTCAGCGTTTCCGGTCTGCGGGAAAAATCGATTTCCTGCTGCAGCCGATCGGGAATATGGAAACCGCTCAGGGAATTTTTCAGCATTTTCCGTCGCTGGGCAAAAGCAGCCGTGACGATTTTCTGAAAACGGGAAAATCCTTCTTTGGGGACTGCTGGATGAGACAAAGGTTGAAGTCGTAGAAACAGGGATTCAACCCTGGGTCGGGGGATGAACACCTCCGGCGGAATCGTGAAACAGGCCCGCCCTTCCAAAAAAGCCTGGATCATGACCGAAAGACGGCTGTAAGTCTTCGTCCCTGGTTCCGCCATCATGCGTTCCCCCACTTCTTTCTGCACCATGAGATGGGCGTCCTGCCAGTCCTCTAGTTGACCGATTAACCAGAACAGGATTGGGGTGGTAATATTGTAAGGCAGGTTGCCGACGACTCTCAGGGTTGGCGCCAGCGGAAGCGTGCTCAGTTTCAGATTTAATACATCTTCCTGGATGACCTCACATCCCTTTAAGGATTCATCGGAAAGGAGGCGTTCCACTAGCCAGGGGTCAATCTCAACTGCCGCCAGACCGGCCACCCTGGGAAAGATTATTTTAGTCAGGGCTCCTTCACCGGGACCAATTTCAAGAATACGGTCTTCCGGTTGAGGATCAATTGTCTGAACAATCCGGCGCAATAAATTGGGATCCGTCAGAAAGTGTTGCCCCCATTTTTTACGATAGGTGTGGGTGGTGTTCATTATAGTGTGTTTTGTAATTCCTGCTCAATTTACATCCATCTTCTTATTATTCAGCGCTGAACCAGTGCTGTACCTGCCTCCCTATTGAGCTTCATAAAGGTATTCCTTTGGACGGTATTGCTTTTAATATTTTTCTTCATTTTCAAACGAATGTTAAGGCTGTACGTGTTTGCTTTATTTAAGACTTTAAAAAAACAGAAATTTTCGAGCCGCTACCGTTTATTTAATTGACGATAAAGATGGATTTTTCTATTGATATAAATATTGCTCAATGGTCGAATCAGAGACAGATTCTACCAGGTAACACAACAAACAATCAGCAAAAAGTCCAAGTGAGGATATATAGGAAATAATGGTTTTAGGATTGTAATTCTTTATTACCGGTTTCGGTTCAGTTATTTGTAACAACTCCGTTTTCCCCATGATACAGTAAAACACAACTGCAAATTAGGCAGTAAATCCAATAAACCTAACAATTACGTTTATTGAGATATTGTAACCAATGCAACCTACATTTAGCATTTATTTTTATAAAACATTTGTACCGACCGGTCTGTATTGTTATATTCGCTTTGTGAATCGAAGGCATTACAAAGATAAAGTTCTTAAAACAGGAGTAGAATTATTCTGTACTCGTGGGTATAATGCTTTAGGTGTGGATGAAATATGTAAAACCACAGGAATGACCAAGGGGGCTTTTTATAATGCATTTAAAAGTAAGGAAAACTTCTTATTAGAGGCGATTTCAGTTTACTGTAAAATGACAGTAGAAAGATTAAAAACTCTTCTTTCTCCAAAACACACAAATGTAAAAGCCATTGACCGACTGACCCATTTATACGAATTTATGCTTGATGCTCAACCCAAAAATAATTACGCAGGATGTATGATAAACAATATGATGTCTGAATTAGGAATAATTAATTCAACCGTAGGAAATGCAACTTCAATTGAATTTGACCATTTTATTGATGCAATACTTCCATGTGTTGAAGAAGCTCAGAGAGATGGTGATTTAAATTCAAATATTGATGCTAAAGAACTAACGGAATTACTCCATACTACATTTTATGGAACATTGACAAGGGCCAAAAGTCTTCAAAATCATGAACAAGGTAAATTAATCATGCAATTATTAATTAAAACACTTAAACAATAAAATTATGACAACGATATCAAGAGAAATAGAAATCAATGCTTCAAAAGAAGAAGTTTGGAAAGCCATCGCAAATTTTGGGGACATCTGTAACGGGAGTCCGAATGTTTTGAAATCACATGTTACTTCAGAGCAGAAAGAAGGAATAGGGGCTACACGACATTGTGATTTTTCTATGATGAGGGCTAGTGTTGAAGAAAAAGTTACAATGTGGGAAGAAGGTGAATCTATATCCATAGAAGTTTATGAGTTTAAGAAATTACCGGGTATAAAAACTATGTCAGCGGATTTTAAAGTTCGAATAAAGAATAATAAAACCATTTTACGAGCTGATCTTAACTATAGTATGAAAAATTCTTTTTTAACCTAATGAATTATTTTATGATGAAAAGAATAAATACTAAAAATTGGAATGCCTTGGTAGCTGGTTATAAAAAATATATTGAAACGGGACAAATAGTCACTCAAAAAACCATATTAGAACTGGATAAAGTACAAATATCCCTCTAAAAATAATCATATGAAATTTAAAAAGAAATCCTAACTCAACTGAGCTAGAAGCAAAAGGGGAAAGTATAATTCAACAAACTTATAAAGCTCATCGCGTAGAACACCTTTTTAAACATGAAGTGTATCAATATACTGCGACAGATGATTGGAAAGGACTGTTGTGTTTCATGGATAAGGTTTGGCCATAAAAATGCTTATTTAACATTTAAATATGCTATTAAAACTTTTGATCAAGCCCAAAAAGTTTTGTAAAAAGCATTTAATCGGCCACGGTCTTGTGTTGTTTTAATTTAGTTGTTTCTTGTTGCTGTTGTTCCTGATCCATCAGGCTCAGATCAAGGTATTGCCGACCAGTTATCCCTGTCTGCCGACAGGCAGGCATTCATCTGATTGTTCCATGCAAAGATCTCCAACAGGCCTGATGGCAGAGTCCCGATTGGGAAGGCGGATTACATTAGTCCGGTGTTTGAGCTCCTGATTCAACCGCTCCAGGCCATTGGTTGTTCTGATCCGGCGTTGGTGCTGTAATGGAAAGTTCAAACAGGTAAGAGCATTTTCACCGTCATTTTCAAGCAGATCAGCCACCCGGGGATATTGGCCTGATAAATCTTCGTTTAATTGTTTTAGACGGTTAAAGCCCGTCTGTTTATCAGGTCCCTTAAAAACATCATCCAGACGCTGTTTTACCTGTGCTTTGTCCCGGACTCTGACCTTATCCAAAATGTTCTTCTCAAAATGAACCTGGCAACACCCGCCTGACTTAGTCGGGCAGGCTGCCATTGGGTACCTGGATAATATCGTTCAATGAGTGAGACAAGTCCACCATGGGCGCCACGGATAACCAGTTGAACTCCTTTGAGTCCTCTTTGGTGTAATCCCTTGAAGAAGTCGGACCAATTCGTTTCGTTCTCTGAATTGCAGACATCCACACCGATAATATCACGCTTGCCGGAATGGTTAACACCCATTGCAACCAGTATAGTATGGCTTTCAACCTTATGGTCCCGACGCAGCTTATTGTAGCAGGGATTAACAAACAGGTAGGGATATTCATCATTAAGCGGCCGGTTCAGCCAGGTCTGGATCTCTATATCGAGTTTTTTGCTGATCTCAGAGGCCTGGCTCTTGGAAAAATCCAGACCACATAACTGTTCGGTAATCCTTTTAACCTTACGGGTTGAGACGCCATTGATCACCCTCTCCTGCAAACAGCAGATCAACACCTGTTCGCTGCTCTGGTAACGCTCAAACAGTTCGGTGCTAAATGATCCGTCTCTGGTCTGGGGTATT
>CAZNUM010000003.1:0-79573 GCA_964576315.1 uncultured bacterium
CATGCAGTCCGCCCTGGCAGCCGCCCGGAATTTGAATGATTTTCCTATTCAGGTTCTGGATTCCAGAAACGGCTCTATCGGCATGGGTCTGATTGCCATGCGGACCGCGGAAGCGATTCAGGCTGGAAAAGACTTCGAAACAGTTGTCAGGATCACCCGCCAAGCGATTGCCAACACCACCATTTACATTAGACTGGATACCCTGGAGTATGTAGTCAAAGGGGGACGGGTTGCCCCTTCCAAACGGAAAATTGCCGATTTCCTCCACATCAATCCAATCCTGACCTTTTCAGAGGGCGGGGTTACCACCTTGGCTAAAACCTTCGGAAAAAAGAAGAAAGTTGAAAAATTCAAATCCTTTGTAGAAAGCCTTTTTCCTAAGGATCGTCCTTTCCGGGTGGGATTGGCTCATACCCAGGCGGAAACCCTGGCCCGCCAGTGGGAGACGGAATTGGTTGAACAACTGGGACGGGAGAGGGTAATTTTCACGGAGGTCGGTCCGGCTCTGGGTGTCCATGCCGGTCCCAGCGCCCTGGTGGCTGCCCTTCAAATACTTGAGGATGATCTTACCAATGAATGAATATTTACAACTGTTCCTGCTGTTAATTCTGAGTTACCTGGCTGGATCCGTACCTACTAGTATTATTGTGGGGAAACTCACCCAGGGGATTGACATCCGGGACTATGGCAGTGGCAACGCAGGTGGAACCAACACCTTCCGGGTGCTGGGTTGGAAACCGGCCTTAGTCGTGGCGGTGGTGGATATTTTCAAGGGCTGGCTGGCAGCGGGCTGGTTCGCCACCCACCTCTTCCCGGGGCAGCCAATTCAGGATGCAGGAGTGATTCAAATCCTGTGTGGATTTGCGGCCGTACTGGGACATACGTACACTATTTTTGCCGGATTTAGGGGTGGAAAAGGAGTGGGCACCCTGGCGGGGATGTTGATCGCCCTCTTCCCCCTGGCTCTGCCCCTGTGTCTGCTGGTCTTTGTCCTGACATTGATGTGGACCGGCTACGTTTCCCTCAGTTCTATTCTGGCCTCCGTCTCCCTGCCCCTGTTCTTATTTCTGCTTCCCCCCCTGACGGGAGTAGCTCCCGCCTCCCTCTCCCTCATGATTTTCAGTCTACTCATTCCCTGGTTTATTATTTACACCCACCGCAGCAATATTGTCCGACTCCGGGCCGGGGAGGAAAACCGCTTTGAAAAAGCCATGATCCTCCGGCGTAAAAAACCCAAACCGTCTCAGGGAAAGGACTGAAAACAGGCTGAAAAGGGGTACTCCACCACGATGGAGTCGCCGCAATTCCAGAACTTTACGGCAGGACGATTCGCCAGACTGACCACCGTATCGGCCTGAACAAACTTTATGACGACCCCATCTTCGTAATGAAAACGCCCATGGACAAAAATACTGTCCCGTCCAATTTCAATCGGAAAGGTGAAAACTCGGCTTTCACCGCTGGGAATCTTTGGCCGGCTGGATCCTTCATACTGCCAGAGCCAGTTGTCCGACTCCAGCCGGAAATTAATTTCCACATACCCCTGGTAATTATCCTGCCCATAGGATTGATACCCGTTGTGGACCAGGATGGATCGTTCCACATATTTCTGTTTCACACAGCTTGACAAGAACAGCGGTACCAGGGCCAACCAGGCGTAATATTTTAACTTTAACAGCATATCAGATAGTCGGTCTAACCGAAGGAAAACGATCGGGACCAGAGGTATCGGTAATGCGGCGAAATTCACCTGTTTTCAGGTAGAGGGTGTAAACGGCCGAAGGGCTGTCCGCAATCCCGGCGGAAAAAACCAGCACTTCACCATCCGGTGAAAGACTCAGGTCCAACGCCTTGGCAAAATCAAAGATTCGCTCCGGTGTGGCGTGATCTTTTGCCAAGGCTTGGTAAATTTCCCGGTGGGTGATGTTGTAGAAATAAACTTTGGTCCCATCGGAGGACCAGACTGGACTGTATTCATCTGAATTGGGAGTGTCCAGGGGAAACAGGGTGCCCGTTTCCAAATCCAGGATGTAAACATGTTCATCGGCCGGGGTTCGGTGGGAGGTGAAGGCCAGACGATTTCCATCGGGGGACCAGGTCGGTTCCAGATCCACCCGGGGATTATCGGTGAGGCGGGTCTGGTGACTCCCGTCCCGATCCATGACGTAGATTTCCCCGTTCCCGTCCCGGTGGCTGACGAAGGCGATCCGATTCCCGTCGGGTGACCAGGCGGGAGTAATATCCGCCGCCGGATGATACGTCAACCGCATCATTTCATTCGTATCCAAATTCAGACTGAAAATGTCCCCCAGCCCGGCAGAATCACGCCTGAAAACAATTTGGCTGCCATCAGGAGACCAGTCCGGTTCTGTGCAGGGATAGGTTCCCATTGTAAGCTGGCGGATGGTATCCACGGCAAATTCGTACAGGTAAATGTGCCACCGCCCGTCCCGATTGGAGACAAACACCAAACTCTGTCCGTCGGGGGACCAGCGGGGTTGTTCATCCCGGGCCGGGTCCGCTGTAAGCTGCCGGAGGTTACTGCCGTCAGAATCGATCAGGAAAAGATCGGTCGCTTGCCCCTCGGTCTGGGAGGTAAAAACGATCTGAAACAGGGGCAGAGCCGCATTGTCGGGCCGATCCTGACAACTGGTGATGACCAGCGCTAGGATTAAAATGAACGCATGAATTAAGCAGGAAGGCACTTGCATTTCCCCTTCCCTTAAAATTAGAGGGAATTCACAATGAAAGGCTAGAATTTCTGCTGGAAAGCGAAATGGAAGGAGCGGTCCACCTGCTTACCCTTCCGGAACCCCCAACCATAATCCAGTCGGATGAGATCAAAGAACGGGTAAGGAATTTGGATGGAAATACCCGTGCCCAGAATGGGGGATTGCCGTAGCAGGCGGTTGAATTCGTAGGTGGCCAGTCCTGCATCCAAGAACCAAGCCAGGGTGAGCCCGAATTCCGTTTTAAAGCGGGTCACATGCCGGGGAATCATGGTCTCGCGCAACTCCACCGACCCGGTTAAGGTATGATGCCCGAAACGGTAAGCCTGGGAACCATTGGCAAACAGGCTCAGGTTCGGGAAAGACCATCCTCGGACCGAGAAGGAACCGCCGATGGATTCCTGCCAGATGGGGTCTTTGTCTCCTAGGGTAATCCGGGAGGCCAGATTCAGACCGACGATCAGGTGCTTTTTCTGCAGATCCCCCTGAATCAACCTGAAATAGCTGTAGGATTGACGCCAGAACAGGGTGGCAGGCCGGTTGCGGTCCAGATCAAGAATACTGTAAAAAGACTGGACAATATGAATGCCATGGGTGGGTTCAATGTAAACATCCCGCGTATCGTACTGGAAACTGCCTTGGGGAGCAAAATAACGGTACGCCAGTTTAACCGTATCATTCACGAAGTCCTTCTCTTCCAGCTCAAATCCCAGACTTGCCTTCCGGGTGTAACCGAAATAGAGACCCACATTACTTTCGAAGGAATTGGTGCGGATTTCATAGGGCAGGAAAGGATGGTTTTCAACGTTCCGGCCCGTTTCAATATTTAAGGAGAGGTGATCCCCCGTAATCCACGGATCGATAAAATTCAGGCCAAAGTTCCGACGGCCCCCGAAGGTGGCACCTCCCATGAGGGTCTCGTCCCGCCCCCGGAAATTTTTCCAGATCAATCCCACCGCCAAGGACCAGCCCGTATCCTCGTCGTACACGGGCATAGGTCCGCCAATAAACCGGGGAGATTCCACCACTTCGTATTCCAGAATTACCGAATCGCTGGCAATGGGGATCGCCCGCCAGTACACATCAGCAAAGATACCCAGATTCAGCAACCGGTTCCGGTCTTCTAAAGCCAGGGCACTATCCAGGGGCACATTCAGGGGATGTTGAATTTCCCGCTGTAATATATAAGGCTTGGTAACCTTGATACCTTTGAAAGAGATCCGGGATACCAGCGGTACTTGGGCCTGAACCAGGCTCAACCATAACAGCACCAGTCCGGTCCGGCGAAGGATCATGAATGTACGGGCGGGATGAAAAACGTTTCAGATCCTAGAGATCAATGCCTTGGAGAAGTTGTTTCTTCTGGTATTCAATTCCTTCTTCAGAATACATCTCTTCAATAGCCTGCTGCAGCTGTTTTTCCACTTTCCTGCTGTGGAGTTGAACCTGGATGTGGAGATCGTCAATTACCCGCACCTTCATATCAGTCTTGGAATCGGAATAATGGTGGTACACGCCGTCGAATTCCTTGGGCGTGCCGTACTCCATGAGGATTTTGTATTTCAGGACGTCATCCGCCGTCAGTTGGGGAAAACCGGTGGGTTTCAATTCAGTGGTACGAATGACATCTTCCAGAATATAGTGCGATGGTTCATGGTTGGAGGGACTGTAAATATAATTCACATTCACAAATTTCAGTTCGATCGTTTCGATGGTCAGGCGGGTAATGACCTGGTAAATCACTTTAGCCCGTTTAATGCCCAGGCGTACCCCGATGGGGAGAGTCTGGATGTCGTCCCAATATTCCACCGATTGGGCGGAGTCCGGAACGGTGGAAAGGACCGTGGGCAGGCTCATGCCCCACTTGGCAATGGGCTGCCGGTCCAGGAGCCAGCCGGTGGGAAGGGATTTCAACTGAACGCGGGAAGGTGTCGTCTCCTGGGTTGGATTATCCGTGGTGACCGGTTCCGTGAATACGGGTTCCGGCGCCACAGAAGGGGGGGCGGTACAGGCGATCAAGCCCACCAGGGCCACTCCGGAGAGGCACCGGAGCCGGCCTCCGGTACCCGTTTTAATGGGGTTTAACAATTCCGGTATCAACAAAAAATGTTTTCTGTCCATGGGTCTTTTTTACTCCAGAAGCGGATAATTACGAAAGGGAAAGCTACATAATCCCATGGAAAAGTAGAATCAGGAAATCCACGGGTGGGGAAATGGGTTTAAGTCAATAAAAAAGCCCTCACCGATCCGGGGAGGGCTTTTTTCCGAAAGGAAATGGTGGTTATTTACGCCCCCGGGCCATTTTTGCACGGGCCACATTGCCATTTTTATCGATGAAATAAAGATAGCCCTGTTCACGCTGAACACCAGCATCAGCCACTTTTTCAGCATTCCCGCCGCCCTTACCGGCACGAGCCATTTTGGAACGCCAGACATTGCCATCTTTGCCGAGGTAGTAAAGATAACCTGATTCTTTTCTTACGCCTGTTGATTTCACAACTTCAGCCATTAAAGACCTCCTTTGTATGTGGTTAGGATAATTTAGATTTATTCTTTCGACGAGAAGTGTACATTCCTTCGTCGGTAAGAGTCAAGATTTTTCTCGACGAGCCCCCGACGAGAAAAAATCCCCATTTTCCCCTGATTTCCACCGGAGGGAAGCCGTAATTTCACGGCGCTGTTTTGACACCATCCGCCCCGGTAGCTCAGCTGGATAGAGCAACGGACTTCTAATCCGTAGGTCACAGGTTCAAATCCTGTCCGGGGTACACTCCCGCAATTTCCAGAAAATGACTCGGTAAAAGACGAGAAAAAATTATATAGTTGCTTATTGATACCTGGTAAGGTGATCATCAATAAGCCTGATCAATTCCACCGTTTTTTCCTTCGCTTCATTAATTTTATCCGCCAGAACGAAATGATACACCTGATAGGTCCGGATGATATTGTAAATTTCCGGTGAACTCAGATCGGAAGGGTTGATAAAGGAGGGATCGCGACCGGCACGATGATCATTATAATAGGGTATTAATATATCGGATTTATAATTATCCAGACGGGTGTACACTCTTTCCGTTTCCGGGAACCAGCGCGAATAAAGCCTGGATAATTGGTTTTTCAATTTAGTGTCCCGAATCAGCCGGAGCCCACCGCTGGCCTTGGTGGTTTCCCAGGCACTGGAGAACACTTTGACGGAATTACTTGCTAGAATAATATCTCTATACTTAAGGGCAGCTGCCCGGGAGGAATCCTCCAACTGCTGCAAGCGGTAAAAAGCCTCAAATGAACCCGTGATATCCCGATAATAATTTTCCCATGCTCGAAACAGACCCAGGTTTAAACCCAGTTCACCCCGAATATTCTGGAGGAATTCAATTTCGTATTTATGATCCCTTCTTTTCTCCGCCCAGTCGTCCACCATGAAGGCGATGGTTACACCGAAAACTACGACCGTTAATTCAGCAATATACCGGCTCAGGGATTTTTTTACGGTGAGTTCTGACATGGTTCTCCTCATGACCAGCGCAAGGACTGACCCTGCTCTGGCTGCAGGAACTTACAACGAAACGATTGAAAGTATCAAAATGTGAGGTCCCCGGTCCCTATTGGAAGGGCCAGGCAAACCAAGCCAAAATTCTCGTATTAAACGATAAAGAAATACTCGTTCAATAAATACAGTCCGCTGGCAATCATGACAAGACCGGCTATGATCTCAATTTTTTTCTGGTAATTCACCAGAAGATTCATGGATTCCAGCCAGCCCACGCTCCAGGCGCCGATGAGGACGGGGATGCTCCTGCCCAGGGCAAAAGAAAGCAACAGGACAAAGCCAAAAGAAAGGGAACCGATGGCGGCGCTGGTGGTGACCAAAACCAGCAGGGCTGGGGAACAGAAGGGACAAACGGCGATGGAAAAGGGAATTCCCAGAAGGAAGGCGCCCCATAGACTGGTCACCTCTCTCCCCCTCATTCCGAACCAGGGCAGGCGAATTTTAATCCATCCCGGCCACATCAATCCCAGCAAAATCAGGATGGGACCGAGAACAGCGCCCCAGAATCGTCCCATGATACCCTGTACCCACTGCCCGCCAGCAGCTGCAGCCACACCCAGGAATACATGAATCAGGATCATGCCAGTCACGAAGGCCAGACCCATTAAAAAGGCCCGGCGTTTCCCCTGCGCCTTGGTTACGTAAGCCAGCATTACCGGAATCGAGGTAAAGGTAACCGGGTTAAAACTGAAAACGAGACCCGCCAGAAATCCGATGGCTACCCCGGCGAAAGTCGGTTCCTGCAGCACCAGTTTTAAATGGGAGAGACTCAGATCCACCGTTGGTGAAAAAAGAAATATCGCACCCCCGCTGAAAAGGGCGGCGGTAAGGAAAGGGGTTATGAAAGCGGATCGCTCCAGCAGACTTTGACCTCGGTTGGTTACCCCGGTAAGACTCAGCAGGAAAGTGGGCAAGGTAAAAAATCCTGTGAATAAGGCGGCAGATCCAATGGCCGCGGGAATGGAATCAACGGTCACCGCCAAACCCACAATAACCGCAAACAGGGGAATAGTACAGGCAGGCAGTGTCAATCCCAACTGGACACCGGAAGGAACGGATATTTTACGGGGTAGAAGTTTAAAAAATTCCAGGTGGGGAATGGGAACGTAAGTAAAACGAGAAACAATGTACACCACCGCCAGGAAGAGCAGCAGACTTCCGGCAAAAACCGGATTCCACTGGGGGGGACGGGTTAAGGCCACCGCCAATATGAGTAAACCCACAGTTAAAAGAAGGCGGGAGAGAATCAAGAAGAATAATACCTTGAATCGTTCCCCGGTTTCACCCTGGTGAGCCCGGACGGCAAACAGGGTATGGGTGGCAATGGTGCAGGGTTCGAAGAATGCCAGCAAGCCCAGAACAGCGGAACTCAGTAAAGGGAATTCAGTCACCTGAAAAAGTCCTAACGATTGGGAAGTAATTTTTCTGTCAGAAGAGTCTTTAGTTTTCCTGCTGACGGGAGACCCACAAAAACTAACTCCCCGTTGACGGCGATAGCCGGGGTAGAGAGAACCCCCGTCTTGACAGCATAATCCAGCTCCTGGAGAATGTTTACCTCCCGCCATTCAATCCGGTCATCTCCCAGTTCTGCCACCATGGACCGGAGCATATCCTTGGCATGGCCGCATTTACTGCACCCGGGGGAGGAAAAAACTTCCACTTTAAGCTTCATAGTGGTCTTCCTTTATTAACAAAAACGAAGGACAACTCAGGTTGCACAGCAACTCAACTGTTTTATATCCTTACCGAACGTAATGGCGGCCAGTTTAATGCCTTCCGACAGGGTCAGGTAAGGGTGAAACATCCCCACCAGTTCCTTGAGGGTGATGCCGTATTTGATGGCCAGACTGACTTCCATAATCAATTCTGATCCCTCCGGTGCCAGAATGCGGGCGCCAACGAGTTGATCCGTCTCCCGGTTGCGAACCAGTTTAATGAAGCCCCGCGTATCCCGTGCTGCAATCGACCGGGGCACCTGGTCAAGTGCGATGGTAGAAGCTTTAGCGTCAATCCCCTGAGCCCGGGCCTGAACCTCATCCAGCCCCACACCCGTCACCTGGGGATCGGTAAATATAACCCAGGGTAATACGGAATAATCGGTTTTGTTTCCCTCCCCTTTCAGGGCATTCCGGGTGGCCAGTTTGCCTTCGTACGCCGCCGTGTAAACAAACATATTATCCCCGGTCACATCCCCCGCAGCATACACCGTGGAAACGGAAGTTTTCAGTTCCCCATCGGTGACAATTCCACCGTCTGCCCTCAATGCAACGCCTGTTTTTTCCAGTCCCATCCGGTCTGAATTGGGTGTCAGCCCCATGGCGACAATGAGTTTTTCAGCCTGAAACGTTTTAACGTCTCCGTTGACTCGGGATTCCACCACCACGTGCCCTCCCCGTTCGTAAATTTTAAGAAACTCATTTCCGGTAACGATGCGCATATTTTCCTGTTCCAGGTAAGTGGTCAGGGCATCCGTGAGATCAGCGGTTTCTGTCGGCAAAATGCGGCTCGAACGCTGTAACAGAGTGACTTTACTTCCCAGGCGGGAAAACATTTGACCGATTTCCAGGGCGATGTACCGCCCCCCCAGTACCAGGATGGATTCAGGAAGCTGTTCCAGCTCAAACGCGCTTTTGTTGGTAAGATAAGGGACGTGAGACAGTCCTGGGATCTTTGGAATGTGGGGCCGAGCGCCGGTGGCGATCAGAATCCGGTCCCCTTTCAGGGTTTTACCGTTGACACGCACGGTGGTCCCATTCACCAGTTCAGCCCAGCCCTGGATCAGTTCGAAATCCTCCATGTCTGCTACAATGTCCAGGTATTTTTTCTGACGCAGATCCTCCACCAGCATCTGCTTCTGATTCATGATCGCTTGAAAATCCCGGACCGCTCCCCCAGTTTCAATTCCGGGGAAGGGATTATTTCTGGAACGGTGGAGGGATTCCGCCGCCCGGATCAGATTCTTGGAGGGAACACAGCCCACATTCACGCAGGTCCCGCCGATGGGCAGACCGTCGTTAATCATGGTCACCCGGGCCCCTAGTTCCCGGGCTTCCAGTGTGGCTGCAAAGGCAGCGGAACCACCACCGATGATGATGAAATGTTTTCTGGAACCGTTGTCGCCGCCATCGGGTCCTTCCGTTCCCGTCACCCGGTACTGATACGTTTCATTGATTTTACTGGTAATGGCTGACACGGATATTTTCTCCGCATCGTAAAGTACCTTCACCGACCCCCGCTCAAAACTGGCCCTGATTCGTTCAATCCCCTCCCTTTCGAGCAGGCGCTTTACACTGGTGGCACAGTGATCGCAGGTCATGCCCTCCACTTTCATCGTCACCGTACTGAACCCCATGGTTGATCCCGTCTTTTCCATTAGTGGACCGTGGATTCATAACCCGCATTGCGAGTGGCTTCCAAAAGATCCTTGGTTGAAATTTTACTGGGGTCGTATTTCACAACAGCAATCTTTTTTTCAAAGCTGGCCGTGGCTTCAATCACACCATCCACCCTTTTCAGGCTCTTCTGGACGGTCACCGGGCAGGTGGCGCAGGTCATACCCGGCACGTCCAGCACCACTTCCCGGACCTGGGTATTGATCTGAATCGGTTCCTGGCTCTCGCTGTAGACCACAGGGGCCACGTAAGGTACCGCCAGCAACCCTCCCACGAACAAAGTAACAACCCAGAGGGAGATTTTGTTAATGCGGTCGGATCGGGGATTGGCGCAATAGGTCCCGGGGGCGCACTCCTCCGGCTTGGGTTTGCTGTAAATTTTATAAAAGGCATAGCCCAGGAAAAGGACGGTCAATCCCATGAGGTAGGGGCGGAAAGGTTCAAAAGCCGTCAGGGTGCCCACCCAGGCACCGCCAACACCCAGCCCCAACAAGACCAGAGGACCTACACAACAGATTGAGGCCGCTACCGCCGCCGCCACAGCGCCAATGAGTCCCTTCCGGGAAGCTTTAGTCGGTTCAACTTCGGATTTCATTTTTACTCCAATTTTTATCGTTACTACTGATTAGATGACCAGTACTTATGTACAGGGTTACAAATTTTTTCCGTTATTTTTTTCAAAAGCATCCAGTATCGGGCAGTCTCCCACTGGTCCGGACCCAACACAACTGGCAACCAGTTCCTTCAAAGCGCTTCTGATCTGTTCCAGTTCCCGGATTTTCTCCTCAATCACCTGAATCTTATGTTCAGCCCGCTGTCGGACATCATTGCAGGTGCATTCAGGATCTACCCGCAAATGGAGCAGTTCCTTGATCTCCTTTAAAGAGAATCCGTGTTTCTTGGCGATCTGAATAAACCGCAGTCGCCGTAAATCTTCATCGCTGTAACTGCGGTACCCGGAGGACAGACGCTTCGGAGGCGGTAAAATACCCTGCCGCTCGTAAAACCGGATCGTCTCCAAATTCACATGAGCCTGTTTCGCCAAGGTTCCAATGGTAAAAACGTTCATTTTTCACTCCTTTCCATGGTTTAATATATTACCCTGTACTTAACTACAGGGCAAGGATTATTTCTACCCCTTCTGGAACACCCCGTAATAAGATTTGGTACTTTCCCGGTTTCCTATTTATCTTGTTTTAAACTGGAAGTTCTTGAAGAATCGATTATGACTCAGGATAGGTCAAACAAGATGTTTTCTAATATTCCTTAAACTCTAGGTAAGAAGTAAAAGGAGGATAGAATGCAACAGATCGGTTTTGTTTTATTAGTGCTTGGAATCATCATGATGCTGATGAATTATCTTTCCGGCGGTATTCTGGTTCTGGGCGGTATTATCCTAATGGTTATGGGGAAAAAACAGGCGCATCACATTCATCAATGAAACGATATCCGGAATTACGTCAACTTTCAGAAGATCACCATCACGGCCTGGTCCTGGCCCGGAAAGCCCGCCGGGAAGCAACAGAGAAAAAATCAGTTGCCCTGATTTTGGTCTGGAAGGAAATTTCAGAAACATTCCGGCTGGAACTGGAACCGCACTTTCAGATTGAAGAACAATACCTGGCACCGCCCCTGCTGGAATTGGGGGAAGAGAAGTTAATTGAGCGCTTTAACCGGGAGCACCGCCAATTACGGATGCTGGTAAAGGACCAGGATAACTGGTCTCTGACGACCTTGCACGAATTCGGCAAACTGCTTGAAAATCATATCCGTTTTGAAGAGCGGGAATTGTTTGAAGTGGCTCAGCAGCGACTCACCCCCGAACACTTGAAAACCATTAAGCGTGCCTGTAAAAAACCATCCCGGTGATTAAAACCGGTTACAGACGGTAATTCAGACTGGCATAGAGATAAACAATCTGATACGCCTTGTCATAGGTGTAATCCCCGGATAGGGCAAGATTTAAACGGGAGAAAAAGCGTCGATTTACGCCTACTGAAAGATGGTGTTGGATGTAATCAGCCACCTTATTCCCGTATCCATAACTGTAGATATCATAATTGGCATTGTAATAAAACCCAGGGGAAAACTGTTTCCAGTATCCCAATTCTGCCCTGAGACCGGTCAGCAAATCGTTCCGCAGAAAACTGGTACCGATCGAATAAGAAGAAAGATTGGTTCTCTGGGGCGAACGGTAATCCAGGGAGACGAGAATCGCCGGTCGGTATTCTGATTTCTGGGTACGAATGTTGGCTCCCAGGCGAAATGACCCTACACTGGAGCCGGTCCACCGAATGGAGGTGTACAGCCCGGAGCGCAGCTCATCCCGAAAGAGGGAGTCAGGTATAACCGCCCCTGTTTTTTGGTACACCACCTGCCGTCTTCCCGTATAGCGGGTCTGGAGGTTCAGGCTTCTGAACGGTCGATAGGACACGGATAGCTGGGTGGAGGTAGGTGTCAATTGATTGCGGTTCCGGACTTTACCATGGCGATACATGTCCACTGTCTGATTCAAAGAAAGGGCCAGTTTATTTCTCCGGTCCCGGCGCAAGGACCAGAACAGGAATTCCCGGTCGGTTTTACCGCCGGCATATTGTCCCACCAAAGCCAGACTGGCCGTGGTCCGAACCTTGTCTTTTTTCTTGTTCAGGTATAAATATCCACCCATTTTTTTCAGGTCGGGGTCAAAGGTAAGCGTTTTGGGGTCCGGCTGTACCCCCGCCAAGAGACCGACGGAAAGGGAAGAAATAAGGCGGGAGCTGACGAGAAGACCGTCCGTAGAACCAATCCCCGCCATTTCCGGAGAAAAGACCCGACCGGCCTGGATATAAAAATGGCTTCCAGCCCGACCCAACGTCATCCGAGCCTGGTAAAGGCTGAAACTATTGTCCAGAGTATTGCCGCGGCCATAGAGCCAGAAAGTTGCCCGCAGGGGTCCCCCGGATCGGAGGCGATAGTTGATACTCCCGATACCGCGCGTGTCAGAAGTTTTATTGGAAAACTGACCACTGGTATAACGGAAACTGACATTTCCAGTACTGCTCCAACGGGGCAGATGCCGTTTGGTCCTTTTTTCAGGTTTCTGAATCACCGATTCCGGTGTGGCCAATGCTGTCGGTTCCGGGGGGCTGGTTTTGTCCAACACGACCCGGTCCCCCAGCTGAAACGTGGACGTGGGTACCAATGACAGACAAACGGAGGACTTCCGGGCTACATTTGTTACGACTACCAATCCCAGTTCCTGGTCCCGCCGGTAGACTGTCATGGTATCCCCCACGGCGGCACCGTTATTACTCCCCAGGTCACAATACACCCGGTCTGCGGTCAGGTAAGTGATTTTCCCTTCGGAGTGAACCCCGGTCTGGCCTGCCAAAGCAGAAATTAATAACAGACTCATCAGACAATACAATCGCTTAATCACCTTCGGACCCTTGTGTATGACAGTTGTAACATTTTCGACTTTCGTATCTATACCCCCCCACTTCTCCCAGGTGTTTCCGATCCATTCTGGACTGGTCGTGTTCATGGCAGACTCCATTCAAACCACAGGAAAAATCGGTATAATCATCCGGATTAATGTGACATTCCGCTTCACAACTGCTCCAGGTGCCCCGGTGACTGCCAGTGTAAATCGGAAAGAGCAGATCGTGATGGGACATATCCGCCGGAACAAAGGCCCGGGTATTGTGGCAGAGGATACAATTATCATTGCTGCCATGCTCAGCCTCTTCCACCGCTCGACTAAAAACCCGGTAATGGCAGGCGGCACATTCGGTAGTGAGAACCCCTGAGAAAGCGGTCGTTTTCATCCCGTGACAATCTTCGCAGGCCAGTTGGGCATGGACCCCCTCCAACGGGAACATGGTACGACTATGGTCCCTCCGCCAGTTAGCCATGTCCCAGGTCTGGCTATTGTGGCACGTGGAACAATCCAGGTTAAAATCTCCGGAATGAATATCCATGTGGCAGGCTTTACAATCCTTGCTAATGCGGTCAAATTTGTGAATATCCTCCACCCGGGGTCCTTCATGACACTGAATACATTCGGCACTCCGGTGACGGCCTCTCAGGGGAAATTCGGTGGCAGCGTGATTAAACTTCATGGGGCTCGCGAGAGGCATCCAGGCCTGGGGAGAATGGCACTGTTCACAGGGGATCTCCGTCAAAGTGTCCGATACAGCCAAAGTCAGAAATCCAGCCAGCAACTTGCTCAATATCATGGCTGACTCCAAAGCGGACCGGTTTTGAGATGTTCCCTCCAGTCAAACAACTGGATCCGGTCTCCCCCACCTTCACCGTCGCCGCCGCAATCATTCTCATTTCCGTTGGGATGGCACTGAACACACTGGGGATCGTCGGCAGCATTGGGATTGAAGGTAACCGTCACTCCATTGACAGTACAGGACTTCCAGGTACCTCCTTCCGAATGTTCACTAGCAATATTTTGGTGACAGGGGCTGAGGGTACAGGAGTAGGTGGGCGGTCCGTAGGGATTGAGATGACAGCTGGTGCAGGTTTCGGATCGGTCATTCTGATGGGGGCTGGGACTAATGGGGAACTGATGGCTGAAATTCACGTCGGTCCAATCGGTAGTAGAGACGTGGCAGGTTTCGCAATTGGTATCGAGACTGATAGCTTGATGGTCCGGATCCGTGGTAGCATTGTAATTGCCCAGATGGCAGTTCACACAGTCCGATACAATTCCCTGATGATCAAAACTGGCCCCCTGCCAGGTATCGGTACGGGTGTGGCAGGATTCACAGGTCTGGGTAAACCCGAAATTGGGATCGTGGACCGGGTCAGTGGCATTAGTATAATCACTTAAATGACAGTTTACACAACCGGAAACGATGCCTTCGTGGTCAAAACTGGCCCCCTGCCAGGTATCAAACGTGTGGTGGCAGGATTCGCAGGTCTGGGTAAAGCCAAAATTCGGATCATGGACCGGATCGGTAGCACTGGTATAATCCTTCAGATGGCAACTGACACAATTGGTCACAATGCCCTGATGATCAAAGGCAGCCCCTTCCCAGGTATCGGTGGCAGTGTGGCACCGTTCACAATCCTGCGAATAACCGATAGTACTATCGTGGACCGGTTCCGTGGCATTCACATAATCCGGTAAATGACAACTGACGCAGCTCAGGACCAGATTATGCTGATAGATCTGGGGTTCCCAGCCGAATTCGGAATGACAGGCAGCACACTCTTCCGCTGGGTAACCGTAATATTTATGATCCGGTTCATCGGTGGTATCGTAAGCCTCCAGATGGCAATCCTGGCAGTCAGTGGGTAAATCGTACCGATTATCCACATGACAATCGGCACAGAGAACCGGTTTGTGGAGTCCAACCAGGGGGAAAGCGGTCAAATTATGATCAAAGTTGGAAACCCAGGCTGGTGTTTTATCTTCGTGGCAGCCCTGACAGTCCAAACTGAAACCGGAGGCCATGTGATCGGGGTTTTCCGCTCTTTCGTAATCGACCCGGTGGCAGGTATAGCACTCCGTAGGGGTATAGTCAAATCGAATCATGGGTTTTTCCGTATGACAGGCCTGACAAGGGGCAAAGCGATGAGAGCCCTGGAGGGGAAAGACCGTTTTTTCATGGTTGAAAGATTCCAGAATAACGGTCCAGGAAACGGGCTGATGGCAGGCGGCGCAATCCTTCCCCAAGGTAGTCTCATGAACGTCCAGATGACAATCGGCACAGGATCCGGGTGCTTTGGAAAACTGGTGCTTTTCCGCCAGAGTGGTCCCCTGGTGGCAGGCAGTACAGTTTTGAACCGTATGGGATCCTGCAAGTGGGAAAGCGGTTTTACTGTGATCGAAATCCCCCAGTTTTAAATCCCGCCAGTCCGAAGAGCGATGGCAGTCACTACAACCATATCCGCGGACCTGGAAAGATTCATTCTGCATGGCGTTGGGAAAGGACATGAAGAGGATGACCAATAGCAGGGGAATCATCGAATATCACCCGTCAGTGTATGGCAATCCACACAGCGATGGGGAACCGGTCGGTAACGGGTGAAAGTACTGATTCGGTCCATTTCTTTGCGGTGGCATTTATCACAGGTCACATTTCGGTGTTTTCCATCCAGGGGAAAATTACTCTGGGCATGGTCGAAGTTTACGGCGGTAAAGGCAGAAGCGTTGTGACACTTTTCACATCGATTCCTGAAATGGAGCTTAAACTGACCCCGGTGGACATCGTTGTGGCAGAGGCTGCATACCGGGTCTCTCCAGGTAAAACGGACGGCATTCACATTTTTCACCGGCTGATAGACTTTATGACATTCACTGCAGGGCACCGCCAGGTGGGAGCCTTCCAGTTTAAATCGTCCAGACTGGTGCATGGCGATGGTAAATATGGTGGGTTTAAATCCCTTAACCGTATGACAGGCGGCACAATCTCCCCCATCCCTGCGGGCTGTAAACTGACCAAAATGCTTATCCTCATGACAGGCCAGACAGGTGTCGAATTTCGGCAGACCGCCGGCCAGTTTCGACTGGTGGCAGTCGGCACACCTAACATTCACATGTTTCCCCTCCAGAGGATATTTCGTTTTGGAATGGTCAAAGGCTTTCAGTTCTTTTTTCCAGTCGGTAGTATTATGGCAGGATTCGCAATTCTGGCCGAAACTGCCCCGATGTTCGTCCACGTGACAGGCGGTGCACGTTTCAAAACGGAGACCGGTAAGGGTCCAGACTTCACTGGCTTGTTTCTTCGACGGTAAATGGCATTTTTCACACTTTACATTAATATGAGCCCCCGTTAACTGGAATTTGGCCTTACGGTGATCAAAGGTTTGAACCGGTGTTTTCCAGTCAGTGGGATTGTGGCAATCGGAACAGGTTTGGGAGACCTGTCCCCGGTGTACATCTTCATGGCAACTTTTGCAGGACTGGTTCAATCCCAGGAAGGTTCGATCCAAGACCGGAAAACGAGTGTGTTCCTTGGCCCAGGTAATAATCGGTTCCCAGGTAATAAATTTCCGGGTGTGGCATTCGGCACACTTCAGGGAACGGTGCTTTCCTTCCAGTTTATACCCAGTTTCATCATGGTTGAAATCGTTAATATTTTTAGGCCAGTACACCAGTTCAAATTCCCGGCTATTGTGATCGGAATGACAGGAACCGCAATCCTTCTTTTTTTCCTTATGGTATCCTTTTCCCGCGTCAATGCGTTTTTTTAGAGGAGCATGGCACAGAACACAGCCATCCGAGAGACGTTTATTCCCGATTTCATGACACTGGACACAGTTGGTGGTCCCTTCCAGGTCCGCGTGGAATTTTGAGAGTTCCCCGGGTGAAAACTGGGCGGTGAGGACCAAGGGAATACAAATCAGTAAACCCCGCAGGAACTTCACGCTTTCACCTCAATCTTTTTCCCGAATTCAATTCCAATTCCATTCAACAGGGGGAAGGGCAGTTCACCACCGGCAAAAATGAAAACATAATCATTTTTCAAGGTTCTGGTAGCGTCTTTGGTGCGGATTTCAACCGAATCGGGGGTAATCGCCTTGACCTGGGAGTCAAATATCACTTCCAGGAGACCATCCTGGATAGCTTTTTCGATATTTGCCTCATTCCGGGCTTTCAGGCGGAAGAAGTTGGGTTTTCGATAGGAAATGGTAACCGTATTCCCCTCCTGATGGGCCAGACCCAGAGCCGCTTCAATGGCACTGTCTCCCCCGCCAACCACCAGGACTTTTTTCCCCTTGTAGGTTTCCGCATCCAGCAGTTTATACATCACCTTGCTTAAGTCTTCACCGGGAACGCCCAGTTTTCGCGGGGTACCCCGCCGCCCCAAAGCCAGAATTACACGACTGGCTGTCAGAGAGCCCTTAGAAGTCCGGACCTCAAATGTACCCGGTTTACGGTCCACCCCCACCAGTTTATGGTGCGTTTTCAACTGAATATTCTGGGAAGTGAGTACATCCAGCCAGATTTCCAAGAGTTCCTCCTTTTTATATTCTTCTTTATTCAGGGTCCCCCAGAGCGGTATTTCTACCGGCTGAACCAGGGTTAATTTCCGGCGGGGATACTGGAGAATGGTGCCTCCCGGTTCATCCTGGTCAATGACCAGGTAATTCAATCCTTTTTCTTTTGCCCGCAAGGCGGCGGACAAACCGGCGGGCCCGGCGCCCACAATGATCACCGGAGGATGATCCCCATTCCCTCCGTTCATGGTACGATGAATATGGTCCACAGCAATGATCCCCTGACTGATGGCATTCCGGATTAAAGCTAGCCCACTCAGTTCACCGATAATGTAAATACCGGGAATATTGGATTCATAATATTCTGTAAGCTGAGGGATGTCCTCCCGCTGGCTGATATCTCCCAGACCCACTTCGATGGCACCCACGGGGCAATTCTCGGCGCACTTGGCATGACCGACGCAATGACTTCCATGAATAATCGTGGCTTTCCCGTCAATCAACCCCAGCACATCGCCTTCCGGACAGGAATCCACACAAATGCCACAACCGATACAGAGGGAGCGATTAATGATGGGATGCTGCATTAAAGCTTTATCCTGGCGGCGGGAGCGGGTTTCTTCCAGGCGCTGCCGGTTCCGTGCCTCCCGACGGCGCAGCCGAACGACATAAGGTACAAGAAAAATCAAAATAATCAGGATCCCTAGACCCCAGGAAAGAAGCATCTCCACGGGCTATCCTACCTTGCTAATAATCCATTGAATACAACGATATTTCCCCCACCTGTTCTTCCTACTCACAAAATCCACCTGAACCCTAAGGAAAGGGCCACGGCGATATGAATAAACATGATGACAATCATGGTATAGGCAAACGGTTTATGGATCACATGCCAGTAATGGAACAATTTATGAGCCGCATTCCAGAAGGCAATCTGACGGTTCATTTTAATGAAGGCGCGAATCTGTTTCCGGAAGGCAGTCATTTTTCCCTTAGGAATGGATCCGCGCTCTGCCAGCAGTTTTAAAAAGCGACGCCATTTTATCCAGCCGGAAATATCCACGGCAAACAGGGTAAAAATACCCAGCATTCCCCGCTTCCGTATTTGGTCCGCACCGGAAAGATCATGAATCAGTTGAAGATCATCGTCGGAGAGTTTGAACTCTTCCTTGAATTCATCGGTTAATTTCTCAATCCGCGCCTTGAATTCCTCCCGCGAAAATTCAATGCCGCTCACATGACGGGGAATCTTAATATAAATGTACCGACCGATGAAACCGCTGAGGGCTACGGCCACCATGGACCAGTAAGAGATGGAAACCAGGCCTCCGAACTTTAAGGCGGTGTGGAATGTGACCAAGATCGGACCGGCGATTCCCATGAAAATGTGGTAATTCAGCCAGGTGGGTAATTTTCCCCATTTACGGAAGAATTTGACCCTCTTCCGGAGGGAGTAGACAAACATGATGATCATCATGGAACCGCCCATAATGCCGAGACCATGACCGATATTCCCGCCCGGTTTCCAGAGGTCATGGCTAGGATGATGGGGGCGGGAGAGTTTAGAGGTTACATAATAATCACCGCCGTTAACGATCGCCCAGACGACGACACCGGTGACCATCAGTGTCATCAAAGTGAGGATGATGCGATGAACGTACTTCATATCATTAATAAAAGAGCCCTTCCAGTGGAACAGGCTCCCGTCATTGTTCTCCCGGTTAAACCAAATCGGGTTAATTCAAACAAGTGGATGAAATTTAATGGCGAATCCCCTATAAGGGAAAGCCAGAAAATCTTCCTACCAGGTAGGTGATTCAGGAGCGCTCTTCCCTGCCCGAAAATGAATCCCTAATCGGTGGCAATAGGAATCAGGTGCTTAGGAGGCGGCCTTTAATTTCACAGCTGTACCGTAAGCCAGCAATTCAGCCGTGAAGGACAGAATCATGGAGGTCTGGAACCGGACCCCGACGATGGCATCGGCGTCCAACGCCTCCGCCTGAGCCCGCATCCGCAGGAGCGCCTGTTCACGGGATTCAGCCAGCATCTGGGTGTACTCCTTAATTTCACCCCCTACCAAAGTCCGCAATGCTGCCAGAAAGTCCTTTCCAATGTGGCGAGCCCGAATTGTATTCCCCACCACCGTCCCCAAGGTTTTACTCAGGGCGTAACCGGCAAACGTGTTGGTCGTGGTAATGATCATTTTTCAATACCCTTGAAGGACTCATTTTCCGCGTCCTGCTTCTGCTCCTGGAGCAGGTTGTATACCAGCAGACCCGCCCCGGCTATAATGGCGATAAAAGCCAACCCTAAAATGGGATTGGTGACAATAAACTTTACAATCTGACCAATAAAGAACAGGATGAAAATGATCACCCCTACCAGAATCATATAAATTCCGATTTGTTTTGTATTCATGTGCACTCCCGCTTCATTCGTTGAAGAACTGAAATTTCTGTTACAAATTCAACCCGTCCTATATTAGCAATGGAAAACCGATAGGAAAAGAGAAACTATCAGTGACGATTTCGAATTAATTTCCACCGGGTATGGTAATATCAAATTATACGATTCAAAGTGTGAAGGGGGGCTATGACAGTAATTTCACCTATATCGGCACCTGCCATCAAACCGGAGCCCAGTTCCTGGTAGATGCCGCCCTTCCGGTGGAAATGGTACAACCCCGCGTTCAAGACCCGGCACCGGCTCTGCTTATCACCCACACCCATGGGGATCATACGGGCTATCTACAAGAGTATTTACGGCTTTGGCCGGAAGCCCGGACCTTTCACTTTATTGCACCCACCCGACCTTTAATCGTTCCCAGATCAGAACCTTTAAACGATGGAGACACGTTCAAAGTAGGGTCGCTGGAGATCAAAGCCATTCATACACCGGGTCATTTCCCCGATTCTCTTTGTTACTGGTTAGATCAAGTCATTTTTACGGGCGATACGCTCTTCATCGGGCGTACAGGGCGTACGGTGGACCCCCTAAGTGACACCCGTGACCTCTATCACTCCGTGTTCGAAAAGTTACTGACCCTACCCCCCGAAATAAAAATCTACCCCGGCCACGACTACGGTCATAAACCGGTCCTGACCCTGGAAGAGAATATTCGAATCAGCCCTCTGCTGCAGGCGAGTAACGAGGAAGATTTTATCCAACGGATGGCTGAGTTCGAAGCCACCCGCTGAAACAACCCCAAAAAGACAGGAGGGAATTATGCGCCGATTTTTACCCGGTTTTGTTACCGGTATTTTTCTCACAACTGTGGTGATGATGACCCTGGGAAATGCCCAGGTCGAAGATGATTCACTGAAGGCGATTCTGGAGCGTCTGGACAGTTATCTCCAGGGCGAACTGGCGAAAGAGCATCAAAGCGGACGATATCAGCTCCAGTCTTTTCAGATTGAAAGGACCCACTGGCATTATCTCCTCGATACCGCCACCGGTGAGCTTTACCGACTGGAACCGAGCCGCACCCCCGGGAATGCTAAGTGGATATTGACGGCAGGACCTAATTTCGAAAAATAAGAGGTTTCAATGAAAAGAAGAACGATCCTTTCGCTGACGTTGGTCATAATCCTGACCCTTGTGACCTGCAACAAAAATGGGAATTGTACCGACTGCGGCGGTACGTTGGCTCAGGGTTATATCTTCAAAACAGTGACCACCGATGATCTGGCCCAGATCGATGGTTTAGCCCAGATTGAAGGGGTGGACGCAGGAGTTTGCATCCAGGCCAAACTCACGGGACAGGAAATGGATGTCAACACGGTGACGGTGGTGGATGACTGCTGCTGCCAATAACGGTCTGATAGTCAAGACCTTCCAGCATCAGCCAAACCCTTCACGGGCCATCATTGGGTTCCACGGTATTTCAGGAGATGAAACATCCCTTAAACCGTTGGTTTATTCCGTGAACTTAAAAACGGCGAAATGGTTCTTTCCCCGGGCACCCTATCGGGCGGAAAGAAGATTCGGTTACTCCTGGTTCGGGGGCAACGATAAAACGGACTGGCAATACCAACAGACCTGGACCGGTCTTCACCAGCTAATCGATTCTATCCAAAAAGAAGGATTCCCCGGAAACCGGATTTTTCTCCTGGGCTTTTCCCAGGGAGCCTGTTTGGTGATGGAATTTGGTTTGCGGCTGAATTTTCCCCTAGGCGGCCTCATTCCCATTGCCGGTTTCATCAACAATCCAGAAAAGCTCCGTAAGGACATGACGGCGGAAAGCGCAAAGACCCCAGTTCTGTTGCTCCACGGGACAGAAGATACGGTGGTCACACCCGACGGAAGTAAAACTGCCTTTAAATTCCTGGTACAACACGGTAACCCCGTTCATCTGGAATGGTATCCTTCCGGCCACAAAATACCGGTGAAGGCGGGTGCTGTGATTAAAGATTTCGTACAGGGGTAATGGCTTGAAATCAAATATTTGCATTCAATACTTTACGGATTCGAAGGACCGTCGCGTTTCCATCACCGTGAAACGACATGCCATCAACCTCTTTGTCCAACCCCCTAACAATCTCTGGACGTTTGACCGGGAAGGGCGTCCCATCAGCATGTATGTTGAAGGACGGTACTACCGGCGCACCCTGGACAACCGTCTATTATACAAATACCGGGAAAAAGTAAACGGCATCACCTTCCGGAGGACCCGATTTCTCTCCCTAGAGGAGGGGGAAAAATTGGTGCATGCCGGCCATGCAATCCTGGAGAATCTCCAGCCCCGTTTCTCCAAGGAATTACAGGCACCAGTGGACAAAATTCTTAAAATGGATTCAAAGGCTCTCCAGGCGGAAGTGGCACGTTTCAGAACCGTGTATTACCCCATCTCCATCCTGCCGCCGGATCAATACCTTTCTCTTGTGGTCCAGGTCACGGAAGGGTGTAATTATAATCAGTGTCTATTTTGTGATTTTTACAAGGATCGGCCTTTCCGAATTAAATCAAAAATAGAACTGGAGCAACACCTGGAGAAAATTCAGCATTTTTTTAAGGATGGATTGAACTACCGGAGGGGTATTTTTCTAGCAGATGCCAACGCCTTGGTGACCCCCATGAAAAAACTGGTTTCCGTTATTGAAGCCATCCATCGCCAGTTTCCAGACCATCAGCAAATTTTTTCCTTCGTCGACATTTTCACCGGGGATAAAAAGAAAAGCTGCGATTTTAAAATTCTGAATGACCTGGGCCTTACACGAATTTATTTAGGCGTGGAATCCGGGAGCCATGAATTATTAACCTTTCTCCAGAAAGAACAATCTCTGGAGCGGATTCCTCTCTTTGCAGAGCGTCTGAAAGCCGCTGGCGTTCAGTTGGGTGTCATTTTTCTGGCCGGTGCCGGGGGGGAAACTTTTCATCAGAAACACCGAAAAGCATCTTTGGAGCTGCTCCGAACACTACCGCTCGAACAAGGAGACATTGTTTACATTTCAGAATTGAGAACCGCTCCCCTTTTCTACCGCCAGGCACTGGACCGCAATCGCATTCCACCTCCCACCGATTTTGAATTCAAACAGATGACAGCAGATTTAAAAAGTACCTTTAAATCTGCTGTTCCCAAAAAAGTAAAAGTTTCAGTTTACGATATTCAACAATTCGTTTATTAAATCACGCAGGGCGGACATTAACGGCCCGGTCCCCCTTCATATCAAAATCCACGTCAAAGGCAACCCGTTGCCCCGGCTGTAAACCGGCATGTTTCAACTTGGGTCCTAACCCTGAGAGATGCACAAAATAGTCTTCCCCGTCATCTCCCGCAATGAAACCAAAACCCCGGTCCCGATTGTATTCTTTTACGGTTCCTGTCAGCATGTTTAAATATAGGATCAAGCAGTATAAATTCAAACTCCGAATAAGGAATGTCAGGTGAATCCCTTTAACCTTTATAAAGCCTTCGAGTCCAACATTAGTAATGTGTAACATGGGAATCGTCCCCAACTTTTAGAGAAAGAATTTGCTTATGAAAACCATCCTTGGAAATCGATCTTCCTTATTTCCAGCAATCCTGGTTATGGCCCTGAATCTGGTGTCAACCACATTTTTACAAGGCCAAGGGATCCTGGAATCAGCAACAAAAATATGGGTGACCGAATCCGTTCGGGAATCGGGAGTCTACTATCGGACATTCTACAGTCAAACCGTTCAGACGGAAGTCAGTTACCATGTTTATTTGCCCCCCGATTATAATGAGCACGTTAACGAGCACTACCCCGTGCTCTACTGGTTACATGGTTGGGGTAAAGGAACTAAAGGCATTTCCAAAATCACCCTGATTTTTAATGGTGCTATCGAATCGGGGAAAATTCCCCCAATGATCATTGTTTTTCCTAATGGGGATATGAGCATGTGGTGTAACTGGAAGGACGGAACCAGACCCTTGGAGACCGTCATCATGGAAGAGTTAATCCCCGATGTAGATCGTCATTTTAAAACGATCCCCACCAGGGAGGGCCGATTGATTGAAGGATTCAGTATGGGAGGCTATGGTGCAGCTCGCCTTGGTTTTAAGTATCCGGAAGTATTTGGATCCATTTCCATTCTATCCGGAGGTCCTTTACAGCGGGAACTTACCTTTACTCCGCGGGCAAATGATCGCACCCGGAAGCGGATTCTTCAACAGGTTTATGGTGGTGATATGGAGTATTTTATAGCACAAAGCCCCTGGCAGTTGGTAGAAGAAAATGCGGGGCACCTCCAGACGGAGGTTCTGATCCGCCAAGTGATTGGCGACCAGGATGAAATGCTGGAGGCTACTCGGAATTTCAATGCACACCTGGGAGAGTTACACATCCCTAACACCTACACTGAACTACCAGGAGTAGGTCATGACCCGCTCAAAGTGTTTAATACCTTTGGAGAAGATAACTGGGCCTTTTACCGGAAAGCGTTTTCACTTGCCACCAACAAAAAAGGAACCACTATATTTCAGCGTTTTAAATAAATCGAAGATAAAATCCCGACTCACTTTACGCTCCATTCCGTAGTTTTCCATTTGGAATATTGATAAGCAACGATCGATGCTATGATAATGCATCCGTGTATGGGCTACGGTGGTTATTTTTCTAGCCGCAAAGAGTCCGTTAACCAGTGTTTGACATCATTCCGTCTTTTAAAAAGGAATGGATTGGGAAAATTAAAAAATGTCAATTCTCTGCTACTAATTTTAAAATCGTTCCTGTTAAATGTTACCTAATAACATCGATCAACCATGAATAACATAACCACTTTCGCTATTCAGCCTTCAGAATATGCCCAATTCAGACCCCAGTATCCGAAGGAGCTTTTCTCCTATCTGTGTCGTTTGGTAAAGGACCGGAGACAGGCATTGGATTGTGGCACTGGTAATGGCCAGTTTGCAAGGGATTGTGCAGAGTAGTTTCGGCACGTGGAGGCCACGGATATTAGTGAGGAACAAATTGAGCATGCTTTTCCTCACCCGCGTATTACCTACCGTGTGTGTCCGGCTGAAAAGACACCATTCACCTCCAACGTGTTTAATTTCATCGGAGTAGCACAGGCTATTCATTGGTTTGATTTGGACCAGTTTTATGGAGAGATACAACGACTTCTATCTCCCGGCGGCGTCCTTGCGGTGGCAGGGTACTGTTTTATGAAAGTAGCACCGGCCATCGACCTACGGGTTGAAGAACATTTGCTCCCCATCATCGACTCTTTCTGGGCCAAAGGGAACCGGCTTATCATGAATTCTTGCCGGGCATTACCGTTCCCTTTTAAGGAATTATCCTCAGCTCCATCTTTTCACATCGAAGTTCAATGGAATTTCAATCAGTTTTTAAATTATTTAAAGACTTGGTCAGCAGTAAAACGGTGCGCAAAAGAACGGGATCAAGATCCAATAAAGCCACTTATCCTATCGCTTCGTGACGTCCGGGGTGACCCAGAATTACGCCGGACCATAACAATGCCTCTGGTGCTTAAAGTGGGTCGTAAAAATCATTAATTATTCCGGCCTGCTTTTGTCATATCACCGTCTGTTTGAGCCTCATCATTAATCGGCATGGTTTTCGATCTCCGGCTACTGAGTGAAGGTTAGAAATCACTATATTCTTTTATGTTCTTTTCTCAATAATTCCAAATTCATGGAATTCTCCAATAATTATCTATTCAACTTTTAGGGGAACATAATTCTACTTCCCCTTGCGCCTTTGAATATGGGCCGGTACTTTTTACATCCATTTCAACGCAACCAGTCGTAAAGATGAAAAATGGGATATTGCCTTTCCGTTAAAATTAAATCACCCTTGAGTCAGGTTTGGCACTGCTGGACGAGCAGTCAGGAAACACACCGTTGGTTGGCACCCAAGACAAAGGTGGAGTTCTATCCGGGCGGTGCTTATGAATTCTTCTGGGGAGACAATCCAGAAAAAGACAGCACTCTGGGGTGCAAACTGATTGACCTGGAACCAGAACGATTCCTGAAATTTGAATGGCAGGGACGCACCGAGTTTCTACACTTATTTATCCCCCCCAAAGGGAAACGCACTACCATTCAAGTACAATTTGATTCCTACGATTCAGGAACCGTTGTAACCCTCTTACAGCCAGAGACAAGGCCAGGGAAAGACTGGAGGGATTACGAAACCTGGATGTCCCACGCCTGGGAAATAGCTTTGGAAGCGTTAAAAGATTACTGTCAGAAATCAGCCTCCTCTGAATAACAGGTTCAACCATTGCCACGATCACTGCCCAACAGCCTACTTCATCGTTTGCGATCCAATGCTGACCCGATCACCAAACGGTGGTGGGAAAATTACGTGAAAGAGTCAGCTCCCTTCCTAGGAGTTAAAATGGTTATAATTCGCCGGGAACTCCACCACTGGTACAAAGAATTTATTAACGAGTCAATGGAATTAGAGGATCAGGTACATCTTGCGATTGAATTGATTGAACGGACCTACACAGAAGAGAAACTGGCGGGGACCCTCTTCCTTCAGGAAATATTGCTGCCGGCCGGGGCCATTCACTCCTTGGACCATTTAGAAAGGTTCGCCTTGTTGTTTGATACAAAGAAAATTTACGATTGGAATGTATGCGACTGGTTTTGCGTGAAGGTACTTGGTCCCCTGATTCAACGGGAGGGTCCTCCCTGGGCTGAAGGGATTTCCCAGTGGCGAACAGCCACCAACCTCTGGCGTGCCCGTGCCTCCCTAGTCGCTTTTGTCCGGGTCACCGATGAACCCTCCTACTACCCGGAGATGGAGCACGCCTGCCGGATCCTGATTCGCAGACCGGAGCGGTTCGCCAAAATAGGTGTGGGCTGGATTCTTCGGGAAATTTCGGTCCACAATAAATCCTTTGTCCGGAATGTTATCGAAGCTAATCTCCCTTTCTTTTCTCCGGAGAGCTTAAAAAACGCCACAAAATATTTGGACTCCGAGACCCGGCAGTATTTCAAACAATTATTTACGAAAAAGACTTGAAACGTCACACTTCCTTTAAGTTCCCGAACCAAAAATACCTTCCTGGTTCAAGAAAGCGACATTTGAAAAACGTGTTACCTCGGGAGTTAACCGCGGAGAAAACAACTGAATTTGGCTCCAACTCCTGGGAGGAATCAAAAACTTATCTTTTTGCCATCGATCTGTTCAATGCCGGTTACTGGTGGGAAGCGCATGAAATTCTAGAATCGTTGTGGAAGGAAACAGAACGAAAGTCTAATGTAGCCCGGTTTCTTCAGGGTCTGATTCAACTCTCCGCCGCACTGTTGAAAAAATCCCAATCCAGTGAAAAGGGCGCCAGGGGGCTTAAGACCAAAGGAATCACACACCTGCCCGTAGAAAAGGGCACATATCTGGGCGTTGATCTCACCCTTTTGGTGACAGAGGTGGAAGCCTTTTTTGCCGGTACCCGTTCCCACCCCCCTGTAATCCGTCTGAAGGGAGTAACATTTTCCCAGTAAATTCACTCCGTTCAATTCCTTGATATTTTTACTAAAACTGTGTATACTGGCGTAGATTTCTTTTTTGTGAGGGTGATCACTTAAAGAGTGGACCTTTTAAGGGTAAATTCGATCTGAAATTCAATAATTAAAGGTGTATTATGATTAAACTATTTTTTAGAACAGGTGTCATTGCGGGACTCATTTTTTTCACTTCCTGCGATTTGAATAACCAGGAAGACACGGGGCAGAATAACCCGGCGGAACTGGTGGGAAAATGGGAGCGGAGTGAACTCCAGGTAGGCCTGGAGGTTACAACCAATTCCCAACAGGATATCCTGGATCTCGGTTCGGCCGGCACAGGTGGTGGGATCACTATCACCGGTGATAACGTGAATGAAACGCTACAGTACATCAATCCCATTTTCATATTCATGATGATGGACAGCACCGGCATGGACATGAACAACGGAAACGGCATGGATCAGGGCCCCCGATTCCTATTCGCCGCCCAGAACCTGGACTGGTCAGTGTACCAGAGACCGGAGGATTTTTTCGGCCAGCGCCTGAAAATGTTCGTACTCATGGAAGATCATATTTATGACCCCGTGGGCAATTCGATGATGGACTCCCTCATTTCCAGGGCAGTCTATTTTGAATGGACAATTAACGATACGGATGCTTTCTTCATGGACAATCAGCCTCCCGATTCCATGTATATGGCGGAAGGAAACGTCAATTACACGCTGGATACTTTATCCCATCAGTTGACGGTGAGTAATCTGAACCTTTATTTTGCTAGGTTCTCTGTACTCGTTGACAACGATTCCGCCTATCAGGATACCATTGAATGGGACAGCTCTCGGGCGGTGACAGCCTCCGGAACTCTGGCTCCTGCCACCCTCTCCATCCCAGCGAACACGCCTACAATGATGACAACACCCTTCTTCGATGAAAAACAGGTGGAAGGTCCACCCGTTTCCGTTGACCTCCACGACGACGGCAGCATGGATTTTGTAGAGGTTTTAATCGAATACGATCAGGACGGGAACAAGAATGAAGTCACCAATTACCTTACGGGGAACTGGTGGACAGAAGGAGCAGACACCCTGGTAATGGTGATTAATGATCCTCAAATCGGTCCCGATACGGTGGATCTAAACTATTCCCTTTCAGGAACGGAACTGATGGTTGTCCACAAGGAGGACCCCTGTGATCCCGTGATGAATGATAATTATCCCCGGGAAAACTGTATGGCTGACTTTGAGCAGGCAATGGTAGGTCTTCAGACCGGAAGCCTGGAGAAAATTTTCGTCGTGATGAATGTGAAATTTCTAAAATTAACCACCGGGAAAATTGCACCGGGGAACGGTCCTCAAACCCTGGATCACAAACAATTACGGGAGTGGATGAAAAGGATAACCCGTTTACCTTAGTGATTTGAATTTCACCCTTTAAAAAAGCCCTGCTCGCTGAGCAGGGCTTTTTTGTTTCTACAGGTTACCCGTATTTTACGGACCTCGCTGGCGATTAATAATTTTCTGATTTTCAAACGAGGAATCAATCTGTAATTCCCTGAATTTAATGATCAAGGCGGTGGCAGCGGCGGCAATCACCCGTTGACGGTGGGGATTCATATAGGGATAAATCCAGACCGCTTCCCGCGAGGGCTGGGAGATGTCCACCAGCCCCCGGATTTCATCATCGAAATAAAATAAGTACCCCATGAGGAGGGGACTGCGGACGCGAAGATTGTTCTCCGTACGATAATACTCCCGGACGCGCAGGGTATCCCCCATGGTAATCACCACAGAATCGGTCAGTTCCCAATCCCCTTTGGGGGACGTCTGGTCCCGGAACCGGCAGCGAATATTGGGATCCCAGGGCCCTTTATCCGGATATTCACAGTAGCAGTTCCACTGCTCTCCCTCTTCATCCGTCAACTGGAATTCATAGGATCGGATGTCCCAGTAGGCAGTCTTGAAATCGGTGTATAGAATTTTACCGCTACGGTCCTGGATGTTGTACACATGAAACGGTCCGAAATCCAAGGTCCAGGTGATATCGCCGCCCTTTACGGGCAGACGGAGAGCCGCATTCAATTCCTTTGGAACCCCGATTTTTACCGGTTTCAGGGCGCAGGCCATGAGGAAAAGAAGGAGTCCTAATGCCAGCAGCCCTCCGGGTGGGATTTTTCTTTTCCGTTTTAGTTTAATATGAAACCCTCCGATTCATTTCCATGAATATACTAAAAGGGAGTGCAAAAATCGCCTTTAAGGGGTGGTTTTATTCCGGGCCGCCCTTCGCCGGCGAAGCTGTTGATTGTAAGCTCTGATTTTTTCGTTCCCTTCATACCATGGAGGCAAAGCCTCCCAGTCTGGGATGCCGTCATTGATCAGGGTACTGGAGGTCCCCTTGGTTTTGAATCCAGAGGGGACGCCGCCGACAATGAGGCACACCAGATCTATGTCGGCTTCCGCCTTTAAGGCCCGCTTGGATTCCGGGGGTACTTTCACAAAATCACCAGGCTTCAGTGGTACCAGCGTTTTATCCACATATAACATTCCCCTGCCCCTTACGGGAATGTACACTTCCTCCTGCCGTTCATGACAATGAAGATAGGTGTATCCTTTTCCGGCGGGAATATTGACAATTCCCACCCCTACCCCTTTCAAATCTAAATCGTGTTTTAACAGGGTTAACCACGGGGGCAAACGATCGAGATTAAGACTTTTTTTCTGGTACATAATTTTTTGGCTCTATTGGATTGTTTAAAGGACCCGCATGGTATTAATTACAATCGGTTCCAGCAGGGACTGACCATCAGCGGGCTGCTTTTGAATAGCCAAAACAATGGCCATTCCCTGGATTACTTTTCCGAAAGCAGCAAAACCCTCTCCATCCGGATTTCGCTTCCCGCCATAATCCAGTTCTGGCTGATCACCAATACAAATAAAAAATTCAGTTGTAGCGGTACCTGGTTCTGCGCGGGCCATTGAAATTGTCCCGTTTGTATGGGAAAGATGAGTCTGGCGGGTGGATTCGTGCTTAATAGGTTTAAACCACCGTTCCCGATCTTCCAAACCGCCCTGGATCACTTGAATTTTTACCGAATCCTTCGGCTGATTATCCAGGCGCACAACTCGGTAAAACGTGGCATTGGTATAATCACCTGCCTTCACATGATTCAGGAAATTTTCAACCGTCACCGGCGCCTGCTCAGGATACAATTCCAGCGCAATTTCACCAAAATCCGTGTCAATCAATACTTTAGGATTGGGTTTTGAACAGGCACAGATCAACAGGAATAATAGGGGATAGAACCTTTTCATATTTACACCTCCCTTACCAGGGGATTTCCATACCTTGGTAATCTATAAATTTACCACTGATTTCGGAACGGGGCCGGCGGATAATTTTCAACAGACCGGAGACGGACTCCGTCGGGTCCAGCGGTGCGGCCAGTGTCCCCATCCGGGTGCGGACCCAGCCGGGATGAACGGCCACTACGGCAATAGACCGGTGGGATAGATCCCGGTGGAGATTCACAGTGGCCATGTTCAAAGCGGCTTTGCTCATGCGGTAACCGTAATACCCGCCACTGGAGTTATCCGCGATGGAACCCATGCGTGAAGACACGTTCACAATCACAGAACCGCGTTTCATGAAGGGAAGAAAAATTTTCACCATCAATAATGGACCCACTGCGTTGGTATAAAACACTTTTAAAATATCTTCGTGGGTCAAATTTTCCAGATCCTGGTTATCCCCTCCAATCCCTGCATTATTAATCAGGAGATCCAGTTGCAGGTCCCTTGAGCGTATTTCCTGGGCCATGGTTTCAATCAAGTGCTCCTTTCGCACATCCAGTTTAAAAATGTCCTCCCCCGGAATCAGAGTCTGCAATTCACCGGCATGATCCGGATTCCGGCAGCCTGCCAAGACACGGTATTCTTCCCGGGATAATTGGCGGACAAATTCCAAACCAAGGCCCCGATTGGCGCCGGTTAGGAGACAGACTTTCATTCCTGTGGCACTCCTCTGGCTGGCGGACCCAGATACTGATCCAGAACCCATGAAATGGAGCGGTTATGTCCCAGCCGCATGAAACCTACGCTGTCCGGCAGTCGAATGACTTCACTTTGAGGTAAATCAATGACCTGAGGGTCCGAGGGCAGATCTCGGTAGGCACCGTCCTGTATTTTCCGCGTCCGCCACTGGATCAGGTGTTCACTGCTCACGTCCCTGAATTTCGGGAAATCGGGACACCGGCTTTCCAGACGGGGGTGACCGCCCAGGGGAGCAGCGACGGAATGGAGATCAAAGGAGAGGGAGTCTGGCAGCTCTTCCATCAGCAGAGCCACGATAACTCCACCGTAACTGTGACCAAAGATAATGAAATGACGAATCGCCGGTTTTTGTTTGTGAACTGCCAGGACAGCATCCGCCAGTTTTTGTGCCGCTTCCTGAGGGCATTCGGTCCAGTCCCAGCGGTAAAAGTAGGTTTCCCACCCGGAGGCAGCCATTTTTCGCAAGGGGTGGATCCATTCGTATCCCCGGGATCCGTAACCATGGACTGCGATAAAGACCGTATCCGACCGATGATTTTGAAATTGAACCCGATTTAACCCGGATGGCTGAGAAATCAGTTTTTTCCCCGAAACAAAAACAGAATCGCCTTCCACCAGATCGGAATAGGGGATGAGAGGATAAGTCTGTGCCGGAGTAAAACGAGCTCCTTGAATAATCAGGAGCAGATATAGAAGCTGTTTTTTCAGGATCATGATTTCATGCCGGGTTTATCCAGAAATGAATTTACACCAATCTCAACTATCTGAAGTGTCTGCAATAAGCAGGGATTATTCGCCAGAAGTACGCTTGAACATCGAGGAAGAGCAAAGCCCCGTCATTAAACCGGGCTTTTCGTCAGAGATGTATGGTATTTTTTCGTGTCAGGGCGGAGAGATTCTAAGACTCGCCGTAGGCCGTAGCCTCCCAACATTGCCCATACCCGGGAGCCTAAGATGTCCGTATTCCGACTATCCTCCCCTTCGTCCTAGATCCTTAGTTACCAGTAATCCAGTTCATTCTGGAACAGAGTTACAATACGGTCCTGTACGGTGTGTTTCCTTTGACCAATGTCACTCATGACCGGAATAACCTGATATAATCTTCAAAAACGAAGATGCGATTGCGTTTAAATCCCGTCTCTTCTACCAGTATTTTTAACCGTACAAAATCACGGATTAATCTTGAGGCGGTCGCAAAATGAATTGAGAGTTCATCGGCTACATCATTGATATCAACGACCGACTTACCATACAAATATTGTAAAAGGGATTTGGCTTTCACCTGTTTTTTACCCAGAACAATAATTTTATCCTCACTTGTATTTCGCAGCTTGTTAATCTTTTTAAAGGTATCAATAGAATCCATAGCCGTCTTCCGCACCCCTTCCAGAAAAAATTTGAGCCACTGGATTAAATCATTGTGGGTACGAACCCGGGTTAAATGATCGTAATAAAGGGATCCGTTTTGTTCGAAAAAGGCGGAAAGATACAATGTGGGTCTATCGAGTAATTGATGACTCACCAAAAACAGGGTGATTAACAGGCGTCCAATTCGGCCATTACCGTCCAGAAAGGGGTGGATGGTTTCAAACTGATAATGGGCAATTGCGATTTGGATGAGCGCCGGAACCGGATGAGTTATGTTATACAGAAACTTTTCCAGGTCAGACATGAGGTCCGGCACTGATTCTGGGTGGGGTGGAATAAATACAGCGTCCGATAAGCTACTGCCACCAATCCAGTTTTGGCTACGGCGGAATTCCCCGGGCTGTTTATGCTTTCCCCGCACACCCTGTAACAATATTTTATGCGCCTGTTTCAATAACCGGTTGCTTAACGGTAATTGAGCAAGACTCTCGATGGCAAAGTTCATGGCCTGGACATAGTTCTGAACTTCCTGCCAGTCGTCTCTTTTCTCAGGGCTAATATAGCGTTCGTTTCGAACGGCCTCGTCAATATTAGTTTGTGTTCCTTCAATCCGGCTGCTGGTGGTCCCCTCTTTCATCACGTGCATCTTAATGAAGAAATCTACATCAGGCATGGACTGGGAATAGGCGTTTAATTCCCCCAGCTTTAAATTCGCTTCGCTTAATAATCCGATGATGTCATCATCATCGATGCGCCAGGGGTGGTTTACCAGGTTGGGTTCAAAGCTTTTATAGCGGTAGCGCTGCCGGTATTTCCCCGCTTTAAATTTGGTAATATTCATATTCAGGTGCTTTTGCTTCCGCAAATATAAACATTTTTATATGCATTTACACGATTATCTGCAAATATAATAAACCATATTTGCACTTTCATAGTTTTCCCCTAGAGCCTTGATCTCTGAACTAATCGCTTAATGGATATTATTAATGTTTTGATACTAAGAAGTACAAAAGGCATTTTTTAAAAAAGCCCCGTCACTAAAACGGGGCTTTTCGTCACAGATGTATAGTATTTTTTCGTCAGGGCGGAGAGATTCTAAGACTCGCCGTAGGCCGTAGCCTATGGCTAGGCCGAGGCCTCCCGGCCTCTAATTAAGAAGCTTACCCTCCACCCCAGAACAAAACAATTCGGAAACATTAATTGCTTGCTATGTGACTGCTCATTTTATCAGCCGCCGTACACAACAAGCATTTACCGTCGTCGGGGCGGGGAGATTCGAACTCCCGGCCTCCTGCTCCCAAAGCAGGCGCGCTAACCGGACTGCGCCACGCCCCGAATCAGGGTGGCTAAAAAGACGGGTGAGCGGTGGGACTTGAACCCACGACCTCCTGGGCCACAACCAGGTGCTCTAACCAGCTGAGCTACGCCCACCATGTAATCGAACCGGAAACACCGGTTTGAAGCGGCGGAAATTACTGGCATTCGAAAGCGGAACAAATAATTTTCACCAAATTAAATGCCGTGAACAAGCATTCCATCCTGTACCGCCATCTTAAAAGCGATGAACTTATAGGGTGGATTCAGCGTAATTTTAACCATGCGCCTGTTAACCAGATATATTCTCAAGCAGCTCCTCCTACCCTTCTTTTTTTCCCTCCTTATTATCATTTTTATCCTTTTCACCCAGTTCCTACTCCGGGCTATTGACCGCTTCCTGGGGAAAGGACTGGATCCGGGAACCATCTTTGAATATCTGTTCCTGAACCTGGGTTGGATCACAGCCCTGGCCGTCCCCATGGCTGTGCTGATTGCTTCGCTTATGGCCTTCGGACGCTTTTCTGAAGACAATGAAATTAACGCCATGCGCTCCTCCGGTATCAGTTTCCTTACCATTATCCGACCCGCCATCATTTTCGGACTCCTGATAGCCGGTGTTCTGACCTATTTCAACAATTTCATTATGCCTGAAATGAATTTCAGGGCCCGAATGCTTTCCGGGGATATCTACCGGAAACGGCCGGATATGAACGTGGAACCGGGCCATTTTGTAGACGACCTGCCGGAATACAGTATGATTATCCGCTCCAAAAAGGATGATACCATGGAGGATGTACGTATTTTTAGCAAGGGGAACAGCCAGTCCCAGACCAGTATTTATGCCAATACGGGGGAATTGAGTACCATCGATGATGCCATCATTCTGACCCTTTTTAATGGCGAAATTCACGAGCTGGACCTCCGGGACTTTGGGAATTACCGCCGCATTGAATTCGTAAAACATGTGATTACCATTCCCGCCGACGATTTATTCCTCAACCGCCGGGATACTACCAGTCGGTCCGACCGGGAAATGACCATTCCCATGATTATTGCAAAACGGAAAAATATTGCTCACCGGCGCGATGTTGTGAAAAACCGTATTGGCCGCACCTTCCAGCGGGTAATGGGTGACAGCCTGGTACCGCCCGATTTTGAGACTGCCAAAACTTACCTGGAATCTTTTGGGAAAACCATCCGATCCGATACCACCTTGACGGACAAGGAGCAACAGCGAAAGGAACGGCGCCTGCGAACCACCGAACGACAGATCCAGAATGAATACAACCTGTTGAACAGCTACCGGAAGTCGGGCAATAAATACCTGGTGGAAATCCATAAAAAATTCTCTCTGCCGGTGGCCTGTATTCTTTTTGTCATGACCGGGGCCTCCCTGGGGGTATTATTCCGAAAAGGTGGATTCGTTATTGCCACCAGTCTTTCATTCGGATTTTTCCTCATTTATTATATTTTCCTCATTGCCGGAGAGGATATGGCAGACCGGGATTTAGTGTCACCCGGTATCGGGATCTGGACGCCAAATATTATTCTCTTTGCGATTGCATCTTACCTCCTGCTCCATACCGTCCGGGAACGCCCCCCCTTACAAATGAACTGGAACATTTTAAAGCGCTTCAGGAAAGGAAACTCCGATGATCCCAGCGGAAGTCATTAAACGAAAACGGAATGGAGAACCGGTCCCGGAGCCGGAACTAAGGACTTTCATTGAACAATATACCACTGGCACGCTACCCGATGCCCAAATGGCAGCCCTGCTCATGGCGATTTATTTCAACGGTATGAGTGAGGAAGAAATTTTTACCCTGACTAGAATTATGATTGACTCTGGTGAACAAGTGGATTTTTCCCATCTGGACAGTTACGTCGCGGATAAACACTCCACCGGCGGTGTGGGGGATAAAGTTTCCCTGATTCTGGGTCCCCTCATGGCGGCAAGCGGATTGGCAATCCCCATGCTCAGCGGTCGCAGCCTGGGACACACGGGCGGGACACTGGACAAACTGGAAACGCTACCCGGATACCGAACCGACTTGAGTACCAAGGAATTCAGACACATTGTTGAAACGGTTGGCATATCCATGATCGGCCAAACAGCGGATATCTGTCCGGCGGACCGTAAAATGTACGCCCTGCGGGATGTGACCGGAACCGTAGAATCCATTCCCTTAATCTGCGGATCCATCATGAGCAAAAAAATCGCAGAAGGGATCCAAGGGCTGGTTCTAGATGTAAAAATCGGGAACGGCGCTTTCATGAAATCGTTGAAGGAGGGGAAAAATCTGGGTGCCATGCTCCAAAAGGTAGGGGAAGCGTTCGGAGTCCACACCGATGTAGTATACTCCAGCATGAATCAACCCCTGGGCCGGACGGCGGGACTGTGGTGCGAAGTGGTGGAATCGATTGATGCCTTGAAAGGAAACCTAGCGGACGATTTAAAACAGGTTACTTTTACTCTGGGGGCCCGATTGCTCCTCCAGGCCCACCGAGCACACAATGAACAGGAGGCGTTCAATATTCAACAGAAATGTATTGATTCAGGAAAAGCTTTCAATAAATTCATTGAAATGGTGGAAGCTCACGGCGGGAATGGCCGGGATGTGGAGTCCTCTCAACAACTACACCCTCCGCGGTTCGAGCATGTACTGAAATCGCCAGCAACCGGCTACGTCCAATCCATGGACACCTACGCCCTTGGTATGGCGACGGTTGAACTGGGTTGCGGAAGAAAACAGGCCGATGATATTCTTGATTCCACGGCAGGAATGGAATTTCTGGTAAAGATCGGCGATCCTGTAACCGCCGGTGACCCTTTAATCCGTTGTTTCAATGGGAATAAAACAAAACTGGATTTAGCCCGGCAACGGCTGGTTCAGGCCATTACCATTGGCTCGGAATCTGTTTCACAACCTCTTTTTTTAGGATGAATTATCATGACAACCAAAGACTACAAACAGTTGTCCTCTGCAGACCCGAAAACCATCCTGAAAGGACTGGCTGAAATTGACCACATCCTGGATCAAGGTGTGGATAGGGAGGATAAACTGCTCATTTTCGATGCGGTTACATCGTTATTTTACATTGATCCGTTCGATCGCCCGGAATTAAGGGCTGCCATTGAAAAAGCCATGCATACAGTAGCCAAGATGGGACCCTCCGTTATTCCCTGGATCATTGACCGGGTTCGCCATACCGATATCAAGGCAGAACTGACGTTTGCCCGTTCCTGCGGTCTCATGGATGAAACCGCCATTCAACCATTGATTGAGGTGCTGCAAAACGAGGACCAGCCTGAAGCTAAAGCGTTTGCCCTCTACGCTCTGGGGAAAATCAAATCCCCCGCGGTGCGGAAAGCCCTACCGGTGATCCTCAAAGCGGTGGAAAGTCCCACCCGTGAACTGGAAGATACAGCCGTACGGGCTCTGGGAAAGATCTGTGAAAGTATGAGGTCGGAGGACCTGGCGACCGGCACCCGGGAAAAGATCTTTGAAGCCCTGATCAAAAAATTGAATCATTCCAATGCCGTCATCCGGGCCAAGGCGCTCCGTAGCCTGGGAAAGCTGATTCGTTTTGGTCTCGCCAACGCCGTTCAAACCAGCCAGATTGTGAACAGTGCTAAAAGTTTGTTAGGACTGGATGAAGACCGGCAATTGGATCCGGCTTACCTGGTTCGGCGAGAAGCCCAGGGAATCCTGGACCAAATGGAAAATACCAACGCCTGAAAAGATATTCCCCTCTTCCCTTTAATACTTGCGGTGGACTTTGCAGACCTGGGTCGGTTCGGTCCCCTCAATAAATAATTCTTTTTCAGTGGGGCACAGGGGTGTGGGCTTATCCTTGGTCACGGAACAGATCACATATTCCTTCACTCCCTCCGGACGGACAAAATCCATCCGTTTCCATTTCAGCGTATCATAAGCCGCTTTCATGAACTGACCCCAGACCGGCAGGGCAGCCCTCGCTCCGTCCTGACCGCGCCCCAGACTAACCTGGGGGTCATCTACCCCAATCCAGACCCCCGCCGCCAGTTGAGGAGTGAATCCCACAAACCAGGCATCAGTCCAGTTCTGAGTGGTTCCCGTCTTCCCTGCCGCCGGGCGATAAAACTTATATTTCCAGCGGAGGCTCCCGCCGGTTCCCCGGTCCACCACCGTCCGGAGTAAATCCGTCATGAGATAAGCCGTCTCCGCCCGGAGCACCTCCTCCTGTACTGTTTGATACTGCTTAATCACATTCCCATAACGATCTTCGATCCGGGTAACGGCATAGGGCTGGTTGTGAACTCCCTGGTTCGTGAAGGTGGCGTAGGATCCCACCACATCCAGTAAATATACTTCCGATGTTCCTAAAGCAATGGCGTCCACTGCCCGGATATCAGTTGTAATCCCCATCCTCTGGGCCGTGGCTTTCACTTCGGTAGCGGGAACCAGTTCCTGGACAATGCGAATCGCCACCAGGTTAATGGAATTCCGAATTCCTTCCCGCAGGGTTGTCAGTCCACCCGTACTGCCATCGTAGTTACTGGGCATCCATTTTTCCCATACTCCCTGGGCATTCTGTACGTTTAACACTACTGGTTGGTTCAACAGTTGCTTGGTGACGGGATAACCGTTGTCAATTGCGGCGGTGTAAACGAACGGTTTAAACACCGATCCGGGCTGACGGGGTGCCTGAACGGCACGGTTATATTGATCCAGATAATCGGGGCGCCCGCCTACCATGGCCATAATAGCACCAGTGGCCGGATCCAGAGCCACAAAAGCGCCCTGAACCAGGAGTTTATTACGCAATTCCTTGTAGAGGGGCAGTTTCCCCTCCATCATCATTTTTACCGTGTCTTCCGGGAAAATATTCAGATACGCCAGTTTCGAGAATTCCTCTTCATTGTTGAATAACCGCTCATTCAACTTCCGCTGATTCTCCCGGATAGTTTTTAACAAAGCCTTTTCGGCGATCGTTTGAAGGCGGGAGTCCAGGGTGGTGTAAATCTTCAGACCGTCGCGGTAAATATTAACCCCCAGCCGGTCGTCCTCCTTTTCCATGAACCGGCGGACATACTCGGTGAAATAGGGCGCCTTCCCTTCCGGTTCCACGTGCAGGATATTGTCCAGAGGCAGGGACTTTGCCTCCGCATATTCTTCCTCTGTAATTACGCCTTGATCCCACATAACCCGCAGAACCACATCCCGCTTCCGAAGGGCACGCTCTGGATGGTTTACAGGCGAATAATAAGCCGGCGCCGGGAGCAATCCCACCAGTAATGCAGACTCATCCAGGGTCAGTTTAGAGGCATTCTTGCCAAAGTACCGCTTGGCCGCGGCCTGAACGCCGTAGGTCCCGTGGCCGAAATAAATGCTGTTTAAATACATCTCAAGGATTTCATCCTTGGTGTAGGTTCGCTCAATCTGAATGGCGGTAATGACTTCCTTAATCTTCCGGGTTAGTGTTTTTTTGAACCCGATCGTATCGTAAAGATTCCGGGCCAGTTGCTGGGTCAGGGAACTGAATCCCTGCCGATAGCTCAAACTGAGGGTATTAATGACCACGGCCCGCAGCACGTCCCGGAGGGAAATCCCCCAGTGATCCCGGAAACGGCGATCCTCGGAAGCGATAACGGCCGCCTGCATATGTTTAGGAATTTGATCCAAACTCACGAAAACCCGTTGCTCCAGAAACAGCTCATTCAGGACCACTCCATCGGCAGAATAGATGCGCGTTACCAGATCCGGATCATAATTCTCCAACTGATTGATGGAAGGTAAATCCTGAGCTAGCACCACCAGATAAACTAAAATGCCCACCAAACCGGCAAGAGCGAGGATCAGGGAATAATTAAAATAGGTTACCCAGCGCTGGAATTCAGATCGTTTTTTTTTCATGACATTCGTTTTCGGCCACCGTATTTCAAACGGAACGACCGATTTATGTCCGTTAAATTAAAATAACCGCCAGGAGTTCCCCCAAGAACTTAAGACTCCAGTTTCCGGGGCTTGATCATTTCTTCCGGTTGAATCAGGCGATCGAACTCCTCACCGCTCATGAAGCCCAGTTCAACGATGGCTTCGCGGAGAGATTTATTTTCCTGGTAGGCTTTTTTAGCCACCTGGGCTGCCTTGTCGTAACCAATATGGGGATTCAAAGCCGTCACCAGCATCAAAGAGTTAAACAGGTTACTTTTAATCCGCCCTTCATTGGGCTGAATCCCCTCCACCGCATTCACCAGGAAAGAGTCACACACTTCTGCCAGCAACCGGATGGACTGAAGAATATTGAAGGCGATCACAGGGCGATACACGTTCAATTCAAAATTTCCACTGGCGCCGGCCAGGGAAATAGTCAGGTCATTTCCCATTACCTGGGTGCAGACCATAGTCATGGCTTCGCATTGGGTCGGGTTCACTTTGCCAGGCATGATGGAACTGCCCGGTTCATTGGCCGGTAACGTAATTTCACCAATACCGGAGCGGGGACCACTGGCCAGCCAGCGGAGATCATTGGCAATCTTGAACAGGGAACCGGCCACGGTTTTCAAGGCGCCGGAGAGGGCTACAATACTATCCTGACCCCCCAGGGCCTCGAACTTATTGGGAGCTGTTTTAAACGGGAGCTGGGTTAAACGAGACAATTCTTCAGCCACGCGCTGTCCGTACCCCTCAAAGGAGTTGATGCCGGTTCCCACCGCCGTTCCTCCCATGGCCAACTCATAACAGTGGTTCAGAGCCGTTTCAATCCGCTCGATTCCGTGTTCCAGCATAGAGACATACCCCGAGAACTCCTGTCCGAGACTTAAGGGAGTGGCATCCTGAAGGTGGGTTCGTCCTAGTTTTACGATGGAATCAAATTCCCCGGCCTTGGCAGCCAACCCCTCCTTCAACCGTTTGAGATTGGGTAATAAACGGCCCGTAACCGATTCGACGACAGCGATATTAATGGCAGTGGGAAAGGTGTCATTGGTGGATTGCCCCATATTCACGTGATCATTGGGATGGACCGGTGATTTACTCCCTAACGTGCCGCCCAATATTTCGATGGCCCGGTTGGCAATGACTTCATTCACATTCATATTGGTCTGGGTACCCGAACCGGTTTGCCAGACCACGAGGGGAAAATGATCATCCAGTTTTCCGCTGATCACTTCATTAGCCGCTGTGCGGATAGCACGGGCCAGATTTTTCTCCAACAATCCGGCAGCTTCATTCACCGTGGCAGCCGCTTTTTTCAAGAGTCCATATGCCCGGATAAACTCCCGCGGGAAATGTTCATCCCCGATCTTGAATTTATTCAGAGAACGTTGGGTCTGGGCGCCGTAGTAACGGCTGTTGGGGACCTCCACCGGTCCCATGCTGTCCTGTTCAATGCGCTTATCCATTGAAATTGATCCCCCAGTCTATTGATTCATTAGTTAACGACCCAGGTATCGCCCGCATTCAGGAGATCCTGAATTTTTCCGCGGCCCTGCTTTTGAATCGCCTGCGCGATTTGTTTCACCATCTGGGCATCATAGGTAGGAGCGTCCACGGCGTACAATACACCAATGGGGTCCGGAAACGCTTCGAGATACGTGAAATTGGCCAACATAGAGGCGATGAAGAAATCGGTTTCATCGTGAACCAGAATATCATCCACGGACCACCTGGAACCCAGTTCCACCACTTCCGGCACATTCCCGTTCAAATGGATGCCCTTGTTCTTGTCCGCTCCGAATAAAAGCGGCTGCTGGTGCTCCAGCCAGAGGACCCAGTTTGTCTTGGTGGTTTTATCCGTCATGGGACCAAAAGCACCATCGTTGAAAATCAGGCAATTCTGGTAGATCTCTAGGAATGAGGTCCCGGTATGCTGGTAAGAACGGCGAATCATGGTCTGCATGTGTTTGGTTTCCTTATCAATTGTCCGGGCCACAAACGTGGCAGCAGAACCGAGGGCCAGGGTCAGGGGATTGAAAGGTCGGTCTAGAGAACCATAAGGTGTGGACTTGGTCACCTTCCCCAGCTCCGAAGTGGGGGAATATTGTCCTTTGGTTAAACCGTAAATGCGGTTATTAAACAACAGAACATTGATATCCAGATTCCTCCGCATGAGGTGAATGGTATGGTTCCCACCAATGGAAAGACCATCTCCATCTCCCGTAACAACCCAAACGGACAAATCAGGATTGGCCAGTTTCACACCGGAAGCCACCGCTGCGGCCCGGCCGTGAATGGTGTGAAATCCGTACGTATTCATGTAGTAGGGAAATCGACTGGAACAACCAATCCCTGAAATAAAAACAAACTTTTCTTTGGGAACTCCCAGTTCCGGAAAGATTTTTTGGGTCTGAGCCAAGATGGAATAATCCCCACAGCCGGGGCACCACCGGACTGCCTGATCCGATACAAAGTCCATCCGGGAGTAGGTTTTCTCTGGGGCAACAGCAGTTTCACTCATGATTTTAACCTAACATTTCTTTGGCTTTGGAAATAATATCACTGCTTCTAATCGGTTTCCCCCGTACAATATTCAGACCTTTGGCATCCACCAGATATTCCGCCCGAATCAATTTCAGCAATTGACCATAATTAATTTCCGGGATCAGAATCTGTTCGAACCGAACCAGAATTTCACCCAGGTCTCTGGGGAAAGGATTGATCCACCGGAGATGAACGTGGCTTACCTGCTTCCCTTCCGCCTGAAGCTGTTCTGCGGCAGAACGGCAGGTCCCCTTGGTGCCACCCCAACTAAGAATCAGCAATTCACCGGCCGGGTCCCCGAGAATCTTCGTGGGAGGAATGTCTTCCACCACATTGGCCACTTTCTGGGCCCGGGTCATGACCATGTGGTGATGATTGTCGGGATCATAGCTCACATTTCCGGTCACATCTTCTTTCTCCAGACCACCGATGCGGTGTTCCAGGCCGGGCGTCCCGGGAATACCCCAGGGGCGGGCCAGCGTCTTTTGATTCCTTAAATAGGGGAGAAAATGTTCCTCCCCTTTTTGGTCGGCATGGTCTGCAAATTTCACTTGAACGGGGGGGAGTGAATCCACATCCGGAATGGGCCAGGGTTCAGAACCGTTTGCCAGGTAGCCATCTGTGAGCACCATCACCGGGGTCATATATTTGATGGCAATGCGGCAGGCTTCAAAGGCGGCATAAAAACAGTCTCCGGGCGTGGCGGCCGCAAGAATAGGTAACGGTGCCTCACCGCTACGACCGAACATAGCCTGAAGCAGATCCGACTGCTCGGTCTTGGTGGGTAAACCGGTGCTGGGTCCGCCCCGCTGAACATTCACAATCACCAGAGGTAATTCTGCAATCACAGCCAGTCCCATAGCCTCCGATTTTAAAGCGACCCCCGGACCAGAGGTAGCTGTTACACTCAAATCCCCGGCAAAGGAGGCCCCGATGGCGGAGGTAATTCCCGCAATTTCATCTTCCGCCTGGAATGTTTTAACACCAAAATTTTTCCACGAGGACAATAAATGCAGAATATCACTGGCCGGGGTAATGGGGTACCCACCGAAAAAGAGTTCCAATCTGGCTTTTTCCGCCGCCGTTACCAGCCCCAAAGCCAAAGCCTGATTTCCGTTAATATTCCGGTAAGTCCCTGCCGGGAGGGAAGCCTTTTCGACCTTGTAACGGGTAGTGAAAATTTCAGTGGTATCCCCGTAATGGTAACCCGTATCCAAAGCCAGTAGATTTGCTTCAACCAATTCTGGTCGCTTGGCAAATTTGATTTTTAACCATTTCTTGGTGGGTTCCAGAGACCGATCGTAAATCCAAAACAGGAGGCCCAGTGCAAAGAAATTCTTGGTCCGTTCCACCGTCTTGGGGGGCAGCTTAAGGTGCTTGCACGCATTGGCCACCAGGGTACTCATTTCAACCCGGTAAACTGTGAACCGTTCATCCAGGTCATCCCCGTCCAGAGGATTGGTTTCATACCCGGCCAGGGCCAGGTTTTTCCGGGTAAAGGCATTGCTGTTAACAATCAGAATACCTCCCCGTTGAAGATCTTTTTCATGGACTTTCAAGGCAGCCGGATTCATGGCCACCAGCACGTCTAGGCGGTCACCGGGCGTGTGGATATCTTTGGAACTGAAATGGATCTGGAAGGCACTGACCCCCGCCAGGGAACCGGCAGGAGCCCGGATCTCCGCTGGATAATCAGGTAGGGTGCTCAGATCATTGCCGAAAATAGCTGTCGTTTCTGTGAATCGTCCTCCGGTGAGTTGCATTCCGTCTCCAGAATCCCCTGCAAAACGGATGACAACTTCTTCCACCTGCTGTGTTGTTTTATTCATCGTTTGTCTCTAATGGGTATGAGTCCTGAATGTACAAATACATATCATATCCGTGGTTTGGTAAGTGGTAATATTTTGATTGCGAAAAAGTTTCAATGAATCCTTCCCGGCCAAAAGCCGATCTTAAATTTACCAAGCCCTTCTATCTCAAATCAATCTATTGTGGAGGAAAACCGGTATATTCCCAAAATAAAACAGTACTCCAACGGGCGGTGGGGTTCCAAACAGGGTGTTCCCCCCGTGTCACGGCCAGCATTGCAGGTTATGAAATCTATCAGTAAACTCTAATAATGGGTTTCCAGATCGATAGCGAAGATCCTCGGCAATTATCCTTTTTCCCGGAACTGGAAGAACACGCTTCCCTTCCCTCCCTCTCCACCCTGCCGGAATTTGACCGTGCTTTGGGCAACCTGATCAAGATGAGCGACCTGGGCGCCTTTATTCAGTTGCACATCCAGGGACTGGAAAAAGGCTACAGTCTGAACCTGCGGGAAATGAATATTCCAGAGGATTTTTTAAAACTGCCTCCAAATTACTCCACCCTGAATATTCACCTCTTCCCTATCGAAATCCGGCACCAGTTGAAAAAATTCACTTACGACATTAAGGCTTTCTTCAACCGGAAAAATTCCTTTCGGACTTCTTTTGGTTATTTTCTTTTCCGTTCCCATTTCAGCCAGTGGAAACAGTTTATCGAGCATCAACGGCAGATTATTATTGATTATCTTTCCGATGCGCTGGGGCACGGTAAATATGGACAACTTTTCCTGAGCCAGCTTAAAACGGGCAATGCACATTTCAAGTCTCTGGCCGATATCACAGCACCGTGGGAATTCCGGGATACCATCCTGTTAAAAGATGTGGAAGCCACCCGACGTCAAATCGGTGAAGAAGGATTAACCCTCCATACCCTGAAACCAACCGATATTGATTTTCCCTTCCTCTCTCTGATTTTACGGACTCAGCACATTCCCCTGGTCTTGCATCAATACCTTCAACAGATACAAATCCATTTTGTCTTTAAAACAATCCATCTAGAGTACCTCTCGGATATCAATATCAACACCATCGAAGATATCCGCCAATTGACCGACCGCCTCTAGATCAGAAAATTTTCTGATCATTTATTACTACCGATTACAGCCTTAGCCTAAATTCCGCCCATGTCCAAGCAGGAAAAAATACGCTTAACACCTCTTTCGCACGGATCCGGGTGAGCCTGTAAAATCGGTCCGAAGGACCTGGCCCAGGTACTGGGTTCTCTGAATTTGCCTACCAGCGAGCGTGTGGTCATCGGCTTTAATGGCGCCGATGACGCCGCCGCCGTACGTCTGAACGATGGAAAGCTTTTGCTTCAAACCGTGGATTTTTTCACCCCCATTGTGGACGACCCCTACCTTTTTGGTCAAATTGCGGCTGCCAACTCCCTCTCAGATATTTACGCCATGGGGGGAACGCCCCTTTTCGCCCTGAATATCGTCGCCTTTCCCATTCACGACCTGCCGAAAGATATTTTAGTCCAAATTCTCCAGGGAGGCGCCGATAAAGCCCATGAAGCCCGCATTCCCATTGTCGGAGGTCACAGTATTGATGACAAGGAACCCAAATACGGTCTGGTCGTCAGCGGGGAAATTGAAGAACAAAACCTGATTACCAATGCAGGCGCCCAACCGGGGGACCGTTTAATTCTGACCAAACCCCTGGGAACGGGCATTATTGCCACTGCCATCAAGCGGGGACTGGCGCCTGAGAAAACGATTCAGGCAGCCACCCAGACCATGACCACCCTGAACGTTTTAGGTTCCACCCTCATGCAGGAGATCGGCGTCCACGCCGCAACCGACATCACTGGATTTGGTCTATCGGGTCATTTATTGGAATTGGCGCGCGCCAGTGCGGTCGGGGCTGAAATTCACTTCAGCCAACTGCAGTTTTTCCCAGAGGTGGAACAACTGGCACGGGACGGTGTTATTCCCGGCGGTACAAAACGGAACCTGGAATACATTCGTCCCCACCTCCGAGTAAACGATACTCTGGATGAGATTCATCTGACCCTAATGGCCGATGCCCAAACCTCCGGCGGTCTTCTGATCGCCCTGCCGCCGAAAAACGCAAAACGCTTCCTGTCCCAGTTTAACCAACGATCAAAAATCCAGGCTTTTGAAATCGGTCAAATCGTACCAAAACAGGAAAAAACCATTGAAATAAAGCAATAATACGATAAAAATAGTCCTATTTATTCCTTGTCCTGTGGGGCCTCTTCAAAGTAACTTCTTTCAAGACAGGAATCCATTTTATGTTAAAGCTAACCCGAAAAGTCGAATATGCCCTGATTGCGCTCCGCCATATGCAGTTACAGGGCAATACCATAGTCACCAGCACAAAAGAAATTGCCGAACTGTACGGAATCCCCCAGCAGTTGCTGGCTAAAACGTTACAGAAACTGGCCCGGAACGCCATTATTGAACCGACACAAGGTCCCGCAGGCGGTTACAAAATCAAGGCAGACTTGAATACCATCAGTTTAAAAGATTTTTTCGAAGCACTGGAAGGACCCCTGGGATTAATGGACTGCTATTTTGATTCTGAGTGCGGTCAGATTTCCGCCTGCAATATTCGATCCCCTATTCAGCGGATTAATGATCAGTTAAGGAGCATGTTCACCAATATGACCGTTCAGCAGGTGACAGCAACTCCCTCTACCCCTTCCCGGGGAGATTGAAGAACTTCCCTATGAAACAAACATTACTTTTGAACCCTAACACCTATCCATGGAGGAACCATGAATGAAACCCAAGTGACTGAAATGATCGAACCGGGTATTACCCTGACGAAAAGGGCGGCCATACAAGTCCAAAACCTGATGGCCGAAGAACAGAAATCAGGTTACGCCCTGAGATTGGCGGTGGCGGAAGGTTGCTGCCAGGATTTGCAGTACATCATGACCTTTGACAACCAACCCGCGGAACACGATAAAGTCTTTGAAACGGAAGGTCTGCAGGTTTACTGTGATCCCAACAGCTACCTCTACCTGAAAGGATTAAAAATTGATCTGTCTGAAAATCCGGAATCCAGCGGTTTCAAGATCTCCAATCCCAATGCCCGTCATTCCTGTGGCTGTGGAAACAGTTTTTCCACCTAATTCTGAATGACTAAAAATCAGCAGATTCTCGATCAGGCTATTGATCAGGAGTATCAATACGGTTTTGTAACCGATATTGAGCAGGAGACCTTTCCGCCCGGACTAAGCCAAGAGGTGGTGGCTCTCATCTCGGAAAAGAAAGGGGAACCATCCTGGCTTCGGGAGTGGCGGCTGAAGGCCTATCGGAAATGGACGGCCATGACTGAACCAAAGTGGGCAAAGGTTCATTACCCTCCCATTGATTATCAGGCTATCAGCTATTTTTCAGCTCCCAAGCAAACCAAAAAACTCAACAGTCTGGATGAAACGGATCCCGAGCTGCTGCGTACGTATGAAAAACTGGGTATTCCCCTGGAGGAGCAGAAAATCCTTGCCGGCGTGGCGGTGGATGCCGTTTTTGACAGCGTCTCCGTAACTACCACCTTTAAAAAAGAGCTGGAACGGGTTGGAGTGATTTTCAGTTCCTTCTCGGAAGCAGTTCATCAGCATCCGGAGCTGGTCCGTCGTTACCTGGGGTCAGTCGTTCCCGCCACGGACAACTATTTCGCCGCCCTGAATGCCGCCGTTTTCAGCGATGGCAGTTTCGTGTACATCCCGAAAGGTGTCCGCTGCCCCATGGAACTTTCTACCTATTTTCGAATCAATGCCGCCAATACGGGTCAATTTGAGCGAACCCTGATTATTGCCGACGAAGATAGCTATGTCAGCTACCTGGAAGGGTGCACTGCTCCCATCCGGGATGAGAACCAGCTCCACGCTGCCGTAGTGGAATTGATCGCCCACCAGAACGCCCAGATTAAATATTCCACTGTCCAGAACTGGTATCCCGGAGATCCCAAGACCGGAAAAGGGGGCATTTACAATTTTGTCACCAAGCGGGGAACCTGTCTGGGGGACCATTCCAAAATCTCCTGGACCCAGGTTGAAACCGGATCGGCCATTACCTGGAAATATCCCAGCTGTATCCTGAGAGGGGACAATTCAATCGGGGAATTTTACTCCGTGGCCCTTACCAATCATTTCCAGCAGGCGGATACGGGAACAAAAATGATTCATTTAGGGAAAAATACGCGCAGCACCATTATCTCTAAAGGAATCTCTGCCGGCAAGAGCCAGAACACCTACCGGGGCGGTGTCAAGATCATGCCCCGGGCTCAAAATGCCCGGAATTATTCCCAGTGCGATTCCCTTTTGATCGGGGATCAGTGCGGTGCTCACACTTTCCCCTACATCGACGTTCGGAATGCCACTGCCCAAATGGAGCATGAAGCGTCCACCTCTAAAATTGGTGAAGATCAGCTCTTTTACTGCAATCAACGGGGAATTTCTGCCGAAGATGCCGTTTCAATGATTGTAAACGGCTTTTGTAAAGAAGTTTTTAATGAATTACCCATGGAATTCGCCCTGGAGGCTCAGAAACTTATGGAAGTGAGCCTGGAAGGGGCTGTGGGTTAGAAAGATGAATCAATTGAACCATAATCAACCCCTGCTCCTGATCCGGGATCTCCACGTTTCTGTGGAAGGAAATGAAATTCTAAAGGGGATCAATCTGACCGTCAAGTCCGGGGAACTGCACGCCATTATGGGCCGGAATGGTTCCGGGAAAAGCACGCTGGCCAATGTTATTGCAGGGCGGGAACCGTATGAAGTTACCGGTGGTGAAATCCGCTACAAGGGGGAAAATATTCAATCTCTGGCTCCTGAGCAGCGGTCTCTGGAAGGTATTTTCATGTCTTTTCAATACCCGGTGGTCATCCCGGGCGTGAATAACGCCTATTTCCTCCGGACCGCCCTGAATACACACCGAAAATATCAGGGGGTGAAAGAATTAAATGCGGCTGAATTTTTACGCTTAATCCGGGAAAAACTGAAACTGGTTCAGATGAATGAAACCTACCTGAGCCGGGCAGTAAACGACGGTTTCTCAGGCGGTGAAAAGAAACGGAACGAAATTCTACAAATGCTGACCTTAGAACCCACCCTTTCCATTCTGGATGAAACCGACTCCGGTCTGGATATCGACGCCCTTAAGATCGTGGCAGAAGGGGTGAACCAATTTCGAAATCCGGACCGGGCATTCATTGCCATCACCCATTATAAACGCCTGCTGGACTACATGAAACCGGACTTCATTCACGTTCTAATCGATGGAAAAATTGTCCTTTCCGGGGGACCGGAACTGGCCTCTGAACTGGAACAAAAGGGTTACGCCTGGCTGGAGGATAAACCACAATGACCCTGTTTCAACCCCAGTTTGAATCCCTGCTGAAATCCCTTCCCTCCCAGGGGTCAGAATGGCTGGAATTGCGTCAACAATCGTTCCGGCGTTTTCAGGAATTAGGATTCCCCAATCGAAAATGGGAAGACTGGCAGTTCACTAATTTCACGCCCTTGAAAAAAACTCCATTTTCGCTGGCAAAACCGCCGGATCAAATTTCAGATTTAAAAAAGTTGATTCCTTCCCTGTACCGGAATCACTACCTGGTTATTCTTAACGGTCACTTTCAACCGGCTCTTTCAACCTTGCCAACCCGTATTAAGGTCCATGACCTGCTATCGGAGCCGGAAACGAACTTCCCTTCAGTTCCGGCTCAGAATCACAACCCGTTTAAGGCGCTGAATGCTGCCCTCACAACTGCGAACCTGATGGTGGAGGTCCCGGCAGGGACAACCCTGAAGCACCCCCTCTACCTCCTGTACCTGACCACCGATTCCCGGAATCCCACAATGAGCCACCCCCGGGTCAGGTTTACCGTTGGAGCCGATTCCAATATCACATTTTATGAGCATTACCTGAGCCGAACCAATCACCTGTACTGGAATAACCTTGTGACCGAAATTGAGGTAGATAAAAGAGCCTCTCTCCACCATTTTGTCATTATCGAGGAGGGCTCGAAAGCCAATCATATTGCAGCAGTTGACTATCGTTTAACCCGGAACAGCCGTCTGAATGCATTCCAGTACTCCGTTAGTGGCCATCTGAACCGCACCGATATCACCCTCTCCATGGCAGGAGAAGGATCGGAAGGAACCCTAAGCGGACTAACTTTACTGAAAGATCAGCAACATGCTGATCTTCATATGGTCGTGGATCATTTAAAACCGCACGGCACCAGCCAGCAGACTTTCAGGAATATTCTTACAGACCACAGTAGCGGTGTTTTTAATGGGCGCGTCATTGTCCGGTCCGGAAGTCAAAAAACGGATGCCCGGCAGGGAAATAAAAATTTACTTCTGAGCGACCAGGCATTAATGCACTCCAATCCTCAGCTGGAAATTTATGCCGATGATGTGAAATGCACCCACGGTTCCAGTAGCGGGCAGCTGGATGAAGAAGCTCTTTTTTATCTCCAAACCCGGGGCATCAATAAAACGAATGCGCGGCAACTGATTGTTCTGGGCTTTGCCCGGGAACTGTTTAAAAAATTACCATTAGATCGTCATGGGGCATATTTCGAATCCCTCTTGGAAAACTGGTTGGAGGCGGTTTATGCTTCAAACAAAAGAAAATGAAACCCATTTCAGAAGCTTTAGCTGATATTCAGTCCGAGTTTGCCCTTTTTACCGATCCCAGGGATAAATATGTTCTACTGGTGGATTACGGGAAAGAGGCTCCGGGGCTGGACCCCACAGAGAGGAATGAGGAGAACCGTATCCACGGCTGTACGTCCCAGGCCTGGCTGACCTGTGAGGAGCGAGCCGACGGCACCCTGGTATTCCATACCGATTCGGATGCCATGATTGTCAAAGGGTTGCTTTATCTTCTGGAAAAATTGTTCAATGGACTGACCCGGCAGGAACTCCGGGAGTTTTTAAATGGCAATCTATTGGAGAAACTGGGGCTGGGGGGCGCCATCAGCAGCCAGCGAACTAACGGATTCATGAGTGCACTGGAAAAAATAAAAAAGGATTATCTGAATTAAACAATGTCAACACTTACAGAAGAACAAGTCACACTGAAACGGGATTGTGAAGCAACACTCATTCCCTTCGGAAATAAGGTTACACTCCACAAAGGAGAGGAAGCTCAGATTACGCAAGCTCTGGGTGATAGTTACACGCTCATGATTCACGGAAATCTGGTGCGTGTGGAAGGGAAGGATGCAGATGCACTGGGGAAAAAACCGGTTGAGACTCCTTGGAAACAGGACCAGGGCACTGACGGTCATGTGAGCGAAGCTGCGGTCTGGGAAGTCATGAAAACCTGTTACGACCCTGAAATCCCGGTGAATATTGTGGATTTAGGTCTTATTTACTCCTGTGAAATTACGGATCATGAAGAGGGTGGCTCCCGGGTGACGGTCAAAATGACGCTCACTGCCCCAGGATGCGGGATGGGAGACATTCTGGCGAATGAAGTACTCCAAAAACTGGAAGGCCTCCCCAATGTCACCGATGCCCGGGTAGAGCTGGTCTGGGATCCTCCCTGGGACCGATCCATGATTTCTGAAGAGGGTCGTTTACAGTTAGGACTGATGTAAATTGCTGGATACGGCCCGCCTGAGAAAGGATTTCCCCATCTTCAACCGCTCGGGGAAAGCCCTGATTTACCTGGATAACGCAGCTACCACCCAGAAACCAAAATCGGTTCTTCAGTCCGTCAATGGCTATTACGAGACGTACAACGCCAATATCCATCGGGCTTTGTATGAAATGGGTGAAAAAGCCACCGCCCAGTACGAAAACACACGGGAGCAGGTCCGGAATTTCCTGCACGTTCCCCCTTCCCACAGCATCATTTTCACCCGCGGCACTACCGAGTCCATTAATTTAATCGCCTACGCCTGGGCCCGGAAGACCTTGAAACCGGGAGACGAAATTGTCATTACTGAGATGGAACATCACAGCAATCTGGTTCCCTGGCAACTGGTGGCACGGGATACGGGATCTACCCTCAAATATATTCCACTCACTTTGGAAGGTCAACTGGACCTGTCCGGGTTGAACACCATCATTACCCGTAAGACAAAACTGGTAAGCATTGTCCACCAATCGAATGTTTTCAGTAGCCCGATCCCCCTGGATGCTGTTTTAGATCGTGCCCGATCCGTGGGCGCCATCACCTGTGTGGATGGAGCCCAGAGCGTCCCTCACTTCCCCATTGATCTAACAGACCTTGAGACCGATTTTTATGCCTTTTCCGGTCATAAAATGCTCGGTCCTACCGGCGTTGGTGTTTTAATCGGAAGAACAGAACTTCTGGAGGCGATGGACCCTTTCCTGGCTGGCGGTGAAATGATTGATTCGGTTACCATGGAGCGCTCCACCTGGAATGAAGTACCCTGGAAATTCGAAGCCGGTACACCCAATATTGCCCAAGTGATTGGTCTGGGCGCGGCGATCAAATATCTAGAAACCATCGGTATGGAAGCGATTCAGAATCACGACCGCCAATTAACCCGCTACGCCCTGGATAAACTCTCAGCAATGGAAACTATTCACCTATTCGGACACGGAGACAGCTATGGTCCCGTGATCCTCTTTAACGTGGACGGCATCCATTCATTCGACTTGGCTAAATTCCTGGATCAGGATGGAATTTGTATTCGGGCGGGTCACCATTGTGTTCAGCCCGCCATGCAAAAGCTGGGACTAACCGCAGCGGCGCGGGCCAGTTTCTACCTCTATAATACAGAAGAGGATGTTGATAAACTTTGCACCAGTATTGAAAAAACTGCGCTCCTTTTCCAATGAAAGCAGTAATATTCAATACGAACGCACTCTAACTGTAAAGGGATTGATTATGGCAGAAGAGCAAAAAGAGAAAAAAATGTATAAATACCTGATCACCCTCCGGTGGTACATTGAAACCGACGAAGACCTGGTTGCCGGAGCCAAGGAAACGGATGAAAAACTCTTGGAAATCCTACGACATCGTATCGATGGCAGCCGCAGTTGCAACCGCTGTCCTACCCGCCACCAGGAAGGGTACGGAATCCTGAACTACCATTATTTTATGGGTGCCAATAAACCGGTCTATATATCCACGGAAAAAATTCAGGACTGAACTGGAATTTCCGTGTCTGTGATACCGAACGCCCTTCCTGTTTTTAATCCTTTCCAATCCACGGTTCTGGAATTAGTATTATGAGTCAACGCGTCAGTTGGGAAAAATATTTCATGAACATCGCCCGGGAGGTAGCCACCCGCTCTACCTGTAATCGGAAACATGTGGGTGCGGTTATCGTGCGGAATAAAACGATCCTTTCCACGGGCTACAACGGATCCATTCGTGGTCTGGCTCACTGCGATGAAGCAGGACATGAAATGGAAAATGAACACTGTATCCGTACCATCCATGCGGAAGCCAATGCCATCGTACAGGCAGCGCGTCACGGGATTCGGATTGATGATAGCGAAATTTATGTAACCGCCTCCCCTTGTTACGATTGTTTTAAGCTCATTGCCAACGCAGGTATCCGGAAAATATATTACTCTGAATTCTACCGGGATGAACGCATCCTAGAACACGCCCGGGAACTTCAAATCGAACTGGTGGATCTTTCTCCCACTGATTCCTGAAAAGATTAAAACCGAAACGAGAGCTAAGCCATTTGAGTAGCGGTTCCCGGCGCTACACCTGGAACCAGTAATTAAATTTCAAAAAGAGGGAATTGGTTTTGCTTCGGTACCAAGCGTTGTCTCCACCGGCATAGTAGCCGCTGTCATTCAAATTCAGTACTACGAAAAAAGTACTACCACGGTGGTATTCCCAGCGGAAGACAATGGTACCCACCCAGTTATTGATTTTAAAATCGGGATCCCCGGTATAATCATAGGATTTCAGATTACGGGTTTCCGGTGCCATTAACCGGTAAAATTTCTGGTAATCCATATTAACGTGAAACGGCTGTAAAAACATCTCCAGGGAAAGGTCCGGTGTAAACGCCCAGTTTAACCGAAGGCGGATGTCATTTGTCAATTGTTTCGACTCCGCATAAATAATGCTGGTATCCGTTGATGCCTCCACAATCCCCACCCATTCCATGGAAGAAGGGGTCAGATCCTGATAGGCATCCACATTGAATTGAATATTATCGCTGGGTTTCCAGGTGAGGTTCAGTTCCGCCCGGTAGCCCCACCCGCGGAATTCCCCTCGTCCAATCCCAACCATAGGTTTAACGGTGAAATTCCGGCGACGATCGTTTTGAACCCAAATGTAAGCGTAACCATTGTTTTCCGTCTCGAAGGCCCAGGCGCGAGGATCTTTGAAAGTATCGTTATCGTTAAAGGCAGCGAAATTGAAATGGAAACCCAAACCAAAACTCCAATAATTCTTCAAATTATTGGTCTGATTTACGTCCACCGAACGGGACAGGATTAAACCATCTCCCCGTCCTTCTATCTTCAACCAGACAGAAAGATTATTATTTAAATACCTCCCCCAGGGATTCTGCTTCCGTATGCCCCCCCGGATCATGGACCACCAGGCATTGTTTCGGGTCATGAAACCCAGATCATTAATCTCAAACCGGGCATCGCTGAACCCGAAACCGGTGTTCAATTCCCACCATTTGGGATCCTTGTACCCAAGAAAGAAGCGAAAGGCAGTCCCTTTTTTATTCTCATGGTTGGAAACGGCTAGTTGTCCTGAAAGGGCGAGAGCATTATCCAGAAAATTCAGGTTCCAGTCCGAGCCTACGACTGTGGCTGCTTGCCCCCCCCGGGGGCGGGCATCAGTAATCATCAACCCCACATTGGAATTGGTGTTAAACAAGGGTTGTTCAATCCGACCGATAAAATAATTAAAATACGGTTCCAGAAGGAACGGCTCCCGTTGCACCGTATCCCCCACCGTTTTCTCCAAGACACCGTATTCACGATCGGTCACGCTTTCAATCACCCCGAACGACATTCCCTGTTCGGTCTGCCCCATGATTTTCACCGCGCCCAGAATTTTAGTAGCGGTTGGTTGGGAAACAACCTGACCGTCTTCCGGGGTAAAAAATCCTGGGCGCTTCCCGATTCGCCGGGAATGAAATAATTGAATATGATTCCGGAAGAAGGAACCACCCTCCACGAAAAAGGGGCGTTTCTCTTCAAAAAAGGTTTCAAAGGCAGTGAGATTCAAAACCGATGGATCGGCCTCCACCTGACCAAAATCCGGATTAAATGTAATGTTTGCCGTGGTGCTGGTAGCTAAACCATATTTTAAATCCAATCCCACATTGTTGGTTAAACTGGACTTACCCACATTATCCTGTCCGGCCAACAGATAGGGCCATATTTCAAGACGGCGTGGAGAAGGGACGCCTTTCAAGCCGGTCAGAATACCGAAGCGTGACACCAGTCCCTGGGTTCCCTTCGGTCGGCCCGGCCACTGAACCGTTTCCTGTAACCGGTAAATACTGCGTTCGAATTTGGCTCCCCAGACTAGTTCGTCCCCCGTGGAAAACTGGAGGACCGAAAACGGAATTTCCATTTCCACATACCAACCCAGACTGTCACGGGAGACATGCCCTTCCCAGACCGTATCCCAACTCAAATTATATTGTCGGTCTTTTGAAACGTACACATCCAGCTTTACACCCGCCGCATTTATGTTAAATAAATAACCGGTTTGATCGTCGTTCCTGGAATCAAAACCAACGCCTACCCAATCGGAATTGTAACTGAAACCCCGCATCCAGTCGTCCCGACGGGTCATCCGTCCCGTGATTTCCTGGGGGTGCGATTCAAAATTGCGGAAGGCAATGTAGAGATTCACATCATCGTACAATACCCGAACTTCTGTTTTTTCGGAAGGCTGTGCCAGGTCGAGAGGATCAATCTGAAGGAAATCTTCAACAGGTATTGCCTGGAACCATTGGGGATCATCGACTACGCCGTCAATCACGGGAGGGGTAGCCGTCCGTGTGGCATGGGCTACTTTAAGTTGAAGCCGGGTAGCAATCTCTTGGACCGGCGAAGGGACGGTAGCCACAAGGAAAGATAGGGGCACAAACCAGAGGATTATATGGATTCGTTTCACTGACGGGTATGAAAAATAATTGCTTGCACAAAATTAAAGGCGGAAAGTTAACACGGGTCAACCGGACCTCCAAAATGATCCGGTCCTAAATTGATTCTAATAGTTGAGTAACAGTCGTTCTAAGCTGTTCCGGTTTTACAATTCGCTTGGCATGACCAAATTTTTTCAACCAGGTGGTGGTTTGAAAATCGCGGGATACGGACTTTCCCGTATACTGTTCAATGACCCGCTTCCCCGTGAAGCCGATATTCCCGGCATTATATTCAAGTAACTGTGTCCCCCGGGAGGCATATCCAATTGCGACACCCCCCAGGGTCGGATCGGTAATAATCGTAATCAATTTCAGCCCCGCCCGTTCCAACCGTGTAAGGGCCACATGGACTTTGGGAATACTTACCATGGAGGAACATCCTTCATGCATCCGGGCTCCCCCACCAGCGGCCTGAATCACCATGGGAATCTGTTTTTCCAATGCCACCTCCACCGCCCGCCAGATTTTTTCACCACTGCTCATGCAAAACGAACCTCCTAAAAAACCAAAATCAGTGGCGCAAAAAACCACTTCCCTGCCGTGGACCGTGCCATTACCGGTGATCATAGCCGTATTCAACCCAGTTTCCTTCCGTGTCTTAAGCAGTTTTTCCTGGTATCCGGGAAACCCTAGAATATCCTTGTCCAAAATACGGGCTGTTTCTGGATGTTCCTTAAAGGAATTTTCATCCAGAACCAGGTCAATGTAATCCCAAGCCGAGCGGCGGAGGTAGCGAAACCCACACACATCACAGACGAAGTTTGCCGCTATTAATTTCTCGAAAAAAACAGGATCATAAATTCGTTTCCCGTTCGCATCGAAACAACCGCGATGCCGAGGCAGAAAGCCTTCGGGATTTGGTACGGGTAGCTGAGATTTCCGGGTTGAGTGAGGAGGTGGATTTCCAGCGGGTACTTCTTCCCACTGCCCTGCTTTTGACCACCGCTTTACTCTCCGGTCAAACAAAGAATCGGGCGATATTGGTGACAAATGCTTTATTTGCTCGCAAAGCACTTCACGCACCGATGCTACTACCTGGTCCGGATGCAAATGAGCCGGTCCACCCGGCTCAGGAATTAAAGCGTCCACAATACCCACCTCGTATCCTTCCTTGGATGTAATCCGGGAAGCGGCAGCCGCTTCATTGGCATGGCGACGATCATGGTATAGAATTGAAGAACAGGCTTCAGGCGTAATAACCAGATAGGTGGAATACTCGAGCGCCAAAGTCACGTCCGTTCCGGTCAAAGCAATTGCACCGCCACTGCAGGCCCGGTTGATAATAATCGAAATGGTAGGAACCTTTGCTTCCACCAAGGCTTGAATGGTATCTCCAATCCGCCAAGCAATTCCCCCTTCTTCCGATTTTTCGGTGGGATCGGCGCCGGCTGTGTCCACAAAAACGACAATAATTCTGTTTTCCGCATCGGCAGCACGAATAGCCCGAACAGCCCGTTCATAGGAAACAGCCGTGGGCATGCCGTGATTCCATTTCTGGATTTCCGCAGGGTTTTTAAACAGTTCCCGTAATTGATTGTAATTGGAGGTGGGAGCACTCTGCTGACCGATCACCATGACCGGTATCGGTTGTCCTTCCACCCGCAGTTCCCCCCGATGTGTCTGGATGATGCAAGCCCCTAAATCATCGCTGGCAAAACACTCCTCCACCTGGGAAAAGATGGGTAAATAATCTTTGTACCGGGGACGTTCCGGATGGAAAGAAAGGAGGTATTTTTCGTATTCTGAAAGCTGAGTCACAGGCTTGGTCTGGGTCCACAATTGACCTTCCTGTTCGAAGGGTAAATAATACAATTGTCGATGAGCCACGACTGGCCGGAAGCCTCCCCTTACAGGCGATCAGCGATCAATTCAGCTATGTCGTACACCCGCATGGTTTCATCCTGACCGGTGACTTTCCGGGCATCCTCCATCATGATCATGCAAAAATTACAGGCTGTCGCCACCGTATCGGCTTTGACAGATATGGCCTCCTCAAACCGTTCCACGTTAATCCGTTTGCCCGTTTTGATTTCATACCACATGTTTCCGCCTCCCGCCCCACAACAGAAGCTTTTACTTTTCGAACGCGCCATCTCGATCATTTGACCATCATTCCCCAGAACCGATTCTAGAACAGTGCGGGGAGCGTCAAATTCACCCATATGACGACCAAGATAACAGGGGTCATGAACGGTTACCTTCCGGTTCAGGGATTGATCCGGTTTAAGTTTTCCTTCTTTCAATAGCTGGGCGATTAATTGGGAATGATGAAACAACTCCAGTTCAAACCCCAGTTTTCGGTAGTCGTTTTTCAGGGTGGTGAGACAGTGGGGGCACTGAGTAATAATTTTCCGGATTCCGTATTTCTTGAAGGTTTCAATATTCTGTTCAGCTAGAATTTGAAATAAATATTCGTTCCCCATCCGGCGGGCGGAATCACCGGTACAGGATTCTTCCGTCCCCAGAATGGCAAAATCCACACCGGTTTGGTTCAGAATTTTAACTACAGCCCGGGAAATATCCTTACCCCGGTTATCGTAGGCACCTGCACAGCCGGCCCAATACAGATATTCAGCCGATCCCTTCTCCCGCATTACCGGTACTTCCAGGCCTTCCGTCCACAACTCCCGGTCCTCACGGGCCATTCCCCAGGGATTCCCGTACGTTTCCATTTTGTTAAAACGATCGATTGCCTCCTGCGGGAAGCGGCTCTCCATCAATACCAGATCCTGACGGATCCGTAGAATGTCTACTATAGGTTCATTCCCCACGGGGCAGGCCTCCACACAAAAGCCACAAGTAGTACAGGACCATACTGCTTCTTCTGATAACATCCATTGCGTAACGGGTGCTTTCGAAGCTTTGCCTTGGGAGAGGTCTGACAGGTTTTGATTAAAATAATACCGTTTATTCACTTCCAGAGCTGCCGGAGAGAGTTCTTTCCCTGTGATTGTGGCTGGGCACGCATCCTGACAGCGGTTGCACATGATGCAGGCATATCCGTCCAGCAGTTCCTTCTGTGGAAGTTGCTCAACCAGGCTGACGCCGAATTGTTCAACGGAATCATCCTCCAGGTCCATTTTTTCCAGGGCGGTCCATGATTCTCCGTCGGTTGCGGCCATATAATTCAAGGGTCCCATAAATAAATGGGCATGCTTGGAGTAAGGGAAATAAGGTAAAAAGGCTAAAATCAGTCCCAGAGCAAGCCACCAGAAAACGTGCTGCCAGAGGGTTAAACTGGTGGGTGTAGATCCTTCCCACAATCCTCCAGTCAGGGTGGCAAAGGGTTGGCTCCAGTCCGGTCCATCCATCGCCGTTTCCACGCTGGCGCCCAGAAATCGCGACCCCACATGGAATAGAATAAAAAGACCCACAATCAGGGAATCAATCCGGATACCTTTCCGGGCAGCCCCTGTTAACAATACGGGTTTGGGAATTTTCAGGCGTTTATCACCCACCACGAACCGACGCGCCAGAAAAACAACGATCCCCAGCAAAACCAGGGTACTGAAAACATCTACAAACAGTCGATACAGAAATCCAATCCACAGGTGGGGGAAGAATTCAAAACCGGGGATCATTCCATAGAGGATGTCAATCACATTCACCAGCATATAAAGTGTAAATCCCCAGGCGACAAGGGCATGGATGCCACCGAGCCAGGGTCGTGTTTTAAAAAGGGTTGACTGACTGATAAAGATGTAGAATCCTCTGGGCCATCTCATTAGGACTTTTTTCCAGTTTAGGGGCTCCGCGCCACGGCCGATAACCCGAAACATTCGGCGGAAGGTAACTATGGAAACTCCCAGCGAAAGAACAAGGATAAAAATGAATACAATTTTCTCAGTGATGGTTAACATGGGTCAGCTTTTATTTTCTATTGTCCGCTGAAATAATAGGGTTACCGGGATTGTAAGGCTGCAGTCAACTGGGGAACGATTTCCAAGATATCCCCCACAACCCCATAATCGGCCAATTCAAAGATCGGGGCTTCCGGATCCTTGTTAATAGCCACAACTTTCTTGGAGCCTTTCATTCCAACGACATGTTGGATGGCTCCGGAGATTCCCAGCGCGAGGTAAAGTTTTGGAGAAACGGTCTGCCCGGAACTGCCAACCTGGCGGGAAAAGGGCAACCAGCCTATATCCACCACCGGCCGGGAGGAACCCACTTCCCCCCCGATGGCCTTCGCCAGTTCAAAAACCATGGGTAAATTTTCTTCTTTACCGATGCCCCGGCCCACCGATACAATTATTTCGGCAGACGTAAGATCCACTCCACTCGTATCCGCCTGGAAAGGTTCCTCAGAAACAGATTGTACGGTGCCCACCGCTATATTCACTTCTAGAGGCTTCACCGACGCCTGCCCCGTTGTTACACGGTCAGCCTGAAAAGCCGCCGACTGAAAGCTTACCAGATAGGGAGGTTCTCCCTGGGGCTGAATTTTACCGGCTAATTTGGAGTGCATAATGAGCTTCGTAAAGAAGGCTTTTCCACCTTCAACCGAGAATTGAATATTATCCACTAAAAACGGTTTTTTCAGTTTGGCGCTCACCTTGGGTACATAGTCCCGGACCTGGTAGGTATGACCAAAAATGACATAGGTGGGTTTTAATTCGGTGATGGCCTGAGCAACCGCCGCAGCATAGCCTTCGGCCGAATAGGTGACCAATTGATCGTGAGTAAGGGTAAAGACTTCGCCTAATTGATAATCGGAGGCCTGCTCCGCTAGGTCAGATGCTTTAGGGCCCAGAGCCAGGGCGCCGGTGGACATATTCAGTTCCTGCCCCATGGTTTGGGCGGCCACCACCGCCTCAATGCTCATGCGGTGAATGGTACTCTTACTTTCTTCCAATACAACCAGAATATCCATATCACCCCCTAAAGAATCTTTATATCCGTTTTAAACACTTCCATTAGCTCCTCCACCACCACCTCCGGGGAGCCCTCCAGCATAACCGTCTTTTTCTCACTGTGGGGGATGAACACCTGACTTAAGGATTGCAACGGTTCTGACCCGGTCGGTTCCACAACCTTAATTTCTTTCTTTTTAGCGCCCATAATTCCCTTTAAAGAAGGATAACGGGGTAAATTAATCCCCGATTGAATCGTAATACTGGCGGGCAGAGGAAGGGTAACCCATTGGAACCAACCGGACTCCAGTTCCCGCTTTACTTTCAGAGACTGGTCTTCCAACTGGGTTTCGACTACCAAAGTCGCCGTGGTCATATTTAACAATTCCCCCAGGATAACACCGGTCTGACCAGAACCGATATCTTCCGATTGCAACCCGGAAAAAACGAGATTAACCTGTTCATCTTTTAATACATCGGCAAAAAAACCGGCTACGGTTAACGGATCCACCAGTCCTGAAGCATCCATTTTAATATGGATTCCCCGATCGGCACCTTTGGCCAGAGCTTCCCGGATTACTTTTTGTACCCGGTCCGGTCCCAAGGAAACAACAATGACTTCTGCGGGATCATGGGTTTCCTTAATTCGCAGCGCCTCCTCCAAAGCAAAATTATCACTTTCATTCATCTCAAAGGAGATACCGTCTTCTTCAATCCAGCTTGCGTCACTATTCAGCCGTAAATGCGTTTCCGAACCGGGGACTTGTTTTACTAATACTGCAAGTTTCATTTCATCCTGATTTTCATTCGAGAATTAACGTTAATAAGATCAATTGTTGGAAAAAAAATTAAGGTACAGGTAAAGGAAATACAAGGCTATAAAACAGATAGGCATATCCGGTTTAAGAGATCCGGTTGAGGATAAACGATCAATATATTTTATAATAGCTTTTTATACGGTTAAATTGGTCTTATGAATCACCTCATCACGATTATTTTAGCAAATGGTTTATTTTTTATTGGCTCCATCCTGTTATTATGGAGTCTGAAACGATGGTTAGAGCGTCGGAACTGGAAGCGGAAAGAATAGATTCGTATCAATTGAAGGGGTGAAAAAATTGTTTGAACGTGAGGCTTCATTGTGCTACTTTCAGTGCAAATGTTTGAAGTTTCCTTTGGGAAACTGCACTAATTCGAACGAATACACAAAGGAGAAGACATGAATTTCAGACTGCTTAAACTATCTTCGATTCTAGTTGCTTCTATCCTCCTGTTTAATGCCTGTGAATCCACAAAGGACACAGGACCTAAATTAGGAGATATTGTTGGCACCTGGGATATAACGGCCTTGACGGGTGTTTATACCCGGGATGTGGCCCTACCCGCTTCCTATCCTTCTGACACCGTCTTTACCTTGACGGCGAGCTGGAAAGATGGGTCCGCTGTTTTAGGTGCTCTGGCTCCGCTGGCTGATATTGACCTTCTGACCCTGGCTGACGGTGATGTAGCGCCCGGATTCCCTGTAACTTCCAGCTTTGATGCCGCCGCTCTCACGGAATCGGGAATTGCCATGACGGCTATATTTGAGGATGCCAGTAAAAAAGGTGGAACCGGGACCTATAAATTGACGGGCACTTATCCTACGATCCGACTGGATGAGAATCTGTGCAGCAGTTATGCTACCGTAGCCCAAATCGCCGACCAGGGAGACTACAGTATTGTTTACGATGCCAACGGAATCGGAACCCTAACCATTGCACCGGATATTAATCTGGGTGATCAGGTACTGCCACCATTTGATGATGGTACTGCTACCTTCGGCACCGACAGCAAAACAGTTAACTTGTCATTCCTGGACCGGGATTCCCATGACGAACGTTATACAGAAGTTATGGATTCCTGGAGCGAAGCCGATGATCGGGTAAACCAGGGAATTAATGCCTTGCCCTTCGATCCCAATACAGGTGCCTTTGGTGAAACGGGGGATCTGGCTACCGAGGGTTACATTATGGACACCAAGCTAGCCCCCTGGGGCGGCTATATGACTTTCTACGCCCTGGCGATTAATGTAGAAGCAGGCGCTAAAGTCAGTGACGTGAAAAACCCTCTCACCGATTTAGATCATAGCGGTGCCATCGACGCTACCGATATGATCATTTATATGCACGCTGATAATCTGGCTTCTGCCGGTTCCGTGTCCCAGCTTGGCATTCCTTACGCCATGCTGGTGGACAGCAGTGACCCGCAAAATCCTGTTCCGGTTGATGACAGCGATCATGACTTTGATGTCAGTAACGCTGGGGCGGGCGGCAAATTGACTTACCAGATTAACGGCCTGTGCTTCCCCGTCAACGAACTGATTGAATTCGACACTGATTGGGACCGCGTCGAATAATCCTTTTCTCGCAAGTGTATCGTTCATGGAACTGGGGGTGGTCAACCACCCCCAGTTTCATTTCATCCAGCAATTAAATCCTAACCAAAGGTTTATCAGTCCTATGAAAAAACTAATGGTTTCGTTGATTGCCTCCATTTTCTGTCAGACAGCAGCCCAGACGACCACCATCACCGGTCTGGTCACCGATACTGAAACGGGAAATGTACTCATGGGGGCCAATGTGTTAATTTCCTCGGATCAATTGAACACCGGTGCCGCTACAGATTTCGACGGATTGTACACTATTCCCAATATCCCCCCTGGCAGCTACCACCTGAAAGCCACTTATATCGGATATAAAACTTTTGAACAAACCCTCTCAGTTACCGGAGAAAAGGAAAAGGTGGAACTCGATATTAAATTATCTGTTTCAGCGATTCAGCTCCAGGAATATGTAGTCACCGCCAGCCGTGGAAAACGGGAAAAAATCACCGATGCTCCCGCTGCCGTTTCCATTATTTCAGAACTCAAAATCCGGAATGCCAGTAATCCGAATCTGGGAGACTATTTTAAAAACATAAAGGGGGTTGATTTTACTTCATCTGGTCTGGATAGTTACAACCTGAGTGCCCGTGGGTTTAACTCCAGCTTCAGCAGTCGCTTACTAACCCTGACGGATGGTCGCATGGCGAACGTCCCCTCCTTAAGGCTGATTGCTTACAATACTATTCCTTTATCGTCAGATGATGTGAAACAGATTGAAGTGGTTCTGGGGCCTTCTTCCGCCCTCTATGGACCCAACGCCCACAGCGGAGTTGTAAATATCATTTCCAAACGCCCCCAAGAATCCATAGGTACGGTGGCTGGATATACGATCGGTACCCGGGACTTCAACAAGTTTCAGGCCCGCCATGCCGGTACCCTGGGAAAACTGGGATACAAACTCTCCTTTGTGAACTTTACCGCCTATGACTGGGAAATGGTGGAAGTGGAAGAAAAGAAAGCCCATTTAAAACCCTGGATCGATAATTACGGGGAATATAGTGGCGATGAATTGGATAAGCTGTTTGATAAGGATCAGGCAGCTTGGGATGGCTGGAATATTAAAATTGATAAAGATGGGGATGGAACGGTAGACACGGTTCTGTTAAAAAAAGATAATTTAGTCGTGGACCGGAATACGGATGGTTTGTCAGATATCCCGGATTTCCATATTAAAAACCGCCGTTTCGATTTTCGGATGGATTACAACTTTTCTCCGGAACATTTTATCAGTGCCAATTTTGGTCAGGCTATTGCTACTAATATTAACATCACTGGGGTAGGACGTTACCTGGCCCGGGACTGGATTTATCGGTTTTATCAGTTACGTTGGGTTTATAAAAACTGGTTTGCTCAGGCTTATCTGAATACCAGCAACTCGGGAGACACGGTTAATCAACGCACCGGTCAACAGGTGGTGGACCATTCCAAATTTTTCCACTTTCAGTTCCAGCATTCCCTGGATTTCCCCCGTTTCTTTAACTCCAAATTCATTTGGGGCGGGGATTACGAACGAACCATGCCGGAAACGTTCGGAACCATTCTACCCGATGGTACGGGGGGTCGTAATCCCCAGAGCTATGGCAGCGACGGCAAGGATAACGACGGTGACGGGAAAATAGATGAATGGGACGAATTAATCATTACCAACGAATACGGTGTCTATGCCCAGCTCCAGTCCCAGCTTTCGGATCATTTTGAATTAATCCTCTCCGGACGGCTCGACCTGCACAGCGGTCAACTGGATTCCAACGGCATTACATTCCTGGCTGATCCGTTGGGCGGGGGCACCTTTAAATATTTCCCCCAGTGGTCCCCGAAGGTGGGATTGCTCTGGAAACCGGATGACAATCAAACCTTCCGTCTCACCGCAGCCCGGGCTTTTAATACGCCCTCTTCCCAGGGACTTTACCTTGATTTGCTCGCTTCCATTTATTCCGTCTTTCCCGTACAAGCCCGTGGAAATAAGGACGGATACCACTACATCCGGGACAATAACGGTGAACTAATGATGTATGACGTCCGGGGTGGGTCCTATTCTGAATTCAGGTTGAGCCACTTCCCGGAGAATTCGGTCCTGTACATTCCGGAGGTCCTGGGACGAAAAGGACGGTTTGTAAACCCGGATGACTACACCAAGATCGATCCGGTGAAATCAGAAGTGGTGTGGACGTATGAGTTTGGATACGCTGGACTGATTGGCGAACGGGTCCGGGCCACGTTAGACCTTTATTACAGTACTTATAGTGATTTTGTCAGCGATTTAACCTGGGTCACACCTGTAGTTTTGGACACCTCCGGAGGGTTCTATTCTGTAGATGATCCCGACCCCGAAGTCTTAGGTTTCCTCCCGCTGGCGGAACACAGCGGCATTAAAGACGGGGGTGATGGAATTCCGGGGGCTTACTGGATTGACTACGGGTCTGCCCAATGGTCGGTCATTCCCTCGGGATGGTGGGACCGCCCGATCGAAGCACGGAAAGGTACCGACGTGGTGGTGGTGGATGGAGATACGTTAGGGGCCTGGTGGTCCGATGATAAAGTGGATTTCGAGGATCCCATAGAACTGGTGCTTACCAACATTAACTATGGAAAAATCAGCCTGGGCGGGTTCGACGCCAGTATCTACGCTTTTTTAACCGACCGGATTACAGCCGACGTTAATTTTTCCTACCTGGGAAAAACGCGCTTCTGGAATTTCCTGACCCGGGACTACGATCCAATAAATGCCCCCAAGTTTAAAATCAACAGTACCCTGGCTTATAACGCCCCTAAAGGATTCCACGGGAATATCGGTTTTCGGTACATTCCTAAATTTAAATGGTCCGCCGGTGTTCACTATGGCACTATCCAGACCTATTTCATCATTGACACAATGGTGGGATATAAATTCAATGATCGTTTTGGTCTCCTGCTTAATATAAAGAACCTGAACGGGGATCGTCACCGCGAAATTATTGGCGGACCTAAACTGGGTCGGCATATTACATTAAAATTCACGACTCATTTTTAAATCCGAATACAAGTAAAAAGCCCCGCTGAAAACGGGGCTTTTTTAAAAAGATAAGCAGGACCTCGGGAACTCTGGGAGCGGGGGAACAACCAGACTTCTCTTGTGGTAGTCCTGCTTAAAAGGTGGTTGAAATTATAGCCACATTTGACATCCAACAAGTATTTTTTCTTCAAATGTTAAATACTGAAACCGGAAATTAGATACGCAACCCACCGTGCTTGACCTTCTGGATCAATTCGACAAGCTCGTTTTCAAGTTCATCAATACTACTTTAGCCAATCGGTTGTTCGATTGGATCATGCCCGTCATTACCAATCAAGCGTACTGGATTGTACCCCTGATAATTCTGTGGATTTATTTGATGACTTTTTCAGGTAAACGGGGAAAAATAACAGGGGTGATTCTACTCATAGCCCTTGGGTTCACGGACTACACGACGGTTGAGATTTTGAAACCGGTGTTCGGGCGGTTGCGCCCCTATCTTCAACTATCGGAAGGAATTCGCACTTTAACCCATACGAGGGGGCACTTCAGTTTTGTTTCCGCCCATGCTGCCAATACCTTCAGCTGTGCCGTTATTCTCGCTTATTTCTATCCCCGTTTTAAGCCCTATTATTTTGGAATAGCTGCCTTGGTAGCCTTTTCCCGCGTGTACGTGGGAGTACACTTTCTCGGCGATGTTTTCTTTGGGGCTCTTTATGGCTACGGAATCGGTTGGGCGATATTAAGCCTGTGGGTGATGGTGAAAATGCGGGAATTGAAACGGGGACGAACTTGGCCCCGATACTGATTCAGCGAAGCCCCGAACTCAATTAGTTTGGAAGCGATCCCTCTGGCGGTTTGACAGGGTAATCCCCAAACCCGGGTTGATTGGGGGGCTCAATTTCACCATGCTTGGATTCAAATTTCCGGATATTGTCCCCCAGGGTTCTCAAAAAAGCTTTGGCATGGGGCGGCGCCATGATGACGCGGCTGTGAACCTTGGCCTTGGTCACTCCCGGCAGTATACGAGTGAAATCCATGACAAATTCCGCCGGGGAATGGGTCACAACCACAAAGTTTGAATACTCCCCTTCACTCACCGTCGCGTCCAGTTCTATATTAATCTGCCTGACCTTTTTCTTTTCTTCCATGGTACTCCCTAAAGGTTAAAATCCGTCGAATTCCCGACGGTTGAACTCCTCCCAGTCCTCTTCAATCCCTTCAAAATCTTCGTAATTCTTAATATCGTCCTGATTCTGTTGTTCCTTGTACATTTCCATCTCCGTCTCGTACAGACTAAAGGTGTCCTTTTTCTTTTCAAATTCGGAGGGATCCACATCCTCCTCTTCATCCGGATCCAGACGCTCCACATCCTCACTGTACACTTCAACATCGAAAAAGTCCAGATTCTCTACAATCCCGTTGGTCATCAGATACTCCAGGAAATCCAGATATTTCCGGTCCTTCAGGTCGGTTTTGCAATGCTTACAAACCAAGGACTCCTTCAGATCCACCTCTTCTAGAGTGGATTCACATACAGGGCAGATTATTCCTTCTAACATTAATTTTTTCCTCTGAAATCGGACGAGAATATAATTGGGGGTATTGCCCCCGTCAACACCTTTTCAACGCTTATTAAAGATATCTTTCAGGACTTGCTTTTCCACTTCAGTCAGGATTTTTCCCCTTCTTTTCATCACCCCTTCAGCCGTATTCCTGAATTTTTCCCAGTTAAAAACATGGTGTTTCCCGTGGATAAACCAGGTGAACGGGCGTAATGTTTTCGGTGGGAATCCGGGTGTGGCAATCATGCAGCCCGGACCAAGAACAGACCCTGTATTCAGAACAGTACCAATTGCCGTTTTAACATGATCCCCGATAAAACTGCCTATATGCAGCAACCCCGTATCGACAGCAGTTTTACCAACCTGAACCACAACCGGGTTATAATTATTCTTCAGATTGCTGGTGGTGGTACCGGCTCCCAGATTAACCCACGCTCCTACAAACGAATCTCCCAAATAACCATAGTGCACCTTATTGGAAAAGTCCTGGATAATGACGTGAGCCACTTCTCCCCCTAACTTGGTGAAAGGTCCCACCGCCGATTCAGACACGTGGGTCATCGGTTTCACCACCGAACTACTCCCGATAAAAACGGGACCTTCCAGGTAAGCCAGCGGCTCGATATTAACATGGTGATCGATAATCACCGGGCCGTTAGTGGCATCCAAAACAGCTCCGGGAGACAGGCTCACCTCTTCTCCGATGAAAATGGATTCCGGATTTACCAGATGAACCCCCTGAACGGTTTCCGTTTTCCCAGGTTTAAAACAGTCAGAGTCCGATTGAATGATCGCCGGCATGACTTCCAGTATTTCCCACAGGTAGCGGCAATGGGTAACTTCCAAGTTTTGTTCTGGAAGATTGGAGACAGGTGCGCCTCTCAGAGGTCCACCTGCCTCAAGCCATTGAATGCCCGCATCCCTGGTCAGATGCGCCCCCACAATTGTTTCATCCTGTCGATAAATCGCCGGTCCATTCTGGAAGATGGTCTCCACCACATCCTGTTTCCACAGCACATTCCCCAACAGCCAGATTCCATCACCGACTTCTGATGGATTGACCGTAAAACCAGGGTGCTTTTCCCGACACAGGGCCTCCAGCTCAGGTCGCACCAACAAATGCACATTTCCCCCGTTGACCAGAGAAAGGATCCGGTCCAGGAAAGTAAAGGGTCCCGTTCTTAAATCAAAAACCGGGTGCGTTTGAGCCAGGGGATTTAAATCCCCCGCCTGCTGGTTTTCGTAGAGGTAAATATTCATTTGATTCCTAATAACTGCAATAACTCGCGGATACCCGCCTGCAGGGGGTCCGAGTCATTTATTCGGATCAGGATATTATAATAGCGCTCGGTAAATTCGGAATAAAAACCGATCCGCAGGGGTGCCTGGATCAGGGTGGATACAACCAAGGCCTCCGGTGAAAATTCCTGATTTAAGTCAAAAATGGCATCTCCCTCAATGGTGTTCAAATGATTTTGCAATTCTTTCAGTGGATAACCCCATTTATTCAGATCGGATTCGGAGTAGAGCAGAAAATGGTCAAAATCCTCCAGATTAAACAAATTTCCCACTTCTGCCCTTCCCACCAGGTAAATCCGGATTTTTCGTCCCGGGCCGATGGCATTTCGTAACGTCAGTAAAAACCGGCGGCTGAAATCAAACTGAAGCCGGTCTGTCGGCAACAGTAGAATCAAATGGGAGATGGATCGCCCGCTGGAGGTGAGGGTACCGGTACCGGGCGGGTGGTGCTTCCGCCACCGTAAATTCGTCCACCAGAGTAACAGTTTTGTTTTAGGGGGAAGGGACATAATGTCCTAATGGAACCATTTCATTTTTCTTCCTGTTATTACGGGATACGAAAATAGTATTAACTTCGCCAGTTCTTAAAAGGATAAAATCAGTGAGTGTAGGAAAAAAAATATTGTGGGGAAGTCTAGGATGGGTTCTGGGGGGACCTATTGGGGCAATCATCGGTTATAGTTTAGCCCAGATGTCCGATGTCCAGCGGGCCCGTACCGGCGGGTACGCCCGTTTCCAATCGCAGACTTACCCCCAAACTCAATCCGGTGATTTCATTGTCTCCCTACTGGTATTGTTCGCCGCCGTTATGAAATCTGACCGTGAATTAAAACGGTCAGAACTGGAGTACGTAAAACGCTTTCTGTTAAAACAGTTCAGTACCCAGCAGGTGCAGGATTTTTTAATCCTCTTTAAAGATATTTTAAAACAGGATTATCCCTTGAAAGATGTCTGCCGCCAGATTCAGCGCTCCATGGATCATCCCAGCCGCCTGGAACTGATTCACGTCCTTTTTGGTCTCTCCCAAGCTGACGGCTATATCCATCAAAATGAAATCCGCACCATTCAAACCATCGCCCACTATTTAAATATTAATCCACAGGATTTCGGCTCGATTAAAGCCATGTTTGTAAAAGATTCCTCCACTGCCTACAAGATTCTGGGAATCGACCCCGGCGCCTCAGATCAGGAAATAAAACGGGCTTACCGTAAAATGGCCTCCAAGTATCATCCGGATAAAGTGAGTCATTTAGGCGAGGATTTACAACGACTGGCGGAAGAAAAATTTAAATCGGTAAATGAAGCCTTCCAGACCATCAAACAGGAACGGGGCTTTGCGTGAAGAAGAGGGAAAAACCGGGTTCCTATCCCTTCACCCGGGGTATTTACCCCGAAATGTACCGTCAAAAACTCTGGACCATGCGCCAGTATTCCGGTTTCACTTCCGCCCGGGAATCCAACCAGCGTTATCTCTATTTATTGAATAAGGGGGTTACAGGTCTTTCCGTAGCCTTCGATCTCCCCACCCAGATCGGCTACGATTCGGACCATCCCATGGCTGAAGGGGAGGTGGGAAAAGTGGGTGTCCCCATTTCATCCATTCAGGACATGGATGCGCTTTTTGATGCCATCCCCTTAGATCAGGTTTCCACCTCCATGACCATCAATGCCACTGCCGCCATTCTTCTGGGGATGTACATTGTAACAGCTGAGAAAAAAGGGATTCCAGTGGACAAGCTGCGCGGGACGGTCCAGAACGATATTCTGAAAGAGTACATTGCCCGTGGCACCTACATTTATCCGCCGGAACCTTCTCTCCGGCTGGTGACGGATATTTTTGATTTCTGTCATTCTCACGTTCCCAAATGGAATACCATTTCCATTTCCGGCTACCACATCCGGGAAGCGGGCAGCACGGCAGCCCAGGAACTGGCCTTTACGTTTGCCAACGGGATCGCCTACGTTCAAGCGGCCATTGACCGGGGTATGAAGGTAGATGAATTCGGGACCCGCCTTTCTTTTTTCTTTAATGCTCATAATGGATTTCTCACTGAAGTGGCTAAATTCCGGGCCGCCCGCCGCCTGTGGGCCACCATCATGAAAGAACGGTTTAAAGCAACCAGCCCAAAAGCCATGATGTGTCGGTTCCACGTACAGACTGGCGGTTCCACCCTCACAGCCCAGCAGGTGAAAAACAACATTGTCAGGACCACCATCCAGGCCCTTTCCGCTGTGCTGGGGGGAGCCCAGTCCCTCCATACCAATGCCTACGATGAAGCCCTGGCCCTTCCGACCCGGGAATCGGTAACCCTGGCGCTTAGAACACAGCAGATCTTGGCTCATGAAGTCGGCGTGGCTGAATTTGTCGACCCCTTCGGTGGCAGTGAAGTGGTGGAATCCCTCACCGACACCCTCGAGGCGGAAGCAAAAGAAATCATTTCCAAGATTGATTCCCTGGGAGGCGCGGTGCCAGCCATTGAAACCCATTGGATCCAGGATGAAATCGCCCGCAGCGCCTACTACTACCAGCAGGAGATTGATTCAGGGGAACAAATTATTGTGGGTGTCAATCAATATGAGGGAGAAGAAGATTTACAGCCGGAGCTGCAGAAAATCGATCCCCAGGTGGTCCAGGCTCAGGTTCAGGCGGTAAAAGCGTTTAAACAACAGCGAAATAATGGTCAGGTCCAGAATCGGTTAAAAGATCTGAAGGAACGGGCAGAGGGAACAGACAATCTGGTTCCCCCCATCATTGAATGTATCCGGGCAGAATGTACCCTGGGAGAAATCGCTGATGCGCTCCGGTCCGTGTTCGGCGAATATCATACACTCTAATTCGCCTAATTAATAATCTGGTTTTCTCTAATTTCCCCGGCGCTGTAAACTCCACCCCCTGTATCTCCGTTCCGGATTTAAAATAAGGAACATCCATGCCTGGAACGGGTAAAGAAAGGTACCATTAACTTCTCACAATAAAGGAATTGCACCCATGAAAAACGGTATTTTAGCCAGCATTCTAACCGTATTTCTGGTTTCTTGCGGCAAACAGACGGCCCCTCCCATCGTCACCGGTTCTGAAATCGAGGATCCAGCCGTGAAAAATACCAGTTCCCGGCTGGATCTGCCGGGGAATGCTACTCCTGAAATCCCGCCCGTGGAAAAATCTTCCAGGGAACCTACTCCCATTAAAGTGGCCGAAGCGGAGGAGGAACAAGCTTCCACGGCACCAGTGTCAGGTTCTAAATCCCACGCTTCAGAGAAAATTGCAGAACCGGATTTACCGTTAAAAACGAGGGCCACCGTTAACCGGGAGAAAACCCCTCCCCCGGAACAGACGCTGGTAACGGAAATTCCGGGGACAGAACTGGCGGTTGAACCCAATCCTCTCTTCCCGGAGACCGCCTGGGACCGTTACATGATCCTGCCGGGGGATTACCTGATTAAAATTGCTAAAAAGGAGTACGACGATTTCAGCATGTGGCGAAAAATTTACGAGTGGAACCGGGCTGAAATCGGAGAGAATCCCAACCTGATTTATCCTTACCATTTCCTGAAATTGTTGAAGGACCGGCTCCTGGTGAAGGAATCCACACCCCAGTATTTCACTTATTCCATTCAGCCGGGGGACAATCTCTGGAACATTGCCAAAAAACAGTATGGCGACCCGAAAGCCTGGATTATCCTACTGAAAGACAATCAGGATCTTCTTCAGAAATCCAACGGTCTGTTAAAACCGGGGAGCACTTTGCGGCTCAGGGAGCAGTTGGACCCCCGGGCCTGATACCGTCCTTTTGTTCTCCCAGACCCTGTTTCAACAACATCTTCAGACCCAGACCCTGGGGCGAAATCTTGTCTACGTTCAAGAAGTCGATTCCACCAATACACGGGCCTGGGAATTAGTTGCCATTGGCTCCCCCGATGGAACGGTGGTTTTAACCGACTACCAGAGGGCCGGCCGCGGTCGGGGAGATCATCCATGGTGGTCCACCCCAGGAAGAGGTCTCACTTTCTCCATTATCCTTAAACCGGAAATCTCAATTCAAACAGCGGCCTGGTTTTCCCTTCTGGCAGGAGTTACCGTAGCGGAAACACTGAATAAATTGGCATTGCCAGCCAGATTGAAGTGGCCAAACGATATCCTTCTGAAAGGGAAAAAATTGGGGGGCATCCTATGTGAGACACGGATCCAGGGACGTATTATTCAGGCAGTCGTCATGGGCATTGGCCTGAATATCAATGAAACATCCGAGGATTTCAGGGCTCAGAACCTGTTAACTGCCACCTCCCTGCTCCGCTTTGCAGATCACCCCTTCTCGAGGGAGAAAATTCTAGGGGAAATAATGAACCGATTGGAACCCAGTCTGAACCAGTTTTACCGATCCGGTCCCCAAAATGTTGAAGAACGCTGGCTGGTGTCCTGCCACCATCTTAACCGAACGGTCACGGCAAAACGGGGGTCGGAAACCCTCCAAGGGGTTTTTACCGGCCTGGGACCCCGTGGGGAGGCTCAACTCGAAATCGGTGGAGAAAACGTCCTATTCAATGCGGGAGAAATCCGCCACTTTTCCACTGGCTAAAAGCGGTGAATCGGTGATACCTTAATTTGAACCTCAAAACCTGGGAATGCCCTTTCAAGACTGGCTTCAATCTCCTTGCAGCATTCCACCACTTTGGACTGAGCAAGATTCGATTTAAGGTTGATTCCGAACAGAATAACGTTATGTTCTTCCGTCTCCACAATCCGGACGTCATGAACATTAATGATTCGTTCATCCTTCAGCCAGTTTTCTTCCAGGAAGGCATTTACTTTTCGGACCAGGGGGCTTCCCGGTTTAACCGGGTCAATATGAACCGTCGGTTCCACATTCAGGAGGGAACTGAGCTTTGCCTCCACATTCTCTGAAATATCGTGAGCCCGGTCTGTAGATTCTTCCGAATCAATTTCCACGTGAATGCTGACAAATTTATCGTGGCCGTAACTGTGTATAATGATGTCGTGGGCTCCTAAAACGCCTTTCACTTCCATCACGGCTTGGCGGATCCGTTCCACATCTTCAAAAGTGGGGGGTTTCCCGATTAGATCATCCACCGCACCTCGGGCTACAGCCCAGCCGGTATAAATGAGAAACAGGGCCACTCCCAGACCAGCCCAACCGTCCACTGTATTGTAACCGTATTTCCCCGCCACCATCGCCACCAGCACCAGCAGGCTGGAGAGGGCGTCGGAGCGGTGGTGCCACGCATCAGCGTGGAGGGTTCCGGAAGCTATTTTGACTGAAAGAAATGTGGCATAACGTGCTGTTAATTCCTTCACCAGAATGGTAAGGGCGATCACCCCAATCATCCATTCGCTGGGGTGAATGACCTCTGGGGTAAAAATCCGTTTCACCGAAGCTTCAATAAATTCGATCCCGGCCACCGCCAGCAAGACAGCAATGATTAATGTGGCAATATACTCCGCCCGTCCATGACCGTAAGGGTGCTCAAAATCCGCCGGCTTGTCCGCCTCGTTAAATCCCCACACGACCACAATGGAGGAAATCACATCCGACAGGGTATGAATTGCGTCCGCAATAACACTAATGGAACCGGCTAAAAGTCCAATGATGAGTTTAATCAGGAACAGAACACCATTAACCCAAATCGAAATTAAGCCCTGGAACTTTCCGACCCGACTCCTGAAAGTAGCAGATCGTTCCCTTGTATTTGGAATGAAATAATTGGTAAACGTTTCAAAAATTTTCATCTACCTGAAATTCCATTTGCAGGGTACAACCGATTCCTATCTCCTGCAGCCAGGGCATAGGAAAATCCCTTTTTTATGGCCGAACTTCCCACCGTTCCGTCAATTCGCAGGGCGATGTAAGCTACTTGAACCTCCAGGTTCTTCTTCAGGATGCGCTGCAGAGCTTCCCGACAGGCTGCTTCCGGTTCGTATCCCTGGCGCATCAACTCCACCACCAAGAAACTCCCGGCTGTTTTTATGACCCACTCCCCCACACCGGTGGCACCGGCAGCGCCGATATCGTTATCCACGTAGAGTCCGGCACCGATAATGGGGCTGTCTCCCACCCGGCCGTGAAGCTTAAATGACAAGCCACTGGTGGTACAAGCGCCAGCCAGATTTCCTCTCTGATCCTGAGCAAGAATAGCGATTGTATCGTGGTTTTGTGACGAGGGGGACGAGTCAGAATGTTTCTGTTTCCACCGAATCCATTTCTTCCGGGCAAATTCCGTTAACAGTTCTTCTTCTTTAAACCCGTTCTCCAGGGCAAATTGTTTTGCACCCTCTCCTACCAGCATCACATGCGGTGTGCGTTCCATGACCTTTCGGGCAACGGAAACGGGGTGTTTAATATTCTCAATCGCCGCTACCGATCCTGCCTGCCCTTCCGAATCCATAATACAGGCATCCAGGGTAAGTCTTCCCGTGGCGTCGGGGAGGCCGCCGTAGCCCACCGAATGAACTTTCGGGTCCCCTTCTGGTACGCGGGCTCCTGCTTCTACAGCCTCCAGGGCAGTGGCCCCTTCTGACAGCAATTTCATGGTCACTGCGTTTGCCGGGAGACCGTGTTTCCAGGTGGAAATGACCACAGGTTTTCCAGTCTGACGGTTTAAAGTTCGCGCTCCAGCGTGAAGCAGGGTTGAGGGTAGAATCATCCCTGTTACACCTGCTTTAAGAAAATCTCTTCGTTTCATCAATAACTGCCATTTCCGGTACTGTTACCAGCGGTAACGATGTGAGTGAATAATTAGTCAAAGGCGGACAAACCAGTAATTTTTTCTCCCAGAATCAGGGTGTGCATTTCATGGGTACCTTCATAGGTGTACACCGATTCAATATTCGCCATGTGGCGGATGGGGGAATAATCCAGGGTTACGCCGTTGGCACCCAGCATTTCCCGGGCGGTCCGGGCCACATCCCGTGCCATGGCACAGTTGGCCCGCTTGGCCAGGGATACCTGACTGAAGTCCATTTTACCTTCATCCTTTAACCTTCCAAGGCGGTAAACCAGCAACTGAGCCGCAGTGATCCGGGTCAGCATTTCCACCAGTTTTGCCTGTGTGAGTTGGTACCCTGCTAATACCTTTGAAAACTGTTTCCTGTCCTGGGAGTATTCTCGAGCGGTTTCATAGCAGTCGATTGCTGCCCCAACCATGCCCCAGGCAATCCCGTACCGGGCCTGAGTCAAACAGGACAGAGGTCCTTTTAGCCCTCTTACTCCCGGCAGGCGATTTGCCTCCGGTACGTGGACATTCTCCATGACCAGTTCAGAGGTGATGGAAGCCCGCAGACTTAGTTTTCCGTGAATATCATTGGTTGTAAAACCTTTTTGGCCCTTTTCCAGAAGGAAGCCCAATACGGTTCCTTCTTCATCCCGGGCCCAGACCACCGCCACATCGGCCACCGAACCGTTGGTGATCCACATCTTGGAACCATTCAGAATCCACTCATCCCCCCTTCGTTCGGCACGGGTAGCCATGCCACTGGGGTTGGACCCGTAATTCGGTTCCGTGAGACCAAAACAACCTATTTTTTCTCCGGCGCCCAGAGCGGGCAGCCAATTCTTTTTTTGCTCTTCAGAACCGTACCGATGAATGGGGTACATGACCAGAGCCCCTTGGACGCTGGCAAAGGACCTAAGCCCTGAATCTCCCCGCTCCAGCTCCTGGAGAATCAGTCCGTAAGCCACATTACTTACACCAGCTCCACCGCTTTCCTCCGGCAGGGCGGAACCCATGAAACCCAGTTCCCCCAGCCGGGGGGCCATCTCCAGGGGAAAAGTACCATTTTCATAATGCTCCTTGATCAGGGGCATAAACTCCTGCTGAATAAATTCATGAGCCGTTTTTTGAATTAGTAACTCTTCTTCTGTAAGCAAATCGGTAAGATTGTAAAAATCAGGCCCGATGTAACGCATGAAAAATCCTTTCCAGTTTTAAAGGGTAAAATTACATTGCTACCGTGATTCCTACCGCTGTTTTTCCGATCATCTTCAATCCCATTAATTTTGGATACAGTAAATTTCTGGTAAGACACTGAATGCAATTTTGGCTTCTGTCTCTACTGTCACACTTCCCCGGAGTTCAGTGTGAGACAGTGGGACTCAGAGTAACATTTAAGCCTGTCTGCCTGAGCAGCCCCGCATAGCGGGGCGTGTCGAAGGCTTTGTGGCCAGTGTTTAGAGATACAAACAAGGGTGTTCCTATAGCGTTTGGTCACCCTTTCCTGTCCCTCCGGGTGATTTCCACCAGCGTCTTTAAATCAGCATCGGACCAGTCCACTTTCGCCGGCTTCGCTTTAATCTCAGCCAGCACCTGATTCAATTCTGCTGATGTAAGTTCCAGGCCCAATTCCTCTAATTTATATTTCAGCGCCGCCTTGCCTGTGTATTTATCCAGAATCAGTTTTCTCTGGCGGGCCAATACAGCCGGGTTGATTCCCTCATAGGACTTGGGATTCTTCAACACTGCTTTCACGTGCAAACCCGCCTTATGACTGAAAGCATGCTTCCCCACGATCGGGCGGTTGGCATGCGCCGTCTGACCGGAGACCCGTTCTACCTGGGCTGACAATTCAGGCAACAGATCCAGATTCCAATTTCCTGGTGCTTTGTATAATTCCGTCAGGGCACTGGTGACTTCTGCCAGGGAGGCCAATCCCGCCCGTTCCCCCAAGCCGTTCACAGTCACATCCACGCATCGGGCTCCCGCTTCCAGAGCGGAAAGGGCATTCGCCACCGCCAGACCGAAATCGTTATGGCAGTGGACATGGAGCGGCAGATCAATTTCACGCACGATTTGGGCCACCAGACCTTTCATCCGCGTGGGCGTCATGATGCCCACCGTATCGGCCAAACTGAACCGGTCCGCCCCTGCCGCGGTCACCAGGTGCGCCACCTGAATTAAAAATTTCACCTCCGTGCGGGTGGCATCCTCCGCCGTAAAACGGATTTTCAATCCTTTTTCCCCGGCATATTCCACCGCCCCCCGGATCCGCCAGAGGGCATCCTTCCGGGTCACATTAAATTTATATTTCAAACTTAAAGCAGAAGTACCAAAAAAGAGACCCACCCAGGGGACACCAATGGCAGCGGCGTCATTTACGTCAGACTTGTAAGCCCGGCCGTGAGCCATTTTCCGGGCTTTCAGGTTCAGGTCGTTCAGGGCCTCCACGGCGGCGTACACATCGGGTGAAACAGCTGGATGACCCAGTTCAATGAAATCCACACCAAACTCGTCCAACCGGCGGGCAATGGCAATTTTATCCGCCACCGTGAAGGACACTCCCGGTGTCTGCTCTCCCTCCCGAAGCGTGGTGTCCAGAATTTCAATTTTTCGTTTCCGAATGAAACGCCCCTTTCTTTTTTTTAAGGTTGCCAAACTGGAACCCTTTTTGTACCGCGGATCCAAATTAATTGAAATCCGAACAGCTTCCAACGAGAGTTTGGAAATTGAAAATATCTTTAATTTTACACTCCGTTTTACCTCCTTTCCTGTATCAACAATCGAAGGATATCATTATTACAATTCATCATTATATTCATATCATCGCCAATAGGATGAATTAAATGCATGAGAATATTTTTCACAACTTTTACCCTCTTTCTCAGCCTCCTCTTCCTGGCCTGCCCCAAGCCTTTAGAGAATAAACCCCCGGAAAAGGCCGACTGTGACCCGGGCTTCCTGCCCTGTGAAGAGGACAGTACCATCTGCTGTG
>CAZNUM010000004.1:0-79314 GCA_964576315.1 uncultured bacterium
AAAGGCCCTATGGTTGAATTTTCTCTCTTCGCTTATGGCGGTGGTCGGGGCTGGTGCCGCTCTTATATTCGGTACCCACATGGAAGGAATAATCCAATGGCTAATCCCTATTACCGCCGGTGGCTTTATTTATATCGCCGGATCGGATTTAATTCCGGAAATGCATCACTCCACGGATGTACGCAAATCCTTCATCCAAATGGTAATGATGTTATTGGGTGTGGCCGCTTTAACCGGTTTAAAAATCTGGGGCTAATAGACAATCGCTTTTTTTCTAAGAGGTGGCTTTCACAAATCAGTAAATTTGGGTTATGGAATTAAGCGATTTAAAAGAACAGTTTAACGCGGTTAAAGAAAAATACCTGGAATTCAGGAGGTATCTTTGACCGAACTGCCAAAGAAAAAAAATTAGAACGACTGCGAGCACAATCCTCCGCTGCTAACTTTTGGAACGACCAGCGGTCCGCTTCTGCCACCCTGAAAAAGATTTCCCTGATCGAAAAAGATCTGACGATGTGGTCTGATTTAGACCGTCAATACGGGGATATTGAAGTTCTGCTCGAGTTCGCTGAAGCGGGTGAAACCCCTTTGGAAGAAGTCCAGGAAGAACTCACCAAGTTCCAAACATCCATTAATGACTTGGAATTGAGGTTAACCCTTGGTGACCCGATGGATATCCAAGATGCGATTGTTACCATTCATCCCGGCGCCGGCGGGACCGAAAGTCAGGACTGGGCAGAGATGCTATTTCGGATGTATTCCCGCTGGATTGAAAGGAAGGGATTCAAAAAAACGATTATGGATTATCAACCGGGTGATGAAGCGGGAATTAAGGATTTGACTATGGAAGTGAAGGGCGATTATGCTTACGGATTATTGAAGGCGGAAGCGGGAATCCATCGTCTGGTACGGATTTCACCGTTTGATTCCAATAGCCGTCGTCATACCTCTTTTGTTTCGGTATTCGTTTATCCATCCACGGATGAAGAAATTGAGGTTGAAATTGATCCCAATGATTTGAGGATCGACACCTATCGGGCCAGCGGGGCCGGAGGTCAGCATGTGAACAAGACGGATTCGGCCATCCGGATTACCCATATTCCTACAGGCATCGTGGTCCAGTGTCAGAATGAACGCAGTCAGCATAAAAATAAAGCTCAGGCTCTGAAAGTTTTAAAAGCACGTCTCTATAAACTGGAACAGGATAAGGAAAAAGCGGCTGTGAAAGCGCTGGAAAACCAGAAACTGGATATTGGCTGGGGCAGTCAGATCCGGTCCTATGTATTTCACCCATATAATATGGTAAAAGATCATAGAACCGATTATGAGACCGGGAATATTCAAGCGGTTATGGATGGGGAGATTGATGGATTTATCCGGGCCTTTCTAATGGTCCGGCTGGGGTCGAAAACCACAGTTAATACACTGGAAGGGGAATCTAAAGAAAATGGCAGATGAACATAAAAGCCTGAAACAGATTATTGAATTTCGAAGGGAGAAGCTGGAAAAACTCCGCTCTGCAGGAGTGAATCCCTATCCTCATACGTTTAAACCGGATACTCAAAGTGATACGATTCTTCGTTCTTTCGAGACGTTTGAAGGAAAAACCGTAACGCTGGCCGGGAGGATAATGTCCTTAAGGAAAATGGGAAAAGCATCTTTTTTTCACCTGCAGGATTCGCAAGGGAAAATCCAGGTTTTCATTCGGAGAGATGATGTGGAGGAGGATGTCTACGCCCAGTTTAAATTGTTGGACCTGGGGGATTTTGTAGGAGTAACCGGTTATGTTTTTAAGACAAAAACGGGAGAAATCACGATTCATACTGATGCCCTGACTGTTTTATGCAAATCTATTCGACCCCTGCCGGTTGTGAAGGAAAAAAACGGTTCCGTATTCGATGCTTTCTCCGACAAGGAAATGCGCTACCGTAATCGCCATCTGGACCTGATTTTAAATCCCCAAGTCCGTGAAACCTTCGTCAAGCGGGCAAAAATCATTGCCCATATTCGGGCTTTTCTAGATGAACGGGGTTTTCTAGAGGTGGAAACGCCGGTTCTTCAACCTCTATACGGGGGCGCTAACGCCCGGCCCTTTACTACTTACCACAATGCCTTGGACCAAACATTATTTTTAAGGATCGCCGACGAGTTATATCTGAAACGCCTTATCATTGGCGACTTTGGGAAAGTCTATGAATTAGCTAAAGATTTTCGAAACGAAGGAATGGATCGGAATCATAACCCTGAATTCACCATGCTGGAATGGTACGAAGCCTACACCGATTATGAAGATCAAATGGAGCAGGTAGAATTATTAGTTCGATCTACGGCTGAAAAGATGGATAAGCTTCAGTTGAACTGGGGGGGAATGGACATTGATTTGTCCAAGCCTTTTTCCCGTCGCCCGATTTTAGATCTGTTACAAGAGGCTACGGGCAAAGATTTATCGGAAGCAGATGAAGCTGAATTAAAATTCTTGTGTGAAGTGAAACATGTGGAGGTCCCGAAAGATGCCAATTATGGTACTCTGCTGGATAAGATAATGAGCCAGCTGGTGGAACCGGAGTTGATTCAACCTACCTTTGTGACCGATTACCCCCGTGCGATCTCGCCCCTGGCTAAACGTCACCGCAGTAAGGGACCGGACCTGGTGGAGCGGTTTGAGCTATTCATTGGTGGTGCAGAATTTGCCAATGCCTTCACCGAATTGAATGATCCAATTGATCAGCGGGACCGGTTTGAATCTCAAGCCCGCTTGAAAGAAAAGGGAGATGAAGAGGCGCATCCGGTGGATGAAAACTTTCTTCAGGCCATGGAATGTGGTATGCCGCCTACCGGAGGGGTGGGATTGGGTATTGATCGACTGGTCATGCTGCTCACTGAAAATAGATGGATCAAGGATGTAATCCTGTTTCCGGCTTTGCGGTCTGAGGATAAATAGCGCCCCCGTGAATCTGCCATTTTATCTGGCGTCGCATCAGCTTCGTTCCACCCGGAAGGGCAGTTTCACCCGTGTGGCAGCCATTTTGGCGACGGTAGGACTTTCCATTGGGATTGCAGCCTTGCTGATCACCCTATTTATTTTAAAAGGATTTGAGCAGACCCTGTCAGCAAAAATTGCTGATTTTGACGGTCATGTGCGGATTCATCATTTTTTAAACGAACCCTTGAAAGAGAAACTTCCCTGGCTGGATAGCCTCCTGACGCAGGGATCCGGAAAAATATTCCACTCCCGGTATATTCAAACCCCTGGATTGCTGAGGAAGGGGGGTGTGGCCGAGGGCATCATGGTGGAAGGGACCGATTCAGCCGGTTTAGCGTACTTAAATAAAATTTTAGTCGCCGGTTCTGCCCGGCTGAATGCTGACGAAATTATCCTAGGAAAACGTCTGGCACAGCAATTAAATCTTCATTTAGGAGATCAGATTGTTCTATTTGACCTGAAGTCCATGATCCGGCCCCGTCCTCGACTAAGAGCCTTAACAATTGCAGGATTGTTTCATTCCGGGTTGATTGAATATGATCAGTCATTAACCTATATTCAACTGAAAACAGCCCAGAAATTGTTTGGTTACGGGAATACGGTTTCTGGTCATATCCTTCGTTTGGAATCGGTCGACGCGGTAGCGAGTCTGGAACAACAACTTTCGGATCTTCTACCTTACCCCTATCTGGTCACTACCTGGATCGAAAAAAACAGAAATCTATTCAAATGGATGAATATTCAACGCTGGCCGATTTTGATTATTTTTGGTTTGATTGCCATCGTTGGGATTGTCAACATTGTTTCCGCCCTGACCATGATTGTAGTTGAAAAAGTGCGGCAAATCGGAGTTTTACTTTCCATGGGTATTCGGCGGACAGATTTAAAAAAGATATTTTTATTTGAAGGTTTTTTTGTGGGTTGTGGCGGCTCCCTGTTAGGGGTGGCCCTGGCCGTATTGCTTAGCTGGATCCAGGTCCACTATCAGATTCTGTCCATTCCTGAAGAAGTTTATTTTATGGATCATGTCCCCATACAAATTGATTTTTCATCTATTCTGGGAGTGGCCGGGTTTGGAATCATTGGCGCCCTTCTGGCCTCCCTGTGGCCGACCGTACGGGCCAGCAGGATCCAACCAGCCAAAACTCTACGTTACGAATGAATTTTCCCCTCTATATCGCCCGCAGGTTTATGTTGGGTGGCAAAGGATCCGGACCCAGCCGTATGAATGGGTGGATTGCCATTGTGGGTCTGACGGTCGGTTGTTTTGCCATGATTCTATCTGTAGCTGTATTAAATGGATTTGAATCCCGGGTTGTAGATCGAATCGTGGGACTGGAAGGAGATTTACGAATACAGGGAATTCAAAATAATAATATAGAGGAGATTGTGACCAAACTTCAGGCATTTCCAGAAGTGAAACAGGTTCTTCCTTTTCAGGAGCGGAAAGGGTTAATTCTTGGAAGACATGACGCCCAGCGAATGGTCACCTTAAAAGCACTGGACTTGGAAAGGGTACCGGAGTTTTACGATTTTAAATTAGAACAGGTCAAAGAAAATTCAGCATTGCCGGTTGTCTACCTGGGGGATTTGGTTGCTCGACGGTTGAATGCTGGAATTGGCGACCGGGTCCGCTTGATGAGCCCGATTGATCAGAGTATTGGTTTAACGTTGCCCCTTCAGATTCAATGTGTCGTCGGCGGAATTTTCCAGGTAAAGGTTCTGGATTTTGATGACCGGCTGGTTTTCATTCCGAAGGAAGTGGGTCGGAGGCTGTTCCTGAAAAAAACAGGAGTCGATGGTTTGGATGTACGATTGACCTCCTACAGTGCGGCGGAAAAAGTGCAAGAAAAAATCGCCGCTCAAATCCAACCGGCCCAAGTGGAGACCTGGGAAAACCTGCATCAGGAATTATTTAGTGCCATGCGGATTGAACGGATCGGTGCTTTAGCCGTGTTAAGCCTGATTATTGTGGTAGCCTGTTTTAATCTGATTTCAACTCTAACACTGGTGACGGCTCAAAAAATCCGGGAGCTGGGAATTCTACAGGTTATGGGAGCCCGAAAATCCACTTTAAAACGCATCATTCTGACCCAGGGAACCATCATTGGTAGCGCCGGAAGTTTGGCAGGCCTTTTATTCGGACTGGGCTTGATTCTTATCCAGCACCGTTTTGGAATTTTTAAGTTACCCGAGGATGTGTATTTTACACCATTGCTACCCATGCTCATTCACGGGACAGATATTCTGACCGTCTTGTTGATCTCTTTTCTGATGATTGGAATCGCCGGATATATTGCAGCCCGCCGATCATCTTATATTTCACCAAAAGAAGCCCTATATTTGGAAAAATAATGGTATTAAAAGCAGATCATATCAGTAAGTCGTATCGAAACGGGAGTCGGAAACTCACCGTTTTAAAGGAGGTTTCCCTGACCATTCAAACGGGTGATTTGATCACGATTATGGGACCCAGCGGTGCGGGAAAATCCACCTTATTAAATATTCTGGGCACTTTGGATGGACCGGATGAAGGATCGATTGAATTCAAGGGTCAAAAGATAAACGGTCTGGATGCTGGTGATTTGGCAAGGATTAGAAACCAGAATCTGGGTTTCGTGTTTCAGTTTCACCATCTTTTACCCGAATTCACGGCTTTGGAAAATATTTTAATGCCGGTTCGAATAGGCGGTTTCCCAGTACAGGAGCAGAAAGCATTGGAACTGCTGGAGTATGTTGGTCTGACGGACCGAAAGGATCATTATCCCGCTCAACTTTCCGGTGGTGAGCGATCCAGAGTGGCGGTACTCCGGGCCCTGATCAATAGTCCGGATTTGGTTTTAGCTGATGAGCCTACCGGGAATTTGGATCTTTCCAATGCTCAAAAATTATTGGATTTGTTTATCCGGGTAAACCGGGATTTTCGGCAGGCCTTTGTTATTACAACCCACAACCCTCAAGTCGCAGGAATCGGTCGGCAACAGCTTTATTTGGACAATGGAACCCTTTCTCCTGCGGAGAGTATTTGAATCCCGTATAAGTCTGCTTAATTTCAACCAGCCATGAAAGAAAATTTTTCACGACGTGTTCAGAATATCATGAAATATGCCAAGGAGGAGGCAATCCGCCTGGGGCATTCTTATGTAGGATCGGAACATTTGCTCCTGGGATTACTGAGAGAAGATTCGGGTCTGTCGTTCAAAATATTTGAAATCTACGATTGTAGTGTTTCCGATTTACATGCCATGGTGGAGGATATGATTAAGTCCTCGGGTGGAACCATGACTCTCGGACATTTGCCGTTGACCCGGCGGGCGGAACGCATTTTACGAACTGCCTTTAATGAAGCCACCGCCCTCGGTGCCACGATTGCCGACGACGAACACCTGCTCTTGGCCATGCTGAAAGAAACCGATGGGATCGCCTACGAAGTTTTATCGGCTCACGATCTCGATTATGAAAGTGTTTATGATTTAATTCAGGGAGACGAAATCACCAGTGGCGGGTCTCTGACGAAAAGTACTGAAAAACCTCAGAAGTCCAAGACCCCGGCCTTGGACCATTTTTCAAGGGACATTACACTGCTGGCCAAGCAGAATAAACTTGATCCTGTTATTGGACGGGAGAAAGAAATTGAACGGGTAGCCCAGATATTATCCCGTCGGAAAAAGAATAATCCAGTCCTCATCGGTGAACCGGGGGTAGGAAAAACCGCCATTATTGAAGGATTGGCGCAGCGGATTATCAAGAAGAATGTTCCACGCTTATTGCATAATAAACGCATTTTATCCTTGGATTTGGCCGGGATTGTCGCTGGAACCAAATACCGGGGCCAGTTTGAAGAACGGATGAAAACGATTATGGTGGAACTGGAATCTTCCGATGATCTGATTCTATTCATTGATGAACTCCATACCTTGGTGGGTGCTGGCGGCGCTTCCGGTTCTCTGGACGCATCAAATATGTTTAAACCGGCCCTAGCAAGGGGAGATATTCATTGTATTGGTGCCACTACACTGGATGAGTATCGAAAATATATTGAGAAAGACGGTGCCTTGGAACGACGCTTTCAGAAAATCACCATTAATCCACCCTCTATTAAAGAATCCATTGCAATTCTGAAAGGACTCAAAAACAGTTATGAGGAACACCACAACGTAGTGTATGACGATGCAGCCGTTGAAGCCTGTGTCCATTTATCCCACCGGTATGTTACAGATAAACACCTGCCTGACAAGGCGATCGATATCATGGACGAAGCAGGTTCCAGGGCGCATATGTTACAGGTTAAAGTTCCGCAGGAAGTAATCGATTTGGAATTAGAGATTGAGAAAATCAGGGCTGAAAAGGAATCGGTGGTCGCTGCCCAACGGTTTGAGGATGCTGCCAATCTCCGGGATAAAGAACAAAAATTAATCCGCAAACTTCAGGAACTGCAAAAAAAGTGGCAGTTGGATGAAGCCTCCAATCCCGTGCGCGTTACCGAAGAAAATATTGCGGATGTGGTGGCGATGGTGACAGGGATTCCCGTTCAGAAAGTGGCTCAATCTGAAAGTCAGAAGCTTCTCAAAATGCGGGATCGACTCCATGAATTTATTATTGGCCAGAATGCGGCTATCGACAGCCTGTCCCGCTCTATCCAGCGAGCCAGGGCCGGGTTGAAGAGTCCCAAGCGACCCATTGGAGTATTTCTGTTTTTAGGACCTACCGGTGTGGGGAAAACGGAACTGGCAAAAGTCCTAGCCAAATACCTGTTCAACCGGGACGAAGCGCTGATAAAAATCGACATGTCTGAATACGGTGAACGATTTTCGGTTTCCCGTTTAATCGGGGCTCCGCCGGGGTACATTGGTTATGAGGAAGGGGGAGAATTGACGGAGAAAGTTCGCCGGAATCCTTACTCTGTAGTTTTGTTGGACGAGGTAGAAAAAGCCCATCCGGATGTGTTCAATATTTTGTTACAACTGTTTGACGAAGGAGTATTAACTGACGGCTTGGGCCGGAAAGTAGATTTTAAAAATACGATTGTTATCATGACGTCCAATATTGGGACGAAGAATATCCAATCCAGCCAGATCGGTTTCGGGGAAAAGTCCACCCGGGCTGATTTTAAGGCCATGAAACGGCGGATTCTGGAAAAAGTAAAAGACATCTTCAATCCCGAGTTTCTCAATCGTATTGATGAAACAATCGTGTTTCACTCCCTATCTCGAGAAGATGTGCTGCAGATCATTGATTTGCAACTGAAGGAATTAAAGGATAATCTGGCGAAAATGGGATTAACCCTGAAAATCAGTAAAAAGGCCAAAGCCCTATTGGTGGATAAAGGGTTCAACCCTGAATATGGTGTCCGGTATTTAAGGCGGGAGATTCAAACTTCACTGGAAGATCCAATCTCTGAGCAATTACTGGAGAATGTTTTTTCCGGGTATCACAGCATTGAAGTGAAGGTTAAAAAAGGAGCTTTTATTATTGAACCGGGGAAAAAGAGCAAATCATCCACCGGCCTCAAACGGAAAGGTGGAAAAACCGTCGATTCGATCAAGCCCTAGCTTCTTCTGCCAATATTGATTAGACACCCTCGTTTCTCTGACATATAGGTAAACTATACCAAGTGGCACAATAATTGTCCACTTTAGTTCAGACTAAGAATATTTTTAATTGAGAATAGGAGTTTATTCAAATGGGAAAAATTATCGGAATTGATTTAGGGACAACCAATTCGTGCGTAGCCGTACTAGAAGGAGGGGAGTCTACTGTAATTAATAGCCCCGAAGGTGGGCGCACGACCCCATCCATTGTTGCGTTTACAAAAGATGGGGAACGACTGGTGGGTCAGCCCGCCAAGCGGCAGGCTGTGACCAATTCTAAGAACACGGTCTTTTCAATAAAACGGTTTATGGGCCGGAAATATAAGGAAGTCAGCACGGAAATTGATGAAGTTCCTTATAAGGTGACCAAGAACAGCAGTGGAAACGTGGTGGTAGAAGCAGGTGGTAAAACTTACACTCCGCCGGAGATCAGCGCCATGGTGCTGCAAAAGTTAAAACAGACGGCTGAGGAACATCTGGGCACCAAAGTCACGGATGCTGTGATTACGGTACCCGCCTATTTTAACGATTCTCAGCGGAAGGCGACTCAGGATGCGGGTAAAATCGCCGGGTTGAACGTTCGTCGCATCATTAATGAGCCGACGGCTGCTTCACTGGCTTATGGAATGGATAAGAAAAAAGACGAAGTCATTGCTGTATTCGATCTTGGAGGCGGAACGTTTGATATTTCGATTCTTGAGTTGGGTGATGGTGTCTTTGAAGTCAAATCCACCAATGGTGACACCCACCTGGGTGGTGATGATTTTGATCAGAAGGTTATTGACTGGGTTGCCAGTGAATTTAAGAAGAGCGACGGAATCGATTTAAAAAAGGATCCCATGGCACTCCAGCGGCTGAAAGAGGCGGCAGAAACAGCCAAGAAGGAATTGTCCAGTTCCAGCCAGACTGAAATCAACCTTCCCTTTATTACGGCGGATGCTTCAGGGCCGAAACATTTAAATATCACCTTATCCAGAGCCAAGTTCGAAGAACTGGTGTCGGATCTGGTGGAACGGACAACGACTCCCTGTGAAGCTGCCGTGAAAGATGCCGGTCTAAAAACCAGCGATATTGACGAAGTTATTCTGGTAGGTGGATCGACCCGGATTCCCATGGTTCAGGAACATGTAAAGAAAATTTTCGGGAAGGAGCCCAACAAGAGTGTTAATCCGGACGAAGTGGTGGCAGTCGGCGCCGCGATTCAGGGCGGAGTCCTTTCGGGAGATGTGGATGACATCCTGCTCCTAGATGTGACACCCCTGTCTCTGGGAATTGAAACTCTGGGTGGCGTTGCTACCAAATTAATCGAACGGAACACAACAATTCCCACTAAGAAATCCCAAATTTTTAGTACAGCGGCAGACAATCAGACTACCGTAGAAATTCACGTTCTCCAGGGAGAACGGGAAATGGCGGTGGATAATAAGACGATTGGTCGCTTTCACTTGGATGGAATTCCTCCTGCACCGCGGGGTGTACCTCAAATCGAAGTTTCCTTCGATATTGATGCCAATGGTATTCTAAATGTGAGTGCCACCGATAAGGCTACCGGCAAAGCCCAGAGTATCCGAATTGAGGCTTCCAGCGGTTTGTCTGAATCTGAAATCGAAAAAATGATTAATGATGCCAAAAAACATGAAGCTGAAGATAAGAAAAAACGGGAAACGATTGAGCTTCAGAACCAGGCCGATCAGTTAATCTTCCAGACAGAAAAGAACCTGAAGGAATTTGAAGAAAAACTGGGTTCAGATGAGAAGACGAAACTACAGGATGGAATGGAGAAACTGAAAAAGGCCAAGGAAGGTGGAAATAAAGAGGATATCCGCACTGCCATGGATGAACTGAATAAATCCTGGAATGAAGTAGCATCTAAGATGTACGAGGCGGTAAAAGAAACACCTCCAAAAGAAGAACCGAAAGGGAAGGAAGCCACTTCCAAGAAAGATGGTGAAATCGAAGACGCCGATTTTGAAGTGGTGGATTAGTTCTAGAGTCATTCCTGAAAAAAGCGTCCCACTTTGGGGCGCTTTTTTTATATTTGGAACTACAATAACGTAAATTCGTAAAGTTGCCAATGGCCAGCCGACGATAAATGAAACATTTGAAAACAGCTATTTTGATTTTTACCGGGGTGATCGTCACCATTGCGGTGGTGTGTTCCTTTCCGATTTGGTGGAAATCGAAAATTGAAACTTATTTGAATCAGGAACTTTTTCAACCGAATGGCTGGACAATCAAAATTGATTCACTCTCAGGGAATTTCCTCACTTCTGTTAAGGTGTGGGATATGGAAATTGAGGGCTCTGGAAACCAACGAATCTCCGCCCCGATTCTTCGGGTGAATCCGAATATTACTTCCTTCTTAACGGGAAAAATTGGGTTTAGTCGTCTATTAGTCAAGGGAGTTAAAATTGTCGCGGCTCCTCCACCGACAGATTCCGCCTCAATCAACCTAAACCGATCCGTCCAGAATTTAATAAAAAACCAGGTTCGAATATCGGATCTGCATCTGGATGGAATTATCTTTACGCCGATGGATGATTCACTAAAGGAAACCCAGTTTTCGTTCGATGGACTTCTGGATATTGACTCTCAGAATGCCCGCTTGAATTTGAAATCGTTTCTGTTACAATTACCCGATTCTCCCTTTGAATTGAATTTGCAGTCCATTGAGGGTCGGTTGAATCCTGATAGTCTTATTGTTTCGTTCGACCATTCCAGAATCAATCATCAGGACCTGGTAGGAAATATTCGTTACTGCTGGACACCCCAAAATCGGATTATTGCTGATATGGCCCTGAAGGATTTTCAATTGCCAGATGAATTATTCACCCAATTGCCACTAAAACCCCAGTTATCCCGGTTCAACCTTCAGGTTCAATTTCAATCGGACCTTCAGCAGTTCTCAGGAACGGCCCGGGTGGATAACAATTTGGGGTTGCATATGGAGGGGGATTTCTTTGCCTCCGGTCTGCCAGAGTATCTCCACCTGAATAATCTCACTTTAAAGGGAAATGAGGCGGAACTGGAGGTGGGTGGAATCCTGGAAAGATCAGGACGTTTTAGCGGAAAAGTGACCCTTTCGAATCTGGATCTCGGTCGTTGGTTGGAAAATCAAAAAACTTCAAATGTTAGCGGGTATTTGGTTGTGGAAGGGCAGACCCGGCAATTTGCCCTTCGTTCGCTTCAGGTATCGGGAGAAGTGAATGAATCCCAATTATTTGGAGAGAAACCGGCTTCCATTTCCGGAAGTATGTTGTACACCGATCAACAGGTTAAAACCCTCACGCCCCTCACGTTAACGGTTGGATCCAGTTCCATCCGTATTGAAGGTCGTGAAAAATTTACAACCGATTCGCTTGAAATTTCGTTGAAGTTACAGGATGCCAATACATTTCTCTTCAGCAAATTAATCGGGGATACGCTTTCAAGCGGTCGGGCTACAGGCACCATGCAACTTGCGGGAATTCCTGGCAATTTGAATGCGAATGTGAACCTGGTTGTCCAGGATTTTAAGTATAAGGATGCCTACCTGGATTATTTTGAGTTAAACGGTTTATTAGGGAATTTACCCGAATTAACGAGAGGGGACGTGAACGCAAAATTCGGAAAAGGTTCTTGGCGGGAGTATGGGTTTGATGGTGGGACCGGTGAATTCCTGATTCAGGGAGGTACAATCGCGATTTCAGGGCTGGAATTGAAACAAGGAAAGAATTTTTTCCAGTTATCAGGTTCGTTGGAACAGAAAAAAGTTTTGCATATTGATCGGTTACAGGTGGCATACAATAATCACTATTTAATCAATCCAGCCCCCCTCAATATTGAGAGGGTTGAAGAAGGATTATGGATTCGACCCTTTGAACTCCACGTGGATGATGGCGTTGTGGATGGATTTTATAATCCGAAACCTCCGGCTGCCGGGCGGTTGAAGTTTTCCAATCTACCCAGCGATTTAATTTACGCCACGGAGCTGACCGATAAATTTCACATCAGCGGAATGGCATTTGGTGAATTCGGCTTGAAACAATCGGGCGATTCACCGGATATTACCCTAGACCTCAGTATTAAGAATGGTGAAATACTGCGGCAGCATTTTGATGATTTTTATTTTTCCGCTTTTTACAGGCAGGGAGTGCTTCATATCGATGAATTAACCATGACGGAGGGGACAAAAACAGGATTGCAATTAACAGGGAAATTCCCGATCAAGGAACGCAGGGACCAGAAGGGTAAGGTGGATTTGCAATCTAATTTTAAAAACCTCGATTTAGCGTTCCTGGATCAACTTATTCCTGACTGGTTTCAAATCGGTGGAAATATAACCGGTAATTTCAACATGAAAGGGACTGTGGCGAAAACCCTGTACCAGTTCAAAGGCGAGATTGTAGACGCCTTTTTTGAGTCCATCCCGCTGGGCACGGTGAAGGGGGAAGGTATCTATGATGGGAGAAACTTAAAATTCAAGCAAGTAGAATCGGTTCGCGGTTCTAATACCATCCGTGCCGCCGGTTCCCTGCCGCTTGATTTTAATCTGGCTTCGGACCGTTTTGGGAAATACCAGCTTCATGGCAGTGAATTTGATTTTAAGGTACAGGGAGATTTAACAGATTTCATTTTCCTAACTAATTATCTGACCGATGTGGACTCGATTCGTGGGAATATTGATCTTCAGCTTAAGCTGGAAGGGCCTCCTGATCATATTGTTCGCAATGGGCAGTTGTCCATATCACATGGTCGAATTTATACGGTGTTAATGGATGCGCCCGTCGTTAATGTCAGCGCTGAGGCCGTGATTGAAAAAAACCTGCTTACGGTTAAATCCTTTTCCGGTGTTTTAGTAAACCATCAGAAGAAAAAGAAACTGAAACCGAATCTTTTTCTGACCGGTACGATGGATTTATCCCGGTTTTTTGAACCGCGCTATGACCTTAATTTGACCGGCAAAAGGATCTATTACCGTTCCCTTTCCGGCGATATTGAAGGATTGACAGATGTAGATCTACAAATGGTGGGAAAAGATACCATAAATATCACCGGAGTCATTGCGGCGCTGAATGGTGCCTATTACCGTGACTTTAATGCCCAGGAATCCATTGAATCCAGCGAAACTTCCGGTCGGGTGGTTACCAATTACAACCTGCGATTTCCAATTAAGGAACGGTTCGCAATCCGAAATGCCCAGATTGATACGGAAATCGGCGGTGAACTGGATATGACCAAAATCGGAGATAGGGATTGGGATTATTCCGGAGAAATCCATTTTCTCGATGGGAAGATTTACTACTATCTTGGGGGAGATGTATTTGAGAACCTGAAAGGCAATATGACTTTTGATGGTAATGGATTTAATCCTTTCCTGGACCTATCGGCTATGACCAAGATCGGCGATACGGAAATCCGCCTGGGGGTGTATGGACCGTTGAACAATCCAGAATGGGTGTTTGATTCCAATCAGGGCCTATCCGAAAGTGATATTTTACAGTTATTGACTTTCCATACCCGAATCAGTGAAGAAGGAATTACTTCTCAAGGTTTGGGAACCCAGGCCCAATCGGTCCTTGGTGCCTACTTGGAACGTCAATTTGAGAAAAATTTCATACGTTTGAGTGGACTTGAATCTACCGGATTGGTGAAAGAAGTGAGTATTTCCGGTACTTCGGATTTGATTCGGAAACAGGGGGGAGAAGATTTTACGATTAGCGCGAAAGTGACCGACCGGTTTTCCTTCAATTATCGTCGGTCTTTTTCCCTGGATAATCCCTATCAAAATCGGGTGGGTGTAGAATATAAATTAAATCCGTATTTTTCCATGGTGGGAAACGTGGATGAATCGGGTCAAATGCATATGAAACTGCGCCTGCGCTATTCGTATTAAATTTAAATGAAACCTAAACAAGTGTCTGTGTTCCTCTGGATCATGGTTCTATGGAACACACCGGCCTGGTCCCAGGCGGATGTTCAAGATCAATTAATGGTGAACACCGTTACGATCACCGGGAATGATCATATTTCTACCCGTGTCCTGAAGCAACAACTCCAATTACGCCCCCCCTTCCTGTTCCGCCATGATGAATTTGATCGTCGCTTGCTGAGGTTGGATGCCATCACTATTAAAAATTATTATCGCTCCAATGGCTATCTGGAGGCAGTTGTACAAGATTCTTTCGCCATCCAGGATCATAACGTGGATTTATTTTTTAAGGTGCAGGAGGGAAAACAGTATTTTTTACACCGGGGGATAATTGAGGGCGCCCAGGTGGTTTCCAGTGAAAAAATTGCTGCCATCCTGGGATTGGAGGAGAATCGGCCATTTAACCCGATTCGTATCAACACCAATATGCCCCGGGTAGATGGAGAATACCAACGCCACGGTAAGCTCTACAACCGTTTAAAGTTGGAACGGGAAATAGGGGATTCGGTGAATATTTTTATTTACCTGGATGAAGGACCCGATGTTTATATCGGTTCTGTTAGAATCCATGGGAATCAACGGGTAGACAGTACTTATATCCGGCGGGAGTTTTTGTTTAAAGAAGGTGATCTCTACAACAAAGATGCTATTGATCGAACAAAGCAGATATTGCTGGAAACAGGTTTTTTTTCTGCCGTGAATTTCCTCCCAGAACCGGAAGCGGATGCAGATACGCTGGTGCGGTTGAATGTTCAGATTAAGGAGTTTGAAAAACGGGGTGAAATCTCCTTGGAACCGGGGTATTTCGAAGTGGAGTGGAGTGAAGGAATCAACAAGCTTCTCGGTTTCGGTGGTTATCTCGAGTGGCTGGACCGGATGTTTTTTGGTACCACCAATCGATTCAGCGCCCGGGGGGCAGCGGTTATGCCCACGGAAGAGGGCTTCCAGTACCCCCGGTTTAGTCTCGAAGCTAAATTATCTAACCAGCGACCCTTTCCAGAGTGGCTGGTACCGTTTCGTGTCCCGACCCAGGTAAAAGTGTACTATCAACAGTTTAAAAATTTCGGTGATGAATCCGGTCCCTATATTCGACGCCTTGGGTTGGAATATTCCAATATTTTTCGCTTTTATAAACGATCTTCCGTCAAATTTGGAATTCAGTGGGAGCGATTCAATAAATCAGGAAAATCCAATGACCAGATTCTTCAATCCAATGAAATTGAACAGCGGAAATTGTCGCTGGACATTCATTTAGATTACCGGGATGATCCCTTTTATCCCCGTCGCGGAACAATGCTTTTATTGAGCGTGAATTCATCGGGAGGCATCCTGGGTGGGACCAGGACCTTTACCAAATTTGAAACCGATTTGCGGGAATATGTGACTTTGTTTGACTGGATTACACTTGCTGGAAGGATTAACGGCGGTTTGATATCCGGCTGGAACGATTCTTATGAAAACTACGAAAAAATCTTGTATGAAAAATTTTACCTGGGTGGCAGTAATACACTGCGTGCCTGGCGCCCTCTACGGCGGATGGAGAACATCATTGAAGGTAAGACCTATCCGGTAGGCAATACGGTAAAGGTTTTGACCAATATTGAAGGACGATTCCCTCTGTTCTGGAAGGTGGGAGCCGTCCTATTCATGGATGGGGGGACGATTACCAGCAAACCAAAATATGTGACATTTTCCGGTTTAACCTGGAATTACGGATTCGGGCTCACCCTGGGTACTCCGTTTGGACCAATCCGGATTGATTATGCTCAGGCCGCTGATAATGCCAAGATCCGCCAGGTGCATTTCGGCTTTTTATATGCGTTTTGACCGGAACTAATTACCGTCGGTAAACGTTTAGATCAGGACCAATTTTGAAGTTGTAAAAGATGGTACAAGGAGAATGAAAAAATACGCTTATTTTACGGGGCTTGGGTTGTTGACTGTTGTTTTAATGCTGACGGGGTGCGACCGCTTTTTTAAATCGGTAGATCAAATGTTTCAGGCCGCGGAAGCGTTAAGGAACGAGGGGAAATTGCAGGCTGCAATCGAGCAGCTCAATACCATTGTTACGGAGCACCGGGATCATGAGCGAGCGGGTGAAGCTCAATACTTAATTGCTGAAATCTATTACCGCGATTTGAAAGACTTTAAACGGGCGGTGGCGAATTATCGGAAAATTGGCGAGTGGTTTCCCAAGTCAGAACAAATTCCGTATGCCCTTTTTATGGAGGGATTTATTTATGCGAATGTGTTATCCGATTTCTCCGCAGCGGATACTATTTATCAGAATTTTTTAAATCGGTTTCCCGAACATGAATTAGCCCCCTCAGTGAAATTTGAATTAAAATACCTGGGGAAGGATATTGATGAAATTCCGGAATTGAAACATATTGCTTCATAGGACAGGAGACAGGCATGACAGAATTTAGTTTAGCCCGGATGAATGAACGGATTGCAGAAGAATCCCAATTTGTGGATCAGATAAAACAGGCTTTGGCCCAAAATATTGTTGGTCAGCAGGAGTTGGTCAATAAAATTTTAATCGGTCTGTTAGCCAACGGGCATTTACTGCTGGAAGGCGTCCCGGGATTGGCAAAAACACTGTTAGTGAAATCTCTCGCCCAGGTAATTGATACCCGGTTTCAGCGGATTCAATTCACTCCAGATATGCTCCCTGCTGATTTGTTAGGGACTCTCATTTTCAACCAGAAGACCGGGACTTTTGAGACGCGGAAAGGTCCGATTTTTTCGAATATCATTCTGGCGGATGAAATCAACCGGGCCCCCTCCAAAGTGCAAAGTGCCCTGTTGGAAGCCATGCAGGAACGACAAATCACCATCGGGGATGAAACCTTTTCGCTGGAGGCCCTTTTTTTGGTTTTGGCTACCCAGAACCCGATTGAACAAGAAGGAACCTACCCCTTGCCCGAAGCACAGGTAGACCGTTTCATTATGAAACTGAAAGTGGATTATCCCGATAAGAAGGAAGAACGGGATATCCTACGTCGAGCCGCCCATACCCGTGAGATGGCTTCCCTAACACCCATCATCAAGCCCCCGGAAATCCTGAAAGCACAGGAAACGATTGATGAAATCTATGTAGATGAAAAAATCGAAGATTATGTGCTGGATCTGGTGTTTGCAACCCGGGAGCCCGCTACTTATCAGTTGGCTGATTTAAAGGATATGATTGAGTACGGAGCATCCCCCCGGGCAACCATCAATTTGATTCTGTCCGCCAAGGCACGTGCCTTTATTGAACATCGGGGGTTTGTAACACCGGAGGACGTCCGGTATGTGGGTATGGATGTTTTACGGCATCGGATTATCCTTACTTATGAAGCCGAGGCAGAGGAGCTTTCCTCCGAGGATGTGATTAAACGACTCTATGAAGTTATTGAGGTTCCCTGATCGGTGCCCCCTTTAGCGGGCGAGGGAAGGGGTAAATGCTTTTCAATCGAAACAGGACCGAGAGACCATGATACCCCGTGAAATTCTGGCCAAGGTTCGGCAAATTGAAATATATACCAAAGGCCTGGTTCAGGATCTGTTCGGAGGAGAATACCATTCCGTATTTAAAGGACGGGGAATGACCTTCTCAGAGGTTCGGGAGTATACTCCCGGCGATGATATTCGTTTGATTGATTGGAATGTGACCGCCCGCTACAATTTTCCCTATGTGAAGGTTTTCGAAGAAGAACGGGAATTAACCGTTTACCTGGTGGTGGATGTGAGCCGGTCCGGCCATTTTGGCACCCTGGATCAGTTCAAATCGGAACGAGCGGCAGAAATTGCTGCCGTTCTCGGATTCTCAGCCGTCAAGAATCAGGATAAGGTGGGACTTATTCTTTTCAGTGATCATGTGGAGAAGTTTATTGCACCAAAGAAAGGTCGGTCGCATATCTTGAGGGTCGTCCGCGAAGTCCTGTATCACGAACCACAGGGAAAAGGAACGGACATTGGCAACGGTCTGGACTTTCTCATGAAAGTAGCTAAGCGGCGATCGGTTGTGTTTCTTCTTTCGGATTACATGGGGGATGGCTTCTGGAAAACATTGAAATATGCCAATCGTAAGCATGATATGATTGGTCTGCGTATTTGGGACCCGGCAGAGCAGTTATTACCGGACCTGGGTTTAGTAAAATTACACGATCCAGAGACGGGAGAATCCTTTTGGGCAGATTTGAATTCTGCCCGGGAACGGAAACAGATTCAACTAGAATGGAAAACCCGCTGGGAACAATTTCACCGTGAATGCGACCGAATCAATTTTGATCTCATATCCATTTCTACCGATGAGGATTATGTGGAACCCATTATGCGTTATTTCCGCCGTCGGGTAAAACGCCATTAGCTCGATGATGAAACTCGTACCCGTGCTTGTCCTGGCGGGATTACTTATCTCCTGCCAACCTGAAAAAGAACCTGTTTCCACCGGCATCACCGCTTATCTGGATACCACCTATACTACGATCGGAGATGTGGTCCACTTTTCTGTCGTTGTTACCGCGCCTGAAACGAATCAGGTTCAATTCCCACCGTTAAAACTGGACGATCCGGTAGAGGTGCGTACCAGCCAGAAGTCGAATGTATCCTCCGGAACCGGCCGCGTTTTCGAACTGGTATTCTGGGACACGGGAGCGGTGGCAATCCCGCCTTATGAAGTCCGGATACTTAGTCCAGATAGTACTCTGTTGGAAAAATTAGCCTCGGATACGCTATGGATCAATGTTGTTTCGGTAGCCGAAACGGATCCCAATTTTCGTAAAACTGGGGGTGAATTAAAACCTATTAAAGCCCCAGTACCGGTAACGCTTCCCTGGCCCTGGAAAAAGATTAGCTTGGTGGCTGCATTGTTCTTCACAATCATAGGAATGTTCTGGACCTGGAGCCGCAGAATTACGGGTTCGGCTGACCTTGAGAACGACGAAGAAATAATTCTAGAAAATCCGGATATTCATACCTTGGAACAATTGAAGAAACTAGAACGGGAGTTTAAGGAGCATCACATCGGGGGGGAGGAGTTGTACACTCGTCTATCCCTGATATTGCGAGAATATGTTGAATTAAGTTTGTACATCCGAACTCTTTCAATGACAACGGAAGAGATCCGTGACCACCGGGATCTTTTCCCTTATAATGACGACGAATTTCAATTTTTATCTACCATCCTCGCCAAGGCGGATCTGGTGAAATTCGCCCGTCAGAAACTCCCGAAAGAGGATGGGATTGCAGACCTGGATGCCACCGGGGATTTTGTGGAAAAAACAACGATCTACTGGAAGATGACGGAAGCCACCCCAGAATCTGGAGTAAATCTCCCTTCGCTAAACGATTAAATAGATCCACAATTTGAATCCCATTACAAGGGCTTTAAATTCCCCCGCTAAAACAGGAAGGAATATGGCCACTACAGCAGATATTAAAAACGGTTCCGTCATTCTCCACAAAGGGAAACGGATGAAAATTATTGAATTTTTACATGTAAAACCGGGGAAGGGACCCGCTTTCGTTCGAACAAAATTGAAAGATATCCTCACGGGAAAAATCGTTGATGAAACATTCAATGCCGGTGTAAAAATGGATTTTATCCGGATTGAAGCTAAACCGGTCCAGTACCTGTATGATGATGGAGATGCCTTCGTTTTTATGGATAACCAAACCTATGAGCAGTATTCCGTACCCAAGAGTGTGGCCAGTGATGCAGTCCATTATCTAACGGCGGGACTACATGTGGATTTATTGTTTGATCAGGAGGAAGTGCTGGATATTCGCCTCCCCGCCCATGTAGAAATTCCCGTGACACACACGGAGCCGGCCGTGAAAGGCAATACGGCCTCCGGAGCCACAAAACCGGCTACAGTAGAGACCGGTTACATCTTGCAAGTACCTTTATTTATAGAAGAAGGAGATCTACTGAAGATTGATACTCGTTCTGGGGAATATATTGAACGGGTTAAATCTTAAGTGTATTTTTCCCCGCTAACCAAATAAGGAAATGAAGATGTGGCAGGACAAACTTAAGGAATTGATCTATATTCTGGAGCAAAGCGACGTAAATGAGATTGATGTTACTTTCTGGGGAAAAAGATTCCGGGTGGTGAAAAAACCCACTGCTTATGGTGGAAATTCAAGTCCGGGAGCAGGAACGGTAACCTCGGCTACTCCTGTTCCCGAAGGTCAGGCGGCTCCGGCTGAAACTCTGGCTCCTTCATCCGAACCGGATGGTGTGCGTGTTCTTTCACCCATGCCAGGAACGTTTTACCGTGCCCCATCTCCCGAGGCGGAACCCTTCATTGAAGAAGGCAGTAAAGTAACCAAGGGCAGCACTCTCTGTATTATTGAAGCCATGAAAATCATGAACGAGATTGAGGCCGAACTGAACGGGACGGTCCGGAAAATCCTGGTGGAAAACGGCCAGCCAGTGGAGTACAATCAACCCCTCTTTATTATCGACCCCTCCTGATACCGGGACCCGTCTGTGTTTAAAAAAATCCTGATCGCCAATCGTGGTGAGATCGCGCTGCGAATCATTCGAGCCTGCCATGAATTGGGGATTAAAACGGTGGCAGTGTATTCTACGGCGGATGAATTGTCCCTCCACGTCAAATTCGCCGATGAAGCGGTGTGCATCGGTCCGCCCATGGCCAACGAGAGTTATTTAAATATTCCCCGGATTATAGCTGCCGGGGAGATCACAAATGCCGACGCAATCCATCCAGGTTACGGTTTTCTGGCAGAGAATGCGGATTTCTCCCAGATTTGTCAAGACAATGGCTATACATTTATTGGTCCTGACGCCGATACAATTCACGCTATGGGAAATAAATCCCAGGCAAAGCTGACCATGGCCCAGGCTGGGGTGCCGGTGATACCGGGCAGCGAAGGCATTCTCACCGATATTCCGGAAGCTAAACAGTTGGCAGAGACCATTGGTTACCCGGTGATGTTAAAAGCGTCGGCAGGCGGTGGCGGTAGGGGGATGCGCTTGGTTCGGGAGCCGGAGGAATTGGAACACGCCTTTAAAACAGCCCACCAGGAGGCCAGTCAGTCCTTTGGAACAGGGGATCTGTATCTGGAAAAATTCATTGAGGAGCCCCGCCACATTGAAATGCAAATCCTGGCAGACGCCTTTGGGAACGTGGTGCATTTAGGAGAGCGGGAGTGCTCTATTCAGAGGCGCCATCAAAAATTGCTGGAAGAATCACCATCGGCAGTGGTGGATGAACCTCTGCGGGGAAAAATGGGAACTGCCGCCATCAAGGGCGCCAAAGCTGTTAATTATGTGGGGGTGGGAACGATTGAATTTTTACTGGATAAAAACCGAAATTTCTATTTCATGGAAATGAATACGCGGATCCAGGTGGAACACCCGGTCACGGAAATGGTCGTGGGGATTGATTTAATTAAGCAACAGATTCGAATGCATGCCGGTGAGAAGTTTCCTGGTTATCTTTACCATATGAAATTGAGGGGGCATGCAATTGAATGTCGCATCAATGCAGAAGATCCTGCCAAGGATTTCATCCCTTCCCCGTTAAAGATTACCAGTTTTCACATGCCGGGGGGAAAAGGTGTCCGGGTGGATACCCATGCCTATGCTGGGTACCAGATTCCTCCCTATTATGATTCTCTGATTGGTAAATTGATTGTCCAGGGGACAACCCGGGAAAAGGCGGTGATTCGAATGCAACGGGCTTTGGAGGAATGCATTATTGAAGGTCCTAAAACTACGATCCCTTTCCACCAGGCTATTATGCGCGATCCCTCTTTCAGGGAGGGCAAGTTTGATACCAGTTTTCTGGAAACCTTCGAATACCATTTCAATCAATAATAGGAAATGAAAGGATTAAGGATGTCAATTCCAAAAGATTTGAAATATACTAAAGATCACGAATGGGCTCGGATTGAGGGGAATATGGCCACCATCGGAATTACGGATTATGCCCAGAGTGAATTAGGAGACATCATTTTTGTCGAGTTTCCTGAAATAGGGCAGGAGCTGGTCCGGGAAGATCCGTTTGGGACGATTGAGGCGGTGAAAACAGTGGCGGATTTGTATGCTCCCCTCTCCGGAAAAGTGGTGGAATTAAACCAGGATCTAGAAGAAAATCCGGCTGCCATTAATGAGGACCCCTACAAGGTCGGATGGATTATTAAAATGGAGTTCAGCGAACCGGCGGACTTAGATTTATTGCTGGATGCCCAGGCTTATGAGGATTTAATTGCATGAATGTCACTACTAGGAAACGAATCGAAGATATTTTTTCCAGCCATACTACTGCAATTAATCAACTAAACCAGCAGACCGAACCTATTGTATCCGCCCTTCAACTAATGCTTACTGCAGTGGAGAATGGAAAAAAGATACTATGGTGTGGCAACGGTGGCAGTGCTGCAGATGCCCAGCACATGGCTGCTGAATTAATGGGTGGTCTCAGGGATCATGATCGTCCAGCCATTCCTTCGATTGCCCTCACCACCGATTCATCCTTTATCACTGCCTGGTCTAATGATGTTCATTACGACGTTATCTTTTCCCGCCAGGTTGAAGGTCTCGGTGAAGATGGGGATGTATTGGTAGCCATTTCCACCAGCGGGAATTCCGAAAATATTATCCACGCTATTCAGACGGCAAAAAAATTGGGACTTTCGGTGGTGGTACTGACGGGAAAAGACGGCGGGAAAATGAAATCTCTGGGAGATGTGACAATCCGGATCCCCAGCAATGATACGCAACGGATCCAGGAAGGACATTTATTGGTGGAACATATTTTATGTGAATTGATTGAATCTCATTTCTCTTCAACCGTCTAACATGGAAACCTATTTGCAAGATTATCTCAGTATGCTCCGGGTGGAACGGAACCTGGCCTCCAATTCCATCGATGCCTATCACCGTGATTTAAAGCATTACTTTGAGTTTTTATCCGGCAGGAAGCTGAAATCTATCCGGCAGGTGAACCAGTCCCACATTCGGGCATTTATTCGTCATTTAAGAGATTCCCACCTGGCGCCGGCCAGTGTGAAACGGGCATTCGCTTCGATTCGTTCCTACCATAGTTTTCTTTCGTCTGAAGGACTGGTGAATGGGAATCCGGCTCAGACCCTGGAAGCACCGAAACAACCGCGAAAACTTCCCCAAGTGCTCACAGTGGCGGAAGTAGACCGACTCTTGAATGCAATCCTGGAGGATCATCCCCATAAAGTGCGGGATCTGGCCATATTGGAATTACTGTATTCCTGTGGTTTACGCGTATCGGAGTTATGCCATCTGGCTATGAACGATTTGCGGCTGGAGGCTGAAATGATCTGCGTCCGGGGGAAAGGGGATAAACAACGTTTTGTTCCCATGGGACCCCAGGCAACCCGTTGCCTGGAACAGTACCTACGTGTTTTGAGACCTGGATTGGTGAAAAAAAATCCCAATGCCACGGCTGTGTTCCTCAGCCGCAACGGTAAACCATTGACTCGGATGATGATCTGGATAATTTTAAAAAAATGCGCTCAGGTGGCAGGGATTACAAAAAAAATCAGTCCCCACACTCTACGCCATTCTTTTGCCACCCATCTTTTGGAAGGGGGTGCAGATCTTCGTTCCGTCCAGGAAATGCTGGGTCATGCTGATATTTCCACCACTCAGATCTACACCCACTTGGACCGGGAATATTTGAAGGAAGTTCACAAAACGTTTCACCCAAGGTTTAATTAAATGTTATTCCGACTCCCCATTGAAGTCCTGATTCTATTAATTCCGGTGTTATTATTTGCTCTGGTATTCCATGAATATTCCCATGCTTGGATGGCTAATCAACTGGGTGATCCTACGGCTAAATATCAGGGAAGGCTCACCTTGAATCCTGCAGCTCATCTGGACATCTTCGGATCGCTTATGATCTTGTTTGTGGGATTTGGCTGGGCGAAGCCGGTTCCGGTAGATGATCGCTATTTAAAAAATCCCCGGGTGGATATGATGAAAATTGCTTTCGCCGGACCGGCAGCAAATCTATTGCTGGGGTTTGTGAGTGGAATGCTGATCCGGATAATTGGAAATCAGGGGGCATTGACGGCTGTCCTGATGCTGTTTACCCAGATCAACATTATGCTGGCCGTTTTTAACCTAATCCCCATTCCGCCCCTCGATGGCTCCCGGATTTTCTCTGGATTAATGATTCGCAGGAACCCGGAACTCACCTATAAGCTGGAAATGTACGGTCCCCAGATTCTCATGGGCTTAATCATGATCGGCTATTTTACGGGCATTTCGATTTTATGGTGGTTTATGAGTCCTTTTGTAAATTTCTTCATGTATCTATTTGCGGGAGTGTGAGAAAGATCGAACATAAACGCTTTTTCACCCGCCTTTTGCCAGAACGGCGTTCGCAGCGGTCTTTTATTTGGCTGGTGGGAATGCTGCTGGTAGTCTTAGGACTTATAATCTATTTAAACCGGATTGCGTCTACAGGGTAAGGGTTGAATGAAGCTGGTTGAATGCGTCCCCAATTTCAGTGAAGGTCGGGATCAAAATAAGATCCGGGCAATTACGGCAGCCATTGAATCTGTAGAAGGGATTACGTTGCTGGATGTGGATCCGGGAGCAGACACGAACCGGACGGTCGTGACTTTTGTGGGTGATCCGGAGGGGGTGGAGGAAGCGGCTTTCCGGGCGATTCGCACGGCGGGGGAGGTTATTGATATGCAAAGCCACCAGGGAGCTCATGCCCGCATGGGGGCCACCGATGTCTGCCCATTTATCCCCATCACGGGCATTTCAATTGACAAGTGTGTAATGCTGGCTGAACGGGTTGGAGAGCGGGTCGGAAGGGAATTGAAAATACCTGTATATTTGTATGAATATGCCGCCCGTCAGGAAGATCGAAGAAATCTGGCCGTAATCCGCCAGGGCGAATATGAGGGACTGGCAAAAAAATTAACCGATCCCCATTGGAAGCCGGATTTTGGTCCGGCTAAAATTAATGTTCAATCAGGGGCCACTGTCATAGGGGTGAGGGATTTCCTGATCGCCTACAATATTAATCTGAATACCCGGGACAAGCGTTTGGCGACCGACATTGCCTTTGAACTGCGGGAAAAGGGTCGTTCCCTGCGTATTCCCAACCCGGACTCCCCTAACCTGCTGGATGGTGAGATTGTCCGGTACCGGAAGGGCGCTTATCCCTGTGCTTTTTGTGACCAGGTCCTGGGAACGGTCGATGAAATTGTTTCTCACAACCGGGAGGCTCACGACCATGACTTAAAAGCGGTTTGGGAAGAAAATGGTTACGACCCTTCTCGATTAGCCGGGAAGGCGGTGAAGAAGCCTGGAAAATTTAAAAATGTAAAAGCGGTAGGGTGGTACATCGACACCTTTAAGCGGGCGCAGATATCCATTAATTTCACTAATTACAAAGTATCGCCGATTCATGAGGTTTTTGATGAAGCCTGCCGGTTGGCGGAAGAACGGGGTATTCGGGTAACCGGCAGTGAACTGGTGGGTCTGATTCCACGGGATGCCCTGATCATAGCAGGGAAATATTATTTGAAAAAACAGGGGCGTACCCCGGGAATTCCTGAAGCTGATATCCTGGAAACGGCTATCCAGACCCTGGGGTTGAATGATGTCACCCCTTTTAATCCCCAGGAAAAAATTATTGAATATGCCGTCGGTTTTGGACAATCCGGACCGCTTGTTTCCGGTACGATGGAGGCTTTTGTAGAAGACCTGTCTTCAAACAGTCCCGCCCCGGGAGGAGGCAGCGTCTCGGCCTTGGCAGGGAGTCTTGCGGCAGCCCTTACATCCATGGTAGCAGCGCTGACACACGAAAAGAAAGGCTTTCGTTCCGTTCAAAAAGAAATGGAAGAAATTGGAACAATGGCGCAAAATTTAAAGGACCGCTTGCTAGCGCTGGTGGATGAGGATACCCAGGCCTTTAATCGGGTCATGGAAGCGAACCGTCTTCCGGCCGGTTCAAGCAAAGAAAAAAAACGAAAACAGCAGGAAATACAGTTAGCCAACCAGTCTGCCGTGGAAGTTCCCTTGGAAGTAATTTCTGCCTCCCTCAAAATTCTCGATCTGGCGGATCAACTGGTGGAACGCGGTAACCCCAACTCCCTCAGTGATGCAGGAGTAGCGGCAGAAGTGGCGCTGGCAGCCGTTCGCGGCGCAGCCATGAATGTTCTCATCAATCTTCCTTCAATGGAGAGTGAAAGCTATCGAAGGGATAAAGAATCAGCCGTTCGAGAATTAATTTCCCAGGCGGAAGCGAAACATAAAATTGTCCATCGGAAAACTTTCAAACGATTGGGGCAATAGGTTGAAGATAAGAAGCGATTGGATTGCTTTTGTACTCCTAGGTATAGCGGTTTGAAACAGATGACTTCCATTAAACCACTCTCCCAGGATTTAAGAAACAAGATTTCCGCCGGGGAGGTGGTGGAACGCCCCGCTTCGGTGGTAAAGGAGTTGGTTGAAAACAGCCTCGATGCCGGCGCCTCGGAGATTACAATCATTGTTGAAAAAGGGGGGCATCAGCTCCTACAAGTGCGGGATAACGGCACAGGGATTCCCGCCGATGAATTGACCCTGGCTTTCCAACGATACAGTACCAGCAAGCTGACGGGTATAGAGGATTTGTTCCGAATAGAAACGTTAGGTTTTCGGGGTGAAGCGTTGGCGAGTATTGCTTCGGTAGCCAAGGTCCGTGTTCTCTCATGTATTTCCGGTGAAGAGGGAGCGGAACTGGAAGTGGAAGGTGGTACTATTGGTGTCGTGAAGCCGGCTCCCTCAATTGCAGGAACGCAAATCACAGTCCGGGAATTGTTTTTTAATACACCGGCCCGCAGGAAATTCCTGAAAACTCCCAGGATGGAGTTCCGGAAAATTGTGGAAATGATTCGCCGCTTTGCGCTGGCGTATCCTGATATTGCCTTTAAATTAATTTCGGATAACCGGGCAATCATGAACCTGACTCCTGAAAATCTGGATGACCGGATTGTCGCCGTCATGGATCCAGCCTATCGAGATCAATTGCTGGCGGTAGATTATAAGAAAGGAGATTATTTCATATCCGGGTATGTGGGGAATTTAAATCTGGTCCGTAATCGTCCCCGGGAACAGTACCTTTTTCTCAACCGCCGTTATATCCAGAACCGCCTTTTGAATTCCGGTGTTTACCAGGCTTACCAATCCCTATTGAAACGGGGAGAATATCCCTTCTTCGCCCTGAATCTGGTCCTGCCTCCTGACCAGGTGGATGTGAATGTGCACCCCATGAAAACGGAAGTTCGGTTCCAGGATGAATGGCGCGTGTATCACGTACTGAAATCGGCCGTGACAGAAGCCCTGTCAGAAATTCTGGCAACGATTCCGGATTTCGAAAAAAGGCGGTTTGAGTCCAGTGGAAACTGGCTGGCGGGGATTGGGAATCGGGTTCAATCCTGGGGGAATCCGACAGTTGATCCGTCTCAATTGGGGTTCCATGTCCCGGAAGCTGCCGTGAAAGGGGAAGATCAAAACCAGACCAGTCTGGAACGGGCAAAATCCTATGTTTCCTCCTTACCTGCCCGAAATGAGTTTGATCAGGATGCGATTGCCCTGGACAATATCTGGCAGATTCATTCCAAATACATTGTTTCCCAGATCAGCAGTGGACTGGTGATTATTGATCAGCATGTGGCTCATGAACGGGTTCTTTACGAAGAAGCCATGGCTGCGATGGATGTCCAGCCCATGGCCGCCCAGACATTGCTGTTCCCGGAAGTGCTGGAATTTTCCCCGGATGAATTTTCAGTCCTCCTGGATGTGTTGCCTTTCCTGGAGAAAATGGGCTTCCGAATGAAAGAATTTGGAACCAATACCGTCCTGATTGAGGCCATTCCAGCAGAAATGGGGTGGGGAAACGAGAAAAAGGTGCTTCGGGATATTCTGGATGAATTTTTAAAAACGAAAAAATCCCGCAGTTCTTTTCAGGAAGCTCTGGCTGCCAGTTTTGCCTGTAAGGCGGCGGTAAAAGCCGGGGATGTGCTTACCAAGGCTGAGATGCAGGAATTGGTAAACCGGCTTTTTGGGTCCAAACATCCCTATTATTGTCCCCACGGTCGGCCAATCATTGTACAACTATCCTTGGAGGAACTAGACCGCCGTTTCGAACGATTATGATTATTCGTGACCGTTCCCCTCTGGAAGGAACTCCTATTCTGGCGATTGTGGGTCCAACCGCCGCTGGGAAAACGCATTTTGCCATCGAAATCGCCAAGCGGATTGACGGAGAAGTGATTGGCCTGGACTCTCGCCAAATGTACGCTGGGATGGAGATCGGTACGGCCCAGCCCAGCCAGGAGGAACAAGCTCAGGTTTTGCATCACCTGGTGGGGGTTCGGTTACCGCATCAAGCCATTTCGGCCGGGGAATACGTGCGCCTGGTGGAAGGGGTGGTTGAGGACATCCTTCAGCGAAAACACCAACCCATTTTATGTGGCGGGGCCGGTTTGTATTACCGGGCTTTAAGACAGGGTATCTTTATCGGCAGTACTACAAACTTGGAAGTCCGGGCTAAGTTGGAAAAAGAATACGATACTTTGGGGGGAGAAGTCCTGCTGAAACGATTGCGGACCCTGGACCCGGCCTATGCGGGGATTGTCCATCCCAATAATAAAAAGCGGCTGATCCGGGCTTTGGAAATATTTGAATCAACCGGGGCACCTCCTTCCGTTCATTTCCAGCGCCAAAAACAGGAACAGCAGGAATCCATCATTAATATGTACACGGTTTTAATTACCATGGAGATGCGAAAATTGGAAGAACGTATTGCCCGAAGGACAGAAGCCATGCTGGCGGCCGGCTGGGTTGGGGAAGTGGAACGGCTCCGATCTACTGGCTCCATTGATAATGTTCATCCCTCCGATTCAATTGGTTACCACCAGATTAAGCGTCATTTGGAAGGGGTACTCACCTACCGGGAAATGGTGGAAGAAATCAATACCAAAACACGTCAATATGCACGAAAACAATTAAAGTGGTTCCAGAAGGAACCTATTAACATAACTATCGATCTGACCGATGTGGAGGATCTGTCCGAACCGGTCAACGAAGTTATTCATCGTTTTAAATCCTTTTTAAAGGGGCAGGATCCGTCGTAATTTTGATTTAGTTAATGATCCCTTTAATCCATTCCAGAGAGAAGGAAAGGGCGAGAAATGAAACCTCCGCAAATGGAAATCCTGGATGAGGATCCATAACTGGCCGGAGGTTTTTTATTAACGGGAGGTTTATGTGACAACGAGGAAAAAACTGGTGATGGACACCACGATGGTGAACCGTTCTATCACCCGTCTGGCCCATGAAATCCTAGAGCGGAACAGCGATGGAGCAACCTTAATGCTGATCGGTATTCTTACACGGGGGGAACCATTGGCACGCCGTTTGAAAAAATTGATGAATACCATTTCTGGTGTAGAAATACCCATTGGATCCCTGGATATTACGTTTCACCGGGATGATTACCGGGAACGGTTGGTTGTTCCCCAGGTGAAAGGAACGGACATCCCCGGTACTATTGATGATACCACCATCATTCTGGTAGACGATGTTCTGTTCACCGGTCGAACCATTCGGGCGGCTATGGAAGAATTAAATGCATTCGGGCGTCCGGCGGCGGTTCAGTTGGCGGTGCTGGTGGACCGAGGCCACCGGGAAATGCCCATCCGGGCCGATTTTGTAGGGAAGAATATTCCCACCCATGAAGAAGAGGAAGTGGCGGTACATCTTCAGGAAGTGGACGGGTCTGACCAGGTGTTCCTGATTCAAAAAAGGGGGGAGGATTAATGCTGCAACAGAAACATTTACTGGGTCTTCGGGATTATCCCGCTGAGGATATTACTACTATTATTAATACGGCATTCAAATTCAGGGAAGTCCTGGATCGGCCGATTAAAAAAGTGCCCTCCTTGCAGGGGAAAACGGTTGTAAACCTGTTTTTTGAGAATTCCACTCGGACACGGATCAGTTTTGAACTGGCCCAGAAACGACTCAGTGCCGATACGGTGAATTTCTCAGCCGCTTCTTCCAGCTTAAAAAAGGGGGAGAGTTTCAAGGATACGGCCCAGAATATTGAAGCGATGAAAATTGATGCGGTTGTCATGCGCCACCCGACCCCCGGTTCCCCTTACCATTTAACCCAACACATTGATGCGGTTGTGATTAATGCCGGTGATGGTACGCATGAGCACCCGACCCAGGCCATTCTGGATATGATGAGCCTAATGGAAAAATTCGGTGATTTGAAGGGACTGAAAGTGGGAATTATTGGTGATATTGCCCACAGCCGGGTAGCTCTGAGCAATATCTTTGGTTTGATAAAACTGGGCGCTGAAGTTCAGATCTGTGGACCCGCTACACTAATTCCCCCCCATATCCACGAACTGGAGGTGAGCGTAAACTATGATCTGGATGAAGTGATTGAATGGGCCGATGCCCTGAATGTACTGCGTATCCAGCGCGAACGGATGGGAGTAGGTCTAGTTCCTTCTGTCAGGGAATACAGGAGTTTGTTTGGTATTACGGCAGAACGACTGGCTCGTCATAAAAAAGAACTGGTCATTATGCATCCCGGACCCATGAATCGGGGGGTTGAAATTGACAGCGTTGTGGCGGACAGCGATCAGGCCATTATTCTGGATCAGGTTCTGAATGGTGTGGCTTCCCGCATGGCAATTCTTTTCCTCCTCCTGGGGGGTAAACAGGATGAAGAAAGGAAGGATTGATATGGAAGTAAAATCAATACCGGAAATTCTTGTTTTGAAGGGTGGTACCATCCTGGACCCGTTGCGCGGGCAGGAATTCAAGGGAAACCTGGTGATCAGAAGAGGCAAGATCGAGGCAGTTAACGCTAAGACGTTTCCGAGAAGTGCGGAAGTTATTGATTGCAGTGGATTCATTGTGACCCATGGATTCTGTGATTTGCATGTCCATTTCCGGGAACCGGGCCGGGAGGATAAGGAAACGCTGAAAACCGGCTCCCTGGCTGCCCTGGCGGGCGGTTTTACACGGGTTTGTGTCATGCCTAATACAGACCCTCCCCTGGATACCCCTGAAGCAATCCGCTTTATTCGGGAAAAGGCGGAAGAAACGGAGGTGTATATCCATCCGATTGGTGCCATTACCAGAAATCAGGCGGGGAAAGAACTGGTTGAAATGGGAGCCATGGTAGCAGAGGGCGCCGTAGCGTTTAGCGATGACGGTCTTCCGGTTAAAAATGGAATGGTCATGCGAAAAGCTCTTGAGTACAGTACCATGTTTTCAGTCCCGATTATCAATCATGCGGAAGACTGTGACCTGAAATCGGATGGTGTAATGAACGAGGGACCCATTTCAACGGAGTTGGGGTTAACGGGCATCCCGGTTACTTCCGAAGCGGTAATGGTATTCCGGGATCTGGAACTCTGCCGGCTTACAGGGGCGAAACTGCACATCCCCCATGTCAGCACGGAGCGCTCCATCGAATTAATCCAGGCTGCGAAACAGGAATCGCTCCATGTTACCGCAGAGGTAACACCCCATCATTTATTTTTTAATGATAAATCTTTGACCACCTTCGATACGAATTTTAAAGTTGCACCACCGATCCGGAGTGAAGCCGACCGCCGATCCTTAATTCAAGCCACCATGGATGGAACGATCGACTGCATTGCCACCGATCATGCCCCCCATACTATTGAAGAGAAAGAAGCGACCTTTGATCTGGCCCCCTTTGGGATGATTGGTCTGGAATCCTGTTTCGGCGCGGTACATAAAACCCTGGTTCAAAAACGTAAGTTACCCCTGTTGGATTTAATCCGGAAAATGACGATCAATCCACGGGAGGTTCTGGGTTTCGAGACGGATTTATTTCGAAAAAATGCTCCAGCAGAAGTGGTTGTACTGGATCCGGAAGAAGAATGGATCTTTGAAAAACAGCATCTCTATTCCCGATCAAGGAATACGCCTTTCATCGGTCAAGTTCTCAGCGGTCGGGTGCGGTACACCGTCTGCAAGGGGAGGATTGCCTATCATCACTGATCCGGGGGCACGCGGGTAGGAGGGATTCATTATATAAGGTGAATTATAGTTGACTGGCACTAACCGGTAATACTACTTTCTCGGGCTATTTTTGAATCGAAAATCATGAAGACAAAAACACTAAAAGCATCTGAAATTGTAAAGGACTGGTACGTGGCGGATGCCGAGGGGAAAACCCTGGGTCGTTTTGCCAGTGAAATTGTAAAAATATTAAGGGGTAAACATAAACCCACCTTTTCACCCAATCTGGATATGGGTGATTTTGTTATCGTTGTCAATGCAGAAAAGGTAAAATTGACCGGTAATAAGGAACGGGGGAAAGTTTATTTTAAACATTCCGGTTATCCCGGTGGCACCACCTTTACGGATGTGGATCATTTGCGGCGGAATCATCCGGAGCGGATCGTTGAATCAGCCGTAAAAGGGATGTTGCCGAAAAACCGCCTTGGGAGAGCTTTAATCAAACATCTTAAAGTTTATCGCGGTCCTGACCACCCCCATACCGCTCAACAACCAAAAGTATTGGATATTTAATGGCACAAGCAGTTTACCATGCCGTTGGTCGTCGGAAACGATCGGTCGCCCGGGTGTATATGGTTCCGGGGAAAGGGTCGATTTTAATCAATGGCGTTCCCTTTAAAGAATATCTCTGTCGGGATACCCTGGCTACGGTGGTGACACAGCCATTGGAAATCACCGGTCAGTCCGAAGCTTACGATGTTAAAGTAAATGTTTATGGCGGCGGTCTGAGTGGTCAGGCAGGGGCTATCCGTCTGGGAATCGCCCGGGCCTTGGCGGAAGTAAACAGCGACTTTCGTCCTGTGTTGAAAGAGCAGGGATTTCTCACCCGTGATTCCAGGCAAGTGGAACGGAAGAAATACGGTCAGCCCGGGGCCCGCAAACGTTTTCAATTTTCAAAACGATAGAATCCTTTATGACATACGTTACCTTTGAAGATTTACTGAGTACCGGTGCCCATTTCGGCCATGTAACCCGTAAATGGCATCCCAATTTCAAACCCTTCATTTTGATGGAAAAAAATGGGGTGCACATCATTAACCTGGAAGAAACGATTCGGAATCTGGATCGCGCCCTTGAGTTTATCCGTTCTGTATTAAAGAACAACGGAGAGATCCTGTTTGTGGGGACCAAAAAACAGGCCCGGGATATTGTCCAGCAGGAAGCGGACCGGTGCGGCATGTTTTATGTAGTAGAGCGGTGGCTGGGGGGAACGCTGACCAATTTTTCAACTATTAAGAAAAGTATCAAACGGCTTCATCTTCTGGAAAAGGAAGGGTCTCACATTTATGAGAACCTGACGAAAAAAGAAATCCAGAAACTGAACCGGGAACGAATCAAGCTGGCGGATCAGCACCGGGGTATCAAGGATATGAAACGTCTGCCGGATGCAATTATTGTCGTGGATGCACGCCATGAAGTGACAGCCGTTATGGAGGCCAACCGTCTCGGGATCCCCATTGTGGCCATTATTGATTCCAATACGGATCCATCCACGATTGATTATCCCATCCCGGCCAATGACGATTCGATCCGGACGATACAACTAATTGTCGCTGCCATTGCTGACACAGTTCTGGAGGCGACGGGGAAGGCAGTTTCTGAAATGGAAAGCACTGAAGAAGCTGAAGCGACACCTCCGCCCCCCGAAGAACCGGAGGTTGTTGCGGAAGAAGCTACTCAACCGGAACCGGAAGCTGTGGAATCCGAGCCAGCAGCAGTGGCAGAATCTGGCCCGGCGGTTGAAGAACCGGCTCCGGTTCAAGAAGAAGCCGTTGCAGAAATTGAAGGGGAAAAATGACCATAGATGCAAAGACAGTAAAAGAGCTCCGCGATAAAACAGGCGCCGGTATGATGGATTGTAAACGGGCGCTGGTGGAAACAGCAGGTGATTTGGACAAGGCAGTGGATTACCTCCGAAAAGCTGGAATTGCCAAAGCAGAAAAGAAGGGCAGTCGGACGGCGAAAGAAGGTCTTGTTTTCGCCTATATTCATCATGGTGGCCGACTGGGAGTGCTGGTGGAACTGAACTGCGAAACGGATTTTGTGGCAAAAACAGACGGTTTCGAGGATCTGGCTCACAATATTGCCATGCAGATTGCCGCCACCAACCCTCTGGCTATCCGGCGGGAGGATCTGGACCCCAAAATCATTGAACGGGAGAAAAATATTTATTTAGAGCAGGCAAAAGCCTCCGGTAAGCCGGAAAATATCATCGAAAAAATGATCACGGGCCGACTGGAGAAATATTTTCAGGATGTATGCCTGCTGGAGCAGCCCTTTATCAAGGATCCCGATCGTAAAGTTCAGGATCTGCTCACGGAAGCCGTGGCTACATTAGGAGAGAATATCATCCTGAATCGGTTCACCCGGTTTGCTATTGGGGAAGAGTCCAGTAACGGTCAGTTGCATTAATTTTCTTATATGACCCAACCAGCTTATGGTCGCATCCTGCTGAAGTTAAGCGGGGAGGTGCTGGCAGGGAAACAGGGGTACGGGATTGATCCAAAACGGGCCCATGAGCTCGCCCAGGAAATCAAGGCCATTCATGAACTGGGAGTCAAAATCGGGCTAATTGTTGGTGCCGGTAATATTTTCAGGGGAATGCAGGCCGCCAGCAATGGTATGGAACGGGTAACGGGTGATTATCTGGGAATGCTGGCAACCATTATGAATGCCATCAGTATTCAGGACGCCCTGGAAAAAATTGATTGTGAAACCCGGACATTATCGGCCATTACCGTTTCCCAGATTTCCGAGTCCTATATCCGTCGCCGGGCGTTACGACACCTGGAAAAGGGCCGGATTGTCATTGTCGCCGGTGGCACCGGCAATCCCTATTTCACCACCGATACCGCTGCTGCCCTGCGCGCCACAGAACTAAAGGCCGATGTCCTTCTTAAGGGGACGAAAGTGGATGGTGTATATGATAAAGATCCCGTATTAAATTCCGACGCCCGGAAATTTCAGTCCATTACTTACGACGAGGTTCTAAAGAAGAATTTAAGAGTGATGGATCTGACAGCAATTACCCTATGTAAAGAAAATGGGCTGTCAATCCGGGTGTTCGATATTAACCGGCCGGGGGAATTAAAGCGGGTAGTCATGGGTGAAAATGTGGGAACGATTGTAACGGAATAATTTCATGTTAAGCGATATTTTTAAAGATGCCAAACACCGGATGGATCAGGCGGTGGATCACACCCGCATGGAACTGGCTAAAGTACGTACCGGTCGCGCCAATCCGGATCTGCTGAATTCCATTATGGTGGATTATTACGGCTCTCAGACGCCGTTGAATCAGGTTTCCACCATATCGGTCCCTGAACCCCGTCTAATCACGATTCAACCCTATGAAAAATCCCTGATACCTATAATTGAAAAGTCAATTATGGAGTCCAACCTGGGTTTGACTCCCAGTAATAACGGGACCGCCGTTCTGGTTCCTATTCCAGCTCTGTCAGAAGAACGCCGCCGGGATTTAATCAAATATGTTCATCATTTGATTGAAGAAGGGCGCGTGGCGGTGCGGAATGTTCGCCGGGATACGCTCCATCATATCAAGGAATTTGGTGCCGAAGAGCACGTTTCTGAAGATGAAATCAAACGTTCAGAACAAGAAGTCCAGACCCTGACCGATGATCATATCCATCTTCTGAATGAAATTCAGGAACAGAAAGAGAAAGAATTACTCGAGTTTTAGCCTTTATTAAAAGTTAGAAATAAAAAAAGCCCCGTCGATTTACAGACGGGGCTTTTTTTATTGGTAAAGGAGCCTTTATTCACATTTTGAAAATCCACAACTGGGACAGGTAACGCATCCGCTCTCATGGGTAACGGTCCCTCCGCAGTCGGGACAATTGGTAATATTTTTATAAGTGAAATCAGTCACATTCCGACCATGTTCCTCTTCCTGGGTGGCGATGGTGAAATGCATTTTATGTTCTTCACTATCCTGATCAGAATAAGGATCATTCTCGGGAATCAGTTTCCGTTCGCGGAGATAATCATCCAATGCCTTCCCGATGGCATCGGGCGTGGAAAGGATCAAGCGTCCGTCCTCCCACGTGGGTGTGGGACCGCTGATTCCTTTTAACTGTTTCACGATTGCCTGGGGATCAATTCCAGAACGGAGCGCCAGGGAAATTAACCGGCTAATGGCTTCCGATTGGGCGGCCGCATTTCCGCCGGCTTTTCCAATGGCTGTAAACACTTCGCACAAGCCGTCTTCATCTTCGTTAATGGTAATATACAGGGTACCTTCACCGGTGCGGATTCGACGGGTTACGCCGTGGGTGGTTTGGGGCCGGATCCGGGGCCGCTTTGGAGAACCGTTCTGGGGACTGGTTCTGGCAGCCGTCTCCCTATTAGAAACGGGTTGGTCAACCGTCGTCGTTTGTTCTCGCTCCCCCGCTTTTTCAGTCATCAGGATGCCTTCACGGGATCCTTCGCGGTAAACGGTAATTCCCTTGAGACCTTCTTTATAAGCCGTCATGTAAATATCCGCGACGGTTTCCACCGTAATGTCCTGTTTCAGGTTGACGGTGGAAGAAATGGAACTATCAATATATTTTTGAATGACACCTTGCATTTTCACACGGAAATAGGGGTCAATATCATGGGCCGTTACCACAAAATCCGGTAGATTTTCGTCTGTTTCAAACAGTTTTCCAATAATGGGATGGTATACTTTGTATTCTTTAAATTTTTTGCCGTAGCCATCGCTTTCCTTGACGCGCCGCCGGTAAGAAGTGGCGAAAATCGGTTCAATTCCGGAGGTCACCCGGGCCACAATGGCGCCACTGCCCGTTGGAGGGACAGTCAAGATCGTTGCATTCCGGATCCCGTCGGATTTAATGCTTTCCCGGATTTGTTTAGGTAAATTTTTCACAAATTTACTTTTAATAAATCCTTCCCATTTAAAGTTGGGAAAAGTACCCTTTTCCTTGGCCAGCTCGATGCTGGTTTCATAGGCTGTGTCCCGGAAGATTTGCACAATCTGCTCTACGGTTTGAAGGGCGTCTTCGCTGTCGTATTTGGTGCCCATTCTCACGAGCATATCGCCCAGGCCCAGGATTCCCAGTCCGATGCGGCGATCGTTTTTGGCATTTTCCTTCTGGATTGGCAGGGCGTGCCGTTCCAGGTTGTAGTCGATTACATTATCCAGGAAACGGGTAGCAATGCTGACCGTTTCTTTAAATTCTTCGACCTTGAAATTTCCGTCTGAATCCACGAACCGTTCCAGGTTGATGGACCCCAGGTTGCAACAACCGCCATCCGGCAAAGGCTGCTCGGCACAGGGATTGGTGGATACCAACGGGCTGCAGTATTCAGCATTGTGGTAGTCCTTCATGGTATCCCAGAAGATCAGTCCCGGTTCGGCGCTGGTGTGGGCATGAGCAATGATCCGGTTCCAGAGGTCCCGCGCCCGGACGGTTTTGACCCCTTTCCCGTTCCAGCGGAGATCAAAATCCTGGTCCTGATCAACTGCTTTCATGAATTCATGCGTCAGGAGTACTGAAATGTTTGAATATTTGACCATGTCAATGTTGCCGGACTTGATCTCGATAAATTTTTCAATGTCGGGGTGATCCACCTGCAAAGTCTGCATATTGGCACCACGGCGACCGTGCTGACCGATCGTATTTGTATTTTCACTGAACAGATTCATGAAACCCACCGGTCCACAGGAGGTGCCGCCTGTTCCATTAATGGGGGTTCCTGAGGGGCGCAGGACAGATAAATCATGACCGCAGCCGCCGCCGAACTTGTAAGTCAGGGCTTCTTCCTGAATAGCTTTGTAAATGGCGGAGATGGAATCGTCCTTAATGGCAACTACATAACAGTTGTTTAGGGTAGTGGTGATATCTTCCCGCCCCGCACCGTGCATGATTCTTCCACCTGGAGTAAATCTGAAGTCCTCCAGTATGGAGTAAAATTTCCACTCCCATTTTTCCCGGAGCCGTTTAGTCTGCTCAACGGAAGCGAGTGCTTTCGCTTCCCGCTGCCAGAGTTCGTAGGGATGTTGTTCCCACGGTGCCAGATACTTATTTTTAAGTACATCGGCGCCAAGCGGATCCCCCTTGTAATAATTTTCGATCCGGTAGCGATCCAGATGGGATGGCTCATCCTGCCCGTCGATTTCCCTTGAAAGTTCACGGACGGTCTGCTCTACGAGTGTGTTGAGTTCCCCCGGGGATTTTTTCCTGCTTGGAAAGTTGAGTTCGATCGCTTCAGCCATATTTGAGTCCTGTCGCTGGTATGTGGTTGTTCTCTGATAAAAAGCGCCGTGCGCTGGCTGACAAACGAAAAAGTGATAAATGAATTGGTTGGCGAAGTCAATATATTGCTGCCAAAATTTTCCTTCAAGTCAAAAAGTGCTAAGAACGGTTTTATCGACGAGAAATTTTTTCAATTTTAAAGTTTTCCACAATTTATCCACAAAATTTAGTCAAATTTTTCGGGACGATATTTCTTGATCCGGAGGCTAAATTGTTGTTAAAATTCCACTCCTTCAGACGGAAGACCACTCCCTGTTACCCGGGTTTGGATTTTAGACTGGATTTTCAGTAATTCGGTGACGGAACTCTTATAATATTGTAAATTTCAGATCCAAAATGCGGGTGTAGCTCAGTTGGTAGAGCATCAGCTTCCCAAGCTGAGGGTCACGGGTTCGAGTCCCGTTACCCGCTCTGGAAATCCTTGGAAATGGTACCGGTAATGCCGCTCCATTCCCGGGGATTTTATTTTCAGCCTGTGCTCGTTCCTTCAGATTACTGGGGTGTGAGGATCAGGTTTTGAGTCGTTTCATTAGCCGCAACAATCGGAATACTACTTACAGAAGCTGTATCATATCCTGACAGGGTGGCTTTTAATGTATAGGTCCCGGCAGGTAGTCCCAGCAGGGTGTACTTACCGGAAGTGGTATCAGTAAGGGTGTAAGAAATTACAGAATCCTGTTCCACCCAGACTTGGGCATTCCCCAGGGAATGGGCGGAGGTGTCTTGTATGGTTCCGGTCAACTGCCCGGCGTTGGAGAGGTTTTGCACCCGAACTACCGGTTTGAAGATAAACCCTTTAATTCCCGCAGGCGTGTTCAAATTACCTTGAACCACAAAAGATTTACTGACGTCAAAATCCAGGATCAGATCGGTCGTTAGATTTCCAACAACCTGAATCGGAGGTGATATAAAAACTTTTAATCCTGTCTGGGCACCACTGGGGATATTTAAAGTGTGGGTGGTACCGTTTTTCATAACTACCGAAGCTTTTGAAATGAAAAGGCGCAGCAGGTCGTAAGTTCCCACGGGGATTTCCCTATTCACCAGAGCGGCAGTAACTCCATTTCGCAGCGTTAGAAGATTAACTTCCCGGGGGGTTGAGCTAAAAGTCATTAAAGAATCTGTTCCCCGGATTTGAATCTTTGAAAGAGTTACCCGGGCTTTCGAAATCAATCTGGCTGGAAAAGGATCATCGGTTAACTGGATTGTCAGGGTTCCGGAAGTTGTTTCCGGCGCCAGAGTCTTATCCCCGCTTTCGCAGGCCGATCCTGCAAGCGACAATACTGCTAAAAAGATGAGTGTTCGTCCCATGGTTAGTCCCCTTATATTTTGTAACGATATGCCCGGAATCCCAGATTGAATTTACAGCTTTCTGTCCATTCCAACTTGATCGGGATCACAATTAACCAGTCACTAGAATCTTATTCCCTCCATGTGAATATGTTCCCGCCTGTTTCGATGAAGCAATGTAACTTTGCCATCGAATTTTTTATTTCTGAACCATAATAGAATTCCAGACAATGAAGCAATTTCCAGGATATGAACCCGGTGGTCTAAGGATCTTATCGAGCCACAACCCGTTCTACAGCTGAGGATTTTCCCATGTTTTACCACTCCCGACGGTACCGCTTTATTTTAAGTACAGCCTTTTTTTTGTTTCTGGCTTTTTTAATCCTCAGAATTTTGTTTCTCATGGTTTTCCGCTCCCAGATGAATTCTCTGTCAGGAACCGAAATCTGGAAAGCCTTTTTTATTGGTGTACGTTTTGATCTGCGCCTGGCTCTGCTGATAATGCTGCCTGTGGTGGCGGTAAGTCTTCTTCCATTCTTTAACCTGGTCAAGTTTCCAGTACTACAGCGTTTAACTAAATATTACTTGAAGGTGGTCATTGCCATTCTGATGGCATTTTACGCCTTTGATTTCGGTTATTACGGATATCTGGACCGGCGGCTGGAGGTATCCGTTTTACGCTTCCTGGTGAGTCCCCTGATCGCTTTCCAGATGATTTGGGAGAGTTATCCCATCTTTTGGGGGCTGGTGGCGTTCGGGGCCCTGTTCTATGGAGGGCATCAACTGATCAATTTGCGGGCCTGTATTTTGGAAGAGCCGCCGGGGATTGCCAGTAGAAAACAGTATCTGCTGGGAGTGATTACGGGAGGATTAATATTTCTTTTTGGCATCTGGGGGACTTTTCGCCAATACCCTCTCCGGTGGAGTGACGCCTTTTTCAGTGACCAGAATTTCATTTCTGCCCTGGGTTTAAACCCTGTTTTATATTTTTATGATACGGAGAAATTTGCTGAAATGGATTTTGATTCGGCAAAAACCAGAGAATATTATCCCCTGATGGTGGAATATCTGGGCGTCGATAATCTGGATGTGGAGAAACTGGATTTCAGTCGAGAAGTCCCGGCCTACGTGAATTATTCCCGCCCCCCCAACATTGTAATCATTTTCATGGAATCAGTAGGGCTCAATCGCCTGGGTCTTATGGGTAACCCGCTTCAACCGACGCCAAATCTGGATCGCCTGGCGGAGCAGGGCATCTTTTTCAGGCGGTTTTACGTCCCTATGGTGGGAACCGCCCGGTCCGTGTTTGCCTTGATTACCGGGATTCCAGATGTGGCTCGGGTAAAAACTTCTTCCCGAAATCCAATGATTGCGGATCAGTATTCTATTTTGAAATCTTTCCGTGGGTACCGGAAATTTTTTCTCATTGGCGGCAGCGCCAGCTGGGCCAATATCCGGGGATTGCTAAAACACAATATTCCGGAGATGGAAATCATTGAACAGGAAGATTTCGATCGCCCCCGGCTGGATGTGTGGGGAATATCGGATCATGACCTCTTTAAGGAAGCCCATGCCCGGTTTGAAGCTCTCGACCCTGAACAACCTTTTTTCGCGATTATCCAGACCGCCACCAACCATAAACCTTATTCTATTCCTGAAAACCTGGATAATTTTGAAATATTAAATCCACCCCTTGATTCAGTGAAAACCGCCGGTTTTAAATCGGTGGGTCAATACAATGCCATACGTCTTTTGGACAATGCCATTGGTGATTATTTTTCTTACGCCTCCCAGGCGGATTATTTCAGAAATACCATCTTTTTTCTTTTCGGCGATCACGGCACCTCCGACCCCTGGGCTCGCCACATGCCTAAAGCAGATTTCGACCTTAAACTGCGTTCTTATAATGTACCACTCATTATTTATGGACCCTCCCGGATAAAAGGAGGTGTTGTCCGGGATGATATTGCCTGGCTGTGTGATTTGATGCCCACGGCGGCCGGTCTGGCAGGAATTGCCTTTAACAATCAGACCCTTGGGGAAGATTTACTCCATCGGCGCTATCCGGGAAACCGTTGGGCTTTAACCGTGAATCGAAAACATGCCTACCCCCGAATCGGCGTGATTGGAGAACGTTATTATTTGACAATGTATCACGACGGAACGGACGTTCGTTTTCATGATATCTGGTCTGAAACGCCATTAAAGGACCTCAAAGAAGCTCACCCGGAAGAAACTGAGGTTTTTGAATCCATGGCCCGGGGTCTGTATGAGACGGCGAAATATATGTTGTACCACAATCAGGAGCCCTAAAGGTGGCGAAGATCCACATTCTTGGAGCGGGTATGGTCGGTTCCACCATGGCGCTGGACTTGGCCGGGAATCATGATGTTTTCCTGGCTGATCGGAATCCCGATGCTCTTGAGATGATCCAAAGCCGTCAGCCATCAATTCAGGTTAAGGTTCTGGATGTCACCGATCAGGGTGCCTTACTGCAATGGCTGGAACCGGCGGAACTGGTCTTATGTGCCGTCCCAGGGTTTCTGGGTTTCGAGACCCTAAGGACCATCATAGAAGCGGGAAAAAACGGTGTGGATATTTCCTTCATGCCTGAAGATATGCTGGAATTACATTCTTCCGCCGAAGCGAAAGGTATCACTATTGTGGTGGACAGCGGGGTGGCCCCGGGGATGAGTAACCTGATTCTCGGGTATTACAATCGCTTGTTGAAGGTGCACACTTTCCGCTGTCTGGTGGGCGGTTTACCGAAACATCCACAGCCCCCGTTTCACTACAAGGCGCCCTTCTCACCTTTGGATGTTCTGGAGGAATATACCCGACCCGCCCGAATCATGGTGAATGGGGTGGTGGAGACCAGACCCGCCCTTTCGGATATTGAACAAGTCCATATCCCACCAGTCGGAGATTTGGAAGCTTTCAACACCGATGGGCTACGCTCCCTGCTTTCCACCATGGCGCACATTCCCAACATGGTAGAGAAAACGCTCCGCTATCCGGGTCATGCGGCCTTAATGGATTTGCTGAAATCAACCGGTTTCTTTAACCGGGAGGAAATCCGGTTGAAAACGGGAGAGACGGTCCAGCCGCTGGCGCTGACGGCAACGCTATTGACCGACACCTGGAAGCTCCTGCCGGGCGAGGAAGAATTCACCGTAATGGAGATTGAGATTCAGGGCGAAAAAAAGGGTGTGAAGGTGGAAATCCACGTTCATTTATTTGATGAAACTGACCCCGTAACTGGATTTACCTCCATGGCCCGCACCACTGGATTCACCGCCACCGCCATGGTGAATCTCCTTCTGGATAGGGGATTCACAAAAAAGGGGGTTTTCCCTCCCGAAATAGTCGGAGGTGAAAGGGGATGTCTTAACTACATTCTAAATTATTTAAAGAAGCGGGGTGTGGTTTATCAGCGGAGGGAAAAAGAGGTGAAGTGAAAAGGGGACGTGGATTGAGCGTCCCCTTTTCTATAATCCAAACCCAGGTGTACATGACAGTAAGCAATCTATAGCAACCGCTCAAGTTTAGGGAGACTTTGGTCTCATTAACTGTGATTGTGGTCACAAACGATTCATTTTTTTTAAAAATTATTCCAATTACAAAGGTAGTTATTCCCAATTCCATACTAGGCTGAGAAGAGTTAGCCTTTTACCGTAAATTCACGGCTATGAAAATCACCCACGTCAATCAAAACAGTATTGGCGCCCGCTTGGGTCTGCAGGTCGGCGACCAGGTAGAGGCTATTAACGGCTCCCGGGTGCGGGACATCCTTGATTACCGTTTCAAAGTGGCCGAAGAACACCTGGTCCTGAAAATCAGGAGGAATCACCAGGTGGCCTCGTTTACGATTGAAAAGGATTATGATGACGATCTGGGGCTGGAATTCAAGGATTTTAAAATCCGTAAATGTGCTAATGACTGCATTTTCTGTTTTGTGGATCAGAATCCAAAAGGAATGCGGGATGCCCTGTATTTCCGGGATGGTGATTTTCGCATGTCCTTCCTCTATGGTCATTACATTACCATGACCAACATGGGCTGGAAAGAATTGCAGCGGGTTGTGGAACAGCGTCTTTCCCCTCTATATATTTCGGTGCATGTGACTGACCCGGCGTTGCGCCGAAAAATGTTTCTATATAAAAAAGATGATTACCTGTTGAAAAAGTTTGAATATCTGACCCGGAACGGGGTTGAACTTCACTCCCAGATTGTGCTCTGTCCGACGTGGAACGATGGGGAAGTTCTGGAGCAGACCATCAGGGATATTCACCGGTTTGTACCTCAGGCCCGTTCGCTTTCCATCGTACCGGTGGGTCTGACCGGGCACCGGCAGGGACTGCCTTTCATTCCACCGGTTACCCGAGAGTATGCCCGGGAGTTCCTTAAGACGATTCGTCGCCTGGATCAGAAATACCGGCTTCCGGATGGGAAACGATTCCTGTTCCCCAGTGATGAATGGTTTCTCCGGGTAGGTACTGAACTGCCGCCAGTGGAATATTACGAAAACACAGATCTGGTGGAAAATGGCGTAGGTCAGGTGGCAACTTTCATGCAACTGTGGAAAAATGGCGTGAAACCGGAAACAGTCAAATTGGAACAGCCCCTTAAAATCACCATTGGGTCAGGAACTCTCATTGCTGATTATTTCCGGGAACGATTCATTCCATTGTTGGAGGCGGTCCCCGGATTACAGGTGAATTATCAGCTTATTCGGAACGATTTTTTTGGTTCGGAACAAGTGACTGTGACGGGATTATTAACCGGGCAGGATATTGTGTCCCAGTTAAAGGACCGGGACCTGGGGGATTTGGTCCTGTTCAGCGACCGAATATTCAGTGAAACGGGAACCGTGACGCTGGATGATATGGAGCTGGAGGACATTGCCGACGCTCTGAATACGCCTTTTCAAGTCACCCCGGATGATCCCCAGGCGTTTTTTAAAATTATCACCGAATTTTCAGCCTAAGAATGATGTCAAATTTTTTGGGCCTGGAGCTGAAATGAGTAAACCAGTGATTGCAATTGTCGGTCGTCCGAATGTGGGGAAATCCACTTTGTTTAATCGGCTGCTGAAACAGCGGAAAGCAATTGTGGACCCCACCGAAGGAATCACCCGGGACCGGATTTATGGCGATGTGGAATGGATCGGAAGGCAATTTACCTTTGTGGATACGGGTGGCTATATCCCGGAAGATACGGAGGTGATTAATGCCGCTGTTCGGGCCCAGGCCAGTGCTGCCATTGATGAAGCCTCCCTGATTCTTTTCATGGTGGACGGAAAAACCGGTCCTACCCCCGTTGATCACGATCTGGCTCAACTCATTCGGGAAGCGGGAAAACCGGTCATTCTGGTGGTAAATAAATGCGACGGTCTGCACCAGGATGAACAGATTCATGCCTTCTTTGAACTGGGTATTGAACCGGTGGCTCCCCTGTCAGCCCTGAATGGTCGTCTAACCGGGGATCTCCTGGATCGTATTTTGGAGTTTCTGAATCTGCCGTTGAAACTGGTGGAGGAAAAGAAATCGGGGATGCGTTTGGCCATTGTGGGGATGCCTAATGTGGGTAAATCTTCCCTGGTGAATGCCCTGCTGCAGAAAGAACAGTCCATCGTTACTCCGATCGCCGGGACGACCAGAGATTCCATTGATACGGTCCTTAAATGGTACGGCAAGGAAATTTTTCTGGTAGATACGGCCGGTTTACGGAAGAAATCCCGGGTCAATGACAGTATCGAATTCTATTCCAATGTGAGAGCCCGGCGGGCTATTGAACACAGTAACGTGGTCCTGGTGCTGATTGATGCTCAAAAAGGTTTTGGTAAACAGGATAAAGCCATTGTGGATCTGGTAATCAAAAGAGGAAAGGGACTGGTTCTGGTGGTGAATAAATGGGATCTGGTGGAAAAGGACGCCCATACCATGAGTGAGTTCACCCGGGAAATTTCGAGCCAGTTTAAAGCATTGGAGGATTATCCTATTTTGTACGTGTCTGCCCTGACCCGGCAGCGGATTTCCCGCGTCCTGGACCAGGCTTACCAGGTATACGAAGCCCGTCAGAAACAGGTATCCACTTCAAAACTGAACGAGTTTCTCCAACAGATCTTCCGCCAGCAACCGCCCCCGGCTGTTCAGGGCAAAGTGATCAAACTCAATTACATGGTTCAGGTTCATCAGGCACCCCCTGTTTTTGCCGTATTCACCAATTTCCCTTCCCTGATTCCACAACATTACAAACGGTTTCTGGAAAATCGTCTGAGAGAAACCTTTCAATTTAATGGAGTTCCCCTGCGGCTGTCCTTCAGGAAGAAATGAAATATATTCCCTCGGGACCGGTAGAATTTTCTTATCGTGAAAAGCGTTCTGAATTTATTGCTTTCCTAACGCCGATTACCTGTATGACTGATTTCCAGGATTTTTTTCGTCGTCTCCGGAGCAAGCATCCCAATGCACGTCACATTTGCTGGGGGCGGATCCTGGAACAGAACGGAATTGCCACTTCAGCCAGCTCCGATGGAGGTGAACCCTCCGGCTCGGCGGGTCGGCCCATCCTGAATCAATTGAAAGCGGCTGCTGTGATTAACGCGGCTGTGTTTGTCGTTCGTTATTTCGGAGGTGTTCAGCTGGGGAAAAAAGGTTTAACCGACGCCTACCGCCGTGCTGCCAGAGAAGTTTTGACCAGGGCGGAACTGCTTCCCTTGATTTCCAAAAAGGTGGTCTCGGTTTCAGGCCCGCTGGAATTTTATGGTGATATTAGCTGGATCAGTGGCAAATTCAGAGGAAAAATTGTTGCCGATCGCTCGGCTGAAACGGTCAGGATGGAAATTGAAATCCCCCTGGAAAAATGGAAAGAATTTCATCGGGAATTGCGTGGGCGGTTCGGAGAACTCCTTCACATAAAAATAAAGGAACGAGCGCGCGCCAAACCAAGGAGGGTATCAAGGTAAAAGGAGTTGGCAAGAGAAAGTACCGCGCTCGTTCCATGGTCTTAGACACCGTTTTACCGGAAAGGTTCCAATTAAAATGAAAAAAGATTATAAAGTTGTCCTTTTTGTGATGGCGATCACCTGGCTGCTGGCCGTATCGGCGTGTGGCCAGACACCGAAACCCTTGAAAATTGGCTTCTGGAATACGGAGAATCTTTTTGATCTGAAAGATGACCCGGGGACACGGGATGAAGAATTCGCTCTGGGAGGATCGAAAGGTGTAACACAGGAGATCTATGACCTGAAGTTGAAACACTGTGCCGAAGTGCTGGGGGACCTGGATGCCGATGTCATCGGCCTCTGTGAAGTGGAAAACAGAGGCATGATGGAAGCCTTGAACCGGGCTTATACCGGGCGGAATTACAAGATCATTCATTACGATTCCCCGGATGAACGGGGGATTGACTGTGCCCTGTTTTACGACCCGGAAAAATTTGAAGTCCTGGACAGCAAACCGATTAGGAATCCCCTGCCAAAAGGTGACCGCACCCGGGACATCCTGTATGTGAAGGGCAAATTTGATGGGCAGGTTTTACATCTGTTTGTGAACCACTGGCCCTCTAACTGGGGTGGGAAGGAAAAAGCCATCCCCAAGCGGGCAGCAACGGCGAATTTAATTGTGGCGGAGGTCGCTAAAATTTTGAAGGGAAATCCCCTGGCGGAAATTCTTTTATTGGGCGATTTCAATGAAAATCCCGATGATTCCAATGTCCAGTCCCTGAAGGCGGCGGGACTGGTGAGTCTGATGGAACCGATGGTGGGATCACCCGGGAAGGGTACTTACGTTTACAGAGGGAAGGATTTTTTCCTGGATCAGTTTATTGTAAGCCCGGGGCTTCAGGATCAGGAAGGCTTATTCATCCCGCCTGATGCTGTCACAATCCTGGACCGGGGAAAATACCGTCAGCAGGAGGGGAAATTCGCCCATTATCCTTTCCGTTTCTGGGTCGGAAAACGACTTCTGGGCGGCTATTCGGATCATCTGGTCATTGAAGTGCGAATCACCGGGAAATAGGCGTTTACCCGGTTGCTTCCCAGGAAAAAATCCCCTAAGTTTGCGGGCGTTTTTTAAGCAGAAAACTTAAGCATTCATGACGCGGGGTGGAGCAGTCTGGTAGCTCGTCGGGCTCATAACCCGAAGGTCGCTGGTTCGAATCCAGCCCCCGCTACAGAGGAAAAACCCTGATTTCTCGACGAGAAGTCGGGGTTTCTTATTTAGGGGATTTCACACTGAATATTAAGTCTAAACTAAGCGACTGGTTATTCCGCCGGGGTCGGGTTACACTCTTATTCATGTTTTCCAGTTCCAGACAGAACCGGTCTCATTCTTTATGGATATATTGTGGGAATACCATACTTTTGAAATATTTCCGGTTGCTCCTGATTTCGCTTGAGTCAATATCTGGATTTGAACCGTAACCCTGACGCAGAATGGTCCATTACCGCCCCCACGGAACCCTGGATCACCACCATGCCGAATTGTTTTTTCAAATTGTTCACCCCCATTGGAAAGATGATAAACATAGGAATGATATTCAGGATGGTTTGTTTAGAGGGCATAGTGCCTTTTTTAACTATACTGTGACCTGTATCGGGATTTGAATTCTTAATATGAGAAAAACTGGCAACCAATGTTGTTTTAAATGAAGAGACTTTATTGTAACCTGTTTATGGGATTTCTGATAATTAGGACCATTTTAGTCCTATAGTGCCAGGAATCACCGTCGGGATGGAATCGTCCAATTCCTTCTCATATCCGGATTTCCAACAGATTCAACCCATAGTAATATGGGAATCATTGGGGTGCTGTCAATAAATCCACCAGCTTTAACCAAATAATGGAACCGTTCAAATGATAAAAACAAAGCTGAACACGCTCTTCAGATCCTGCGTCGCCGCTCTGACAATCCTTCTTATTTCTACTTTGGCTGCCCAGGCAAATCGATCCCTGGTTGGCGGTGTGAATCTGGGCAATATCCAGATGAACAGCAGGGATTACGATGCCTTCCTGACCACAAAGATGAAAACTGGATTTTCCGTCGGTATGGAACGAAAAGTGGGACCACTGGTCGCAGGGGCGGGGGTGGTTCAGCGGGGTTCCACATTTGAGTTTGATTTCGGACCGGACGGGCAGCAAACGATTCCCATGATTTTTAATTACTTGAATGTGTACGGCCTGTTTCCCTATTCTCCTTTTAAGCGCTTAACTGTTCTCGGTGGCCTTCAGATTGGCCAGTTTCTGAATGGTACTATCGGTGAGGAAAAAGATACAATTAATAGAGACGAGGTCAGTCTTGATTACGGGGTCATTGTGGGTCTGGATTACTATTTCACCTCCCAGGTGGGTTTGCGAGCCACTTATTATCACGGGATGGCCGACATCGGTAAATCTGGTCCCAGCAAAGATAATATGAAACATACCGGCATCGGAATTACCCTATTGCTCCGGTATTAACAATTCCCCGATAATGTTTTATTCGGAGTTCATAGCAGGGGGATTATGAATTCCGCTCGTCGTAAATTTCCTTAATTCACAACAGGATCACTTCAATAATACATATGGAAAGCATCTATGAACGATAAAATCTGTGTTGTTACCGGCAGCACCAATGGAATTGGGAAATTAACCGCCGCTGCCCTGGCTGAAATGGGCGCGGAAGTGGCGTTGGTCAGTCGAAATCCGGAAAAGGGGGAATTCGTCAGACAGGAACTCATTGAAAAAACGGGCAATGAGAAGATCGAATTTTTCGCGGCTGATCTTTCCCTTCTGAAAGATATTCGGCAGGTATCGGAAGCCCTGAAGAAGAAATACGATCACGTGGATGTACTGGTGAATAATGCGGGAGCTTTTTTCAGTACCTATGGGCTCACAGAAGAAGGTTTTGAACGGACGATCGCTCTGAATCATTTAAATTATTTTCTTCTCACAAAAGAAATAATGCCCCTGCTGCGACAAACATCAAAGGCCAGGATTGTGAACGTGGCCTCCGATGCTCACCGTGGGGTTGAACTGGATTTTGAAAACCTTAATAGCGAAAAATCTTTTTCCGGCTGGAAGGCCTACCAGCAATCCAAACTGGCCAATATCATGTTTACCTATTCCCTGGCTTCTCAACTGGACCCGGACCAGATCACCGTTAACTGCCTTCACCCCGGATTCGTCAGGACCGGATTTGGGGATAATAACCATGGTTTGTTTAAAATCGGCATGAAGGTGGCGAAAGCCCTGACAGCCATCAACGTTAATCGGGGAGCCGAGACCAGTATTTATCTCACCTCTTCACCGGAGGTGGAGGGCATGACCGGGAAATATTTTGAAAAGCAAAAAGCTGTCCCAAGCTCCGACGCATCCTACCATCAGGGCGCCGTTCAGAAATTGTGGAATATCAGTGAACGGTGGATTGAGGCGGGAAGACCGGTTTCATGAGGGAAATGCAGTATCGAAAGCTGGGGAAGTCCGGTTTAAAACTGAGCGTATTCTCCTACGGCTCGTGGGTGACATTCGGGACTCAGATTGATGAAGCAGTGGCGGTTGAAATGATAAAGACCGCCTATGATGCCGGCGTGAATTTTTTTGACAATGCAGAAGTTTATGCCCGGGGACAATCTGAAATTATCATGGGTAAGGCCCTGAAAAAACTGGGCTTTTCACGGGACAGTTTCTGTGTCTCCAGCAAAGTGATCATGGGCGGCGATAAACCGACTCAGCGCGGTCTCAGTTTTAAACACGTCGTCGAAGCCTGTCATGGAGCCTTACGCCGACTCCAGGTGGATTACCTGGATTTGTATTTCTGTCACCGACCGGACCCGGATACGCCCCTGGAAGAAACAGTTCGGGCCATACATACGCTCATTCTCCAGGGAAAAATTCTCTACTGGGGCACTTCCGAATGGGAGGCATCCCAGATTCAGGCTGCCATGGATATTGCCCGCCGCTATGGACTCACACCCCCAACCATGGAACAACCGGAATACAATCTATTTAAGCGCCTCAAAATGGAGCGGGAATATTTGGACTTGTTTCATTATGAAGGGCTGGGGACCACCACCTGGTCGCCCCTGGCATCGGGACTGTTGACCGGGAAGTACAATGACGGTATTCCGGAGCAATCCAGGGTAAACCTCCCTGGTTATGAATGGCTGAAGCAGCAGTTTCAATCCTCCAAGGGGCAAAATCGGCTGGAGAAAGTACAGCAGTTAAAAGGGCTGGCAGATAAAAACGGGCTTCCTCTCGTAAATCTGGCCCTGGGCTGGTGTCTTCAGAACCCTCACGTCAGTACCGTGATTCTGGGGGCTTCCCGGGTAGAACAACTCGTCCAGAACTTGAAAACGCTGGACTATCTGGAAAAGTTCACCCCGGAACTCATGGAAGCGATTGAAGCGATTGTAAAAACCAGACCGGAGCCTCCCTCCATCCTCGTCTGAACCCAATAAAATCAATCATTTTACGGATTTACGTGTGGTAATCCTGTAGCGGCCGGACCACCCGTTTCCCCCCACTTCGGATCGCCCGGATGGCGGCGTGGGCCCCCGATAGGGTGGTAATCACATTTACCCCTTTTTTTATACCGGCTTTGCCGATAGCCTCTTCGTCAAAGCGGGACTTTTTCCCCAATGGTGTATTGATAACCAGGTGGATCTCCCCATTTTTAATTCCGTCCACCACGTCCGGTCTGCCTTCCCCAACCTTGAAAATGGACGTGGCGGGGATCCCGTTCCGAACCAGTTCTTTCTGGGTGCCGCTGGTCGCTACAATTTCAAATCCCAGTTCGATTAAATCCCGGGCGATGGGAATTACATTAAATTTATCGTGATCGTTCACGGAAATAAATATGGTTCCCGTCTTCGGTAACCGGTTCCCTGCTGCAAGAGAGGCTCGCCCATAGGAATCTCCCAAACTTCGGGACAGACCCATCACTTCGCCGGTGGATTTCATCTCTGGTCCCAGAAAAATATTCTCTTCCGGGAATTTGTTAAACGGTAACACCGCTTCCTTAACAGCAATATGGCGATGGGAATCCCATGCGGGTAGATGAAGATCCTTTAATTGAAGACCGGTGGCGATTTGGGCGGCGATCTTAGCCAAAGGTACATTCGTAGCTTTGCTTACAAAGGGGACCGTGCGGCTGGCCCGGGGGTTCACTTCGAGAACGTAGAGTTTTTCCTCCTTGAAAGCAAACTGCAGGTTAATGAGTCCTTTCACCTCCAGCGTCAGGGCCAGCTGGCGGGTGATCGCTTCGATTTCTTCGACCGTACTGGTCCTGATTTTGTAGGGGGGGAGGACACAGGCTGAATCACCAGAGTGGATTCCCGCCTCCTCAATATGTTGCATGATTCCGCCGATATAAACGGTTTCTCCATCGCAGAGGGCGTCCACGTCAAATTCAAAGGCATCTTCCAGGAATTCATCAATCAGGATCGGATGCCCCTGGGTTACGTCGGCGGAACGGGCAACATAGTCCATTAACTGGTCCGTGCTGTAGACGATTTCCATGGCTCGACCTCCCAAAACGTAACTGGGTCGCGCCAGAACGGGGTAGCCGATTCGTTCTGCCACGGCTGTTACTTCTTCCAGGGAGCGGCCTGTACCGTATTCAGGGCGGGTGATGTGCAACCGGTCCAGGATTTTCCCGAATTTCTCCCGGTTTTCTGCCAGGTCGATGCTGTCCGGTGAAGTCCCCCAGATGGGAACGCCCGCCTCCTGTAAATCCCTGGCGATCTTCAGAGGCGTCTGACCCCCGAATTGAACCAGAACACCATCCGGCTTTTCAAACGCAACGATGTGCAGAATATCTTCCACCGTAATGGGTTCAAAGTAGAGCCGGTCCGCCAGGTCGAAATCGGTAGAAACCGTCTCCGGATTGCAGTTCACCATAATCGTTCTGAAACCTTGCTCCTGCAGTCCGAAGACAGCCTGAACACAGCAGTAATCAAATTCAATCCCCTGACCAATCCGGTTAGGGCCTCCGCCCAGAACCATGACCTTTTTCCCCGGAAGAGGTTCAATATCGTGTTCTTCCCCGTACGTGGAATAACAGTAGGGCGTTTTTGCTTCAAATTCCGCCGCACAGGTGTCCACGGTTTTAAAGACCGGTTTCAGATGATGCTTCAGCCTTTCCGCTCGAATGACTTCTTCCGTTGTCTGGAACATCCGGCTCAACTGGCGATCGGAAAAACCATCCCTTTTTAAGTCAAATAAATCATGACCATTGCTGGAAGGGAGTGAAATCTGCCGGATTTGTTCCAGAAACCAGGGGTCGATTTTTGTGATCTCATGAATTTCCTCTACGGTCCTGCCTTCCGTGAAGGCTTGCCTGATTTTCAGAAGACGAAATGTGGTGGCCAGTCGGAGGGACTTCATATCTAACGGGCGTCCCCGGCTGACGTCGGGGTCGCCTTCCGCCAGGGGTTTGGGAGTAAGGCCGTCCAGACCAACTTCCAGCGAACGAAATGCTTTCTGAAGGGATTCCCGGAAAGTACCTCCGATGGCCATAACTTCGCCCACGGATTGCATCTGGACGCCCAGATGTCCCGAGGCGGTGGGGAATTTTTCAAAATTGAACCGGGGGACTTTCGTAACCACATAGTCAATGACCGGTTCAAAAGCGGCTAGCGTTTCACCTGTAATTTCATTCGGCAATTCATCCAGAGTGTAACCGACCGCCAGTTTTGCCGCCACTTTGGCAATGGGGAAGCCGGTTGCCTTGGAGGCCAGAGCCGAAGAACGGCTGACCCGTGGATTCATTTCAATGATTACCATTTGCCCGTTTTCGGGATTAACGGCAAACTGAACGTTAGAGCCGCCCGTGTCCACCCCAATTTCCCGTAAACAGGCGATGGACCAGTTGCGCATTTGCTGGAATTCCTTATCCGATAACGTCATGGCGGGAGCTACTGTAATCGAGTCTCCTGTATGAATTCCCATGGGATCAATATTTTCGATGGGACAGACAATGATGGCATTATCCGACCGGTCCCGGATGACTTCCAGTTCAAATTCTTTCCAGCCCAACAAGGATTCTTCCAGCAGTACCTCGCCGATGGGACTGGTTTGCAACCCGTTTTCAAGCAGTTGCTGGAATTCCTCTTCATTGTAGGCGGTAGCGCCTCCCGATCCGCCCAGGGTAAATGAAGGGCGAATAATGACGGGGAAATGCATGCTTTCCATCAGGGTCCGGGCCGCCTCCCTGGAACGGACAAATCCGCCTTTGGCGGTGGGGATTCCAATCACCTCCATGGCAGATTTAAATTTTTCCCGGTCCTCTGCTTTTTCGATGGCGGAGGTCTGGGCACCGATGAGTTCGACACCGAATTGATTCAGCACACCGCTGGCCTGTAGTTCCATAGCCAGATTGAGGGTTGTCTGTCCCCCCACGGTGGGGAGCAGGGCATCCGGTTTTTCTTTTTTTATGACGGCAGCCACATATTCTAAAGTAAGGGGTTCAATATAGGTGCGATCGGCCAGATTCGAGTCCGTCATGATGGTAGCAGGATTGGAGTTGACCAGGATTACACGATAACCTTCTTCTTTTATGGCTCTGGTTGCCTGGGTGCCGGAGTAGTCAAATTCACAGGCCTGACCAATCACAATCGGTCCCGCCCCCAGGATTAAAATGGAGTCAATATCGGTCCGTTTCGGCATACAATCAGGAGGACATGAGGGTTAGGAATTCCTGGAATAAGTAACGGGAATCGTGGGGACCAGGACCAGCCTCCGGGTGGTACTGGACCGAGAAAGCCCTGTAATGGTTGCAACGCAAGCCTTCCAGCGTTTGGTCGCTCAGATTCACGTGAGTCGGTTCCACCCGGGGAGGCAGGGAATCCAAATCCACAGCAAAACCGTGATTTTGGCTGGTGATTTCAATCCGTCCGGTTGCCAGATGTTTTACGGGATGGTTCAACCCCCGGTGTCCAAATTTTAATTTATAGGTGCGGGCTCCCAGAGCCAGGGCTAATATCTGATGTCCCAGGCAAATACCAAACAGGGGAACTTTCCCCAGGAGCTGTTTGACGGTGTTGATGGCGTACGTGACGGCGGCAGGATCACCGGGACCGTTGGATAAAAAAATTCCATCCGGTTGATCCGCCAATAGATCACTGGCTGAAGTACCGGCGGGGTAGAGGGTGACGGAACACCCCTTTTGAATCAGGATCCTCAGGATATTCCACTTGATGCCGAAATCAAGAGCAGCCACTTTAAACGCAGGTGGTTTGCCAGGCATAGCCCCGATGAAATCTTTTTTCCGGAACAGAGTATCAACCGGAACCGTCTTTTTAGTTGTGACATTCTGTACCAAATCCAGCCCCGTCATGGAGGGGTGGGCAGTGACCTTTCGTTTCAAAGACTTCAGGTTAAAGTCAACGGTGGAGATGATGCCATTCATGGCTCCTTTGTACCGCAGATGCTTGGTGAGTGCCCGGGTGTCAATTTGCTGGATTCCGACGATGTTATTTCCCCGGAGATAAGCGCCCAGGGATTGGTGCGCCCGCCAGTTGGAGGGGGATTCGGATTCCTCTTTTATAACGAATCCGGCTGCCTGGATGCGATCCGATTCCACATCTCCCCGATTCACGCCGTAATTGCCAATATGGGCGCTGGTCATGGTGACAATTTGGCCACAATAGGAGGGATCGGTAAGAATCTCCTGGTAGCCTGTCATCCCTGTATTGAAACAGAGTTCACCGGCGGTTTCACCCGGTGATCCCAATGAAAATCCGTGAAAAACTCGGCTGTCTTCCAGGAAAAGGACGGCTGGCATACGATTTGACATGATGAAATTTGGTCCCACCGGACACCAGAATAAAACCAATTAAATGAACAAATGGAAGTAAAGTAGAATAATTTGAGCCGAAAGAATTTGCCTTTCGTTCATAGATTCTGCCACCGGAATTTGGATTAACAGTATGGAGACGAAATGAAAATCTATATCAGTGCTGACATGGAGGGCATCGCTGGTGTAAATCACTGGAACGAAGTGACCCGGTCGCACCTGGATTATCCAGTCCATCGGCGACAGATGGGGGCAGAGGTTGCGGCTGCCTGCCAGGGATGTCTGGAAGCGGGGGCGACTGAAATCTGGGTGAAAGATGCCCATTCCACGGGCCGGAATCTACTTCCGGAGGACCTGCCTGCTGGTACCCAGCTTATCAGGGGGTGGAGCGGGCATCCTGCATCCATGGTCCAGGAACTTGATGAATCTTTTGATGCCCTGTTATTTATCGGCTACCATTCCTGGGCCGGTTCCGGCGGTAATCCCCTGGCTCATACCATGAGTTCAGCCAAACTGGAACGATTGTGGATCAATGAACGGGAGAGTTCGGAATTTCTACTGTTCAGTTACTGGGCAGCCACGATGCAAATCCCCGTTGCCCTGGTCACGGGAGACAAGGCATTAACGGAAGAGGTGGAGTATATTAATCCTCATATTGCCACCGTTGCTGTGAAGACGGGGATTGGTGACTCCACCGTTAACATGCACCCGGAGAAAGCCCAGGAAAAAATTAAGAGAACCGCCTTGTCAGCTCTGTCCGGTGGATTGGAACACGGTGTAGTGAACCTGCCGGAGGAATTTGAGGTGCGCCTTCGGTTTTTACATGCCCGGGATGCTTACCGGGCCAGTTTTTATCCCGGCTGTGAACTGGTGGACGGGAAAACAGTTATGTTTCAAACGACCGTTTATTTTGAGGTTCTGCGTACAATTAAATTTATTCTTTAGCTGATTTCAGTTTTTTCTTTTACCTGAAATACTTCCTTGCTGTTAATGGATGGCGATCATTAATTTGCGTATAATTGTGAAAATCATTAATTCTGTGAATACATAGCCCTTCCGGTGAATAAACCCAGGAAATATTTCACCACCGGTGATATTGCACGCTACTGTGAAGTGGACGTCAATACGGTAAAAAACTGGATCAAACATGGTCAGTTACAGGCGTTTACGACTCCCTCCGGACACTACCGTATCGCCCGCGATGCCTTCATCAATTTTATCAATAAGCAGGGCTTTATCTATGAAGCGGAATTTTTCGGGGAAGATTCTAACGGTCCTGACGTACTGATCATTGACGACGATACTAAACACGGGGATCGGATTGTTTACACTCTAAACAGCCATTATCAAAACCTGAAATTCGAGGTGGTCTCCAATGGATTTGACGGTTACACCCGCCTTCAGGATTCCCAGCCAAAAATTGTGCTGTTGGATTTGGTAATGAACGGGATTAATGGCTTAGAGTTTCTGCGCATTATACGTTCGAACGAACGGATGAAACATATTCGTGTGGTGGTTTTATCCGCCCACACGACTGAAAAATTTAATAAGGAACTGAAGGAATTAGGCGTGGTGGATATCCTGGAAAAACCGGTGGATAAAAACAGGTTGCTGGACACGATGGATGCCTATTTAAGTAATACAATTCCCAACGTGATACATAATTGATATTGGAGATGTGGTAGAGAAATCATGAATTATTACGAAATCCTCGGACTCCAGAAAGAGCCATTCTCCATGGCTCCCGATCCTGAATTTTTTTACCACTCCAAAAGCCACGGTGAATGTCTGAATCGCTTGGAAATATCCCTCCGCCTGAACCGGGGTCTTAATGTAGTGATCGGGGGAGTGGGAATTGGAAAAACGACTTTGTCCCGCCTGTTACTGGGCCGGTTTGTGGAATTCGGTCGGGATTACAAATTCTTCCTGATCCTGGATCCCACCTGGAAAAATACCCAGGAATTCCTGATTTACCTCCAGAAACTATTCGGCATTAAAGGTCCTGAAACCTACCAGGCGGAGATGATGGATCGGATCGAACATTTTCTGATCGACAATTCTCTCAATTCCAAGCGTCAGATTGTCCTGGTAATTGACGAAGGTCAAAAAATGGGTTCGGCCCAGATTGAAATTATCCGGACGTTGCTCAATTTTGAAACCAACGACCAAAAGCTGATTCAGGTCATCATTTTTGCCCAGCCCGAGTTTCAGGAGTTGCTGGATAAACATGAAAATTTCAAAGACCGGATTGCTTTCGGATATTTCATAAAACCGATGGAGAAGGAAGACACGATCCAGTTTATTAATCATCGGCTGGCAGTAGCGGGCGATAAAAATGGCAAGCTGTTCACGGAGGAAGCCAAGGAGATCATTCATGAACAAACCATGGGTTTTCCTCGGAAAGTGGTGGTACTTTGCCACACTCTGATTATTGATATGCTTGTGCAGGACAAAAAGTGTGTGGATGCCAATCTGGCCTTTGAGCGTTTTAAATCAACTGAATTCAGTAATGACTGACCCAAAAGAAAAAGAATCCGATCTCGCTACGAACCGGTTACTGGACTTGCTCCGGTCTCAGCAGGTAGAGACAAAACCTCCGCCGTCAAAGTCTGAGGAAGCGGAAAAGGCAGAGACCAAGGAAGAGGTAAAAGCGGAACCGGAAGAGAAAACCGCCCCTGCCCCGGAAGCTGAAAAACAGGCTGCCGAGGAAAGCGATTCCACGGCGAAATCCATCCTGAAAGCGCTGGAACACATCCAGGAGGACGAAAAGCCGGATACAAAAGAGGAAAAGAAAGAGGAAGAAAAGGCGAAAGCCCAACCTGCGGTTAAGAAAAAGGCGGTTCCCCCTCCCAAGCCGGAAAAGACGACTGAAAAAGAGGAAAAACCGTCTCCATCCGATGAAAAACCACAGGCAAGTCAAAAACAGGCTGATCAAGCCAAACCCAGCGTTGAAGAGCTGATTAAAAAAGTTCCTAAAACCACCGGTTCGTCCATTTCAAAATCCTCCATCGAAATTAAACGGGGCAAGCAGGAAGCGCCCCATTCCCAGGAGCTGTTGAAACAGATTCAGAAACCCAAGGCGAAACCAGAACCGGAACCGGAGCCGGAAATTCCACCGGTACCCTTCGATGAATCCCTGTTTTCTACCCTGGCGGAACAGGGAAATGGGAAAAAATTCGATTTTGACAGTTATGTGACTACCTTTTTCCAGTTGTTTAATGAATCCCGCCACAAGATTACAATTCATTACGGAAAGAATTACTTGCGTCTGCTGTATCTGAAATCGAATCTGAATCATTTCGACCTTGAAAATCAGGTATTATTCAATTTGCCGTATAAGACGGAAGATAAAACGATTGAGAAGATGGACGAATTAATCCTGTACGTCCTGGATACGTATGTGGATAAAAAGATTAAGAAAACCGCCTACGGTGCCTTGTATTCTTCTGAAGGAAATCCGAAGACGCACATCTTGCAGACCCCCGAACTGAAGGACAGTGAATTAAAAGATGTGATTGAATGGAATGCTAAGAAGAATATGGGCTATAACCCTGACGTAAATGTCCTTTCCTGGGAGGTTCTGTCCGGAGGAGAGGGTGGGACGAAGCGAAATATAGTCCTGGGGCTAAAAGATGAGGCTAGCCTGAAAAAGGAAACGACCCTTTTCCATAAAAGTGATTTAAAATTGAGGCTGGTTTCTACTATTCCGATCCTGCTATGGCGGCTATTTGTCCAGAATTATCCGGACCGGAAAGAGGGCTGTTATGTGTTGATTCACATCGGTGCCAATGTGACCACCCTAGCGGTCGTAAAAGATCAGCAATTGGTTTTCAATCGGGAAATATCGGTGGGTGGTGAAGACTTCCATGCGGCCGCCATGCAAAGAATCGTTCTGGGGGATGAAGCGATCCGGATTGATGCGGATATGGCCAAAGAATATTTGAGGGACTATGGAATTCCGGACCAGAAAGCAGGTTTGATTAAAGGCACTCGAATCAGCCTCTATAAATTATCCATATTTCTGCGACCGGTTCTGGAGCGGATTACCCGCGAGTTGGAACGGTCCTTGAATTATTTCAAAAAGGATAATCCGACTTTGGAATGGCAGGAACTGCTGTTCTGCGGGATTGGTTCCACTTTCCCGAACCTGGTGAAAACCCTGGGGCAGAATCTGAATACCAAAGTAGGTCTGTTGAATCCAATCAGGACGGGGCGATACGTTTCTGGTGGAAGGGCTCTGCGTCCGGATAAATCGGTGCTGGACTATGCGCTGAATTTTGCGCTCACCACCAAGGGAGCCGAAAAGATCAATCTCCTGCCCCGGAATCTCATCAATAATTATAAATATATTTTCCTGTCCAAAGTGGCCATGGTCCTGACCCTGTTTTTCCTGCCCTATTTTGGTTCCACCGCTTACCTGGCGAACAAGGAACTGGAGGATCTGGGGAACAATATCGAAATGCGGACAAGACAATGGAACAATGTCTCGGGCAAGGTGGATGAATATTTCAAAATTATTAATGACATCGGAATCCTGAATAATTACCGGAAGTTATTAAAGAATGACCGTATTCACTCCAACAACCAACTCAAACTTCTGAAACTTTTTTCCACACTGGCGCCGGAGAATATTGAGCTCACTTCACTGGCGTTTACTAAGGAGGTGATTTCCTCGGATGCCAGCGGAGAGCAGACTTACGGAAATAAACTATCGATTCGCGGTTTCGTTCAGGCAGATCCCTCTGTGGCTGACATTCATTTGACCAACTACCGGATGAAACTGGAAACGCTGCCTTTTATTCACGATGTGGATATGATCATGGACGACATGAGTCGACCGGAAGAAGGGAAACTGTTTTTCAACCTTTCACTGAGGTTTTAACCCGGTATGCATAATAAAACTATCTTTTTCGGTTTAATTGCCCTGATTGTGCTCACGGGAGTCTGGTGGGGGTACTACACGTTTTATGTGGTCGGTGAAGAAATCAGTCAGAAGGAAGCACAACTGGAAAAGCTGGATGAGAAATTTGAGGAAATTGCCCAGATCAGCGAAAGTTATGATGTCATTAAACAGCGATTCGAACAAATTCAAAGTGATTTTGATACCCTGAAAAATGCGCTCCCCAACCCTAATTCTTTCGTGAAGGTGCTGGAAGAAATCCGGAATGTTGCTGATAAACAAAAAATCAAAGTGATTTCCCTTTCTCCGCTATTGGATGATACCTTCCCGGCGATTAAAACCAATCTGAATTTCACCGAGAAACACATTGAACGTTACCCGATCCAGATGCGTATTATGGGTGATTATTTAACCATCGGAAAATTTCTGGAAGAGGTTACCGAAATCCCCGGGGTGGTGAATATCGCCCGGGTGGCCCTTGATACGGACCTGGACGAAGGAGGAACCCTAGCCTGTGACCTCATGTTGTACTCCTATATTTTCCTGGAAAAAGTGAAAATCTGATATGCAAAAACTTGATAAAAGACAAATTGTCCTGCTGGCTATCCTGGGTGTTGTGCTGGCCTATTATTTCATTGATCGCGGATTTTTTTCTACAGAGGCAATCGTTGAGGGCGTCCAGAAATTAACGGAGGTACCTGCCAAAGCTCCGGCGGAAGAAACGGTTCCCCAATCGCAGGATGTTATACAACTGGCAGCAGTGGAAATCGATTGGGATGAGGAGTGGAAGGAGGATCCTTTTTATTATGCGCCTCCCGGTTCGCTACAGGAAAATTCCAAGGGCTTGTTGAATCAGTTGTTTGGGAGTGACAATCCGGCAGCCGCCTCGGGGTTCGAAATTTCGGGTATTTCTTGGCACGGAAATACGGGTTACGCAATCATCAACGGGGAACCGGTGACCGAAGGACAGACTATTGGGGGTTATACCGTCGAAAAAATAGCCTTCAACTATGCCATTCTCACCCAGGGAAAACAAACCATTAGACTAACCCTTAACAATTGAGAGCCCTTTTGAAAAAAATTCTTATTACTTCGACATTATTCTGGATACTCGTGGCGATTGGCACGGCCCAGGAGGTTCAGAAAATTACCACCTTTGAGGGAAAGGATGAGATGGGCGTGATCATCTTCCTTTCAGGCAAAATTGATTATGAAGAGATTGTAACCCAGTCCCCGCCCCAGTTAAAAATAAAATTTCCCAAAGCGACTTTTACCCAGCAGTACTACACCAAGCACATCAGTCTGCCGCCGTTGTACCGGATTGATGCTGCCGAACGGCGTATAGATCCGGGGTACACGGAAGTGACCCTCCAGTTTTCAGATTTACCGGAATACAGCGTTGAATCTCCCGAAGGCAACCGGGTCATTATATCCTGGCGCCCCAAGCAGGAGGATGTCAAGCGTCGAACGAAAGCGCGGCGCATATCCATGTTTGAAACGACTGTTTCCCTGAATTTCCGGGATGCCGATCTACAGGAAATTCTGCGCTTGCTGGCCGTCCAAAACAATTTGAATGTTATCGCCAGTGATGACGTGAAGGGAAAGGTTACGGTTACACTGAACGATGTCACTCTCGGAGCGGCGCTGGACGCCATTTTAAAGGTTAACGGCTATGACTGGTTCTTGCAGGAAAACATTGTGGTGGTGAAACCGACGGACTTTGAAATGAGCGGAGAGCTGGAAACACGGGTTTACAAACTGGAGTATGCAGATGCCAGTGCCGTGAGTACGGCGATTATTAATGTACTGACTCCTAAAGGGAAATTGCAGGTATTCTCACCCGTATCCAAAGGTGGGTTTGTGGGCGGAGGCGGTATTACGGGCGCTGCTGGAGGGGGAACGGCAGCAACTGGCGGAGCGGCCACCGGAGGTTTGGGTGGACTCCTGGGTTCCTTCGGTGGAGGAAGTGCCGCCACGACCGGTGCCATTTCACCCACTACGGCGGGCGGGACGACCGGTGCTGCTGGCGTCGCTGGAGCGGCGGGCGGCGGATTGGGTATCCCGGCTGCGGACCATTTGCTGGTCACCGATGTTTACTGGAATTTTGACCGGATTGAAGAAGTGATTTATAAACTGGATAAACGCATCCCTCAGATCAATATTTCTGTGAAATTTGTCGAAACCAAACTGAGTCTGGATGAACGGCTGGGGATTAACTGGAATATGCGCAGTACTTTATCCGGTATTGCACCGCGGGATGCCACTACTACGGGAGCGGCACAGGACGTTATGGAATTGGGCGGAGGGTTAAAATTAGGGAACAACAATCTGAAAATCGCTACCCTGAGCCTTCCCATGTTCACCAGTCTTTTGGAAATTCTCTCCACCGATGATGATACCCGCTTGATTCAAGAGCCTCAGGTCACCACCTTCGACAATACCCTTGCTACTGTATCGGTAGGTACTTCCTACCCGATCCTGGTCCCCAGTGCTGAGGGTGGGTTAACGGGTACCCAACCTCCAACGTTTCAGGATGAGGAAGTCAACATTGAATTAAACGTCCAACCTCGTATTAATGAGGACCGATTTATTTCCATGACGATTAATACAACCGTTCAAGCCCTGGTGGGGATGGCAGGACCCGATGCGGACCGACCCATCATCTCTGAGCGGTCAGCAAAAACGCAGATTATGGTCGATAACAGCGAGACTCTGTTAATCGGGGGACTCATCTTTGATCAACAGATTGAAAGCCAGACCAAAGTTCCTGTGCTAGGAGATGTTCCACTCATTAAAGGATTTTTTAAACATACTACCACAAAGACGGAACAGCGGGAGTTGCTGATATTTATCACACCCACAATTGTAAAGTTAGATTAGGAGTAGAGCAGGATCCCTATGGAGATTTACGATTTACTGAGTTTCATGGAAGAGAAAAATGCGTCTGATTTACACCTGAGTCCCTATTCGGCACCCATTGTGCGGATCGATGGTGAAATCAGACGGATGAAGCTGAAACCGCTCCTGCCGGAGGACGTCCATATTCTCGTCTACGATATTATGCGCGATGAACAACGGAAAATGTATGAAGAAGAACTGGAAATTGACTTTTCCTGCGAATTTCCGGGTGTCGGACGTTTCAGGGTGAATGTGTTTAAAGGGTATTATGGTGATACAGCCGTATTCCGAAGGATTTCGGAAAAACTGTTCACGATTGAAGAGCTTGGTTTACCTTCTATTTTTAAAGAATTGGTTTTACGGGACAAGGGTTTGATTCTTGTAACCGGTCCAACCGGCAGTGGTAAATCTACTAGTTTAAGTACGCTGATTGACTACATTAATTCCAACGAGCGGAAACACATTATTACGGTGGAAGACCCGGTTGAATTTGTACACTCCAGTAAAAAGTCGCTGGTCAATCACCGGGAGGTGGGTACCAACACCCATTCGTACGCGAATGCACTCCGGAGTGCCTTGCGAGAGGATCCAGACGTGATTGTTGTTGGGGAAATGCGCGATCTGGAAACCACTTCGCTGGCGATTACGGCGGCGGAAACGGGACATCTAGTTTTTGGAACATTGCACACGATTAACTCCACCAAAACCCTGGACCGGATCATAGACCAGTTTCCTCCCGGGCAGCAGAACCAGATTCGGATAATGATCAGTGAATCGATTGTCGGTATTCTCTCTCAGGTGCTCCTGCCGAAGAAGGGAGGGGGACGGGTGGCCGCATTTGAAGTACTTATCGGCACGCCGGCGGTGGCCAATCTTATTCGTGAAAATAAGACTTATCAGCTCCCTTCCATTCTGCAGACCAATGCCAAGATCGGAATGACGACCATGGAGCAGTCCCTGCTGCGGCTCCTGAAAGAAGGGTCGATTTCACCCCGGGATGCGCTCGAAGCGGTCGCCAATCCGGATGATTTTGCCAAACAAATCCCAACAACTGATTAGTTAGAATTATGTATCAGATTAAAGATTTACTAAAAGTAATGGTGGAATCGGAAGCCTCCGATTTGTTTGTTTCCCTTGGAACGTATCCGATGTTGAAAATTAAGGGGAGGAATTATCCTATTGAAAAAGAAAAGATTACCCCTAAGATCCTGGACGAACTGAAGCAAAGCATGCTGACAGAGGAACAGATGAAAACTTTCGCCCGGGAGTTGGAACTGGATTACAACTACAGTCTGCCGGGTGTCGGCAGGTTTCGAGTGAATTTTTTCCGCCAGCGCAACTCCGATTCTTTTGTAATCCGAAGAATTACTTCTGAAATTCTATCTTTGGAGCAATTAAATCTGCCTCCAGTGTTAGGCGAACTGGTGTTAAAAAAACAGGGTCTGATTCTGGTTGTTGGTTCCACCGGCTCTGGAAAATCTACAACCCTGGCTGCCATGATTGATCACCGCAACAGCCATATGGCGGGACACATCCTCACCCTGGAGGATCCGATTGAATTTCTCCATCAACACAAGAAAAGTGTGGTCAATCAGCGGGAAATTGGCGTTGATTCCAATTCCTACGAACACGCCCTGAAAAGTGCCCTGCGGGAAGCACCTTCCCTCCTGTTAATTGGCGAAATCAGGGATCAGGCCACCATGTCTGCTGCCCTGAATTTTGCGGAAACGGGGCATCTTGTCCTCAGCACCCTTCACGCAACCAATGCCTCCCAGTGCATTGAACGGGTCATGAGTTTTTATGATTCCAGACAGGCGGAAATGGTCCGGACCCAAATCAGTTCGATTCTTCAGGCCGTTATTGCCCAGCGTCTCGTGCCGACCGTTGACGGGAACCGGGCGGCCGTTCTGGAAATCCTGTTAACCACAGCCCGGGTTCGGGACCTGATTGGTAAAGGGGACATTGAACTATTGCATCACACTATTGAAGAATCCAACATGGAAGGAATGCAGTTGTTTGATCAGGCCCTGCTCAAGATGTTCCAGGAAGGACGTATATCGGAAGATACGGCCATTCGCTACGCAGACCGTCCGACCGATTTAAAACTACAAATCCGATCGCAGGAGAAACATACCACCAGTCAGGTGATTGAATTGGCTGAGGATTAAAGGAATAACCTATGGCGAAACGCATATTGATTGTGGATGACGAGCCGTTCTTTGTAGAGCCTATCCGCATGGCACTGGAACGAAACGGTTTTGAAGTCCTGACCGCCGAAGACGGCATGAGTGGAATTGAACTGGCCCGGGCTGCTCAACCGGACCTGATTATCCTAGACCTGATGTTACCCGGCGTGAACGGTTTCCAGGTGTGCCGGTTATTAAAATTCGATAGTCAGTACTCTCATATTCCCATTATTATTCTTTCGGCAAAAGATACGGAAAAAGACAAAGCCATTGGAGAGCAGTGTGGATCGGACCTGTATATGACCAAACCGGTCAAAATGGATGAACTTATCAACCATATTAACACGCTAACCGCCTGAGTGTCAGCTTGATTACCGCTTATGTGATTATTCTGGGACTCATGGTGGGAAGTTTCCTGAATGTCTGTATTTATCGCCTGCCCCGGGATGAATCCCTGGTGCGTCCCCGTTCCCATTGTCCTCATTGCAACCACCAGATCAAAGCCTGGGAAAATATTCCCCTGATCAGTTTTCTCATCCTGCGGGGGAAATGTTCCGCCTGTAAAGCGCCCATATCCTGGCGGTACCCGTTGGTAGAAGCGTTGACAGGATTGTTGTTCTATTTAACCTTTTGGCGTTTTGGCCCGACCCTGGATTTCATTATTTACATTCTTTTTCTCTGTCTGCTCCTCGTGATTACGTTCGTGGATATTGATTACCAGGTTATTCCCAATGAATTCCTTCTGGCTGGATTGATTCCAGGTGTCTATTCCCTGCTGCGGCATGGCATGGGAGGAATGGATTTATACCTGTATGGAGCCGTGGGGTTGGGCGGTTTATTTCTCTTAATACGGGCGATGGGCAAGTTCATTTTCCGGAAAGAAAGTCTCGGTATGGGAGATGTTAAATATGCGGCTCTGATCGGGTTGGTTATCGGGTGGAAGTTTGGTTTACTGGCTACCGCTCTGGCGTTTTTCTCCGCTTCAATTATTTTGCTTGTTCTCATGATGATCAGCAGAGGAATTGCATTTGGACAGCGGATCCCCTTTGGTCCTTTCTTGAGCCTCGGCACGGTGCTGGCCCTGTTCTGGGGGGAGGAAATTATTCACTGGTATTTGAAACTAGTCCTGTAGGAGGAACTGGAGTGGCGACGACAAAAAAGCGATTAGGTGAAATTCTGGTAGATGCCGGAAGTATTACGGAAGAACAGTTAAATGAAGCTCTGGAGTATAAACAGGAGCACGGTGTCTACCTGGGGAAGGCCATTATTGAACTGGGGTTCCTGACAGAAAAAGAACTCCTAAAAAGCCTTGGTAGCCAGTTGGAGATGCCTTATTTGGATCTTACCAACTATAAAATTCAGGAAGAGGTGCTCCAGTATGTGGATGAGAATTATGCCCGGGAGCATCTGGTTATGCCGCTGTTTGCTATTGATACCATGTTGACGGTTGCATCGGCTGATCCACTGGACATCAGTGTCGTGGATGATTTGTCTCTGATGTATGAAGGGGGTGAAATCAATTTTGTTCTGTCAACGGAAAAAGAAATCGAAAATGCAATTGATTTGTATTACAGCGCTTCACGGTATCTGGCGGAGGCTGTTTCCGGCGATGGAGAACAAATGTCCCGGGTGGTTTCCAAGGAAATTGCGGATGACACAGAAACAGTGGCAGCCGTGGATATGCTGTTAAACGAAGCGGTAAGAATTGGTGCCAGTGATATCCATATTGAGCCACGGGTGGAGGATGTACGGATTCGTTTTCGCCTGGATGGGGTGCTTCAGCAGTATTACACGGTCCCCAAGGAAAATATGGCTGCCCTGATCTCCAGAGTTAAGGTATTGTCAGATATGGACATTGCAGAATCCAGAATTCCCCAGGATGGAAGATTCAGTTATAAAGCCAAGGATGGTGATATTGATTTAAGGGCTTCTTCCTTTCCCACCCCTAACGGGGAAAAAATTGTATTACGGCTGTTGGACCCCAGTAAGGGAAAGATTGCTCTGGAAGAGTTGGGTTTCCCGCCCCAAATGCTGCGCGACTGGAAAAAATTAATCAGAACGCCGAACGGCATCATTCTGGTTACGGGTCCTACCGGTAGCGGTAAAACGACGACTTTATATGCCACGTTAAATATCGTGAATTCCGTGGAAGTGAATATTATGACGGTGGAAGATCCAATTGAATATCAGCTGGACAATATAAATCAGAGCCAGGTTAATCCAAGAGCAGGCATGACCTTTTCCATTGCTTTGCAGGCCATGTTGCGTCAGGATCCGGACATTATTCTGGTGGGTGAAATGCGGGACATCGAAACGATCGATCTGGCGATCCGGGCTGCCTTGACTGGTCACCTGGTTTTCAGTACGTTGCATACCAACGATGCCGCTTCCTCCTTTACCCGGCTTCTGGACATGGGCGTGGATACATTTTTAGTAAGTTCCTCGGTGCGGGGTATCCTTTCCCAGCGTCTGGTCCGCTTATTATGTGATCGCTGTAAGGTACCCCTGGAGCCTGACGAGGCGGTTTTGAAATCACTGGAAGTCGAAAATCCGGAGGAAGTGAAGAATAAACTCTTTCAGCCTACCGGTTGCGTTCATTGTAAAAATTCCGGGTATCAGGGTCGCGTTGGTATTTACGAATTATTAATCCCTGATGATGAAATTGTTACCCTGGTCAATAAACACGCCACCTCCACCGATATAGAAGAAGTTGCTGTGAAAAAGGGAATGATTACGATGCGGGAATCGGCCCAGCGTCTGGTGAAAGAAGGCCGCACTTCGCTCAGTGAAATGATCCGGGTGACGGTCTAATCGGCCATGAAATTCCTGATCGGCTGTCCCCCACCTGAATCCAAGACAGCGGCCGCTTCATTCCGTCCGTTACTTAAACTCCTTAAAAAGGAATCGGGGGACATTACTAAATCCCACAACTGGGTTTCTTTAATCAGCTATTGTGCGGTCCATGAATTCAGTGCCATCTGGATCGATTGGGAACTCATCCAGTCGGATTATATAGCTTTTTACACCAAATTAGAGCGGCTGCATCCGGGTTTGCCCATGATTATCATATCGTCGGGGCTGGATATTGACGCAAAATTGTGTGAGCCAAACCGGCTGTTATTTGCCTATTTACACCCTGATCAGATTGAAACAAAAGTTCCTGAATTGTTGGAACGATTACAGCTTTACCAGTCTCTGAAAGTGGATCCGGCCCCAAAATCATTGACACCTACGGGGATGGGAGACTTTGTTGGCAACTCCAAGGAAATGCTGGAATTGTATGAGCAGATTGCCCGGGTGGCAGCGTCTGACTTTACGGTTTTGATCCAGGGAAAAAGTGGAAGCGGCAAAGAGGTAGTAGCCCGCACGCTTCACGAATTGAGCCCAAGAGCAAAAAAGCGGTTTGTGGGAATCAACTGTGCTGCCATTCCTGAAAATTTGCTCGAAAGTGAATTGTTTGGTTATGAGAAGGGCGCCTTCACCGATGCCCAGAGTGCCAAACCGGGGAAATTCGAACTGGCCGATGGTGGAACCTTATTCCTGGATGAAATTGGCGATATGCCTCTCAATCTGCAGGCAAAGTTGCTGCGGGTTCTGGACGATCATCAGGTGGAGCGGCTGGGTAGTACGCAATCAAAAAAAGTGAATGTCCGGTTAATTTCAGCTACCAATCAGGATCTGAGAGCGAAGATTGAGGCGGGATATTTCAGGTCGGATTTATTTTATCGTTTGAACGTGATTCCAGTCCGACTGAAACCGATCATTAACCGGGGAGATGATATCCTGATATTGACCCTTAATATTTTAGGGAGATTAATAAAACAGAACTCGGTTCGACTTCAAACCATTTCTTGGGATTTTATTGATAAAATTCAATCCCTGCCCATCAAAGGGAATGTCCGGGAACTGGAAAACATTCTGACCCGATCTCTGTTTCAATTATCCGGATCCGTTTTGAAGGCACAGGATTTAAAAGTGGAATTACTGGCGACCAACCTGGAGGAAACGGCTGCTGAAATTCTGCCTTTGTGGCAAATGGAAAAAAATTTGATTGCACAAACGTTGAATATAATGAATTGGAACCTCTCCCAGGCAGCCCGTGCACTGGAAATCTCCCGTACAGCCCTGTACCGGAAAATGAGGAAATATCAATTACAAAAAGAGGTGGGAGAGAGTGAATCGGGAAAAAACGGAGATTTGTAAAATAATAATTGTTTTTGGAATGATGAGAACGAAGTACATATATTAATTATTAGACCATGTTAAAAGTACAATTTTACGGATATGCCTTTATTTGACTGCAAATTAGTCACCGATCAGGGTCAAGTCGTGCAGCGGGTGATGGAAGCAGAGTCCAAGATGCACGTCTTTGAACGGGCGGAAGCCCGGAATGAACTGGTGCTTTCGGTAAAAGAGCACAAAGAATCTTTCAATCTTAACGAGTGGTTGAATCGGCGGAAAAAGGTTAAACCGGAGGAACTAGAGCACTTTACCTCCCAACTGGGAGTCATGCTAAAAGCGGGCGTTCCTTTGATTGGATGTCTTCAAGCTTTGACGGAACAGACCGAATCGCCCACCATGGAAAGAATAGTGAAGGAACTGGTGGAAAAGGTAAATAGCGGTAGCAGTTTCTCGCAGGCATTGGCTAGTTTTCCCCGTGTTTTCGGTACTTTATATGTGAGCATGGTGGCGGCGGGAGAAACAGCCGGGATCCTGGATGAACTCTTGGAGCGGCTCCAGAGTTTCATTCGCCACGATATGGAAGTCAGCCGCAATATTAAATCGGCTATGCGCTATCCTATTATCGTCATGGTGGCTCTTTCCCTGGCGTTTACGGCGGCGATTACATTTATTTTACCCAAATTCACACCTATGTTTGAATCCTACGGAATTGACCTGCCCCTGCCTACCCGAATTCTCATGGCCGTCAGTAATTTCATGAATCAGTACTGGCTGGGGGGTCTGATTGGACTGGTGACTTTATTCTTCGGTTTACGGTATTACATCCGGACGCCCGTCGGTGCCTATCAGTTTGACTATTTTAAATTGAAAGTCCCCGTGTTTAAGGAAATTGTTCTGAAATCGACCATTTCCCGGTTTGTACATATGTTAGAAACGTTGACACGGGGTGGAATCCATATTATTAAAGCATTACAGACTACTTCCAAGACAGTGGGGAACCTGGTTTTTACCCGCATGATAGAAGATGTGACCGAAAAAGTCAGTGAGGGGATTACTTTGGCTGATGCCCTAGGTCAACATAAATTTTTCCCTAAAATGACCATAAAAATGATCTCCGTGGGCGAACAATCCGGTGCCCTGGAAGATATGCTGGCGAATATTGCCTATCAATTCGATCAGGAAGTGGACACTAAAGTCAAACGTCTTTCCACAGCAATCGAGCCTATGATTACGGTTGTAATGGGTTTGTTCGTGGTCGTAATTGCCCTGGGAATATTGCTGCCCATGTGGAAAATGTATTCGGCCTTTAAATAAGGAAGTTGGAAGGAGGCTATATGACTGCTGCAAAAGATTGGAAATTCAACCTGTTCAAGAAAAAATATCCCTCCTGGATATATTACGTTATATTCACACTCTATTCATTAGCCCTGTTTCTATGGTTGTGGAAAAAGTATTTTTAGTTGTTCGAAGGGAATTGTAGCGATATGATACAATTTACTGTAACGAATCGATACATATTGATTTATCAAGAGTTTCATTAATTATAAGAGTTTCTAGTCGGTATTCCCTCGAGTATGATTGGGTTGAATCTAGTTTGGCACGCTTATTGCCCATGTGATGGGCAGTAAATGAATCAGGAAACAAAAATGCTTAAACAAAAAATACTCAATCGCAGGATTAAGTGGCTGACGCGGTCCGGAGGTTATACCATCTTCGAACTGATTGTCAGCACTTCAATTATTGCGACTCTGACGGCAATGGCTGCGCCCAGTTTCATTGAAGCCGGGAATAAAGCCAAAGGGGCCAAAGCGATGGACCATATTAATAATATTGGAACCGCTTTGCTGGCAGAGTATAACCGAGTGGCCGGGGAAGGCGACCAGACTGCAACCAATGGCGCCAGCGCGATTGCGACCTTCGATGAAGGTCTGGTTGTAGGTGGAAACCCAACTCCCATTACGGACACGGATCCGGTCATCATTTATGGTGATGGAACCACCACGCTGACCTGGCTGAATCTCTTTCCCGATGGAACACCAGTTTCACCATTCAACAACCAGCCTTTTGAAGTGGTGAGCGTGACAGAAGGCTTTGCCGACTGGTCCAGTATCGCCGGGACTGTAACCTTAACCGTTACGGAGAAACCGGCGATTACGCTTCGGGATCCGGCTCAGCCATCCATTACTGCCACCTTTACCCCGTAAAATTAAAATCATTAATACAAGTAGGAGAAACAAAATGAAACTAGCCAAACGCAATAATGAAGGTTTCACCCTCATCGAATTGATCATGGTCATTGTGATTCTCGGAATTCTGGCAGCTACGGTTGTCCCTAAATTCTTCGATTTCACTACGAAAGCCCATGAATCCAATAAAAAAGCTGTGCTGGGTGCCATTAAAACAGGGTTGCATCTGTATGCCTCGAACGAATTAGTAAATGGCAACGATCGCAAATTCCCGGCCGGTGGTACCCTAGATCTGACCGTTATTATGGATGAAACGCCCCCCGCTGAGTGGAGCGTCGTCAACGGGACCGCTGATGATACCATTAAATATTCCGGCGATGGTTCTTCCTGGCTTTACTCAACGACTAATAACGATAAGAAGTACACGATTACCTCACTTCCATAATCCGGTTCAAAATAACCGCGTGTTAAGTTGTTGAACCGATAATGAAGTTCGTTATTTAAAAAAAGCCCGCATTTTGTGGGCTTTTTTTAAATAACTTGATCCCTTAACAATCTGGTGGTATGGACATTAAACAATGAATCTGCAGGGTATTACCATAAATTACAACCAGCACGACAGCCGTGGATTCACTCTCATGGAATTGATTGTGACCATCAGCATCGTTGCCGTGTTAACGGCGATTGCAGTCCCTGCTTTTTCCGAATCCCAGATTGAAGCTAAAGCGAAAATGTCCCAGTCGAATATGCTGAATATTAAGCAAGCTTTAATCAATCACTTTTATCAGAGTATTATTGATCGCTATCAGGGTGAATATCCGTCGGAACCAACGGATAATAAAATGACTACAACTTGGGCCGATGCGACCACGCTATATAACGGCCGTACGGTGGCGGAGCTCTTCTCGGGGAAGCGAATTGCTTACAACCCTTACAATCATCCTTACCTGTACGAAATATTACCGAAAACGAGTACAGAGCAGGAAGGATTTCGACTCACGGATCCTGATATAGGTATAGTCATGGAGTACCGACCCTGACGGTGTGCAAACGAGGGTTTTAGTCATGAAAAATCCGAAACAACCACTTCGATTCAATCATTGCGCTAAGGGAAATCGTACCGGTTTTACTCTGGTGGAGCTCATTGTGGTGATTGTCATCCTGGCCATTATCAGCGTCGTTGTGGTTCCCAATACTTCCAACTTATATAAAAATGCTAATTTGAAGGCCGGAAGTGATAAAATAAAAGACGATCTGCGCTATATCTATGAATATGCCATTTCCCGTCATGATACAACCTGGATGGTTGTGGATATGGCCAATAATAGTTATGGGATCTACGTCGGATCCTCCCCCACAAACCGCCAATTACTCGAAGATCCTTCATCCAACAGTACCGGAATTTATGATTTTGATACGGAACTGAGTGGTGTCATAATTACATCTGTAGATTTTGGCGGGAGTAACGAATTTTTCTACGACTGGTGGGGGACACCCTCCTCTGGCGGGACGATTGTGCTTAATAACACCAAAATCATTAAGGTAACCGATCAAACCGGTTATGTCCATGAGGATTAAAAATTCTGTCTCCGGTTTTGCCCTGACCGAACTCATTGTAGGTATCCTTGTCATGGGGATTGCCTTCGCTACTTTTCTGACGATCCATGCCCAGCAACGGGCCCGGATTATTTCTGTGGAGGCCATGTTGCGGGGGACCGAAATTGCCAACAGTCTGATGGGTATTATCCGCGCCCATGATTTTGATGAAAATGCAAATCCACCTTGGAGTAATACCCTGGGACCGGAAGAAAACTCTATCGGGTTCTATGATGATGTGGACGATTACCAGGCTTATAACTGGAGCACAGAACTGGCCGGAATGCCTGGCTACACCGCAACCAGCCGCGTTTTTTACGTGAATCCAGCTAATAATTGGTTGGACAGCGTTGGCACTGCCACTGATTATAAGCGTTTGATAGTGTCCGTGAACCATGCTGCTTTAAAAAGTCCGATTGTTTTATCCTCCCTGATTACTCCGCGGATTGAGACTGACGGAAGTAGTGATACGACTGGTACTCCCCCCGGTGGAGGTAATGGAGGCGGTGATGATGAAGATAGTGAAGATGAGCATGAGGAAGAAGGTGATAACGGGGATCACGGCGGTAGTGGCGAAGTTGGTGGAAATGAAGATGATGGAGACAGTAGTGATGACGAAGGAAATAACGGTGGAAACGGTGATGAGATCAATGGAGATGAAGGGGGTGGCAATAGCGGAAGCGAGGAAGATAGTAGAGACAATGGTGACAGTGAATCTGGTAGTGAGGAATGTAGCGAGTGTGACGGTAAGGTCACCAAATTGACCGTAGAATATAAAGGTAGCGGAACGGCAGTGGTAAAAGTTAAACAAAAAGATGGTGAAACTATCTTCAACAGCATTGTTTCCAGTGGAGAACAGTTTATTCTTAATGGGAATGATTCCCAGGGGACCTTGGGAACGGAAATCACGTTCTTTGTGAACGGTGAGGAAACTACCAAAATTCACACCAGCTGCTCCCAGCCTATTGGTCCCGGACTGGTTAGCGGTGATTTTGAAGTCATTTCAGGGGAAAGTAAAAATGGCGGCACCCTGTGTGCCGTTTCCTCCGAAGGCGACAGTAGCAGCAGTTCCGATTCCGGGGACAGTAGTGGTGACAGTGAAAGCGCCGGGAATGATCAGACCGGAAGCAGCAATGATCAAAATGATAGAAGCAGCGGTTCCAGCGAAAGCTCAAGTGGTGACCAGAGTGAAGGGGATAGTAGTGTGGAGGAAGAATCCTGCGCCGAATGTGACGGGGACGTCACAGAGTTGACGCTTCAGTATAAGGGAGATAAGGCAGCCTGGATTCGGGTCAAACAGGATAAGGAAAGTCTATTCTACGATCTGGTTTCACCCTCCCAGGGCGGTGAATTCACCTTCACAGGAGGGAACGAAGATGATACCATGGGGAAAGAAATAAAGATTTACGTTGGTGGTAAAGAAAAAGCCAAAATTAAAACCGATTGTTCTGAGCCCATTGGCCCCGGTTCAAAATTCGGTGATTTTGAAGTGGTATCTGGCAAAAGTAAAAAGGGCGGAGAACTCTGTCCGGCAGGGAAGAAATAATGCAACGTCAGAATAACCACGGTTTTACTCTGGTAGAGATGATTATCTGGATTGTCCTGATCGCCATCGTCGGTGGTGTAACCGCCACGGTAGTAGCCACCCAGTTTCAGGCGGTTGAAGCCGTGGAGAGCCGGAAATCCATCGTCCTAGACAGCTCTACCAGCACCAGAAAATTCAGCCGGGATATGGCTCATTTACCAAATGACCAGAGTCTTCTCGTAGCCAAAATCAACTTGATTAAATTTGCCACTAATCAGGGCTTTACAGTTCAATACGAACTGGGGAATGGACAACTCTACCGCCAGATTATCGGTCAAGGGGGCTTGCAGATCATGGCCAAAGGCGTCGATGTTGCCAACAGTGCTTTTAAATACTTTGATAAGAATAATAATGCCCTGACCAATTTCCCCCTCTCAGCCAATGATCGGAAAAAAGTATGGCGGGTTGAACTGGTCTTGACCCTGGTCCACGGGGACAATGTCATTCTAAATAAGGCCGACGTTTTTCCGGAAAATCTGAAAGTAATTGCCCTCCAATGAGATTCAACTCCACAACTGCATTTTCTTCTCGCACTGGATCCTACGGGAACAGGGCTTGTAATGGGGATCAGACCCTTCAGAGCCGGAAACGTGGGGAGGGAGGATTCGTATTTTCCGTACTGGCTATCATGGTTACCCTGATCCTGGGTTTGACATCGATATATCTTTCCAACACGGTCAATATTCATCTTTCCGTGGCGGAGGAATCCTATTCCTCCAGCCAGTCTTACTGGAGCGCCTTGTCGGGAATCGAGTATGCCTTACAAAAGGGGCTCGGTGGATTACAGGATATTCCCGGGAACTACAATTTTTTCAATAGCAGTGTGGCGGTCAGCGTTTATACCACCGATCCCCAGGGGAATCCGCTGGGAGGGGATCAGGTCCGAATTGAAAGTATCAGCGGGCACTGGCTCACAAAACGTATTTTGGATATCGGCATGGCCGTGGATCATGACCAGGATGTTTGGCCCGATACCAGCATTATTGAAGGAAAAGGCATCTCAAGTCCTTGCAGCGAATGCGACGGTAAAGTGACCTATTTAACCCTTCAGTATAACGGATCGCAGAGTGCTTTAATCCGGGTAGAACAGAAGAAAGAAGGTGTCGTCTACAACGGGATTGTTTCGTCCGGAGGCCAATTTTCATTCTCAGGTATTGACAGTAAAGGGACGCTGGGAACCGAAATCAGTATTTATGTGAACGGGCAATTAAACACCAAAATTCATACTAGTTGTTCCCAGCCCATCGGTCCCGGGCTCATCAGCGGTGCCTTTGAGGTTATATACGGTCAAAGTCGTAACGGCGGTGACCTGTGTCCGGTTGGATCCGGTTCCGGTGAACAGGAGGAGGAAGAAGATAAGTTCAAGATTGAACGGGATTTCCAATTGAACGGCTCACTTTATATTGGGGATGATGTGGTGGTGGATGAACGCGCTTCCATTGGGGATCCCCCCGGCGATCCTACCCATATCTGGGTGCCGACAGGTCGGACAGTGGTTGGAGATTTTGACCAGTATTTCAGCTGGTCCGTGTATTCCTACGGTTCAGCCAGTATTCCTACCTTTGTCCATACGGAGTACGATAGTTTAATTTCCATTGCTCAGTCCATTACTTCCACCTCCGGGAACAAATATTACGGGAATATGAATATCAATGGCGGCACTTTTGATTTAAGTGTTTATGATACCAAGACCTTTTTTGTAAAGGGGAATGTGACCATTGCCGGTGCTATGGTTACCGGTGGCATTCTCATGGAACCGGGAATACTGGTTGCCACGGGGAAAATAACTGTTAAGGAGGAACACCACGACGAATCTTCGGTGGGCGATAATATCATTTTTATTTCCAATAACGAAATTAAGATCAAAGATCACACACAATTTGGTGTAGATCATTCATCGCTCTTACCGGCGGATCGACCGCTGACTGTTAATGAAATCTTTTCCAAGGGGAAAGTGGAAATCTACGAGAATGCACAGGTCTGGTCACAAATCTATGCCGGGGGGAATGTGGAACTGAAAGGGTCTTTATATGGACTGGTTTATACCCCTGCAAAATTGAAGTTTGAGGGAGACCACAATAATGGACCTTTCCTGGAGGGCTTTCTTTTTGTTCATGAAATCGAGGGGAACGAATTCCGGAAGGGCGTCCTCAATATTATTCCTTATTATCCTCTTCATTATTTCTCGGGATTTGGATTTAAAGCGGGGCTTTATAGTTTGAAGGAACGTTAGGTTGACTTTTTGTCAATCTTGGGAGTGTAAAACTATATATTGTCCGAATATCGGGAGCTGGGTAATTTAGTTGGTGCCTAGGTCCATTTTTCCTGCATGCAGATATCCAGTCAAAACGTGAACCTGATTCGAATAGAATCCATGAAACATTGCCTTCTCATTAGCCTGTTTGTATTGTTATCTGGATGTACCCGGGTGGTGGAGGTCCCGGTGAGTGCGCCCCCAGTTATTTCAGATGAAGGGTTTGTTTCCTACGATACGCCTCCCGTACCGGAGGGTGGCTTTCCCGGCTCCATGGAACGGGTGCGGTATCCTATCCGGGCCCAGCGATACGGGATTGAAGGAACGGTGGTGGTTGTGGCTTACATCAATGAAAATGGCTTTGCTACGGATGTGAAGGTGGCCAAAGGAGTTCCCAGCTTCGGGTTAAATGAAACTGCAGTCCAGGCCATTCGGCAAACTCACTTCAAACCCGCTATGCGGAATCATAAGCCTGTAGGATCCTGGGTCAGCATTCCTGTGAAATTCAGACTTCCGTTGGAAAGGAAGGGAGAAACCACCTACGACGAAGAAGAAACGGCTGGTTTTGAATCCCCCTCCAGCCTTTACCATGAAAGATACTCTCCGGAAGAGCGGATGGCCTTTAAACGGACCTTGGCCTACCTGGGATATGATGTAGATCCTAAAACTCCGGATTGGTTGAAACGGACCGATAAAGCCCTGCGCCAATTTCAGGAAGATCACGGGTTAACTCCCGACGGTAAAATCGGTCCCATCACCATGTTTGCCCTAGAGAATGCCATGCGGGAAGAAGCAGTCATATCTGTTTCAAAACAGGATTATGCCTCCCTGCCCGTTTACTCCGATTTCTGGGTGAATTATGTGAAGGGGAAAAAAGCGAAGAAGGGTGAATTGCTGAAATATTACGACTATGAAACGGGCGAATTCAAATACGCTGAAATTGAATTTGAAGACCAGGCATCGGTCAAGACCCAGAACTATAAAATCCAGAATTTTTATATTGATATTACCGATGATAACCAGAAAAAATCGGATCAATAAAATGAAAAAGTACTTTATTCCGGTTATTGTCGTTTTATGGGGGTGTTCATTTTTCAGCGAAAGTGAGCGTCCGGAAGTTGACAAATCCCATGAAAAACCAATTGTACTGAAAACAAACCGTGAGAAGGTTCTAGAACCGGAGCCTATCCATGAAATTCCGGAAAGCGAGTTTTATAATAAACGGTTTACAAAAGATGAGCGGATGATTCTAAAGAATATGCTTCTCATTCTCGGGTATGATGTGAATACCAGTACCGATTTATGGGACGAGAAAACGGAAGCGGCTATCGTGGAGTTTCAGAAAGAACATCAGCTGAAGCAAACGGGTATCGTGGATTCCGAAACACTGTGGAAGCTGGCGAATGTCATTCGAAAAGAAAATCTGATCACCATTACACCGGATGAAAGCGGACAGAAAAAACCGATTCCCTTCAACTATCCGTTCTGGTATGGATATCTAAAAAATAAACAGATTAATCCTGGTGATATTCTAAAATACTTTGATTATAAGGCGGGGAAATTTAAATACACATAAGTTGAAGTTATCAAAGGCAGCGAAGTGCAGAACTATGACTATGAA
>CAZNUM010000005.1:0-72782 GCA_964576315.1 uncultured bacterium
CCAGGGCAGTCGTAACCGTAACCGTGGTTTGTACCGGGTTGCTGATGCCGGTTACTGTCAGCGACCCGGTAATCTCGCCCCCGGCCAAGTTCCATTCAGCCGCTTTGTAAGAGCGATTCCGACGGTAGATCAAATCCACAACAATCGCAACTAGACTCGTCACGGTGAGGATCAATTCGGGCCAGAAATAAGCGAGACTCTTCAGGTTACTCATAAAAGACCTACATAATTCCCGCTAAGCTGCCCAAGGAGACCACGTGATCAATTAACAGATCCATGGTTGATTTAATCATGTCCAAGAAGGGACGGGGGTAGACGCCCAAGAAGAAGGTGATGACGGCTAACGGGACGACGGTGAACAATTCACGACCGCTAATTTCCGGCAGGTTATTGTATTTCCCATTGGCTTTCCCAAAAAACATGCGTTGGAAAGCCCAGAGAAAGTAAGTGGCATTCAGCAGGATACCCAAAGTTGAAATAATGACAATAGTTTTAAAGACGGGAAACGCACCAATGAAACAGAGAAATTCACTGACAAAGCCGCTTAGGCTTGGTAGTCCCAATCCGGCAAAAAAGGCTACGGCTACAATCCCAGCATACACGGGCATTTGACTGGCCAGTCCCCCAAAACCGTTAATATCTCGATGGTGGGCTCGATCATAAATCACCCCTACCAGAATAAACAGCATGGCCGAAATGGTGCCATGGTTGAACATTTGAAACACAGCGCCGTTTAACCCCGCTTCCGCTGCCCGGTAGTTCTCCCCCCCGGCTGCCCCGGCAGCAATCACGGCCGCCATCCCCAAAAGGGCATATCCCAGGTGGTTAATACTGGAATAGGCCACCAATTTTTTCAAATCTTTTTGGGCCAGGGCACACAGGGCACCCCAGAGAACATTGATCAATCCCAGGACGGCCAGCGCTCCCGCGAACCAGAATACGCCCTCTGGAAGCATGGGGTAATTCACCCGGAGCATACCATAAATCCCCAGTTTCAGCATAATGCCCGCCAGAATTACGGAAATGGCCGTTGGAGCTTCCACGTGCGCCAGCGGCAACCAAGTGTGGAAAGGAAATACGGGGACCTTAATGGCAAACCCGATGAACAGAATCACCCAGATCACTTTCATGGCGCTCATGCCCCACCAAACAATACCATCCAGGACAGTGGGAGCGGTTTCCATCAGGACCAGCATATCAAAGGTTTTTCCACAGGTGAAATACAGTGCCAGTATGGCAATGAGTAAGAGCACAGAACCGACCAGAGTATATAAGAAAAATTTAATTGCGGCGTACTCCCGCTGGGGTCCACCCCACATACCAATTAAAAAATACATCGGCAGCAGCATTACTTCCCAAAAAACATAAAACAGGAAAAAGTCCAGAGAAAGGAAGACACCCATAATACCCGTATTCAATAACAGAAACAGGGCAAAATAGCCCTTCACGGCTCTGGAAATATTCCAGCTGACAAATACACCGATAAAACCCAGAATAGCCATCAACAGAACCATGGGAAGACTCAGACCGTCCACTCCCAAGTAATAGGAAATGTTGAAGGACGGTATCCATTCGGCCCGCTCCATGAACTGGAAACTACCGATCGTGCCATTATAACTCATCCATAAATAGATGGCTAGAAGCAGTTGAATCCCTGTAGCGACAGCCGAGATCTGCTTAATCAGCAGTTCCTTTTCCCTGGGGACAAAAGCAACGGCAACCATCCCGATCACCGGGAGCCAGATTATCCAACTAAGTAAATGTGTTTCCATAAGCTACCTTTTGAAAATCAATGTATTAAATGGTTTGTAGGATGAGAATAATGATTACTCCTGCCAAGGCAAATAGCAGATAATTCTGTAAATACCCGGTCTGAACCCGTTTCAACCGGCTTCCGGTACGCCGGATTCCTCGGCCAATTCCATCCACCAATCCCTGGTCAAGGCCATCATAATCGGTCCGGCCGGAGAGGGCTGACAGCCAGGTCGTCAGCCGACCAAACCCGTTAATGACATATTGGTCATACAAATCCCAATCCAGATAGGCAATTTTTTCCGAAAGCTTCAAGAATGGACGATAGAGAAACCGATCATAATTTTCATCGAAAAAGTACTTGCGGGATGACCAGGTATAAAGGATGCCCATTTTCCTGGCCCACAGGGCAGGAGAAAATTTTTGTTTCAGATACAGCATCCACGCCAGCAGAATCCCCAGTCCCGCCATAAACAGGGATAATGCCATGGCAGGATAATGGGCATGATGTATTCCTTCTTCAATCACTTCTGCTGCCGGATTTACATTCCCCGGCACAACCGATTCAACCGGAAGAACCATTTCTTTGAACCAACCGCTGTCTGAAAATGGATTGATATTGGGCAACGTAAAGAAAATATACAGGCAGAGTCCACTGAGCACCACTAGAGGAATCGTCATAGCAGGGGGAGATTCATGTATACGGGAAAAAACCCGTTTTTTCTTTGGTTCTCCATGGAAGGTCAGGTACATCAACCTGAACATGTAAAAGGCGGTTATCAAGGCGGCACCGAACCCAAAAACAGGCAGCAGGAAATGTTGAGGATGGCGGAGGGCGAAGGCCAGACTGCCAGCCAAGATGGCGTCCTTAGAAAGGAAACCGGAGAAAAAGGGAATTCCAGAAATGGTTAAAGTGGCAATCATCATGGACCAGTAGGTTACCGGCATGCTCATTTTGAGTCCACCCATATTGCGCATATCCTGGGGATCGGTTTTGTGATCCTTTAAGTGATCCAGACTATGGTGCATGGCATGGATAACCGAACCGGAACCATAAAACAAGTTGGCTTTAAACATGGCATGAGTGACCAAATGGAAAAAGGCTGCCACATAGGCGCCGGTTCCTACGGACATGATCATGTATCCCAACTGGCTCACGGTTGAATAAGCCAGTACCTTCTTTATATCGTTCTGGGTTATGGCAATAGAGGCGGCAAACAGGGCCGTAAAACCTCCAATATAGGCAATGAAAACCAGGGCTTCCGGCGTAAACAGTGGGAAGAATCTAACCGATAGAAATACGCCGGCTGCCACCATAGTGGCGGCATGCATCAGGGCCGAGACAGGAGTAGGACCTTCCATGGCGTCCGGTAACCAGATATGAAGGGGGAATTGAGAAGATTTCCCTACGGCTCCCATGAAAAGGCCGATTCCCCCCAGGGTTAACAGGGTACCTGCAATCTTACCTTGGCCTACCCCCGCAAATATATCCGTATAGGTAAAAGAACCAATGGCGGTAAACAGAATCATGATTCCAATAAAGAAGCCGATATCTCCGACCCGATTGGTGAGAAATGCCTTTTTCCCCGCCGCTGCCGCCGTATCTCTCTCAAACCAGTGACCTATCAGAAGATAGGAACTTAATCCCACCAACTCCCAGAAGATGTAGAGTGATAAAAGATTGTTTGCCAGCACAATCCCGTTCATACTGAAGGTAAACAGACCCAGATAGGCGTAGTATCGTGAGTACCGCACATCGCCTTTCATGTATTCCATAGAAAAGATATGAGACGTGCTGGAAATCAGCGCCACCACCAACAGCATGATAATGGTGATGTTATCGATTAAAAATCCCAGTTCAACTTTGAACGACCTCAGGTCCAGCCATACAAAAGAAGCTTCCAGACGAAAATCAGGATCCTTATTAACCAGCATTATCATGAAGAGAGCGAAAGCCAGAATCAGGGTAATGACAATGCTGCCGACAGCGACCCAATCGCCCTGCCGCGGTAACCGTTTCCCGAAGAAAACAAGAATCAGGAAAGCGAAGGCCGGGAGAAAAAGAATGACGAGACTGTAATCTAAAAGAATATTAGCTGTCATTGCTTCAGATTGTTGATTTCATCCACATTAATTGTGCGGAAATTGTTGTACAGATTGATAATAATAGCCAAGGCGACTGCCACCTCAGCCGCCGCCATTACAATCACAAACAGGGCGAAGATGTGACCGGCAATCACCATGCCGCCGAAACGGGCAAACGCCAGAAAATTCAGGTTAGCTGAATTAAGGATCAGTTCCACACCCATCAGCACTGCAATCGCATTTCGACGGGTAATGACGGCGAACAAACCCAGGGAAAACAACAACGCGGCAATGAATAAATAAGTCGCCAGATTTGCCATTAGTCCGATTTCCTCGATAGCGTGGTCGCACTGATCAATGCTCCCAGCAATAAAAGGCAGGCCACTTCAAAGGGCAGGAGATAATCCATCATTAACAATGTACCGATACTGGCAACGGTCTGGACAGGTTCTTCAGCCGCCACTTCCTTCCAGGGCGTTTGAACAATCATAAGGCCTAGAACGACCAGAACTCCAAGTACGATGAGTCCACCAATACCTTTTTGAACACTGGTGTGGCTGATGTTCACAGAAGTAATACGATGGGTCAGCATAATACCAATAATGATTAAGATCAGGATTCCACCGACATAAATCATGATCTGGACGACAGCCATGAAATCAGCCCACAGGAAGACATACAGTCCTGCAATTCCCACAAATGTAAACAAAAGGGCATAAGCGGAATACAGTAAATTTCTGCTTTGGACAACCACCGTAGCGGAGCCGACAGTCAACAGGGCTAAGAACCAGAAAGTGACGGTGGTCATCAGGAAGAAACCTTCGGTTTTTTACTCGCTTCGACCAGGGCTTCTTTTTGTTCCGGGGTCACCGTTTTGGCAAACTGGTAAATCAGATTCTGCCGGTTAAATTCAGAAAATTCATAATCAATGGGATACCGATCCGCGTTGGGCCCCCCCACCATAAAAATACAATCCTCGGGACAGGGGTAAGTACAAAGGTTACAGTAACAGCATTCAGACATATCAATCGTAAAATGGGTAACTACCAGTGCTTTTTTCGTGCCGGTAGAGGTAACACCTATATGACCCAGTTCGGGGATATCCTCTCCCCGTTCCGGTGCCTTAACCGTATCAATTTTAATGCAGTCTACGGGGCAGGCCCGTTCACATTTCAGACAGCCAATGCAGTCGTCAATCACTACATGAAGGCGGGATCGAATGACATTATACTGACTGTGGTCAAAACCAATATGCCGCTCCGGACGGGGCCAGCGCTCCTCCGGATATTGGAGGGTCACATTTCCCCGCTTGGCGCGCACCATGTGCTTGATCGTAACCCACATGCCGGAACTCAGGGTTGTTACGGTCTCCAGGATATTTCGTAAAAAACGCACCATGGATTACCCCACCACCAGATTCCAGACTCCGACGCCAAAAATATCCAAAAGAGCCAACGGGATTAATACTTTCCAGCACACATTCATTAGCTGGTCCACCCGCAGGCGGGGGAAAGTCCAGCGGAACCACATCATGACAAAGATTAGGACGACTACTTTCCCCATAAACCAGAAGAGACCCCAGGCTGGTGATTCAAAATAACCTGGAATCGGGCTTAACCAGCCGCCTAAAAATGCCACTACTACCACGCCACAGACGAGCAACATATTGGCATATTCACTCAGAAAAAAGAAAGCCCAGCGCATACCTGAATATTCGGTATGGAAACCAGCCACCAGTTCGGATTCCGCCTCCGGAATATCAAATGGGGTTCGGTTGGTTTCCGCAATGCTGCTGACAAAAAAAATGATGAAGGCCAGGAATAAAAAGGGGTTTTGAAACAGGATCCAGTTAGGCAGAAATCCTAATTGAGTCCCTTTCTGGTATTGAATAATCTCCTGAAGATTTAGGGAACCAACCAGCATGACTACCGCGATGATGGAAAGGGCCGCTGGTATTTCATAGCTGATGATCTGGGCCGCAGATCGCATGGCACCATACAGGGACCACTTATTATTGGAGGCCCATCCCGCCATCACCAGTCCTATGACCCCAACGGAGCCAACTGCCAGAATATAAAAAATGCCCACATTGATATCGGCAACCTGCAGGACAGAGTTAAAAGGGACTGCCGCCAGAGCGGCAAAGGGTGCAATAAAAATAATAAAAGGCGCCATAATGAACAGCTTCCGGTCGGCAGAGGCGGGAATCAGATCCTCTTTAATCAGGAGTTTCAACGCGTCGGCTACCGTCTGGAGAAGCCCCCATTTCCCGGCGTGAAGTCCTACCCCCTGACCCATGGGTCCCACCCGGTCCTGCATAAAGGCAGCGACTTTGCGTTCCACATAAACCGCCACAATGGCATTCACGGCCATAAGAATAAAAATTGGAATGGCTGAAATGGTCACTGCCAAGACAAATACCATTCCCGGATAAAGCCGCCAGGAAGACATCCATTGAATCAGTGCATCGACGGTCATCGATCGATCTCTCCCAGGACGATATCTAGACTTCCCAGAATAGCAATGACATCGGAAAGCATCCACCCTCGGGATATTTCGTCCAGAACGCTCAGAGCTGTGAAAGCAGGAGAACGCATTTTTAACCGGTAGGGTTTTGGGGTTCCATCGCTGATAATGTAGTAACCCAAATCGCCCCGGGGACTTTCTGTCCGACAATAAATGGAACCTTTGGGCGGCCGGATCTTGCGGGGAAGGGCTTCGTGCACGTCCCCCTTGGGCAGACCCTCAAGCGCCTGACGGACAATTTTTATGCTCTCCCGTATTTCCTGCATCCGGACCCAGTACCGATCCCAGCAGTCCCCCACCGTCCCCATGGCGCCGGCGCCAACGGGTATATCAAATTCAAACCGGTCATAAATGGAATAAGGTTCCTCCCGTCGTACATCCCACTGGACCCCGGAACCCCTTAAATTAGGACCGGTGACCCCGTAACTCACGGCCACCTCCGGCGGTAAAACGCCCACATCCGCTGTCCGCTCAATAAATATCTTATTATTGGTGAGAATGGTATTGTATTCTTCAATCTTCGGTTCAAAATAATCCAGGAAGTGGCTGCAAATGGAGACAAAATCCTTCGGTAAATCGTGAGATAGGCCTCCTACCCACATGTAGTTATACAGCAGGCGGGCCCCACAGGTCAGTTCAAAAATATCCAGAATACGCTCTCGGTCTCGGAACATATACAAGAAAGGTGTGAAAGCTCCCACATCGAGACCATAAGTGCCCAGCGCCAACAGGTGGCTGGCAATTCGATTCAGTTCGGCCATGATCACCCGGATATATTCTACTCTTTCAGGCACTTGAATCCCCATGAGCCGTTCCATGGCCACCACATAACCAAAATTGTTATTCATGGAACCCAGATAATCGCATCGATCGGTAAAAGGAATCACCTGTTCATAGGTCACATTTTCACAATGCTTTTCAAAACAGCGGTGCAGGTAACCTAAATAGGGCGTAATCTGGGATACGATTTCACCGTCGGTCAGGACTCGCAGGCGCAAAACACCATGCGTACTGGGGTGCTGAGGTCCAATATTCAGGACCATTTGATCGCCTCGGACTATACCCATTCTTCTTTTATCTTTGGGACAACGATTCCGTGGTATTCATCCGGGGTCTGATAATCTTTCCGCAGGGGCCAACCCACCCAATCTTCCGGACACAGGATCCGTCTCAAATCCCGGTGACCGCTAAACCGGATTCCGAACATGTCAAAAACTTCCCGTTCGAACCAGTCTCCGATTCGCCAGATCTTTTCAATCGAAGGAACGGAGGGGCGGCGGCGCGGGATCGTCACAACTACTTCAATTTTATGGCGGTGAGACATGGAATGAAGGTTATAGCGGACCTGCAAAGGCTGATCGGCTCCCAGATCTACCCCTGTTACACATTCCAACTGATCGAAATGAAGATCCGGGTCATTAAAAAGAAATTTTGCCACCTTCCCCCACTGTTTGGGTAGAATTTCTACCTGGTAATCGGCCAGAGATTCATTCTCAACCACCGCTTCCGAGAATTGGGCGGCAATTCGGGATTTTATTTCCTCGAAGGTCATTATTTCCCCCGGGTCAGTGGTCTTTCCGTCTGAATTTTTTCCTGAAGTTTCAGTAAACCTTCCAGCAGTGCTTCGGGACGGGGAGGGCAACCGGGTACATAGACATCCACGGGGACGACCAGGTCTACCCCCTTTAAAACGTGGTAACCGTGTTGCCAGTAGGGTCCGCCACTGGTGGCGCAGCTGCCCATGGAAATCACGTACTTTGGATCAGCCATTTGTTCGTACAGCTTTTTCACCCTCAAGGCCATTTTCATAGTAACGGTTCCAGCCACGATCATGACGTCCGCTTGGCGGGGCGAGGAGCGGGGCATCATGCCGATTCGTTCCAAGTCATGGCGACTGGCAGCGGTGGCCATCATTTCAATGGCACAACAGGCAAGACCGAACTGGAAATACCAGGGAGAGGTTGAACGGGCCCAGCTTAAAAGCTTATCCAGGGAGGCTACAATAATATTATCCTGAAATTTATGTTCCAGATTACCCATTACACCTCCTCCACCACCGTTTTATTTTCGGGAACGGTCCATTGTCGGTAACGACCATGGCCGTACCGAACGCGGTATTTTACCCAGTCCAGGTCGGCCCGGCGCCACACATAGGCTAGACCCAGAATTAAGACGCCCAGAAAGATCCCCATTTCAATGAAGGCCAGCCATCCCAGATCTCTAAAAACCACGGCCCAGGGGAAAAGGAATACCACCTCCACGTCAAAAATCAGGAAAATCAGGGCAATGATATAAAACCGAATATTGAACTGAACCCAAGCCGTGCCTTCCGCCTCCTCCCCGCATTCATAAATGGAGTTTTTTTCAGCACTGGGATTGGAAGGTGCCAATAATTTTTGCAGCAATAAGGGAACATAAACCAGCACCACACCGATTAAGATGAAGAGAAAAATGGTTCCGAAGTCTCGATACATTAGATTATTGACTCAAATCAAGAAAATGAATTTAGATTTTTTCGATCACCACCAGCAAGAACAAGTTATCTTTATTCCATAACAGTCATCCTATCGCCCGCTTAACCCGACCGTATTTACAAAGCGCTCTAAAATAACCGGATTTCCCATTGTGGTCCGTTTCAACATAACCCTAAATTAATTTTCTGATGTCGTGGATTAACACTACCCTTTCCCACCTCATGCCCTATTTCCCACGGTGGACCGTTAAACCATTTGCCAAGCCCTATGTGGCAGGGGAAGAATTAGAGGTAGCCCTGGAGGTGGCAAAGAAGCTAAATCGTCAGGATTTTACTGTGACCATGGATATTCTGGGAGAACATGTTCAATCCAAGGAAGAAGCTACTCAGGTCCGGGAGGCATATTGCAAACTCTATAATCAACTGGCTTTACTGGGAAGAGACAATACAGTTTCACTGAAATTAACCCACCTCGGACTGGAACTGGATCCCACTCTGGCGAAGGAGAACCTCATGACCATTGTCTCAAGCGCCAAGGACTATAATATGGGACTAACGATTGACATGGAAAATTCAGCCTGCACGGACCGGACCCTGGAACTGTACCAGAAAGCTGTGGATTTCTATCCGAAAGTCGGCACCGTACTTCAAGCCTGCCTGCATCGAAGCATGAAAGACCTGGATGGTCTCTCTTCACCACAACTGCATCTGAGAATTTGTAAGGGAATATACCGGGAACCAGAGACCATTGCCTTTCAGAAAAAAGAGGAAATCCGGGACAATTACTTGCGATTGGCTGAAAAACTGCTGTTGGGGCCAGGGTACGCCTGTCTCGCCACCCACGATCAGGATTTAATCGATCGACTGGTTACCTTTATTGAAGCCCATGATTTACCTCATGACCGTTTAGAGTTCCAGGTCCTGTACGGAGTACCCATGGGGGATCGGCTCAAGTGGCTAAAGGATCGGGGCTACATGGTCCGGATTTACGTCCCCTTTGGCGCTGCCTGGTTTGAATATTCGGTTCGACGCCTGAAAGAAAACCCGAATATCTTTGGCTATGTCCTGGGAAATTTGTTGAAACAGTAACCTTTTTACTGGCAATTGTAACCTGTTCCTGACGCAGCCATCCAAATCAGAAAGCAAAAGAGATCCATGAATCATGAATGAACTGGAAACAATTCAACAAATATTTAAACTGAAAACCATCGCCGTAGTGGGCATGTCTCCTAAACGGGAACGGCCCAGTAACTATGTGGCCCGCTATTTACGGGACCAGGGCTACCGTATCATCCCTGTAAATCCTGGTCATTCCACAATTGAAGGAGAAACCTGCTACCCCTCCTTGCAGGATATCCCTGAGCCGGTGGATGTGGTGGATGTATTTCGGCGGTCAGAGCACGTGCTTCCCATAGCGGAAGCGGCCATCCAAACGGGAGCCAAGGCTTTATGGCTTCAGGACGGTGTCATCAATCAGGAGGCGGCTGAAAAAGCAGAAGCAGCAGGGCTGTTGGTGGTGATGAACAACTGCATGATGCGTCAGCACCGACAGTTGTACGAATAACCGGAACTGGACCTAATTATCCCCCCGCCTCCCCCAGTTCAGTTTAATCCGGAGGGTTTGGAAATAATTGGAATCATCGAAATCAATCATATGAATTTCATACCCCGCTTTCTGGATGAAAACTTTTGAATCCCGACTCAGATATTCGCTGATTTGACCGTCTACCGCTAAGGTATGTTCTTCTTTATCGGCTAAGGGAAACTGAATCTCCAGCGACCGATCATCAGAAAGGACCAGGGGCCGAAGGGTGAGGGTATGGGAGCAGATTGGTGTTACCACAATGGCACTGAGGCGGGGCATTACGATCGGGCCTCCGGAGGCAAGGGAGTAAGCGGTAGATCCGGTGGGCGTGGCAATGATTAAACCATCCGCTTTATAATCAGCCACAAACCGGTCGTTGGCCAGCAATCGGATGGTTACCATCCGGTTGGACTTCCCCCGGTCCACCACAAAATCGTTCAACGCATAAAATATTTTCTGTTTTTTACCGTTGTACACTTCACATTTCAACACCATGCGGTGCTGCAGAAAATATTTTCCATCCGCTACCATTTCCAAGCGATGAAACATGGTATCAACCGTCACTTCTGCCAGAAATCCAAGCTCCCCCAGATGAATACCCAGAACGGGCGTTTTCCGGTAAGCAACGGCCCGGGCCGCCGAAAGCATGGTACCGTCTCCTCCTAGAGTTAAGAGGAAATCCAGTTTATAAAAATCTTCTGCCGATTCGATCACCTGATAGTTAAATGCAGGATGACCTTTCAGGCGATCTTTTATTCGGAGTGTGATGTAAATCTCTAAACCGCGTTTTTCGGCCCACTGAACAATCTCTGGTAACAGTTCCCAGAAGCGCGGTTTCTCTGTATTCCCCCAGATCCCGAATCGTTTAGGCTTTTTGCGCCGGCGGGGAGTCATTTCTGATAATCTTCCACACTCAACTTCCCGGAGGCATCCTTTAACAATACCTGCACTTTCTGTTCGGCCTGCTCCAGGTGCTTTTTCAGTTCCTCAGCTAATTTGACGCCTTCTTCGAATAATTCCAGGCTTTGTTCCAGTGTTTTACTTTCCCCCTCCAGTGATTGAACAATTGTCTCCAGCCGCGAAAGGGCCGACTCAAAATGAAATTCGTTTTTCTTTTTGGTCATGGTTTAATTTAACCTGTTTCCACCATATCCACTACCGTATCCCTTCAGCCTGAAGGAACTACTGTTTCCCCTTTCTTCGCCCTGAAAGAACCATCTCCCGTCCGCAGGGTAAATGATTCCCCCTGATCCAAGTCTCGTTCAGCTCTCACAATATTGCCATCATCCTTCATGGCTACGGAGTAACCACGGTGTAATATTCGTAACGGGTCCAGCGCTTCCAGTTCCTTCACCATTCCCTGATAACGGGAGTGGGCCAGCTCCAGACGATGCTCCATCTGAACCCGTAGCTGGTCTGTGAGAGACGTGGTTTTTTCCAAATATTGCTCTAGTAAATAACCCGGCTGCTGAAACCCATACCGTTCTGAAAGTGTATCCAGTCGCTGCCAGTTGACTTCCAGTTTCCGATGCATTAAATCCGAAAGCCGTACCAGCTGGGTCCGGATCAAATCATTCATTTCGGTTAAACCGGGTGCCACCAGTTCCGCTGCGGCAGACGGCGTCGGTGCCCGCAGATCCGCCACCAAATCGCTGATCGTTATGTCAGTTTCATGCCCAACAGCCGAAATGACGGGAGTAGAACATTTAAAAATGGCCCGGGCAACCTTTTCCTCATTGAAGGACCACAAATCTTCCAACGAACCGCCGCCCCGACCCAGAATAATGACACCTACCTCCTCCAGGGAATCTATTTCCTCCAAGGCCTGAACCAGGTCATCCGCTGATCCCTCGCCCTGGACCTGGGTTGGACGCAGAATAATACGTACCTGAGGACAACGACGATTCAACACATTAAGAATATCCCGCCAAGCGGCACCGGTTCCGGAGGTGATGACACCAATACAGGTTGGAAACCGGGGGAGGGGAATTTTATGTCGCTGGTCAAAAAGGCCTTCCTCCGCCAGTCGTTTTTTCAGGGCCTCAAAGGCCAGGAATAGGGTTCCAATCCCGGCCGGTTCCATAGTTTGTACCAGCAGTTGATACTGTCCTCGTTGTTCATATACAGAGATTCGCCCCTGTACCAGTACATCCATTCCATTTTGAGGCTGAAAGTGCAACAAGCGGTTGTATCCCCGGAACATAACACATTTCATTTCCGCCGTGGCATCCTTCAGACTGAAATAAATATGCCCTGAAACCGGCTGGCTGAAATTGGATATTTCTCCCCGGATCCAGAGGGTGGGAAAGGAGGTTTCTAATACCTCCCTGATCATCTGGGTTACCTCCGCTACGGATCGTATGAAGGGAGTCTCAGGTTTCAATCGGGAAGCTCCGGAGATCCTGCCGCCTCCCAGCAGTACAACCAGTAAGCAGCGATTCGATTCACGGCCAGCCCCAGTCGCTCCTGGAGCAACCCCCCTGTTTCCGCGTATAAACGATCCAGATAAGGTTTTTCAAAGGGGAGGGGATGATACGAGTTTAACTGTTGAGCCTGTTCTGCCGTAAGCAAACTCCTGGCATGGGCATCGGCCGTTAGAATCTGGGTATAAACTGAAAAAGATTCACGGGCTATGTCAAAGGCAAAAACGAGAGGGTCCCCAATTTTTGGAATGTCACCCTGGGGAATTATTTCTTTCACGTATTCATGAACCAACCGGTCTTCCCAGCGAAAATGGACCCCCGTATTCCCTGAATATTGTCCATTATAATTCCGGACTGTATGCAACGGCATATGAAGATCGGCGACGTAGTGCCCCAAAACACCCATGACAAACACCGCTTCATCAAAGCGCTTCTGCTTCAGTAAGTTGATCAAGCGGTCACAGGTTTGCTGAATCGCCCAGGGTCCAATACCCCACTCCCGGATCTGATTTTCCCCGTATCTTTGAATTAGAGAGTCATAATCCATTGGGATAGCTTTGAAAGGGAATTCGTCATAATTATCCAAATCAATAAAATGACGGTAAAATTCATTCGGATCACTTCCCTTTTCATAATCCGGCACAGGACCATACCAGGTAAGGGCAGCGTCGTTTTGTCTAAGGAACTGACCAAGAGGACCTGACAATACTTGAGCGGCGCAATGATTGATCCGGCGGTGACCCTCGTAACCCCAGGCCTTCACCAGAGTGGTCAAGACCAGCGGCGCGATAAATATCAACAGGAACCGGCCGGATTTCATGGCTCAGTTGAAACTGTTAACGATTCTTCTTTTTATGACGATTACTACGCAGCCGTTTTTTACGCTTATGCGTATTAATCTTGCGACGTTTCCGTTTTTTCCCGCAGGGCATTTTTCCTCTTTATGGTTTTAATTCTTTATTAACAAAGGTTCGCATGTATTTGGAGGGCTTAAAGGTGGGAACAAACCGCTCCGGCAGAAAGATCACTTCTCCCGTCCCGGGATTACGTGCTTTCTTTGGTTTCCGATGTTTCACCCCAAAGGTTCCAAATCCTCTTAATTCTACGCGCTCATTTCGTGCCAGAGAATCAATAATAGTGGTCATTATTCCATTCATGACAGCCTCCGTTTCCACCTTGGTCAATCCGGTGGCTTGAGAGACGATGTCCACAATATTCTGCTTGGTCATACCTTACTCCATTCTCCAACGATACGCTGGAAGTTCATCAAACCGGGTTCCGATCGTGTGGTCCCACTCCCCCCGGAGCCATTTAAGAATCGAGGGCTTATTTTTATGGAGCCGGACTACCTTAGGTTTCCCGGAGATGTGTGCCAGAGAGCCGGCCAGCTGGATGGCATTCTCCATTGTCCCCAGACGGTCAATCAAACCCTTTTTCAGGGATTGCTCCCCAGTGTAAATACGGCCATCAGCCAGGGATCGAACCTCCTCGGGGGTCATGGAACGACCTTCCGCCACTACCTGAACAAATTGATCGTATAAATCACTGACAACCGTCTGCAGGTATTCTTTATCAGCCGGTGTAGGTTTCCGGGTAGGAGATCCCGTATCTTTCAGTGGTCCACTTTTAACGGTTTCCACACTGATCCCGATTTTCCCCAGTAATTCCTCCGCTACGGGATAATTCATAATGACGCCAATGCTGCCTAAAATACTCCCGCGATTGGCAAGAATACTGTCACCGGCTACTGCAATGTAATAGCCCCCGGAAGCAGCCACTGCTCCCAGCGACATTACCACCGGTTTTTCTTCCTTCAGCACTTTGATCTTTTCGTAGATTTCCTGCGTTGGTGCAACCAGACCGCCGGGCGATTCAATCCGGACCACCACTGCCTTCACATCATCCCGTTCCTGAAGGCGATCCAACTCTGCTACCGTTTCATCGGAAACATAGATGGGACCGTCAATGGTTACTACACCTACCTTATCCCCCAAACCGCCTGAGCCCTCCAATTCAGCCATTGTCATGCCCAGACGGAAAATCAATACAATTACTAAAAGACCCCCAAGGAACCACCAGATCCAGCGACCGGAGTGCAGGGGCGGCCGTTTCAGCCCTGCTTGAGCCATAACACTAATTTCTGACCCGGATAAATGTAATCTCCGTACCGCAAACCGTTCCATTTACGAATACTGCTGGCACGGGTACCGTAATTTTCAGCAATATGCCCCAGGGTATCGCCTTTTTTCACCTGGTACACAAATTTCGAATAACCTGGAAGGGAACTGGGGGTCGGCGCCGAAGCTAAATTGGTCCCCGGAATCGGGATCGTCAATTTCTGCCCCATACGGATTTTATGGCGATTCCGGATTTTATTCACCGCTGCCAGGTCATGAATGGAAACATGGTATTTTTTCGAAATCGTCCACAGACTCTCCCCTTTTCGAACCCGATGGACCACATATTGGGGGGCAAACCGTTCACTCTCCGGCAGGGCGTTATAGTTGGCTAAAAAGAGATCTTTTTTACCAACCGGCAACTTTAACAAGTAGGGTTCGGTGGGTGTCGCCGACTGACGTAATTCCGGATTATACTTCTTCAGGGAATTCAGGGAAATATTGGCCGTCCGAGCCAACACAGAGAGGTCCGCACTTTTTTCAATTAACACCTCTTCAAAAGCGAACGGTTTTTTTCTCTTTTTTGGCGCTGTAAATCCAAAGGCAGCCGGATCCCGGGCAATAATGGTGGCTGCAAGAAAATAGGGAACATAGTTTCTCGTTTCCGCCGGCAGGGAATGGAGTTGCCAGAAATCGGATGTCTGGTGAATCCGAGTAGCCCGCCGGATGCGGCCCGAACCAGCATTGTAGGCCGCCAGGGCCAAATACCAACTGTCAAATTCTTCGTATAAATCCCGTAAATAAGCGCAGGCCGCTTTGGTGGATTTAATCGGGTCCCGCCGTTCATCAATATACCAGTTGCGCTGCAGACAGTATTTTTTACCGGTGGCATACACAAATTGCCACATACCGGTAGCACTGGCACGGGAATAGGCCCGCGGATTAAAACCGGATTCAATCATGGCCAGATATACCAATTCTTCCGGTAGATTACATTCCTGAATAATTTCCTTGATGACAGGGCCGTACTCGTCAGCTCTCGTCAGCCAGCGCTGGAACTGACGACGACCCTTCGTTTTAAAAAATTCAATAAACTGGTCCACCTTTTTATTCCGTACCAGTGGAATGTGGCCATCCCGGTCATCCACTACGGTGAACTGACTGGCGCCCATTTCCACCTCTATTGGTTCCACCAGATCGGTCACATCCCGCCGCATCAACTCCGGTGTAATATCCGCGTCAATGGTTTCCAGCGTTTTAAAACGGCGAACATACAACTCAATCAGTGCCGATTCGAACCGGTCAAATTCTTCCCGGTCATCCTCCGTCATATCTCCCAACTGATCCGCTTCAGTCAATAAATCAAAAATCCGATCCAGCGTATAAATCACTTCCAATGTATCGCCGTGGACATCCGCTATCATGGCATCGGACAACAGCATTTTTACATCGGCTAATAAATGGGGTAACCGATTCTGGGTGACCGATTCCCCGGTGCTGGAATCGTAGCCGCTTTGGGTTTCTTTCCCAGCAACGGCCGCGGTTTCAGGACCCTTTTCCAAGGCTTGACCTACCACGTATCCCACCCCGAGGAAGGTAAAAAGAATTACTCTAACTGCTTGTTTCATAAATAGTTGGCGCCAATCGAACTGGCGAAGTTAGGGGGCGGGTCTTCGCCCAGTCAAGGCTTTTCACCCCTAATTTTCTGAATTAATCTGGAAGTGCTGAATCCTTTTAACAGGGGGATGATTTCCACCCGGCCTCCATACTCTTTTACAGTTTCAGCACCCACAACCTCTTTCTCTTCATAGTCGCCACCTTTAACCAAGATATCCGGTTTCAACGCTCGGATCAAAGCAGCCGGGGTGTCTTCGCTAAAAATAACCACTCCATCCACCATCCTAAGGGCATCCAACATCCGGGCGCGACCTTCCTGGTTAATCAGGGGACGGTTCTCCCCTTTTAACCGCTTCAGGGAATCGTCCGAATTCAGACCCACCACCAGGCAATTCCCCAGGTCCCGGGCCGCCTGTAAATAGGCGATGTGCCCCGGGTGCAATAAATCAAAACAACCATTGGTAAATACCACCACATCCCCCCAAGTCTGCTTGTCAGCGACCCAGCGCGCTGCCGCCCTTCTATTCCAGATGGCCATTCCACCCCTTCAAAGGGCACAGGGCACAGTGACGCCCGCGGCAGAATTCCCGATCCAGTTCCAATAGACCCTGTAAAAGGGGAAAAGAACGCAGTACCGTCGACCCTAGACAGGAGTGGAACCGCCGCCAGTATTTCCCATAGCTGTACGGCAAGGTTAAAGCATTAAACTGGGAGACCCAGTGACGGTAATAAACCAGGTTTTCCCGATCCAGGCTGAGACCCGCCAGGTAAGGATAAAACACGTTCCCTTTTAATTCGGTTTGGATACCCCCACCTCCCACCGAACGAAACTGGGAAGAAAATGCCACTTCAAATTGGTCCGGTCGGCACCACCAAAAAGGATGAAATTTAAAATTGAACCAAACCAGGGCTTTGGCCAGGGGATGCCGGTTCTGAGGTTGTTGTGCCGGTCGAATCCCACCCAATTTCCAGGGTATCCTGGACACCCATTCTGGGAATATTCTGTCCAGTTCCTCCCAGTCAAAACCACCGCTGATTTTTGCTTCTACCAGGGCAGCCAAACTGAGAAAAGAAGCCTCATTTCCTCCCTTACCCAGCAGTCTAAAAGTGCTGAAAAGTCTGGTTTTAAACCCTGATTCCGGAGCCGTCCGAAAATACTGGACCTTTTTCTGCCACCGCTTCTGACTGAATCGATGCAGAATGTTTGGCCATTCATGAGAAAGTTGCTCCCGCTCTAAGGGACAGGTGGAAAGAACGACATCCCCCTTTGGACAGTACACCACAATTCCATTTAACTTGGCATCCGCCGGAGTAGCGGCTCCCAGAAGATGAATTGTTACCGATTGATACTGGGGATTTTGATCGTGACCGTGGGTAAACCACTCCCGGGCTTGTCGGTGACACTCCACATCACCCTTTACATGCCTGCCTTGATAAAAAAAAGATACCTGTTGAAAATCTGGGCCCTCACCCCGATTCCGGATACCGGGATCAATCAATAGAATTTTTTCCCCTGTCTTCGTCTTTAGTACAGTCCCAGGATGGATTTGGGACCACCACTGTACAATCCGGTGCTCGGAATTTTGTTCCCGTACCCCGGCAGCCACTCCCGTCTGCGGCAGCATGGAATAAAGGTTCACCTGGTCATAAATCATGGTACAGATTCAGAACCTTTCAGCGTGATTACCGCCTCACGCAGGCGATCTACGAATGCCTGTCGCGTTTCATAGCTGTAATTCTGGGGTAGAATGGGACTTCCAATTCTCAATTCCAGTTGATTGCCTCCCAAACTGAGGGAATGTTTTTTTAGGGCTTGGCCCGTACCGCAGCAAGCCGTGGGAACCACCGGCAAATTTGCCTCCAGGGCAACCAATAGTCCCCCTTTTTTAAAACGATGAACGCGGCCATCCGTGGAACGGGTCCCTTCCGGAAACAATAGAATTGACCGCGGGCGTCTTCGAAGGGATTCCACTGCCCGGTGCAGTGATTCTAGCGCTTTTTCATGATTACTGCGGTCAACGAAAATATGCCCAGCCAATGCCATAGCCCAGCCGAATATAGGAATTTTTTTCAACTCAATTTTAGCAATTGAAACCAGGGGATAGGGCAGGGCGGCATAAGCCAGGAGAATATCAAAGGCTGACTCGTGATTGGCAGCAAATAAATACTGCGCATCCGGTTTTAGTCGTTCCAAGCCCACAACCCGGTAGGAAACGCCTGCTGACGCCAGGAGGATCCGGGACCAGATTCGTGCGATCCAGGCTCCAAACCGGCCTCCCCGTTCGAAAATTGATCCTATTATCGCCGCCAAACCCAGAATCAACGTCCAGACGGCTAAATTGAATAAAACCCAGGCGGAACGCAACCTAGAGAATCGCCTCACCACCAAAATAGGACTGAAGAACTTCCGGAATATTAACGCTGCCATCTTCCTGCTGATAGGCTTCCAGGAGCGCCACCATCAGGCGGGGTGTGGCTAAACCGGAGCCGTTCAGGGTATGGACATAATCCACTTTTTGGTCGCCGCTGCGACGATAGCGGATATTCCCGCGACGAGCCTGAAAGCTCTCAAAATTACTACAGGAAGATACCTCCAGCCATTTTTCTTCTCCTGGAGCCCACACCTCCAGGTCATAACACTTGGCTGCGGCAAAACTTAGATCACCGGTGCACAGTTCTAAAACCCGATACGAGAGCCCAAGAGCCTGGAGGACCGATTCAGCCTGGCGGACCAGCAATTCCAATTCCTTGTAAGACTGTTCCGGTTGAACGAACTCGACCAATTCAACCTTATTAAACTGATGCAGACGAAGTAAACCGTGGGTTTCCTTCCCATAGGAACCGGCTTCACGTCTGAAACAGGCGGAATATGCCACATAATTCAATGGCAATTCTGCTTCAGATAGAATCTCTTCCCGGTGGATATTGGTGACCGGAATCTCAGCTGTGGGTATCAGCCAGAGGGAATCTTTTTCCGATTGGTACATTTCTTCCGCGAATTTCGGTAATTGACCACAGGTGAGGGCCGCTTCCTCCCGGACCATAAAGGGGGGGAATACTTCCGTACAGCCAAATTGGTCCACATGGTGATCCAGCATGAAATTTATTAGGGCCCGCTCGAGTTTCGCACCGGCGCCAACATACAGGGGAAATCCGGATCCTGAAATCCGCGATCCCCGCTGAAAATCCAGGATCTTTAACTGGCTGCCGAGCTCAAGGTGCGTTCGAGGCGTAAAAGAAAAACGGGTTTTTTCACCCCATTCACGAACAAGAACATTTTCAGCTGGACCGGACCCTACCGGGACACTTTCATGGGGAACATTGGGCATTCGCAACAGCAGGGATTGAAGCGTTTCCTGCACCTGGCTGGTCTTGCGTTCCAGTGCTTTTATTTTCTGCCCAACCTGACGCATGGCCTCAATAGAAGCAGTTACATCTTCCCCCTTTCGTTTCAATTCAGCGATCGATTCGGAAGCTCGATTCCGCTCTGCCCGCAGGGTATTGCCCTCATTCAGTAAGGATCGATATTCCTGATCCAAGTCCAGAATAGACGAAAGATCAATTTTTTCGCCCTTCTTTTTTAGAGCCTGTTCCACTTTTTCAGGGTGATTCCGGATTAATTCCAATGCAAGCATACGATTCCTTGAGTTTAAAGATTACCAGATGGTTCTACATATTGGGGGAGTAAAGTAGGATCAATTTCTGACAGATGGGGCAATCCAGAATCTTTGGAAGATATTACCTTTGACCCTGACGGCCAATCAATGGCCAATTGGGGGTCATCCCATTTAATCCCATATTCATCTTCTGGGGCATATTCCCGGGTGCACTTATACTGAAATACCGCTTCCGGGGAAAGTACCAGATACCCATGGGCAAATCCTTCCGGAATAAAAGCCTGTAAATGGTTATCCCCGGTTAATTCAAACCCAACCCATTGACCAAAAGTGGGCGATTCCCGCCGAATATCTACCGCCACATCAAAAACAGCACCTTCCACGACCCGTACCAGCTTACCCTGGGCGTTTTGTAACTGGTAATGAAGCCCTCTTAATACCCCTTTTTGCGACTTTGCTTCATTGTCCTGGACATATTTAGTGGGGAGCCCCAAACTCTGGAAGTGGGAAACTTTAAAAACCTCAAAGAAATATCCCCGGGAGTCCTCATGTACAGAGGAATGCAGAAGAATGACCTCCGGGATTCGGGTTTGTTCAAACAGCATGATGACGGTGTTTCCGGCCTACATTGTCATATTTAAATCCAAGTCGCTCCAGGTTCGCCAAGGGGAAGATATTTCGCGCATCCAGTAAAACAGGTGTTTTCAACCGACGTTTCAAGTCTTCCAGATTCAAGGCTCTGAATTCATTCCATTCCGTCATAATCACACATCCGTCACAATCTTGTACCGCTTCCTGCCAGCTCCCGAAATAGGAAGCATCCGGGATCTGGGTCTTCATGGTACCAACAGCAATGGGATCGTAAGCCTTGACTTTTGCTCCCTCCTGTAAAAGAGCATTTAACATGTAAAGAGCGCTGGATTCCCTCACATCATCGGTCTCCGGTTTAAAACTTAAACCCAGGACGGCGATGGATTTCCCTTTGAAGGTTCCTCCCACCAGATTCCGGAGTTTCTCCAACATCCTGTTTTTTTGACGATTATTGGTCTCAATCGCCGCTTCAACCGTTCGAAGTGCTTCCCCCAGGGAACGCCCCACTGAAACCAAAGCCTGGGTATCTTTGGGGAAACAGGATCCGCCGAACCCGGGCCCCGGGTGCAGAAATTTGGGACTGATCCGGCCATCCAGGCCCAACGCCCGGGCAACAACGTGTACATCGGCACCTACTGCTTCACACAAGTTGGCTATTTCGTTGATGTAGCTGATTTTCAAAGCCAGAAAGGCGTTAGCCGCGTATTTAATCATTTCTGCCGTTTCAACTTCGGTGTGAATTATGGGCGTTTCATTAATATAAAGGGGGCGGTAAATCGCTTCCATGACCTTGAAAGCCCGTTCACTGCCGGCCCCAATGACAACCCGGTCCGGGTGGGTGAAATCATTTACTGCAGCCCCTTCACGTAAAAATTCCGGGTTGGAAACATATTCAAACTCTATTTCCGAAGGTTTATGTTCAGAAATAATTTTTGCGATGAGACGACCGGTCCCAATCGGTACGGTACTTTTGGTACATATAACCTTGAATTGATTCAGGTTCTGTCCGATGACTTTTGCCACGGCTTTCACCGCCGATAAATCTGCTTCACCGTTGTCCGCCGGCGGTGTGCCCACGGCAATAAATACGACTTCAGCCCATTGAATCGCCCCCACCACATCAGTAGAAAACGAAAGACGTCCCGCAGCCACATTACGCTTTACCAACCGCTCTAACCCAGGTTCATGAATCGGAATTTTACCGGACTGGAGCATGGAAATTTTATCCGTATCAATATCAACACAGGTAATTTCATGACCAAAATCAGAAATTCCCGCCCCGGTGACCAGTCCTACATACCCTGTCCCAACAACCGTAATTTTCTTCATTTAGGTTTCCCGTATTTATGTAATAAAGTTAAGGCAGCCCTCGTTTCCTCCGAAGAATCCACTCCAGACTCAGCAGGAACAAAATGAAATATATGAGTCCCTGGTTTTCTCCAAATTTAGTAACCTTCCGGGCTATTTCCCGCGCTTCTTTTGGCGCCAAGAGCGTCTCAACGCTGTCCCGCTCAGACCAGTTGAAATAACGACCGCCAGTCTTTCTGGCCAACGTTTGTAATAAATTCTGGTTCAGAAAAACCTGATTCAATTCCACCTGACTTTCTACCACCTGAAAAGAACCCCGCTGGATGAGTGGAGCATCCGGGGCATCCCCAAATAATATTTCGTATTCATATTCTCCCGGTAGCGCAGCTCGAAACGTCCCTTGCCACCGTTGGTGTTCCAGATTAAACGGAATTGTTTTAAAAAGAATTTTTTTATTGTGTTTCAAAACTTTAATGAAAATATTTTCCCCTTCCCCACTCCCGGTGGTGGCGTAGGGGCTAGTTCCGGTGATTTCAATCAATTCCCCCTGTTGGAACCGGTTTTTATTGAGCCGGAAAAATAATTCATTCCGCCCTCCGGTTTGCAATAACCACGCCAATGCCCCCTCCCAGAAAGTTTTCACCACCTCCTTTTGGAGTGTTTCAGTGGTCCGGTAATAGAGTGAGGCCATATCGGCGGTGGTCCAGGTGAGGGTACGAAGGGATCCTTTCTGCCAGATCATCGCCACCGGCAGGGTCAGCGAATCCGCCATAAAATGAGCCAGTATTAAACCCCGTTCATCCACAGGAATCAGATTTAAACGGGGTTTCAGAGGCGGTAAATCGGCTTCTATATCATCGGGAAGGACCATGCCCAAACGCAGGGAACGGTCATTAAATACCCAGGAACGTTCTTCAGGTTGAATATCTCCCGGACCCGATTTCACGCCTAAAAAAGGAAATAACCCTTCCACAATTCGCTGGTCCTGATTAGGGCCGACCACCAGTCCCAGGGCAGCCTTGTTTGCCAGCAACTTTTTACCCAATACCCGCTGGAAGCGCTGGGAAAGGGGTTGAGTAGGATAATTATCAAAAAGAATGAGCTCGTAGGGAGTTGCCCAAAACTGCTTCATCGGAGAGCGTACCCGTTGACGATGCAACTGAATATAATGATCCACTTTTAGCCGTGGTTGTTGCCGCAACATCCGTTTTAAAACGGCCGTATTGCGATTGGGACTACCTGTCACCAGGGCTACCTTGTAATGATTCTTCAGGACCAATATTTCAAAAGCCTGGCGGTTATTTTGAATATTCACTTCATCTTCCAGGCTGGAGAGTTGTACCCGGTACCGAATCTTCCCGATTTCACCCGGTTTGAACTGGAATTTAACTTCCGTTTGTGAACCTTTGCCCCGGACCCGGACGTACCGGGAGGTCAACAGTTTATTCCCTTTAAACAGGGAGGCGTTAAGGCGCCCCCGGGCTTGACCGTAGGATTGAACAGTAACCAGAACCTTTACCGGCTCATCTTTAATGGCTACGGTGGGCACATCAATGGATTGAATGGCCACATCCACAAAAGGTGTCGCTTCTCCCACGCCAATCACATGGACCGGTACTTGAATTGGGGAGATTAACTGCAGCGGGTCTTCTCCCTGGGTTGGTTGACCATCCGTAATAAGAACCGCCCCAGCAATTTGTTTTTGCTCTGATTGAATTCGGGATATCACCTGACCTAAATCCGTCGTTACCCCCTCCGCCTGGAGACGAAAGGGCCAGGTGGCTGCTGAGATGGAATCGGCAAAAGTAAATACATGAACCTGATGATCTTTGCGTTCCCATTGATCAAATAATTCCTGTAGATTGGTATTAATCGATTGAAGGGAAGGGGTCTGGTGGTACCGCATACTGACGGAATTATCCACGAAAAACAGCCAACCTTTCAATGTTGTCCGTTCTTTTTTTACAGTTAATATCGGCTGTAACAATAGGAATAACAAGGTGAGAAAAACCACCCCTTGAAGGATAACCAGGAACTGGTACCAGCGCTCCGCGAATAAAACCGTTCCCACCCAGTAAACAACCACCCCCGCCAAAAGCAACAAAATCCAAAATAGGGGATCAGCCGGGTGTAAAAAACTTAAATCCATAAATCAGGTTAGCATCAGATTGGGAATAATAGGAAAATCAGGTTGTGAGGAAGTGCCCTGATTAAGGTACCATTCCCCCAAATAGGCAATCATTGCGCCGTTATCAGTACAATATTGAATCTCGGGATAGTAAATATTAACGTCAGGAAGCGATTGGTTTACCCTTTTTCGTAACTCCTGATTAGCAGCTACACCACCGGCAATTACGCCCGTTTGAACCTCCGTGAGGCGGCAGGCTTCTTTTAATTTGAAAACCAGAATATCCAGAATTGCTCCCTGATAGCTGGCAGCAACATCTTCCCTGGATACCGGTTTTTCAGTCGAAGCCTGGGCTTCCATGAAATATAGCAGGGATGTTTTCAGTCCACTGAAACTGAATTCCAGGTTTCTCGGTTTCATAAAAGAGCGGGGGAAATCAACGGCAGTTGAATTTCCGCCCCGCGCCAGGGACTCAATTTTCGGACCACCCGGATAACCCAACCCCAGGATCCGGGCTCCCTTATCAAAAGCTTCACCGGCGGCATCATCCCGGGTAGTTCCCAATAACGTGTACGCTCCCAAACCTTGAACGTGCCAAAGTTGGGTGTGCCCCCCTGAAACCAGCAGACAGACAAAAGGAAATGCCAAATCGGGCTCTGCCAGGAAATTGGCAAAAATGTGGGCTTCCAGATGGTTTACGGCAATCAAGTGACAATCCAGGGCTAAGGCCAAACCCTTGGCGAAGCAAACGCCCGTAAGCAGGGTCCCGGCGAGGCCCGGACCGTGGGTAACGGCGATACCATCAATATCTGTTAACTCCAGCTGAGCCTCTTGTAACGCCGTGGCCACCAAATAATTTAATCGTTGCTCATGCTCCCGGGAGGCTAATTCAGGAACGACACCACCGTACTGCTGATGGATTGTCTGGGTATTAATCTGGTTGGAAAGAATGGCACCGTCCCTACAAATGGCTACACCGGTATCGTCACAGGAAGTTTCAATGCCTAGGACAATCAACCGATTCTCTTTGTTACGACTAATTCGACATTTTTAGGAGAAAGGTCCATCCAGTCCAAAACATCCGGTGGAACTTGGACCTGAACATTGTAAAACTGCTGGCGGGGGTTCCAGTCGTTAAAATCCACACTAATGGTAATATCTTCAGGTCGAAGGGCCGCAATAAAATCCACCCCCCCGGTAACGGTCAGCGATACGGTCTGGGGACTTACAAACGCCTGTAAATCACTCCTGGGATGGAGAATCTGCACTGGGATTTCGCTGATAATTCGTTCACTTATGGCTTGAACACTCTGATCGTAAGTAACGGTTGGAGGCGTATATTCTACCAACTGTCCCTTTAAAACCTTTAAATGCAGTACCCGGTGGACATCCATTTCTGCATTAAGGACCGTATCCGGTTCAGTCCACACTTCGGATACTTGTTCCACAATATCCCGGGACCCGGCAATAATGACAGATAACGGTTCCAGGACCGGATCCCCCACCAGAACGAAGCCCGGGGCCGGTTCCAAGACAATATCCGGGCGCACTGGCACAATTTTTTCCTTGTACACATCCAGACTGATATGGACAGAATCGGGATAAATCACCTCCACATACTGAACGTCAAACGAACTGGGAATGACAACTTTCTGAGGGTACCGTTCGAAATAGTCGTTCAGAATAAAGTCATATTCTTCCGAGATCCGTTCCAAATCCAGTACCAGCTTAAAGTCCGACATGAAATTCTTCATCAGGAAGGTTTTAAACAGGGCTCTGCCCGTTCCCTTTAATCGCACCTGGGCTGCCGCTGGGACTTCTTCTTTCAGGGCTTTCTGGGCGGGAAGATTTCTGCCTTCAATCGGCATGGACATGACAACAGAGTACTCATTTTCACTGACCACGAAAAACCACAGTAAAATGGCCAGCGCCATGGACCCCAATCGCAACCCCAGGTTTTGCAAGGGGGAGGTTGATTTTGAACGTTCCTGTTTACGGCCTTTCCGCATGGATTCCTTTCAGCGGGAGGCAGAAGTCTATTCGGCTGCCTCCTCCGGCGATTCCGATTCCGGTACATGCTCCGGAATTTCAATTTTCTCTGCAGCGGGAGCTTCCTGGCTGGCCAAGTATTCCTGTACCTCATCCTTGGGTCCCGCCGTATGCTTCCCCAGTTCCTCCATGTAGAGAATGACCTTCTTTTCCTCCGGTTTTACTTCCATGACCACCGCGGTCAATTTCTGCCCCGGTTTAAACTTGGCTATTAAGGCTTTCCGCTGACGCTTGGTCTGTTTGGTCAGGGGCACGATTCCTTCCACTTCCATCTCCAACTGCAGGATTATGCCTTTGTCCAGGACGCGGATTAATTCACCTTCCACTTCTTTCCCGGTCTCGAAATGTTCAATAATCTTGGGCCAGGGGTCCTCCTCCACTTGTTTCAACCCCAGTGCAATGCGACGGCTTTCCCGAGAAACTTCCAGCACCCGCACTTCCACTTCCTGTCCCTTCTCAATCACTTCCCGGGGGTGCCGAACGACCTTGGTCCAGGAAAGATCCGAAACGTGGATGAGTCCATCGATGCCTTCTTCCAGTTCCACAAAGGCACCAAACTGGGTCAGATTGATCACCTTCCCCTTTACCACCGTTCCGACCATGTATTTGTCTTCGATTTCATCCCAGGGATCTGGTTGCAGTTGCTTGGCTCCAAGACTGATTTTCCGTTCCTCTGCATCAATAGATAAAACCACCGCTTCCACTTCATCACCCAGATTGTAGATTTCGGACGGATTTTTTACGTGATGCGTCCAGGACATTTCTGAAACGTGGATTAAGCCTTCTACACCTGGTTCAATCTCCACAAAAGCACCGTAATTGGTCATACTGACTACTTTTCCTTTAATCTTGGTGCCTTCAGGATATTTATCCTGGACGTGTTCCCAGGGGTGGGGCGTTAACTGTTTTAACCCGAGGGAGACGCGCTTTTTCTCTTCGTCAAAATCGATGATTTTTACCGTAAGCGTTTCGTCCATCTCTACCACTTCCGAAGGATGGTTCACCCGTCCCCAGGAAAGATCGGTAATGTGGAGCAGACCATCAATACCGCCCAAGTCAATAAATACACCGAAATCGGTGATATTTTTCACCCGACCTTCAACCACTTTGCCCACTTCTAATTCCTTGAAGAGGGATTCCCGTTGTTCGGCCAGACTTTCCTCCAGGATGGCTTTGTGGGAAACCACAATATTTTTTCGGAATTCATTCAATTTAACGATCCTGAACTCCATATCTTGATCTACATACTGATCGAAATTCTGAACGGGGCGAACATCGATCTGGGATCCGGGCAAGAAGGCCTGGACACCGCCCAGGTCAACTACCATCCCACCCTTAATTCGGCGCTGAATATGGCCGGTGAGGTTAGTTTCCTGTTCATAAATTTCCCGTAATTCGCGCCACCGCCGCAGAAAATCAGCTTTATCTTTTGAAAGAACCGTTTTTCCACTTTCATCTTCTATATATTCCAGATACACATCCAGTTTATCCCCCACTTTCGGGAGCGCATCTTCCGGGAATTCATCTCGATCAATAATCCCTTCCGACTTAAACCCGATATCGATTAATACATCCTTGTCATTGATCCCAATTACGCGACCGGTCACAATCTGATGTTCTGAAATATCGGAAAAAGTGGATAAATACTTTTCCACTTCCTTTTCACTCAGTTCCTCTTGATCTTCCGAATCCAGCAGTTCTTCTTTACTCACTGTGCGGATACTGCTGAATAAATCCGAAGAAAGATAATCCAATTCTTGTTTGGCTGTTTCAGCCAGTGCTTCCGTAGCGGTAGAGGTTGTTGATGCTGACTCCTCCGGAGCTTCAGCACTGACAGCCGCAGTGGATTCTACGTCTGCCTGTTCAACAACGGGTTCCTGTTGTTTTGTTTCACCCATGGTTTATTTATTTTCCTTTTTTACGTTGGTTCACCAGGTTGACCACAAAGTCCACCTGTTCTTTTATGGTACGGTTGGTTGTATCCAACTCAACCGCATCTTCTGCTTTCCGGAGCGGTGAGAATTCCCGGGTGGAATCTCGCTGATCCCGGCGTTTTAAGTCTTCAATGAGCGTATCCAGAGCATGTTCTTCTCCCAGACGCTGCAAATCTTTCTGACGGCGCTGCGCTCTGGTTTGATAGTCGGCCTTCACAAAAATTTTAAATTCAGCATCTGGAAATACGACTGTCCCAATATCCCTGCCTTCCACCACACAATCACTTTCAGATCCAATCTCCCGCTGAATTTTAACCATCGTCTCTCGGACAACCGGAAGAGCGCTGACGGCGGACACGTTTTCGGTGACCTTGCCCGATCGTATCAACGTGCTCACATCCTGCCCATTCATGAGCAAATGCTGTTCACCATTTTGTTTGACAAACCGTAATTGCAACCGATCCAGCAGAGAAGCGATGGAAGTTTCATCCTCCAGCGGAATCCTTTCCTGAATCACCGCCAGGGTTACCGCCCGATACATGGCTCCCGTATCCAGATACGTATAACCTAATCGTTCCGCCACCAGTTTGGCTGTGGTGCTTTTTCCAGAGGCAGCAGGTCCATCAATCGCGATAATCATTCTTTTACACTCTCAATAAGCCGACGAATTTAAATTGCTCCATTCTGAATACCAATTAATACCGTTCATGAAAATAACCACTTATTTCCAGCCTGTCCGGTCAGGAAATGAGGCTGAAAATCCCTGATTTGCCTTCATCATTTGGCTGCCTGCTCCAACTGTTGCACCTCCCGATCCGATAATTTACGCCATTGCCCTTCTGATAAATGACCTAAGTGAATCGGACCGAATTGGATTCGTTTTAAACTGAACAGCTCCCGTTTCATGCGATACATCAGACGCCGGACTTCCCGCTTTTTCCCGTGATCCAATTCCAAAAGCACGGTGGTCCGCTTTTTGACGGTTTTTTGATCCAGAACATTTCCTTTACCCCATTCTTTTTGCCCGATGTACACCCCTTTTGCCAGACGTTTCCGTTCCCAGGGACGAAAAGGGCGATCAATCACCACTTCGTATATCCGGTGTATCCGATTACGGGGATGAAGCAAGTGATTGGCCAGATCACCGTCGTCGCTAAGTAACAGTAACCCGGTTGTATCTTTATCAAGCCGTCCAATGGGAAATAAACGCCTGTTACTTGGAAAATAATCCAAAACCGTTTTACGATTCTGCGGGTCCTGCGCCGTAGTAATGACGCCGGCAGGTTTATGGAAGGCCAAAACAGTCCGAACGGACTTCAGAGTAAGTCGCTGGCCGTCATACTCGACGCGGTCTTCCGGCTGTACCTGGTAGGCGGGATTCGTTTCCAGGATACCATTCACCACGACCAGCCCCTCCTGAATTAGTTGATCGGCTTTCCGACGGGAAGCAACCCCAGCCCGGGCTAAATATTTATTTAAACGCATCAATCTGGGGACTGATGGATGTCCCATCAGTCACTAATTCGGAGATCTCCTTCAGTTTGGGTAAATCCGATAAATCATTCAGACCAAAACCGCGGAGAAATTCCTCCGTGGTGGCATACAATAGCGGTCGACCGGGGCCTTCCCCTCGTCCCTTGATTTTTATTAAGGATTTGGACAACAATGTTTTTAATACACCGGTGGAATCCACACCCCGGATGGACTCAATGCCGAATCGACTGATGGGCTGGCGGTAGGCTATAATGGCCAGGGTTTCCAAGGCCGCCTGAGAGAGGTGTAATTGACCGGACCGATTCAGCAGTCGGCGGATAAAAACATCATACTGTTTTTTTGTTTGGAGCTGATAACCGCCGGCCACGGCCACAATTTCAAATGCCTGCTCCTGACGATTGTATTTTTCAGAGAGCCGATCAATCGCCGCTTTTAAATCCGGCGTCATTCCGTCAAAAACCAGACTAACCTGCTTCTGGGTCAAAGGTTCGGCACTCACAAAAAGCAATGCCTCAATAATCAGGTCGATTTCTGCAGTCTGCATAACTTAATTCAGATCCAGCCGGCGGAGTTCAAGGTCATCAAACAGATCATTCTGGGATACCTGAACCTGCTGCAATCGCACCAGTTCCAGGATGGCTAAAAAAGTGACAATAATTTCCAGTTTGCTCTGGCATTGCTGGACCAGTTTCTTAAAGGAGATTCTCCCTTTTGAATCGAAAGATTTGTAAATCATGATTTTTTGATCTTCCAGCCGGATGGGCTCGGGATGCAAATCGAAGGAGGTAATTACGGGTCGCCGGTCAAGAACATCTTTAAAATACCGGGCCAAATCGAACAGCGTGATTTTACCTAAATAAATATCAGGATCATCTCCTGAAAAATCTCCCTGGAATTCCGTTGTCCGGGTAAAATGATAGCTTTGCTCCTCCACACGCCTCTCCAGGTGCTGGGCCGCTTCCTTGAAGCGTTGATACTCGAGTAATTGCTGAACCAGCTCTGTCCGGGGATCGATGGGCTGACCTTCCTCGTCCAACTCGGGACGGGGCAACAACATCCGGGACTTAATCCGCATGAGGGTTGCCGTCATTAAAATGAATTCCCCTGCTACTCCAATGTTCAAGGATTCCATGGTCTCCAGCGCCTCCAGGTACTCAGCCGTAATCCGGGCGATGGGAATATCATAAATATCAATTTCGTCCCTGCGGATGAAATAGAGTAACAGATCCAGCGGTCCTTGAAACTGATCCAGGTGAACGCGGTACATTTTACCGCCAGTAAACGAGACCGGTAGCCTCGCGCGCCCGGTTCAAATAGTGTTCTGCCACTGTAGAAGCTTTCTCGGCGCCCGTTTTCAAGACGTGAATTAGATAGGAATGATCCTGTTCTAAGGCAGCCCGCCGTTCGCGGTGGGGACGGAAATATTCCCAGATCCGTTCAAACAGTTCTTGCTTTACTTCACCGTATTTCAAACCGGGGGCATCAAATCGATCGCCTAATTCCTGTTTTTCTTCTAGATTCAGAAAAAGACTGTACAACTGAAAGAGGGCTGAATTCTTGTCCTTGGGCTCCTCCACCGGCGTGGAATCGGTCACAATAGACATAACCCGTTTCCGCAGTACTTTTTCCTCTTCAAAAATGGGAATCGTATTCCCATAGGATTTACTCATTTTCTGACCGTCAATACCCGGAACGAGCTGGGTATCGGGTTGAATATCGGCTTCCGGCACCACAAAGGTTTCCCCGAAAACACGATTAAACCGAATGGCAATATCCCGAGTCATTTCCAAATGCTGTTTCTGATCCTTACCGATGGGGACGATTTCACCCCCAAATAATAAAATATCCGCCGCCATTAGAACAGGGTACGAGAACAAGCCCATATTTGGGGATAATCCCTTGGCCAGTTTATCTTTGTAGGAGGTGGAGCGCTCCAATAAACCCACGGAAGTAACATTGGTGAGGATCCAAGTAAGCTCCGTAACCTGGGGCACATCACTCTGGACCCAGAACGTGGCTTTTTCGGGATCCAGTCCCAGCGCCAGAAAATCCAAAACCGCTTCCAGCGTATTGGTTTCCAGGGTTTTACGATCCTGGATCGAGGTCAGGGCGTGATAGTTAACAATAAAACAGAATAGATCGTTTTCTTCCTGGTACTGGATCATTCGGGACATCATCCCAAAATAATTTCCCAGATGGAGTTGGCCGGAAGGCTGGATCCCACTTAAAACTCGTTTCATCGATTTCCTTTCGCCTGGAAGGATTCTAGAAACAGGTACGGTCGCCAGGACCGCTGTTTTTCATTAATGAACTGCTGAAAATAATGAATCCGGCTGGGTTTCTTGGGCACCCGGAGTAAATGCATTTTCACTTCATCCGGCGTATGATTTCCTTTTTTTCGATTGCAGCTCTGGCAGGCTGTTACCAGATTATCCCACGTATCCGTTCCGCCCCGTTCGCGGGGGATCACATGATCAATCGTCAGCGGTGCCGTTTTACTGCCGCAGTACTGGCACTGATGATGATCCCGTAATAATAGATTCTTCCGGCTCAGAACCACATCAAGACTATTGTGCTTCACAAACCATTTTAACTTCACAATACTTGGCAGAGCCATGGACATGGAAGGGGCATGGACCTGTTCTTCATAGGATTCGAGGATATCCACCTTTTCGGTGTAATACAGGCAGATGGCCCTCCGGGTGGAGCAAATGTCCAGGGGTGCGTAATTGTTATTCAGAATCAAAACCGCCCGGTTTAAAACAGATCCATTTAATGAAGGATGAAACATGGTCATGAATTTACAAAGGCATTTACCGTCACAGAATGCATATAAATGGATTTCAGTTTTGGATTGTAGTTCGGTTGATCTTCATCCAGGGATTCTTCCTGAACCCAGCCGCGGGAGTGAATAATGGTTTTTGGACCGGTTACAATCGCTACATGCGTCACGCTGTTATTCTTCCCGAAAAAATGAAGGTCACCCGTCCTAGTTGCATTTTCATCAATCCGGTGGTCTTTAAAAAATTCCGCCTGATCCTTCGCATCCCGCGGCAGGGAAAGCCCTACAGCCCTGAAAACGGTCTGAACCAAACCAGAGCAATCAAACCCGGTGGGTGTTTTCCCTCCCCAGGAATAGGGGCATCCTAAAAAGCGGCGAGCCAGCTTTACTAGATTCATCCGGCTGTTTTTCCGGTTTGAAGAACGAAATTTACCCCGGGCCCAGCCATGAGATCCATCCGGCAGGGTTACGTACAGTTTCCCATCCAGTCGTTCCCCTATTACAGCACTTCCAAAAGTCAAGTGTCGGTGGGCTTGGGTAAAACCGGGATTTAAGTACACTGTACCGTGCAAACCATCGAAGGTTAGATTGGCAGGATAAGTTTTCTGACGGGATATACCAAAATTGGCATGCACCCAACCTTCATATTGGTCCCACTGGCGGATCCGGTTCCAACCATCCCTGGTTTCCAACCAGAGGCAGGATTCTCCCAGCAACGCCTGCGTAAGAACCGGACTGTTGAAATCGGGCTCAGCATACACATTGGCAACCGACACGTTGATGGTAAAAAAATTCTTTTCCATTTTATTCCGAAAAATAAGTCGGTGAATTTATCCCTCACTTCTTCTGGGAAACAACGAATAGATCAGAACCTGATTCTGGGAAAAATCGTGATTACGGAGAACAATAATTTCATTCCAATGAAAATTATTCTAATTTCAGGTGTTCTTTTAAACCGTCTGTGGCAGGGAAGCCCGTGCAAACCGGGCACAGTTCCCGCTACTGTAAACGTGGAGGTCCTCTAAAGGCCATCGCCGCTATTCACTCCGGTGAGAAGGCAGAGGAAACCGTTGAAACGTAAGTCAGGAGACCTGGGCAGACGGCTAATCGACAGACTTTCGGGATAAAGGTCATGACACGAATATTTTCCTACCCATATTTGTTCCAGACCCACTGCCATCCCTCTTGCCAGGGATTATTGTAGTTGGGTTCACTTCTTTTCCTTTTTTTCCTGCTCCTATCATCACTCCCGGCGGCAACACTGCCGGTCCGCGGTACCGTTTTTTCCCCCGATGGTCATCCATTGCCCTATACCGTCATCCTGATACAGCCGGGAGATTCTTGGGTATTGTCGGATGAAGAGGGTTATTTCCAGCTAAATGCCAACCACGACGATTCCCTCGTCTTCCGCAGATATGGTTACCAGACACGCATTCTGGCTGTATCCCGAGACCATTACTTTCAGGTGATTCTGCAACCGGCTCCGGTGGCGCTGGACAGTATTTCTGTTACGGCTGGAGTACTCCTGCCGCCCCGTCAGATTTATCCGGCCTCCTTTCCTGACCAGGTTTCTCTGAATCTTCAGCCCATCCCGGCGCTTCTGTACCGGAATTACGGCGGTCCCGGTGGCATCCTAACCGTTTCCCTGGACGGCGGTTTAAGTCGTCACACCAAACTCCTCCTGGACGACATGGATCTTTCCAGTCCCCAGAACGGCGAAACAGACCTTTCTCAAATCCCCGCCTTTCTACTGGACCATTTTGCCCTCTCCCGAACGCCCGCCCTATCCTACGGGTCCGGTGCCGTTGACGGATCCATCCAAATAAAATCTTCTTCCAACGGGAGTAAAATTCATTTAACCCGCGGAAGTTATGGCCTTACCTCCTGGGCAGGTCGGGTTCAATTAAAGAAAGGTACCTGGTCGACGCTTCTGTCTCTCGGTTCCACTACGACCGATGGAAAGTATCCGGTCCATTACCAAGGGCAAGAGCTGACACGGGAAAACAACGATTTCAAGCAGACATTCTGGGCAGGAAAGGTTAAAGGACTCTTGGGCCCCTCCCAGTTTCTCAATCTTCAGGTGCTGCATACCAATCAACACCGGGGAGTTCCCGGTGTGATCCAGTCCCCCAACCCGAAAGCACGACGGAATGACACTCTAGACCTGTTTCGGTTAAAAATCGGTCGCATTCTGGAAAAAGGAACTCTGACGACCATCTTTACCCAACGAAACAGCAACGAATATTATACCGATCCCCGGATCTCGGTTCACAGCCATCACAGAATCGGAGTGAGACAGTTTAAGACGCGCTGGGACTGGCAAACTACGACTTCGGTGCGGTTATTAACCCTTTTGGATCTCAAACAGGAATTCATCCAGAGTTCTGACGTGGGTCACCATCGTCGCACTAATCTGGGATTTACCAACCAAGTGGAGTTTCAACCCTCCCCTCGTCAGCGACTATTCCTCGGTTTAAGGCTGGACAGGGATCCGGACCATTACCGTCAGTTTACCTGGCAGGTCCGGCTATCCGCCCCCCTCCAGGGAAGGGCCAGACTGAAGATGGTCGCCGGTCGGGGATTTAAATATCCTTCTTTTAACGACCTCTACTGGAATCCAGGTGGAAACCCCGATTTAAAGTCAGAATCCACTTTATTTCAGCGCCTGACCCTGATTTTTTTCCTTCACGAAAATCAAACCTGGGATTTGGAAATCAGCCGCAAAAAGGGTAGAAATCTCATTCAATGGATTCCGAAGGGATCCGTCTGGCAGCCCGAGAACGTCTCACGGTCGCTTCGCAAAACCGTGACCCTCCACACCCAAGGATCCAACAAGGGAGAGTGGATTTTCTATGACGGTTTCCTCTCTTACTTTCAGGCTGAAGACGAAAGCAGGCAGAAACCGCTTCTTTACGTCCCGGATTTCTCCGGGAATTTCCTGTTAACACTCCGGACCGGTAAAACCGCCCTGAAATGTCAGATTTCCTATGTAGGTCGTCGGGTCGTTTCCTATGACTGGCCCGAGGATGTGTCCCTGTCTCCCTATAAATTGGTTTCCACAGGATTTGAATTCCAACCTTTTCCCCGGGAGCCCCGCATCAAGATCAGCCTTTGGATTGAAAATATTCTAGACACTCCCTATCAAACTATTTACGGATACCCGGAGCCCGGTCGTCAGGGACAGATATCCTTTACCTGTCAAACCCAATGAAAGCAGAAAGACTAAACAGCATGAAAAAACCATGGTACTTGCTCCTCCTCCTATTCTTCCTAGTTGCTGGTTGCGAAGACCAGAAAAAAGGAACGGTTGAATCTTTGAACCCCCTGAATGTATTTGCCTTGTGCGAAGGAAATTTTAACCAGTCGAACGCCAGTTTATGGTTATTCGATCCTGAAGATTCTACGATCCAGGGACCTATTTACCAGACCCTGACCGGGAAGCCGCTGGGAGACGTGGGCCAGTCGCTTACGATTGATGGTGATCGTTTATTCGTTGTGAATAATAACAGCCACGCCATTAAAGTATTGCAACTTGGGGATGAAATATCCGTGGCAAAAGAGATTTCTCTGCCAGGTGCCAGTCCCCGATATTTAACCGTTTACCAAGGGAAAGCTTATGTGACCTGCTGGTATTTAAATGGCATCATTGCCCTAGATCTAAATACTTATTCTCCCGTGGATACACTCTACGTGCCTGGAATGCCCGAGCGTCTTCTGGAATACGGGGGTTCTTTTTATGTCAGTATGAAACTGAATTCCGACTGGAGCGACGGACATCAGGTACTCAAACTGGACCCTGCTGGCACCTTTCTGGCGACTTATGAGGTCATTCCTGGACCGGGGGAGATGACGATCCACGATGGATCCCTTTATGTTGCCAGTAAATATTATGATGAAAACTGGAATTCCTATGCGGGGACCAGCCGAATCAACCTGACTACCGGCAAGGTTGAGACGAAGGATTACGGCACTGCTACCGAATATGGGGATGATATCTTTGAATATCAGAATCAGGTTTACCGCGTTTATGGCGGGGGCATTGCTCCCATAAAAGGAGACCTCACGGTTGCAATCGATGAAAAAATTGGCAATGCGCCCCTTTTATATTCTGCTGCTGCCTATAAAGACTACCTCTTCTTTGGTCTATCCGACTACGAAGCACCAGACGAGATCCAGGTATTGGATGTGCAGGGAAATCTGCTCCAATCCTACACCACTGGCGCCCTTCCCGGAGCATTTGCCTTTTTCGAGCGGTGAGAGCCTGCCCTTAATTCCGGAACAGCCAGTTTACTTCAAAATAAACCATCCGCCCCAAGGGGGGATAATAGGGATTGGTCTGAATCCAGCGCTGGGAGTTGGGGATACCGCTTACAGCCGAAGAGAGGGAATTTAAAATATTGTAAATACGGTAGGAAATAACAACCGAAGATATGAACGCTCGAAATTCAAGATTCACTACCCATTGATCCTGACTCAGAGATCGGTTCAGTGTTGCGGAAAGAGGAATCTGATTAAAAGGGTCAAAGACAACATTGCCATGAGGTCCCAGATAGCCCTGACTCCAAAGTCGTCCTTTCAGGTGGAGACTCCCCCTGAACAGATTCGCTGACCCTCGTAAACCGATGTTGATTATTTCATCCCACCCCATTAAATACAAAGAGGTGTCTAACTGTGCCTGGTAGGAACCTTCCAAAAACCAATGGGGTAAAAACTCCAATTGAGAAGTCAAACTTAGCCCGGTGTAGTATACGCTTCTGCCCGGAAGCGTGGCCGTATTTTGACCGGCACCCAGTTCCAGACCAAGATTAAGCCGGTCTCCCTGGTAAGCGATTGAGACTTGATTTCGGAGCCACAAATCAAACAAATCATTCTTATCCGTTACCCGATCCCAGGGATGGCGTGGATGGGGTTCATAGGAAGAACGGACATTAATCTGAATCCGCTGGGTCTGTTTCAAATAAGTAAGGCGGAAAAAAGGCTGGTTGGAGGATTGGGAATTCATCAAGGTGTAGCCCATCGTCAGGGAAAACGAATCAAACCGTCTCCCGGTATAAAGGGTCGTCCAAGCCAGGGTCTGAAGTTGAGTCTGATAAATCAGGGATTGCCGATCTGACTCCAAGCCCAGAAAAAAACCCGTTCTCCCCGAAATTTTTCCCGTAAAGTGACTACGGTTCAAAGAATGCCGGCTGGAATCGGATTGATAGGAGAGCAACACCTGGCGTTGTTGCAAAAACTGCTGGAGAGAAACTTCCACATTTACCCGTGACACGGGTTGAAACAGCTGAATGCCAGCCACGAGAATATCGTCGTTGAATTTGCCGTTTGTTGTAGAATCAGGAATTCCACTACGGGCGATAAATCGCCCCGTACCCACCCTCACCTGCCCCGCTCCCTGACGGGAGATATATTCTACCAGGTAGGACTGCTGAATTGGCGAATTGCTAGCGCCGGGGTAAATATATTGACCATGATCTCCGGTATAATTCCGTTTAAAACCGCGAAGCCTGACCTGGCGCAGGGGAGTACCAAAATCACCTCCAACTTCAATCTGGTCAAGGAAATGATCGCCCCGACGGTAATCAAAATAGGTAACGACAGTATTACTGTCTGGTAACAGAACAGGGAACGTTGTTCTACCTATGTGGTAGGGTTTAAAACGTTTGACCATAGAAGGGCCATACCGGGCAGGATACGCCGTGTAGGTTCCGTCAAAAAAAAGGGGGCCGGAGACCCAATCCTGATTCCAGAAAAGATGACCGTTAACCTGGAGAAGACCGTTCTGGTCCACCCAGTCCAAAGGAAGGACCTCCCCTTCCTGGGCTGAAAGACCCATAACCAGTACAAAGCAACTCAGGGGAAAAAATTTCACCATTTTCCTCGGTTACACCAGATATTTAGTCACCTTGGGTACAGCCATAAAAAACAGAAAAGCGTTGGAGATTTCATGCAGAAGTGTAAAGCCCAGTCCCTTGATGAGCGAAGCAGCTACCCCACTCCATCCCAACCCGGCGGTAAGGGGATAGCTGACCAGGGTCAAGCCGTCATAAACCAATGTGAGGATTAGTCCGGTCAAAGCAAGACCGCCTAGATAAATCATGCTGAAGGAGGAACGAAAAAAGATCGGTTTCAGGAATCCGCCAACGGCTCCCGTGAACGCCATGGCCAGTATCTGGGACAGATAAAGAGGCGGAAAGCTGAGACCGGAACCCATGGGATTCAAACCGGAAAAGATGGCCATGGCTACCGCACCTACCACGGTTCCCCATCCTACTCCCAGCGTGAGTCCTGCCAGAAATACTGTAACAGTGATCAGCTCCACATTGGGAACCAGAACCAGGGAATAACCCAAACCTACGGCCAAGGCACAAAAAATGGCTGCCCGGACGAGGTTATTTAGATCCTGCATTACCTTTAAACAGGGGAATGTGGAAGTAATTGTGGCGGCTGGTCCAGTCGCCTTCCTGCGGGTCCTCCAGAAGCGCTTGATCCATCAGATTCATCTGGGCATCCAGAATATCAATCAGGTGGACTAGTAGTGCCTCCTTAAAAGCCGGTTTTTTCGGGCTTTGCCATTCGTATTTTCCCTGATGGGACAGGAGTAAATGCTCCAGTTTCACTTGAAGATCCGGTGGGAATTTTTTCAGCGTTCCAATGGCAGCCCGGACCATGTCCCGACCCAGGACAATATGACCCAAAAAATTGCCCTCTGTCGTATAGGCGGGGTCATAATCGGATTCTATCTCTTGCAGTTTACCAATATCATGGAGCAGGACCCCGCTTAGCACTAAATCCCGGTCCACCTGATAATGGGGGGCCAGAGACAGGGCGATCTGGGCCATGGAATGAACATGTTCCAGAAAACCGGAACGATAATTGTGGTGCATGGAGATCGAAGCTGGATGGGTCAGAATTTTATCCTTATGTTCAGAATAAATTTTCTGCACCAGACGTTTCAGATCCTTATTCCGAATGTTTTTAATAAACCCGATAACTTCCTTCCACATTTTTTTAGGATCCTGGTTGGAAGTGGGAACGATCAGGGCCGGGTCAAAGCCGTACCGGGCATAGGTCTGGACGGTGGCCCGGTTAATTTGTTTTACTACCAGTTGAAGGCGGTCCAGGAAACTTTCCACCGTTCCTTTCACTGCCACCGGATCTCCCCTGGAAAATTTTTCATGATACAGGGCCACTTTATCCCAGATTTTGGCCTGAATTTGCCCGGTCCGATCTCGCAAAACCAGGTCCAGATACAGATCTCCAGCCCGGGTGTGACGGAGATGCTTTTCCACACACAGGTAGAAACCTTGAATGGTGGTCCCCTCCTCGAATTTTACAATGGGTATAATCGGTTTCATCGGTTCTATATTTTAAGGCAAAATTTACCACTTTTCGTAGTAAGAAAAGTCATGTCCATCGAAATTAAAAAAATAAATTACCGCCTTCCTGAAGACGCCAGAATCATGAAAGCCTGCCTCGAGACCTGGTTTCAGAATCCAAAGGAATTACACCTGACAGACCCGCGTATGACCTATCCTTTCAATTTTAAAAAATGGGTCGCCCACTCCTACCGATTCGAAAATACCCATACCTATGTTCTCAAGGAAAAAGGCTGGATCGTGGGAATGGCCAGTTTAAGTGTGGATGTCGTTCAGAAGAAGGGACATTTATTTCATGTCTTCATTGCCCCTGAATATCGGCATCGGGAATTGGGCAAGTACCTGGTCCAGTTTGTGGAAGCGGAAGCTAAAATGCTGGGAATGAAATCCCTGACGTTGATGGTGGTGGAAAAGAATCTCCCTGCCATCAGGTTGTATGAATCGATCGGGTTTTCTCCGGTGAAGGTTGATCGGAAAAACCAGCTTAAAATGGAGAAAAAGTCAGTCTGATTTCTGGGAGTGCTGACGGTGTAAATCAGGTACCGGGCAGTTATCACATTTCGGGTCCACTTCCGGTTTCGATAACTGACGCCGGAAGGTTAATAACACATAAACCAAGGCTACCACAAACATTGCCACCGCCACGATGGTTTGCCAATCCATTATTGATTCCTACCGTTCATGTAAATATTCATCCTGTGAATCGTGAAAAGTGATATCCCCCTACTTATCCAAACCCCAGTAATTTACCCCCCTGGAAGACAATCAGGGCGGTGAAATAGGCCAATCCGGTCATATAGATAATCATAAACAGCGGCCAGCGCCAGGAATTGGTTTCATGGCGTACGATAGCGAAAGTGGCCATACACTGGGCGGCGAATACATAAAATACCATTAAAGCCACCGCCATGAGGGGTGAATACAGCGGCAGACCGGTTTCCGGATCCCGATCCTCACGAAGCGCATGGGACAAATTCACCACCGACCCGTTAGCGCTTTCCACATTGTAGAGCGTCGCCAGCGTACTGACCACCACTTCCCTGGCGGCAAAGGAGGTTAACAGACCGACGCCAATTTTCCAGTCAAATCCCAGGGGTTTAATCACCGGTTCCATCACATGACCAATTTTTCCGGCGTAGCTGTTCTGAATGGTTTCAATTGGGTTGGCCGCCGAGTCCACCTTCGGATAGGAGGCCAGGAACCATAAAACGATGGAAATGGCAAGAATGATTTTCCCTGCATTTTTAATAAACAATTTCCCCCGGGCGTACACCTGGTGCAGCACGGAGCGCAGGATGGGCGTACGATAAGGAGGCAGTTCCATGACAAAGGAGGAGGTGCCGGCACTTTTAATAAAACGGCTGAATACTTTCGCCAATACGAGAGCGGTGGCAGTTCCGAGAAAGTACATGAACACCAATGTAAGACCCTGGAGGTTCAAAAATCCCCAGACCGTAGTGGCTGGAATAAAGGCAGCAATCATGAGCGTATAAATGGGGATCCGGGCGCTGCAGCTCATGAGGGGTAAAATAAGAATGGTGATTAGCCGATCTTTCCAACTGTCAATGGTCCGGGTCGCCATAATCCCAGGAATGGCGCAGGCGTAACCACTCATGAGGGGCAATACACTTCGACCATGAAGACCCACTCTTCGCATGAGTCGGTCCAGCATGAAAGCCACTCGGGCCATGTAGCCTGAATCCTCCAGCAGGGCCAGGAAAAAAACCAATAATAAAATCTGGGGAAGGAAAATAATGATGGCTCCCACCCCGCCGATGACTCCCTCCACCAGAACATCCTGGAGAATACCCTCGGGCAACCCGTTCATCACCTGTTGGCCGAACCAGCGCATTCCTGCATCTAAAGCATTCATAGGCACCGTGGCCCAGGTGAAAATAGACTGAAAAATAAAATACAGGATTGTTACAAAGATCAGCGGTCCAAAAAAGCGGTGGGTCAGGATGCGATCCATCTTTTCACTGCGGGTGGCTTTTTCCAAACCCGGACTAATGGGAATCCCAGCAGAGGCCATCATCTTGTCAATTGCCTGATAGCGCAGGCTCGCTTCTAATGTCCGGTGGGAAATATTATCCGCCTCCAATCGGGCTACCGTTTCTTCCCGCAGTGATATGAGCCGCTGGAATCCAGGGTCGTTGCTACTCTGGTAGGTTGCAAAAACATGCTGGTAGAGGTCCAACGCCGATTGACGGGTTACCACCCGCAGGGCCTGGGCCAAAGCCAGTTCCGGGGTATAGTGAAATTCGGAAATAAAGAAACCCTGAAGCAGAGACAGATGTGGACGAATGGTAGAAGAAAATTTTAAAGACAGTGCTTTGGAAGGAGACTTGGACTTAATAGCTGACTGTACGGCCAATTTTAAATCATCCAGACCCCACCGTTCCTTTGCGGAAAGGGGTATGACAGCGGTCACACCCATTTGGTGTCGAAGGGCATCGGCGTCCAGATGCGATCTGCTTTGATCCACCCGGTCCATCATATTCAGCGCCACCACGATGGGAATCCCCAAATCCTGGAGTTGGGAGGTAAGGTAGAGGTTACGACTCAGATTGGAAGCATCCACTACAGAGAGAATGGCCGCCGGGGGATTGGGTCCATGAATCCAGTCTACCACCTCCCGGGCTACAATCCGTTCATCCAGGGATTCGGGAGTGAGGCTGTAAGTCCCCGGTAAATCCAGAAGTTTAAATACCGCTTGAGAACCGAAGCGAACAAGACCGGTTTTTTTCTCCACCGTTACGCCGGGGTAATTGGATACTTTCTGGTTTAAACCGGTGAGAAGATTAAATATGGCCGTTTTCCCTGAATTGGGATTTCCCACCAACGCCACCCAGGGCTCAGCAGATTCACCGGCATTTTCAGAGGCAGAATAATGGAATTTCATGAAGATAACACAATCCGAGAGGCGTCTTCCCGTCTCAGGGTCACGTAATAATCCCGCACTTTTAACTCTACCGGGCCGCCGAAAGGCGCTTTTTTTACCACCCGAAGCTGGGTTCCAACCAGAAGGCCCATCTCCACCAACCGGGATTGGAGTTCCAGGTCACCGGAAAAATATTTAATCACGGCTGTATCGCCTGCTTTTAATTCATCCAGAGTCATGAATTACGGCAGGTTTGACATACACCGAACAATTGATGGGAGTGGTATTTTAGTTCAAACCCATACTCCCGGGCCACGACCTCCTGAAGGGATTCAATATCCTCGTTCAAGAATTCCTCTATTTTACCACATTCCGTGCATACCAGATGATCGTGGTGTGTTGTATCCAGCCGGTGTTCGTACCGGGCTCGTCCCTCACCCAATTCCAATTTACGGACCATTCTGTTTTTTACCAGAACATCAATCGTCCGATACACGGTCGCCCGGGAAACCTGAAATCCATTTTTCAGCATGGTTAAATAAATTTCTTCCGCATCCCGATGGGTACTCGTGGAACAAAGTTCGTCCCAGACCGCCTGGCGCTGTTTAGTATATTTAAGTCCTTCTTTTTTCAGGACTTCCCTGAACGGATCTGCTTTCTTTTCCATATAGGTACCCTATCCCCTGTTAATATGAGAATGAGTCTCAATTAATTTAACCAGAAAAACAGCCGGTTAAAAGGAATTGTTTGGGTTTAAAAAGAAATGGCCGGGACCAGCGGAAATCAGGTAATGGGAGCGTCCACTTTCTTCAAATTGGCGAATTTAACAATGAATTTTTTCTTTTCGCCATCTTTGAAGACTACCCCGACCCGCTGGTTCTCACCCTGTCCACTCAGAGCCATGATCTTTCCAATACCGAAAATGGCGTGTTCTACGAAATCTCCAACTTTGAAATCGTCAAAGGTGGTAACGGTCCGTTTCACTTCCAGACGGGTGCGCCCCTTGGCGGAAATGACCACTTTTCTTGTCAAGGCGGATGAGAAGGAAATCTTCTCCATATTCTCTTCGGGGACTTCATGAACGAACCGTGAAACGAGCCCGTACAGGTCTTCCCCACCCATCCGACGCCGACGATCAGCGTACATTAAATAAACTTTTTCTTTTGCCCGGGTCAAACCTACATAAAATAACCGGCGCTCCTCTTCCAGCTTTGCCGGTTGATCCAGTGAGTTGTAATGGGGAAATAAGCCATCCTCCAGTCCGGTCATGAAAACCACCGGGAATTCCAGACCCTTGGCAGCGTGGAGTGTCATGAGAGTTACCCGGTTGGTTTCATCATTCCATTGGTCAATATCGGACAAGAGTGACACTTCTTCTAGAAACTGCTTTAAATCCCCTTCCGGATTCCGGGTCATGAATTCATCTACACTGCTCAGAAATTCGATTACATTATAATATCGTTCTTGATCGTCGTGGGCAGCACTGCCCTTGTAATAGCTCAAAATACCCGTCTCCTCTACCAGCGTCCGCACCAGTTCTCCTGCATTCAACTTGGAAAGCAACTGATGGTATTTCTTTATCATGGCGTTGAAACCGCAGAGGGCGTTGGCCTGCTTGCCCCGGATATCCATGGCTTCCGGGTCCGCCAGGACTTCCAGTAAATCAATTTTCTGTTTTTTGGAAAGCTGGACACACTTGTCCACGGTTTTCATCCCAATCCCTCTGGGTGGGAAATTGATGACCCGGCGCAGGGAGATAGTATCTTTGGGGTTCACGACCAGACTCAGATAGGCCAGGATGTCTTTCACTTCTTTCCGGTCATAAAAACGGGTACCGCCTACAATGTTGTAAGGAATGCCCGACCGGCGGAAACTGTCCTCCAGCGCCCGGGACTGGGCATTGGTCCGGTAAAGGACAGCAAAATGGCTGAAAGGACGCTTGTGAAGCTTGATTTCCTTTTCCAGCGCTCGAACAACCGCATCCGCTTCTTCCATTTCATCGTGCGTTTCAATCAGACCCAGTTTTTCTCCGGTGCCATTCACCGTCCGTAATTCTTTCGGAGCCCGGTCCATGTTATTCCGCACCACCGCCGAGGCGGAATCCAGAATATACTGGGTGGAGCGGTAATTCTGTTCCAGCGTGAATATTTTGGCATTGGGAAAAGCATTCTCGAAATCCAGAATATTCCGGATATCCGCCCCCCGCCAACCATAAATGGACTGATCATCATCACCCACGACGCAGATTTGTTGATGCTCCCTGGCCAGTTGACTGATGAGTAAAAACTGGGGACGATTCGTGTCCTGGTACTCATCCACCAGAATGTACTTCCATTTCTTCTGATATTTTTCCAGAACGGAGGGATCTCTTTCAAACAATTCAAGGGGAAAGAGCAACAGATCGTCAAAGTCCAGAGCATTGTTCTTTTTAAGCTCTTTCTGATAATCGCCATAGAGTTCGGCCATAATCCGATCCCGGACCGTCCGAGTACCTTTCTGGGCTTTTTCCGGATCCACCAGTTTCGTTTTTAAAAGACTAATCCGGGCACTGAGTTCTGCCGGCGTAATCTGGTTTTTGGGCAACCCTTTGGCATCCATCAATACCCGTAATAGAGCCTTCTGGTCCTGGGAATCGTAAATCGTAAAATCCGCTGTAAAACCAAGACGATAGATTTCCTTACGTAACAGGCGGGCACAGATGGAATGGAACGTGCCGATGGTTACATCTAGGGCTTTGGCTTTTAACAGTTTAGCCACTCGGTTACGCATTTCGTTGGCGGCTTTATTCGTGAAGGTGACTGCCAGAATTTCTTCCGGTTTAAAAAGCCCTTCCTGAATTAAATAGGCGATTTTATGTGTTAATACGCGGGTTTTCCCGCTTCCAGCTCCGGCAAAGATCAAGGTCGGCTGTCCCACGAATTCCACCGCTGCTTTCTGTTCTGGATTCAGATTTTTTCTTCCCATAGGTCCTGCTTGTTAACTTTTATTAAGATTCTGTCGGTGTATTTTTCTGCGAAAGCGTTGGAATTCACGCTTGGCCTGATTGTGCTCATTTTGAGTCTTGGAAAAGGTGTGGTAACCATCCCCCCGGGCCACGAAATAAAGAAACTCCGTTTCCGCCGGATACAGGGCGGCCTTAATAGACTCTAACCCGGGGTTATTAATCGGCCCTGGTGGCAGTCCGTGGTATAAATAGGTATTGTAGGGGGAATCAATCTTCAAATCCCGGTTTAGCAACCGTCTGGGACCGTCCTTAATAATATACTGGATAGTGGGATCAGCTTGGAGTTTCATCGCCTTTTTGAGGCGGTTATGGTACACCCCGGAGATTAAAGGACGTTCCCGGTCATAAATAGCTTCTCCTTCAATGATGGAAGCCAGGGTGAGCACCTCCCGTTCGGTCATCCCCAGTTCGTCCATCCGGGCGCGCATCTGGTCATTAATACTGGCATGATACTGATTCACCATGATGGTAATAATTTCTTTAGGCGTAATGTCCTCAGGGAAATAATACGTGTTGGGAAAGAGATACCCTTCAAATGAATCGCCATCGATTCCCAGCTTCCAGAGCAACATCCGGTTGGAACAGAGGCTGATAAAGTCCTCCGGATCAATCTGCAGTTTTCGTTCCAGTTCCTTTGCAATATCGGCGATGGTCCAGCCCTCCAGCACCGTCACCCGTTTCTGGACCTGTCGACCGTGGACCAGTTGATCAATAATGCCGAAATTCGACTGGGCATTGATCAGGTTGAATCGTCCGGCAGGAATGTCCTTTTCATAGCCCAACATCCGAACTGCCAGGAGAAAAGCCGGTTCACTACTAATAATATTCTTGTTTGCCAGTGCGGCACTCACTTCACCCAGAGAAGCTCCTTTCGGGATCATTACTTTCACGGATTCGTACGGGTTCCCCTGGGGCCAGAGAATAATCAGACCGTAAAAGGCTAACAGGAAGCCGAGGACTAGGGCTGCAAATCCACTGATAAAATTCTGGTCGAGATGAAAGTGGCGTTTTTTCACCATAATAGGGGGCGGAAGTTACCCCCCTCATCTGTTCCGAGTCAAATTTTAAAGTAGATTGCCCCATTTCCGGCACGGTTTGACGCCTCACCGAAAAAGAGTTGGCTGCCGTGCTCACCCGCCGTAATTTTGCCGCCGCCGTGAGCAAGAAAAAAGAACAAAATAAAATTCAGTTTTTCAGCAAATGGACCTTTGGAAAGATTAATTACATCTTTTTCGGGATCGGTCTAGTACTGATTCTCAGCGGATACGCGGTCATGGCCGCAGGGTCAGTAAATAGTTTCCAGAGCCTGACCCTGGCACCGATCATGCTGTTCCTGGGGTACGTGGTGGCAATTCCCATCGCCCTGATCTATCACAAGAAAAAGTAATCATTCTTTCGTCCTGACGGTCCATCGTTTATCTTGACTCACAGTTCATAACCATTCCCCTTGAGGGAGTGCAATTCAGTTGGTTAGAACGTCCCGACATGGCATGTGTCGGGAAGGTCGCGGGTCTTGAACCCGCTTCAAATTGAACAAAGCTATTTTAAATTGGGACCGTAGTTCAGTTGGTTAGAACGCCGGCCTGTCAAGCCGGAGGTCGCGGGTTCAAGTCCCGTCGGTCCCGCTCTACTTTAAACTAAATAATTGTATAATTAATAATAGTATCCCTTTCTATTTTGATTTCTTAGTCGCTTTCTGAATACCTTCCCAACAAAAAAAAATAATAATCTTATCCATCGGATTCATTGATTCTGACTATTCTACCTCCTGGCGAATAACATATAAGATGAATCTCCTGGTTTCCCGCTCAAACGTTTCCTCCGATTCGGAAAAAAGAGGATTGAAAAAACGACCTAATTCATAAAAAACACCTTTATCATCCTGGGTGAATAGGGGGCCAATGAAATCATGGGCCAGATCAACGATCTCCATTTCTATGCCTCTCCATTCATTAATCAAACCGCTCTTATGGATTTAAATATCCTGAGCATAACGGACAAAATAATTAACAACCAGATGGACTTCAGTCCTTTTAGCCCTCCCCTGACACAGAGTTTCCAAAGCTGATTTCACCCCTGGTTTCAAGCTGTTACCTCAGATCGCCGAATTCCAGTCGTAATGGGCCCCTTTTCAATGACGATTATGGTACTGGATTCATCGAGTTGCAACACCTGAAGGGAATTAAACGAATTCAGGAATGATTGTCCAATATAAATTCAATAATTCTGGAAAGTTGATGGAGAGTCTTAACCGGGATTCTCAGTTAGGTACTGGTAACACTGGCGAAGGTACAGTGCCATCATTTCCCGTCGGTATTTTCGTGAAAATAGGTCATTCTCAATTGTTTGGCACTTTTTTCTGGCTTGGCGCTGGAAAATTTCCAGCGTTTTCGGACCGCACTCGCCTGCCACCAGGACCGGTGACGGGGACATACCGTTTACTACAATCCGTATTTTACCTTTCTGATCCCGGGCGCCAGCCACCGTAAGGGAAGTAAAATCCAGACTCCCGCGCAACCGCAATTTCTGGAACCACCACCGCGTTCCTGTTTTTGGAACTTCTATTTCCGTAAGCAGAATCCCTCCCGTCAGATAGGCCAGGGGATTCAGCCCGTCCTGGAGATAGATTTTTTCCAAGGGTATTTTTTGAGTTTTAATCCCATCATGGAGAGCAATAACGGCTCCCAGGGCAATCAGGGCAGGGGCCAGATCGGATACATTCCGGGCGTAACAGTTCCGGGTGCTGCCTGTAATCTGGCACGTTGATCCTTTATCCCGCAGGCAGGATCCAACCGACTGCCTCCATTCCTCGGATTGATTGTAGAACGAACACCGGTTTCTCACCAGCAGGTTTCCCCCCACCGTGGCTGTTTTTCGGATAACCGGTGTGGCTACCACCGCACCCGCTTTCACCAGTAAAGGCCAGTTTTTCCTCACTTCCGGGAAGGTGATTAATTCTTCAATCGTTGTCATGGCACCAATCCGGAAACCACGGTGATTTACCCGGAGATACCGGAGAGCGGAAAGATAATCTAGATCAATGATGTTTCTCGCCGGTTCCAGGTTCTGTTTCCGGTGGAGAAGGATATCCGTTCCTCCCCCTAAATAAATGAAATTCCCCTTCGATTTCCGCGCCTGTCCAATAGCCGCCTTCACCGACCGGGGTCTGAAATAATGATTCATCTTCATCCGTTTTGACTCCGATGGAGCTGTTTTAATATTTTCTCAGGGGTTATGGGTAATTCAAACAACCGAATCCCCAGGGCATCGTGAAGGGCATTTGCAATGGAAGGCAATACGGGGTGAATGGGACCCTCACCCGCTTCCTTGGCGCCATAGGGACCCTCTTTATCATTGGATTCCACAATCGAAATATCCATTTCTGGTGCCTCCAGAGCCGTTGGAATCCGGTAATCGGTAAAATTGGCATTCAGAATCAGACCTTGGTAATAACGCAATTCTTCCCCCATCACCTGCCCCAGACCCATCTGAATACACCCCTGAATCTGGCCTTCCACTGCCAGGGGATTCAAGGCTTTCCCGCAATCGTGAGCACCCCAGATTTTCACTACCTTGAAAGCCCCCGTTTCCGGGTTTGCTTCCACCTCGCTGATAAAGGCGCCAAAACTGTAGGCTGGGCTCAGACCGGCTCCTGCCCCCTTAAAGGTGCCTCCCATGGTCGGCGCCTCGTATTTTCCGGTGGTTACAAAAGAACCTCGGTGTGCCAGAACCATCTCCACACCTTCCTCCCAAGAGAGATCAACTTCTCCGTCCCAGGAATATATTCGATTACCCTGAAAAATCAGGGTAGCGCTTTTTGTTCCGGTTTGGCGCGCCACCGCCTTTCCAATCTTCTGACGCATGGCTATCGAAGCCTCCCGGGCCGCATTACCCACCATAAAAGTAACCCGGCTGGAATAACTCCCCAAATCCACCGGCGTAATTTTCGTATCAGCGGACTCAATTTGAATCCGATCCAGAGATACGCCCAACTCCTCCGCTGCAATCTGGGCCAACAACGTATCACTCCCCTGCCCCAGATCACTGGAACCGCTGAAAAGGACCAACCGCCCATCAAAATCCAATTTCAAATGGACTATAGTCTGGGGATAATCCGTCCCCATGATAATTGGCAGAGCACTGCCGCTGATATAAAAACCACAGGCGACTCCCAGTCCCCGTCCAAAAGGCATTTTACCGTGACGCTCGTCCCAACGGGAGCGCTTTCTGACCACCTCCAGGCATTTCTGAACCCCATTACTGGTAATCCGGAATTTTCCCACCGTTTCCGTATAAGCCGGCAGGAAATTTCGGCTTCGTATTTCACACGGATCCAGGTTCAGTTTCTCCGCCAGCATATCCAGAACCACCTCGAAAGCGTAGCGCGAATTTACGGCTCCGTGGCCCCGCATAGCCCCGCACTGCGGCTTATTGGTGTAAACCCTCCTCACCCGGAAACCAAAATTGTCAATCCGGTACGGACCCTGAAGAAGGACACCATTGTAGTAGGCAGTTACGATGCCAAAACTGGCATAAGCGCCACCATCAATTACCCCATCCATCTTCATGGCTGTGAGCCGACCCTCACCGTCACACCCTAATTCTATTTCCATGGTAGTAGGATGACGGCCATGATTATTAATAAATACTTCCTCCCGGGATAAAACACATTTCACTGGGCGGTGGGTTTTCAACGCCAGCCAAGCCGTAATAATCTCATGAGGGAAAGGATCGCTTTTCCCTCCAAAAGCACCCCCTAGGGCCGGTTTCTTCACCTGAATACGGTACAGGGGAATTTCCAATACCTGGGCCAGGATCCGATGCACATAATGGGGAATCTGGGTGGTGGAAATAACTGTCAAAGTTTCATCGGGATTCCAGATGGCCACCGTTGCCAAGGGCTCGAGGAAAGCGTGGGAAAGACCGGCAAACCGGAAACGGCCAGAACAGGTGGCTCGGGAGGTAGCCAAGGCTTGGTCCGGATGATTGAATTCCATAGTCACCGTTTTATGGATATTGGTTCCTCCTTTGCTGTGGGAGTGGATTTGGTCATCCGGTGAACACGTTTCCAGAGATTGTTCCGGTTTCAGAAAAGTTTCTAGCGGTTCATATTCCACCTTGATTTTATTAACCCCCTCTTGAGCTGCCGCCACTGTTTCCCCCGCTACTGCCGCCACTATTTCCCCCACATAGCGGACTTTTTCCACTGCCAGAGCGGTTTCATCCTGACTGGAAGGCAGGATCCCGAACTTGTTGGGGAGGTCTTTCCCCGTGACTACTTTCCGGACTCCCGGGCTTTTTTCCGCCTCCGAAACCTCAATCTTTTTAATCCGGGCATGGGGCCAGGGACTGCGAAGAAAACGGACATACAACTGCCCCGGATACTGGAAATCACCAGTATATTTGGCTCGACCAGTCGCTTTTGAAACCGCATCAATCCGGGGGATCGGTCTTCCGATCAGAGTCATTATTCTCCTCCTTGGTAAGCCGCCGCTTTTACAGCGGCAATAATTTTATCATAGCCGGTGCATCGGCATAAATTCCCGGATAGCGCCTCCCGAATCTCTTCCCGGCTGGGATCAGAATGCTCCTGTAAAAAGGCAACAGCGGTCAAAACCATACCTGGCGTGCAGTAACCGCACTGAATTCCCCCTTTTTCTACCAGTTGTTCCTGAACCGGATGCAGATCCCCGTTCATGGCAATACCTTCAATAGTCGTAATTTCAAGCCCGTCACAGCGGAGCGTGGGTGTCAGACAGCTCAGGACCGGCTTACCGGACAATAAAACTGTACAGGCGCCGCAAGAGCCCTGATCACAGCCCATCTTGGTCCCGGTAAGTCCCAACCGCTCTCTCAGGGTCTCCAGGAGGGTCTCCTCCACTTCCACTAATACCGATCTGGACACTCCATTAACAACCAGGGTTACCGGCTCCATGACACCTCCCTTTTAATCAACATGGCTACACCCTGCCCATGCCCCACGCAAAGAGATGCGATTCCCAGTCGTTTCCTCCGTTCTTCCAGGCTGTGAGCCAGAGTAATTGCCAGACGCAATCCGGTCATTCCCAGGGGGTGACCAAGCGCTACGGCACCCCCGTGAATATTAAGTCGCTTCTGTGGAATAGTTAGCTGATTCAAACAAGCCAGAACCTGGACCGCAAAAGCTTCATTAAGTTCCCAAAGGTCAATCGTCTCTTTTTCCAGTCCAACCTGCTTTAATAACGTGTGAATGGCGGGGACGGGTCCCAGTCCCATCCTGGTAGGGTCCAAACCAATCGTTGCCACCGGACCAATTTCCGCCAGGGGTTGCCAGCCGTAACGCTGCAACACCGCTTTACTGCAGACCAGAGCCATGGCAGTTCCATCGGAAATGCCGGAGCTGTTGGCTGCCGTCACCGTGCCGTCTTCTGTAAAAACGGGTTTCAACTGCATCAAGGTCTCTAAAGTGGATTTTCTCGGTTCCTGATCCTTCTGGACTATTGTTCCGTCAGGAAGAGTAATTGGAACCCGCTCCCGGTTAAAAAACCCCTGCTCCTCTGCCTTAAAATAACGACGATTACTTTCCACCGTGAACCGGTCCTGTGCTTCTCTAGAAATACCAAATTCCCGAGCCAGTTTTTCCGCGGTTAAGCCCATATTTGTCCAGGGAATATCGTAGCCATCAAAAAGGTTTGGATGGTAATCCAGAGCGGCGCTCATGGGAACGTGACCCTGATGCTCCACACCCCCCACCAGAACCAAGTCATTCCAGCCGCACCGGATACTGGCTGCAGCTAATTCCAGCGCTGTGAGACTGGAGGCACAAAGGCGGTTAATCGTCACCGCCGGGATTGATTCAGGGAATCCCGCCAGAAGTAGAATCAGCCGGGCCAGGTTTTTTCCCTGCTCCCGATGCTGGCCTACACATCCCAGATAAAAATCATCGATCTCCTCCGGAATAAGGTGGGTGCGTTTTACTAGAGCCTCCAATGTCTGAATAGCTAACTCATCAGCCCGGATGGATCTGAAATAACCCTTTTCAGGATGCCCCTTTCCAATGGGAGATCGACATCCATCTACTAAATATACTTCTTCCATCCCTCTCCCTGCCCTGGCGTTACCCCAGATCTGAACCAATATGTTTTCCCCCGTCTACGTAAAGGATTTGACCGGTAATAAACCAGGCTTCACGGGAGGCGAGAAACAGGACCGCCGCAGCCACATCCGAAGGTGTGCCAGCAGTTTTACCCGGCTGAGTTTCTACCAGTCTATTCCATGTCTCTTCCGGCAAGCTGCGGGTAAGGGGTGTTTCAATCAAGCCGGGCGCCACCGCGTTCACCGTCACTTGCGCGGAAGCCAGTTCCAGTGCCAGTACCCGGGTGAGACTCACCAGACCCCCTTTGGAGGCGGCATAGTTGGATTGACCAAAATTCCCCAGCCAAGCCCGGGAAGTGAGGTTAATAATTCGGCCAGAACGTTGTTTACGCATGACCGGAACCACCTGTCGGCACAGCAGCCAAGGGCCTTTCAGATTTACTTCCAAAACGGTGTCAAAATCTTCTTCCGACATATTCCAGATAGCATGATCCCGGAAGATACCAGCATTATTCACAAGAACATCAATCCGGCCGGAGTGCTTCACCACTCGGGATACAAACCGTTCAACATCATCAGCCGAACGAACATCACCAGTAATGGGAAAAACATGCGGATTCTGTTTTAATTCAAAATCTTCAGGGAATTGACGATCCAGGATATGAATCACTGCCTCTTTCTCCAGAAATTGTTTTACCACTTCTAGTCCGATTCCACGGGCGCCGCCGGTGACAATTACAACTTTTCCTTTAAAATTCACTCAAGCACCCGTAAATATCGGTTTCGTTTTACCGACGCTTTCCAGTCCGATGAGTGCATCCCGGGTAGAAAAAACCCCTTTTAAGAAATCCAGTTCTGATGCCGGTCCCGCCTGGTCTTCGATCAACTTTTCGGCCATTAGAAGTGCTTTAGGGGCTTTGCTCCGGACCGGCTTAATTAAATACTCCCATTCCGGGGGGAAATCGGTCGTTAACATTTCCTGAATTGAATGACGGTTAAAGAAGCTTTGTATCCGCTTCCAATCGGAGGACAGACCCCCGGTTCTAGGTTTCACGTCGGAAGGGTCCGCAATGAATTCAGGGATAGCTTCCCAGGAAATAATTTCGTCGATCAAACCCATGGATACCGCTTCTCGGCTATCCAGCGTTTTCCCCGTAAAAATGAGGTATTTTGTCAATCCTTTGCCGATGCGTTTCACGGTCCTCTGCGTTCCCCCCAGACCGGGGTAGATCCCGATTCCCGTCTCAGGATACGCCAGTCTAACCTTTTCAACTGCTACGATTTTATCCGCTGTCAACGCCAGTTCCAGACCGCCGCCGAAGGCCAGACCATTGATGATCGCCACGACCGTTTTGGTACAGTTATCTATCCGCTGGTAAAGACGTTGTGCCCGGGCGGTAAAATCAATTATCTCCTGGATCCGGTGACCTTTAATTCGTTCGATGAAGAAACGAATATCGGCCCCGGCCATGAAGGCTTTCCCCCGACCCAGAATTACAATGGTTTCTACCTTGGAAATCTCCTCCAGTTCGGAGAAACCCTGTTCCAATTGATTTAATAATTCTGGACTTAGTGCATTTAACCCTTCCGGACGATTTAAAATCAGAACGCCCGTGTTTTCCTGAATTTCAATTTGAATGTAATCGGGATGCCAAATTTCCTCAGACAATGCTTTCGGCATTGACAAGGACCAGTCCTTGACGAGGGTATCTGCCAATGTCTGAACCGAATCCCGACCAAACTTCTGGAAGAGGAGCAGCGGTGTCCGCCTCCAACGTAATCCAATCGCAGCACCGCGGTGGATCTCCCCGGCGGAACAAACTTCCTCATCCAACAGTTGACCGCAAACAAACAGAACCGTCCGTAACAGCCGTACTTTGATATGCTGTTCCTTCTCCGCATTCAGGTCGACTTGATTTCCAATTTCCCAGAGCCGCCGATTTTCCATCTGCTCTTTCAGTCGGTTGGCGGGCAAATAGAAAGGACCATATTGCTCCCCCAATGTCCGGGCGGCATGGTAAGCAATAGGAATACCGGTGGCATTCATCAGGGCAAAAGGCCCCATGGCACAGCCGAACAGTTCACAGGCCACCTGATCAATTTCTGCAGGCGCAGCGATTCCTTCCTCTAGCATCCGGACCCCTTCATTCAACCAGGGGACAAAAAAACGATTCACCACAAAACCGTGGGCATCTTTACAAAGAATGGGGTCCTTCCCAGAGCGCTGTAAAAACCAGAACACCTGATTAAATACTGCTTGGCTAGTACGAGCTCCGCGGACGATTTCCACCAGCCTGTTTTTGGCGGCATGGTAGAAAAAGTGCAGACCCAGAAAATGATCCGGATAAGCAAAATCACTACCCAGTTCATCGACGGAAAAAGAGGAAGTATTGGTCGCCAGGATAGTCTCAGGATCTAGAAGTGAACTTAACTGCCGGAACAATTCTCGCTTCACCGACCGATCTTCGAAAACCGCCTCAATCACCAGTTGACAGGACCCGAGGCGGGTCAGATCGGTGGTTGCAAGAATCCGGTCCAGGATAAGGTTAATATCATCGTTTTTCAAGAAATGCCGTGAGACACCTTCCTCCAGGGTGGTGCGAACGGCGTTCATTCCTTTCTCAAGGAAGACAGTTTCCCTGTCTACTAGAATAACCTTCAGACCCTCCATGGCGAATTTCTGCGCCAGGGCAGAACCCATTGTTCCAGCGCCAACGATTCCTAGCGTGCGGATCGTATTCATTATTGATCCTTCCACTCCGGGTCACGGTGATTCAAAAACGCTTCAATTCCTTCATTAGCATCGTGGGTGGCCATTAATTCTTCCAAATAAAATGCTTCCAGTTCCGGTAATTGTTTTTTTAAGACTCGATTCATTTGCCACCGGGCCGCTTTTAATCCATGGCGCAGAGAACTGGCACTTTTGGAAAGGATGTAATTCTTAACCCATTGCGCCACTCCTGAGTCCAAGGCTTCCCGGTCAGGAAAAATTTCAGTCACCAGTCCCAGGTTCTGGGCTTCATCTGCAGAGATGGTACGACCGGTCAGCAATAAATCGTTTGCTCGCGATTGTCCGATTTTCAAGGGTAATAACAGGGAAGCCGGGGGCGGAAATACGCCCAGATTTATTTCCGGCTGACCCAATCTGGTAGTCGCATCTGTAAATAGAAAATCGCACATCAGGGCCAATTCAAAACCGCCCCCCAGACACTGACCTGAAACCAGGGCTGCGGTAGGAATGGAGAGTTCCATGAACAAATAAAACAATTGATGGAATTGAGCCAACATGGCTTCAACTTGGTGGCGTGTATGTTCCTGAACACTGGCTCCGAATGAAAAATGAGCCCCATCTCCTGTCACCTGGATTAATTTGACATGATTCTGTCCTTTCAAATCGTTCAGTCTGGACTGGAAGGCTTCCATCATTGCCTTATCCAGAATATTCCCCGGTGGCGCCTGGAGAGTCAGCCGAACCACCTGACCCTCATGGTAAGATTTGAACCCGACTTTTTCCGTCACAACTTCATCCCCTTTCACCGTGGTAGAATCGCTCTCAGCAGGTCATCGTCCCAGGGATGCCCCTCCGCCAGCATTTGTCGTAACCGGATAAAATCCACCTCCCGGTTTCCTTTTGGTCCCTCGTTAAACGCCCGGAACCCGGCTCTGGCTTCTGTCATCATATTCAACGCCAGCCAATCCCGGTTGGATTGCTGGTTACGGTCCCAGTGCTCCAGTTTTTTCTTCCGGAGACTGTTGAGAGTCTTGCTGGTGCAATCAGGCATGGTGTACAACAGTTTGGTGGCCAGAGCGTTCACTTCCCGATCCAGAGGAGTCAGATCAATGGTCCCTTTCTTTAATAGAGATTTCCCTGCCTCCAGTGCTTTCCCCCTTTTCCGCCGACCGTATATTCGCTCGCCTCCGGCATCGAGCCAATGATCCGTCACAACCAGGGGATTACGAACATATTCGCTCCCAATCTTCAAGACAGGAACCGCTTTGGTGATCAGGCCATAGGTCTCCGCCTCGTAGGCACTCCACATTTCGCAGAGGGTGCAGCTTTGGATCGCCCGTTCAATGCCTACGTAAAGATGAAGGAAATCGGTGCTGCCTCCGTCCGGGGGGCTGCCGTGCTTTGGTCCCGCCTGTCCAAATACGGCTAAATCACTGGCAACGGAAAAATCACAGGCCATACCAATCTCCTGTCCCCCGGCAATCCGCATTCCGTTCACCCGGCAGATGACCGGCTTGTCACAGTGCAGAATAGAGGTAATCATGTCATTAAACAGGCGCATGTATTGTTTATACTCCAGCGGTCGGCCGGTATAATATTCCGCATATTCCTTGGTATTTCCGCCGGTGCAAAAGGCTTTGGTCCCCACCCCCGTGAATACGACCGCCACCACCCGCCTGTCATTAGAAGCCTGCCGGACGGCCAGGATAATTTCTTTTACGGCTACCGTCGTGTAGGAATTGTATTGGGCCGGATTATTCAGGAAAATCCAGGCATTGTACAACTCCGGAACTTCCGCTCCATCCTGATCTAGACAGGGCCGGAGCTCGTAGAGAAGGGACTGATACTCGGTTTGAACAAGGTTATGATCTACAAGGTCATGTTTCATTGCAATTCTCCCCTGCTTGTTATTTCAAAATCAGGTACCATAACTGGACGATTTAATTGGCGATGATCCAATAAATCCTTGAAAACAGTATTGATTCTGGAAAGGGGCTGGAATTCCGTAAAGGGAGCCAAGTCCACTGCCCCTGTTTCAATCAAATCCAATATGGAAGGATACAGTTCCGGTTTACAACCCCAGGTTCCGATTGCCTGAGCATCAAATGCCATAAGGTTACTCAACCGGACTTCCACTTTATCCAGCGTGAAGCCTACGATGGACAAGGTGCCGGCGATCCCCACTAGGGCATAAGCTAACGCCTGCCCAGGTCGGGTTCCTGACATTTCAAATATTTTCCAGCTGAAAGGGGATCGATTCAAGTCACGAGCCAGATCTTTTATCCTGGATTTAATGGCTCGAATCTCCATTCCGTGAATATTCAAGGTTTGGACATTTGTGAAAGGTTCCAGCCGGTCCAGCTTACGCTGATCAATATCCACCGCCACCACCTTCGCCCCCAGGTGACGGGCAATCTGAATCGCATACAGACCAATGCCTCCCGCCCCAATTACGATCGCAAAATCATCTTCTTTCAGTCCACTCTTCATAATTGCCTGATAAGGAGTGGAAACGGCGTCTGCCACCACAGCCAGTAATTTAAGAGGTAGCCGTTGGAGCAAGGGGCTGGGGACAGGAATTAAAAACCGGGCCGGTACAACAACATGGGAAGCGAACCCTCCATGAAAATCATTCCCGGGCATTTGCTGATGCTGACAAATATTGCTTCGGTCCTGGGTGCAGAGTTCACATTCCCCGCAGGGCAGTACGGCTGGAACAACCACCGGCTGACCTTTCAATCTGGGCGGTCCTTCCACTACCGTGCCGCTAATTTCATGGCCCAATACCAGGGGAAGTTCATGGCGCGTGGGTACGCCGTAATGCCAGAAACTGAGATCTGTATGACAGACGCCGCAACCGGCGACAGCGACCAATGCCTCCTCTTCTTTCAATTCCGGAATCGGAAGCGCAACCGGTTCCAATGGACGGTCTTTCCCGATCATTTGAAACGCCTGGATTTTCATGACGTTGCTCCACCCTCCCACTCTACATTTTCAATTAATATGGCGGTCCCTTGTCCCCCACCGATGCAGGCGGCTGCAACTCCATACCTTTCATGCCGACGCCTGAGTTCCCGCGCCAGGGTATGAGTCAACCGTACCCCGGTTGCTGCTAGAGGATGACCGATGGCGATGGCTCCCCCGTTCACATTTAGTTTTTCCCGGGGCAGGTTAAGCTCCCGCTCCACCGCCAGGATCTGGGCGCCAAAAGCCTCGTTTATTTCGAACAGATCAATCTCTTCCAGCGTCAGACCGGTCAGCTTCAGAACCGCTTGAATGGCGGGAACGGGGCCAATGCCCATAATAGTTGGATCAACGCCAGCTGAGGCAGAGGATATGATCCGGGCCAGGGGCGGAAGGGTGAGAGAGGCTAATTCAGATTCAGCCGCCACAAGGACTGCCGCCGCTCCATCCACAATACCACTGGAATTTCCAGCCGTCTGAACTCCGTCCCTGCTGAAAGTCGGTTTCAATTCAGAAAGTCGCTCTTCACTGGTCTCCCTGACATTTTCATCCCGTTCTACCATAATTCTGGAAGGCACTGTCTTGAATTTCCGGGGCTGAAGCCCTTCTACCCCATGTACACCCGATTGCACGGGGATCACTTCTTGCCCCAGGAAACCTTCCTCCCAGGCACGCCAGGCCTGCCGGTGGGAGCGTAGAGCAAACGCATCCACCTCTTCCCGGGAAATATTAAATTGTTTTGATAAATTTTCTGCCGTCTGCCCCATGGTGCAATTCACGGCTGGATCTGCCAATCCCTCCCACAGCATATCCCCAAAATGGACCTGACCCAGGCGATATCCCTGACGATTTCCAAAGGCAGAAGTGGGCGCCAGGGTCATATTTTCAGCTCCGCCGGCTAATACAATTCCGGCTTTTTTCAACTGAATCTGTTCCGCCGCCGTTATGATGGTCTCAAACCCGGACCCGCAAATCCGCTGAACCATCAGAGCCGGTACCGGTTGAGGTATGCCGGCATACAGACTGACGTGTCGGGGTAAATAAATAGCATCGAAGCTGGACTGAATAATGTTGGCAAAGACTACATGGTCGACCCGATCGGGACTTACCCGGGCCCGTTTTAATACTTCCCGAGCCACAATGATGCCCAGATCAGTGGGGGAAATGGTTCCCAGGGAACCGCAAAATTTCCCGAAAGGAGTGCGCACCCCTTCGATAAGGTAGACCCCTTCGTAGGATGCTCCGAAAATTGCAGATGAATCAGATTTCATTTTTTATGCCCCCGGTTACACTTTGTAAAGCTCTTCCTCGCGACAAGCCAATACGGCGGCTCCCAAAGCTACCACGAATTGTGGTCGAACCGTGACCCGAATTTCCTGTCCCAGTGACGCTCGGAGTAAATCCTTGAGATAAGGGTGATAAGCGATGACACCGCCACAAAGATAAAGGGGCAATCCACCGGGAATGGGCATTTTACAAATCCGGTTAACGATCGATAAATAAATCCCCCGTGCCATATCTTCAATGGGAACACCGTCGAACTTCCAGGTTAGTATTTCGGTTTTTGCAAAGACGGTACAAAAACTGTTCATCACCCGGTTCGATGTGGAAGCTCGAGCCAGGGTACTCATTTCCTCCAGTTCCAGCTCGGCCCGTTCTGCAATTTCAGTAATAAAGGCGCCGGTCCCGGATGAACATTTATCATTCATGTAGAAATGCAGAACACTACCATCCGCCGCCGCTTCAATAATCTTAATGTCTTCCCCTCCGATGTCAATAATACACTTCTGCTCCGGATGGAGCGCGGACACGCCGGCAGCAGCACAAATTAACTCCGTTTTTTTCAGATCGCCGTCGAAGCTGTTGCGGCCGTAACCGGTGACACAGGTGGATCGAATATCAAACTGTGTGTGAATCTTCTCCAGCGTACGATCAAACTGCTCCCGGTGACGGCTCAGGGTCGGAATAACATGGGTATATAAAAACCGGCCCGATCCGTCGGACACCACAAATTTGGTAAAAGAAGAACCCAGATCCAGGCCTAAATAAGTCCGCTCAGAATGTGGAACACCCATGCTAATCGGTTCCTTTGATATCCTTCACAGCTTTCCCCTCCAACAGTTTTACCAGTGTCGTAATCATCTGATTAAAGGGCGTCGGGATTCCATGGCGCCGCCCGTAATCCACCAGTTTCCCGTTTAATACGTTAATCTCAGTGGGACGCCCGGCATCCAGATCTACCAGCATGGAGGGTCGATGGTCACCCCCTTGATCCAGATAACGCAGACAATGATCCACAAAATTAGTGGGAAATTCGATTCCTTCTGCTGTTGCAACCTGGAGCGCTTCCTGAATTATGTCACCCACCAGTGAACGACCTTCCGGCATTTCCATGACTACCTTCATGGTTTTTCCGGTTACGGCACAGACGGGGGATAAACTGGCATTTAAAATAGCCTTTTCCCAAACGTAATACCGGAGATCGTCCGGCATCTTTGTTTCAAGCCCACCGGCGGTTAAGGCAGCGGCTACTGTTTCGGCCATCTTTTTTCCTTTCGACCCCAAAGATGCCAGATAATTGGGGGGATTAAAAAAGGTGACTTGTACCGCCGTTCGTCCCAGAGAATTGCCGGCATAATTCACCACCATCCTCAGGGTACGATTCCGTCCGAAAGCCTCGGCCAGTTCCAGTTCATTATCGATTCCGTTTTGAATACTGGCCACATAGAAAGATCCTTCCTGTCCGCGGAGTACTTTAATTACGGAAGCCAGATAAGGCGCTTTTACCGCAATCGCCACCAGATCAGGTCCCTGTTCCAGGAGATCAAGAATGGAGGGGGTGATCAAGGATAGAGAACCATGGTGCTCAAGTGCGCCAGTTAACCGGATTCCTTCATTTTCAATGGCTTCAACCTTACCCTGATCAATATCACAACCAAATACTTCCATCCCTCCCGCCTGTAAATGTAACGCCAGGATGGACCCTACCGGTCCAAGCCCGATGACTCCTACTTTAGGACGATCCTGTGAAGTCATGATTGCCCAATCTGCCTGGAGCGGACTTTTAACTGTTCAATGAACGTTTCCAGACGCGTTTTGGTCTGACCGTCGGAGAAGAAACGCAGGTCATTTAAATCACCATCAATGGTCAGGGTTGGTATCCGGGTGGAAGCCTGAAACCGCTTCGGTAGACCAAACCGGCTGTTGGCATTATTAAAACAAGTTTTGGAATCGTGGAAAACTACCCCGTCTACCTGGAATTGCTCCACCCAATGTTTAAGGGATTCCAGTTTTGCATTTTCACCCCGGTTGATGAAAATTCTCGTATAGGCTTCAGCAATGGATTCCAGTGGCTTCTCAGGATTAAACCGGTCGAAAATCCAGCTGTTGCAGTAAGTCGAAGCCACTACCGCTGCCTGGTTTTCGGAAAAGGTCTCCGCCAAAAAACGTAACCGTCCCCACACCGGCATTCCATCCCAGTAAATCCGGACCTGCTCCCCCGGAACCTGACCGATCTTCTGATCCACTCGCTGGTTCAGTTCATCCAGAAGGGTTTCATAAAACCGAAGGCAGTTTTCCATACCTCGCATGACCACAATCGGAGCCATTAGAATACATCCGTCAAAAAAGGTGAGAGGTGCCGGTGAGACCTGGGCCATGCTTAGAACGTCTCGCCAGCGGCAGGAGGCTTCATAACTCAAGCGGACCGTTTCAGAAAGACGACGCTCATCCAGAGGATGCCCCACCACATCCGATCCGGTACCAATGAGAGCCTCCAGTTGACGAACCACATGATCAATATCCCCCTGGGTCACCGTTTCCAGATACCGGGGAGGATAAATCCCCACCACTGGGCATTTATGCTCCCGACCAAAAAAATTAAACCATTCCGCCACCTCCCGGCATTGATTGGTATTGAAAACAATCAGATCCGGCTTGGGGATTAACGGTATTCCGTATGCTATCGACAGGGGTGTTTCTCCCGCCAGCCAGGCTCCAATATCGGCGGTAAGATAGGAACAGATTTCGCCATGAAAACCTGCCTGGTGTGCACGGGGAATGTACTTTCCCGCGGTCCGAGTAGCCCCCAGCAAAGCACCGTGATTCTCAGGGAAATACACCTGAAATCCCAGCGCCCGCAGTACTTCCGCCGGACCAGCGCTGGTACACCAGGCCACAGGAGACCGAAGATTCTGGTAATAATCCAGCATCAGGGATTTCAGTTTTTTCTGGGATTCTAGAATGGGCATGACTATTCCAGGTTTATGATGTAAACCGGTTCATCCAACGGTGCACTACTGTCAAACAAATATTCAATATTGGCTTTAAATACTTTGCCCACCACGTTGGGGGCTAATTTCATGGATGGTGTCAATTCTTCATTCTCAATCGTCAACTCATAATCGATCAACATGGCCGCGTGCAGTCGGGCATATTTTTCCTCAATGGTCTGATTTATCTCCCGGAGACAATTTTTCAGACAGGCAGCAAACTCCTCCAACCGGCGGGGGCAGGCACACCCTACTTTGAGGCGTGAATCGTCTGTCACCTGGGAAAACATGGCCTTGTTTGGAAACAGCAGCGTCACCGGGTAATCCCGACCACTGCCGGCCACGTAAGCATGGGAAAGATAAGTGCAATCCTTTGTAATCAAATTTTCGATCTCACTGGGGATCACTTTTTCCGCATTGCTGAGTTTGAAAATTCGGTCCTTCCGGGAGATGAGTTTCAACCCGGTGGCGGTGAACTCTCCCACATCACCGGTGGCAAACCAGCCCTCTTCAGATAAAACCTGGGCCGTGGCTTCAGGATTCCGGAAATATCCCTTCATAACATTCGGCCCTTTAACCAGAATTTCGCCGTCCTCTTTCAAAGACAGGGCAACTCCTGGAATCGGTTTACCCACGATGCCTGGTTTCCGCGGTACCCGAGGATCGGTAACCGTACAGCAGGGCGCCGTTTCCGTCAAACCCCATCCTTCATACACAGGAATCCCCCGGGATTCAAACAGATCAGAAATATTTTTTGGCAAGGGGGCCGCCGCCGTAAAAATAAACCGCAACTTGTCATGAAAAATGACCGACTCCAGATCCGGACTGTGGTAGATGCGTGTCACCATCTCCTGATAAATCCTAGGGACACTGAAAAAGACAGTTGGTTTTACCTGCCGCCAGTTGTCTAGTAATAAATCCATATTTTTCCCGTAACCATGTTCCAGGGAAAGAACTGCTCCGTTAACAATGGCGGCGTATTTTTCAAAGATACCGCCAAAACTGTGATGCCACGGCAGGTAACAAAGACACCGATCCTGGTCATTCAATTCCCAGAGCACCTTCATGGCCGCCTGTTGGGACAGAATATTTCGATGCGTCAATTGGACCAACTTCGGCTTGCCCATGGTCCCGGAGGTGTACATCATCAATGTCACCGAATCCGGGTCTACGTGAATACCTATAATGGCGGGTGCATTTTCAGATTGAGACACCAAAGAATCAAAAGGAACCAGATTTTGGGCGTCCGAAGACAGGGAATCAAAATGAATGATAGTCCGAAATTTTTCCGGATGGGCCAGTTTCCGATACTGATCTTCATCTGCCACTACCACAAACTCGGGGTCACAAAAGTTTACCAGGGTATCAGCCCTTTTGGGGGGATAACCGGCGAATATAGGTACAGCGACGGCTCCCATAGCCATCACCGCCAGTTCCAGTTCTAGCATTTCCCGGCGATTCCGGGATAGAATCGCCACCCGCTGCCCCGATTTCAAATTGAGGTCGGTAAAATAACTCTGCAGGGCCACCACCTCTTTCCTGAACCGGTTCCAGGAAAGTGCTTCGTACACCCCTGCCCGAGGTTCCTGGTAAATCGGGTGCTCGCCAAACCGATCTACATTTTGGTTCAGCAAAGTGGCCAGATTCGGCGGATATTCTGGTAAGGTCAGGTCGCTGGTGATGACAGACCGTCTATTCATGTTCCCGACTCTAATAATTTATGGTGGCGGAATCCTCCCCACAGCGCTGCTCCGATGGCGCCAGCGGCATATCCGTTTTCCGCCGGGAACACCTCCAGATCCAAATTCCGCTCCTGGATTAATTCACGAATCGCCTCTAGCAACCCGTCGTCCAGTGCCATTCCTCCGGTCAGAGCTACCGGTGATTCAGCTTTCAGCTTGCTCAATAACTTAATAATTCGACGGGCAATGGACAGGTGAATCCCTTTGATAATATCAGGCGTGGGGATGCCCTGAGATACCATATTGATTACATCCGTTTCCGCCAGGACGGCGCAAATTCCACTGGTACGGGCAGGATTTTCCGATTGCAGGGAAAGGGGTCCGATCTCGTCGATTGTCACACCGAGATAACGGGTAATATTCTCCAGGAACTGCCCCGATCCGGAGGCACACTGTCCCGTCATGGCGTAATTTTTTACCCTCGAATTCGATTCCAGAGACATGACCCGGCAAAAGAGGGATCCTAAATCCACCACCGTTCTGACCCGGGGATGGTAATGATAGGCCCCTCGCGAATGGGTGGTCATACTGTAAAAATGGCCCCGTTTTCGCTTCACTAATTCGCCCTCACCGGTGGAAGCCACATATACCAGATCCCCGTAGTCCAGACCATGGCGGTCCAGTAAATAGGTTTCCACCTGATTAATAACCTCCACCGGGTTGCGCTTACGAATTTTCTCATTCATAACGTCCTTTACCACCGGAGAATCCCCGTACTCCACCAAAGCCATTTTGATGAAACTGCTGCCCACATCAATACCCAGGGTGTATTCTGTCGTCATTTTCTAAAAGCGCTGAACAGGGCGGCTCCCAGCGCACCCATAAAGATGGAATCGTAGTGAATGTTAATTTTTATCTGCTGACCATAATTCTGATTAATCAGTTGGCTTACATACTTGATGACGGCCGGGTTGCGAGCCACCCCTCCAGTGAAGGTAAATTCATTTCGGACACCGCCGGAGCGGGCCAGCAATGCAAAAGCCCGCTGAACAATAGCCTGATGCAAGCCTGCCAGAATATTTTCCTTTTTCTCCCCCAGATTGAGATACTCCCGCAACTCGGCCCCGGCGAATACGGTGCAGGTACTGCAGATATTGGCTTCATAAGAAGCGTGTAGGGCCATGGGGCCAATTTCACTGACACTCACATTCATTTCATCCGCAATGTACCCGAGATAGCGCCCGCAACCGGCGGCGCATCGATCATTCATCTGAAAGCTGGTGACGAGACCCTGCCCATCTACCTGAATCGCTTTGGTATCCTGACCACCGATATCCAATACGGTCCGTGTATCCGGAAACGTGGCGTGCGCCCCCATAGCGTGACAGAGGATTTCCGATTTAATGTGTTTTTGCTCAAAGGGCAGTAACTGGCGTCCGTACCCCGTCCCAATATAATCAGCCGGTTCCAGGGATAATTTGGAAACAGTTTCAATTGCATTAAATAAATTGGATTCCTGACTCAAAAATTCGTCCGGGAGTAACCGAAATGCTACTTCGGTCAGATCCTGAAATTCAAATTCAATTACTTGGTTTTCCACTGGCGTAATTGACCGGTCATACAAGGCAACCAACTGGTCAAACAGCTCTTTATCCTGTCCCTGAATCCGCCGTAAATAAACACCACTGAAGAGATCTCGAAAGAATTCAGAGGTACTGGTAACCTGTCCCTCTAGAAAGCGTTCTTTAATCTCTGACCGGATTTCTTCAGACAGCTTTTTCAGAACCAGGTGAATTTTTTTCCGTAACGATGGCGGTTCTATGTCCCTGGCATTTCGATCCATCACCTCCATTAAGGTCTCAAACCGCCGGTTGAACTGGAGATATTGGAAACGGTATTCCAACTGCTGAAGCAGCTGATCCAGCGATATTTGACCCTCTCCAACTGTTTTCAACTGCTGGTGCAACAGGGTAAACCGGGAGTTGAATTCCGCCTCCATCCGGGCAATGTCGGCTGCCACTTCATAATTGGACCTGGTATTGGTAATACCCCGTCCCATAATTTTTCCCCGCTCATTGATGAATACCGCTTTGGAAGTGGTAGAACCGAGGTCAATTCCAAGAAATACTTTCATGTCCTAACCATGATTAAAGTTATTCGGAGAAATAATTCATTGGGGCTACACCAGCACATCATCGGATAAAACATCGTTTGGGATCTGAACGGATTGCCGCTGTTCCAGCATCTGGAAGAATGAGTCAAGACGGTTCTTAATATTGGAATAGGAATAGTACCGGGGGTCCACCAGGTCCGTTTCAATAAAACCGACGGGGATGGAAAGGCGTTCTTCCAGCGTCCGCATTATAACCAGTTGGCCCACGGAAAAAGAATTACAACTTTTAATGGAGTTTACCACCAGACCATCAGCCCGATATTCACGGATAAAGTGCTCCAGCAGATCGATTCGTTGGGGCAGATTTCGATTTGTGTAACAGCCAAGACAATATTCAGCCATGCTCTCCAGTGGACGTGAAGCATCATGGCGAAAGCCATCATCATACACTCCCCCAACCCGCGTATAGGTAGACCCGACAAAAACCGCTCCCAGTTCATAAAATATCTTCCAGAAATTTCGAAAATGGGTCCAGTTGGGAGGTCCCTCAATCACCAGTCGGAAACGTTCCGCCGGCATGGGACCTTCCGGTGTTACCGGACCTAACCCCTGTACAATCCGCTCCTTTATTTCCTTTAATAATTCCTGGTAATAACCTACACAGGGTTCCGTTCCGCGGAAAGCAGTAAAAATGGGACCAATATAATAGACCCCCCCAAAATAGGCGTCGATAGGGGAGGGTTTGTTCCGGGCGGAATCGAACACTTCCATTAAAAGATCCTCCGCCTGAGCTGCCAATTCCATCTTTTCCTCCAGGGCGGAGGAATCCAGGGTATGACCACTGACTTTTTCAAAAACGGGGATCACTTCTGTTTTCAACTGATCCACAACATAGTCCACCATAGCCGGCTCGATTTTTCCCCCTTCCTGATAGGGAATATGAAGCATGGCAATTTCAGCCTGGGGATAAAGGTGTTTCAGGTTCTCAAACCATTTCATAAACACAAAACATCCCGTATAGCTGAGCAGTAAAATATCCGGTGGAGGTAACTGCTGACCGGTGGGACCAATATTTCCCTGTAGCATCATTCCAATGTCGCACTTTACATAAGAACAGACATCTTCAGCATATCCCAGGTCTTCCGCCTCCCGGATGTAATCCCGGGACCGCTGCCGCATGCCGGACTGGAGAGCGTTGATTTCGGGATAGACGGGCAGCATATCAAAGGCATTAATCAGCTCCGTCAGATTGCCCGGTACGAAAGTGTAAACCACCTTTTTCCCCGTTTCCCGAACATGGGACAGTGCCATGAAATGCTCCGCCAGCATTTGTTTCTGCCGGATCATACTGGATTCTTTTCGGATTTCCACCGTCATAATTTCACTCCCACAGTTTTATGGTGTCGGCAAAGGTTCCTGCCTGCTCCCGAATGACATGGAACTGCCCCAGATTCTCATGATACTGAAAACTGAAATGCCGAATGTGATGCCGGTCCATTTCCTGCTCCAGCTGGGGTCGATCCAGCAACGCAGGGTCGCAAAAACTGGGGGCACAGAAAATGACTCCGTCAGCACCCATGGATTTTACCCGCTGAGCGAAAAGGGTTCCTTTGGGCTTTCCTCCGTCATAGACGGCCGAAGAAAAAATACTGTGTTCCAAATAGGATTGAACCAGAGCACCCAGGGGATCATTTGTACCCTCCGGTATCTCCTCTGTCAGCCACTTCAACCCCAGTTGAAAATCATCGTCAATAATGTAACAACCGGCATTTTCAATGGTTTGAATTAAACCCAGGGGTGGCTGCTCACAGAAGGATCCGGAAATTACAATCTTAATTTTATCTTCAGGCTCCCGTCTTACTATAGCAGCCAGATCCAAGGCAGTGGTCAATAAGGCATTGTGTTCTTCCACCGATATTAAATTTCCCGCCCGCTGCAGGAGATAAAAATCCACTGCCGGAATCAAATGGGGATTCTGTTGACGGAACGCATTCAGCTGCTGAAGAATCCGACGATTTCGGTTATAGAGAATAATGGCCTGATTGAGACTCTCCCCCGAAATATTTGACTGATTCAAGTTTTGCAGATCCTGCATCAACTGTTCCAAGACAGATCGGTAAAACCAGCCGCCAATTTCAGGATCAAAATTCTGGGGCAAATCCAAATAACGGACAAACTTGTGGGGGAATTTTATTTTGAACACACCAGAAAGATTTCGAATGACATCACAGATGGCAGGAAAAAGGAATCCATCGAAAGGCTCCAGATTTCCTTTCAGGGCCAATTCAATGACAGTTCGGGGCAGGTGACAGATATAGGATTGGAAATAGGCATCTCCCTGAACCACGGGAATACGGTCTCCTGCGCCAAAAATACCCACAGGGAGCATGTTGGCAGCCCGGATGATCTCCCGAGGGATATAAATGGGTAAAAAGCCGATCACCCGCCGAGCAGGATCTGCCGCTTTCCATTTTCGGACATATGTAAAGGTCAGGTCATCGTATAAATTGCGAATATACTGACTCAGATCGGAATAGTCACGGAAGTTCATCGGGATTCCCATTGGCATTTTTCCAGATCCGTTCTAGAAGTTTCCTGAACAATTGTATTTCCGCAAGTGACAGCATCCGCATCAGATCTTTATCCACCTTGTCCGCAACTTCTTCAATCTGGTCCAGAAGCTTCCGACCTTTATCGGTGAGCCATAACTTGATGACCCGTCGATCTGAGGGAATACGTTTACGCCGAACCATCCCATCTTTTTCGAGTCGATCCGCTAACCCGGTAATAGCCGGTTTGTCCAGATAAACCCGTTTCCCAATTTCCGACAGGGAGAGACCGTCTTCCTGAGCCAGGATACTTAATATGATGTGCTGAGAGGTGGTTATTCCGAAAGGGGCCAGGCGGGCATCCAGAGTCTTTTTCATGCTTCGGGCGGTTCGAGCCACCAGAAAACCTGTGGTTTGATTAATACGGGTCATCTTTAAGCGAGCCTGAACTTTTTCCAAAAAAGACCTGGCATAAATACCCCTTTTATTTTGCCAGGAAGAATATAGTTAACGTATTAACTGTTTACAAGCGAATGATTTATCCACCTTGAAAAAATTTCACGGTTTACGAGCTGGAAAAAGCAGAATTAATAGCCCCAGAATTCGGGCACAAACAGGGACAGTACGGTCCAGATCTCCAGACGGCCCAGCAACATATTGATAGAAAGAATCCATTTAGGTACAGTGGAAAAAAAGGCAAAATTATCAAAGGGACCCACGGCGCCGATTCCAGGACCCACATTCCCCAAAGTAGCTGCTACGGCGCTGAAGGAAGTTACCCCGGAATAACCAAATGCCATTAACGCCAGGCCCGATATAATAAAAATTAAAATGTAGGCGACAATAAAAATTTGAACTTTCATCAGCAATCCCTGAGCAATAATACGGCGGTTGGAAACGACGTGTTCCACAATCCTGGGGCGCAATATGCGGTGAAAGGTTTGTCGAATATCCTTAAAAATAATTTCATACCGCCACACTTTCACCGATCCACTCGTCGATCCAGACATGCCACCAATAAACATAAGGAGGATGAGGATTAACACACTGAAACTGGGCCATATTTTAAAATCGGTACTGGCAAATCCGGTGGTTGTAATAATGGAAACCACCTGAAAGCTGGCTTTCCGAAGGGCCGTGGTCACGCTCATGTCATGCTGGTGAACTAGGTAAAGATTGATGGTTACCAATCCAATGGCAATACAAATAATACTGAGAAAAATTTTAAAGGACGTACTTTTCAGATACTGAAACTTTCCCTTCAAGGCGTTATAATGCAGAATAAAGCTGGTGGCCCCGGCGATCATAAAAAACATTACAACCACCTCCACATAGATACTGTTAAAATAGGCAATACTATCGTTCCGGGTGGAGAAACCACCACCGGCAATTGTGGAAAAGGCATGCGTTACGGCATCAAACCAGCCCATGACCGGCAAAAGCAATAACGCTTCAACCAGGGTGAATACCAGATAGACTCGCCAGTAAGATTTTGCCACCGTCGTGATCCGTGGGGACAATTTCTCTTCCGTGACCGAGACAGAGGATTCAGAATCAAACAGGGCCTTTTTACCCTGGAGGGACGGGAAAATGGCAATGGCAAGAACCACGATTCCCATACCCCCGAGCCAGTGAGTCTCAGATCGCCAGAACAACAAGCTTCTGGGGACAGCTTCAATATTCGTTAATACGGTGGAACCGGTGGCTGTAAATCCGGAAAGCGTTTCAAAAAACGCGTCTGTAAACGTAGTGAATACGTGGTCAAATAAAAAGGGCAGTGCCCCAAAAAAGGATACACTCAACCAGGTGGCAGTCACCATAAGCATGGATTCGCGCAGATTCAGACTGGCGATGGAGCCGGGTTGCAGGAATGAAACCAGGCTTAGGACACTCAGAAGTATCATCGGGATTAAAAAATGGTAATGGATACTTTCGCCAAATATATAGGATAAACCGAAGGGAATGAGCATGGAAATAGCCAGGATCCCCAATACCCTTCCAAGCGCCCTGATGACCACCTTCTGATTCACAACCGTACCTGATTTCTGTCTTTAAAAAGTTTTAATTTACACCTTTTTAAAAGGTCAGGGCAAAAATACAATTGACTTATTGACCCAGGTCCCACTTCCGGGCTTTAAACTACTGATATAATCCCATTCACCCTTAAATTCGCAGTCATGAATTCTCTTCAGCAGTTTGCCCCATGCCAAAAGTAATCACCCGGGACAGGATCGCCCAAATCCGGCGTTACATTGATCGTCGGAATGCCTTTTACTCCTTTTTGCAGAACACCCTCCACCGCATCAAATCCTTTGACCAACTGTTCGTCATCATTTTCGCCATGATTATCGGGATCATTACGGGATACCTGGCGGTCGGATTTCGCACTTTAATTGCTCTGTTTCGGGATTGGTTTTGGGGACCCGGAGCGCTCGTAGAGGTGGTACGTCTGGCGCCTACCCTGATCAAAATTGCCATTCCAACCGTGGGAATGGTAGCCATAGCCCTGTTTGTTTTCAAATTCGCCTGGGAAGCAAGGGGCCACGGTGTACCGGAAGTGATTGATGCCGTTGCCACTAAGAACGGATTCATTCGAATTCGGGTTGTCTTGGTAAAAGCTCTGGCTTCAGCGGTTTCAATTGCCTCCGGTGCTGCAGTGGGACGGGAAGGTCCCATCGTTCAGATTGGCTCCGCTTTCGGATCCTCCGTAGGACAGTTTTTCCAAGTGTCCACCCGGCGGATGAAAACCTTCATTGGTTGCGGGGCGGCAGCCGGAATTGCCGCCACCTTTAACGCCCCCATCGCCGGCGCCCTGTTTGCCAGCGAAATCATCCTAGGCGATTTCAGCGTCACCGCCATCGGACCACTGATCATTTCTTCCGTATTTGGTACTGTAATCTCCCGCAGTTTCTACGGAGACTACCCTGCTTTTATTCCACCACCTTACCACTTCCTTTCAGCTTCTGAAATACCCTTCTACATCATCCTGGGAATTTGCTGCGGACTGGTGGGACTGTTGTTCGTTCGTTCCCTGTACTTTTTTGAAGACGTATTTGACAACTGGAAAATACCGGTGGGAGTGAAGGCGCTGACGGGAGGGCTGATCCTGGGAATAATGGCCCTGTTTGTTCCCGAAGTGTTGGGGGTTGGGTATGAATCTATGTCCAGAGCCCTGACCGGGCACATCTCCATTCTACTGGCCATTCTTTTGTTGTTTGGGAAAATATTCGCCACCAGCATCTCACTCAGTTCCGGTGCCTCGGGCGGGATTTTTGCCCCATCCCTGTTTATGGGCGCTCTTTTGGGGGATGCATTAGGATTAATCTTTCACTCCCTTTACCCGGAAGTGACGGCGTCTTACGGTGCCTATTCCCTGGTGGGTATGGCGGGCCTCGGGGGTGGCGCCTCACACGACCCCCCGTTCTCCACCATCATCATTTTTCGAAAGAATGTCTCCAACTTACTCATTTTTCGATGATTTCCTCCTTCTATAAAGCTTTTAGGCGTTTATTATGGTATTTAACCTGGTGATATTCTCAGTCCATCCATATATTAATTCATTTTGAACCCTGAATTTAATGGTGACAACCTCTACGACCCGTATTCAGTGCTTTAGAGCATCTACTTCAAGTCTTACAGTTGCAGCACCCCAAATT
>CAZNUM010000006.1:0-70193 GCA_964576315.1 uncultured bacterium
GCACCTCCGGCTCATTCAACAGTACCCGGGCCAGCGCCACCCGCTGCTGCTCCCCACCGGAAAGAGAACCGGCCTCCTGAGGAAGAATGGCAGGATCCAGGTTAACCTGTTCCAGCACCTGTTCAATGGCTTCCTCCGTTTTGGACCACTGTGAATCCCAGCGCTGAAAGAGATTCAAATTGTCCCGGACGGTACCAAGAATCATGGTGGGACGTTGAAAGACCATTCCAACCTTTCGGCGCAGTTCCAGGAGATTCATCTCTTCCAGGGATGTCCCGTGAAATTGAATCACACCTCCGGTGGGGGATTGAAGACCGTTGAACAGCCGTAGTAGAGTGGTTTTTCCGGCTCCGGAGGGACCAATCACGGCAAAATAATCCCCCCTATGTACTTCAAACGAAAGATCGGAAAGCAGAATCTGCCCCACCACCTGGTAGGTTACAGCTTCAAGGGTAAATACTGATTTAGACAACCCCGGGTTCAGGTTAAAATCGATTTAAGCAGTTCAGCCGTGTAAATTCCGTTCCCGTGACCATCCCGCCACCGGGGTCTCAGACCATAATAGCCCACCGGCTGGATCGCCACCAACTGATAACTGGCCTCTGTTTTGGGCTGGCTTTTTCCCTTGTACACATTCCCGAAGACATCCTTTTCACCTTCGCAGTTGGCACAGGGACACCGATCCCGCAATTTCTTCAGGGAAATCATCCCCTCCGAGCCATCTGAAAGATGAACCAGCAGGACGTCATTCACCCATTCATAGTGGTCTATTTTTATTTCCTTTTCCATTTTTCCGGAGATAGTATCACGACAATTCAGCCCTTAAATTTGCAGGCCTTTCCCATGCCCTCCAAGGGAAAAAGGGGCGATTAGCTTCCCGACCCCGCCCCTCCGTTCACGGGGTACGGGATGCTAATTACTTCCAAGCGGTTTATTTGAAATTTGATACAGGGCGATTAGCTCAGTTGGTCAGAGCGCTGTCTTCACACGGCAGAGGTCGACAGTTCAAGTCTGTCATCGCCCACGTGACCGATGTACTATGTCTATGTTCTCGAGAGTATTTCTACTAACCGACTCTATATCGGTCAGACAAGCAATCTTTCAAAACGATTAGCCCAACATAATACCGGGAAAAGCCCTTACACCAAGACAAGAGGACCCTGGAAGCTAATAGGATCCATTACCTGTAACTCCCGGTCGGAAGCGGTACAACTTGAATCCAGGCTGAAAAAGTGGAAACGAAAGGACCGGGTCCTGGCTTACCTCAAAAAACACAGTCATTCATAACAGGTCAGAGCGTCCCGACATTTCACATGTCGGGAAGGTCGACAGTTCCCCGCCCGACTGACTGCCCGCCACAGACACAAAGGCGGGAAGTCTGTCATCGCCCACATTATAATTTATACTGGATTAAATTTTTCTCGCCAATTAAACCCCTTTCTTTTTTAAACTGTTACAATCGGTAACCCAACCTGTTACCCTAATCAATAAATGGACATATCAGAGTAAAACCATGAAACAAGTTGCTGTGAATGATTTTGTAAAACGCCAGGTTCCGGGATCGGGGAAATCCTACGCTCCCCACCTGTCATTTGAAGCAATCGCCCGCCATGCCCAGGAACAGATGGAGAAGGGACAGTACAAAACCGGATCACGGGAGGGCATCCGTATTGTGGAGGGGACACCCCAGTTCGCTAAACATTTTGTATCCCCATTCGTCAGGATTAATCAGAAAACGAAGTTGAAAGCGGAGTGGGTACGGCGCCGGGAATCAGAGGCGCCTTACATCCGTATCCGCGCCCTGAATGGTGATCCGCTTCCTGCCGGTAAGGTGGAATTCATCCTCTATCATCATGATATCCTGGCTGAAACCAATGAACAGTCTTCTGATGCCGATTGGGAGCTTATCAGCATTCACACCATTCCTGCAGGCCTGGATTCCATCCCCATGCAGCCCGTTACCATGATGCGAAACCAACTCCGGCTTCCGGGCGGTACCCGGGCGCACTACAGTACTGCCCAATGGGCGGAAGCGGTCCGCTTCTGGCAGCAATATGCTGCCTTGGAAGGTGTCTGATATTCCGTAGATTCACCGGGCTGAATTTCATCGATAATAGAGGATAATCGTACCATTGAAAGTACTGGTAACAGGAGGGGCCGGATACATCGGTTCCCACGTGGTTCTGGAATTATGTGAAGCGGGGCATTCCGTTTCTGTCCTGGATGACCTCTCCACGGGCCATCAGGATGCGGTGGACCCCCGGGCCCTGTTTTTCAAAGGCTCAACTCTCCTACCCGCTGGTCTGGAACAGGCTTTTAAACATCCCTTCGAAGCCGTTATTCACCTGGCAGCGTTGAAGGCAGCGGGAGAATCCATGGAAAAACCGGAAGCCTATTCCAGAAATAATATTTGCGGGACTGTAAATCTGTTAAATGAGATGGTGAAACACCAGGTCAAACAATTTATCTTCTCCTCCACCGCTGCGGTTTACGGAGATCCTCAATATTTGCCCATCGATGAGAATCATCCTTTAGAACCGATCAATTATTACGGTTTCACAAAACTGGAAATCGAGCGTATTCTGGCCTGGTATCACCGATTGAAGGGCTTAAACTACGCTTCTCTCCGCTATTTCAACGCCGCCGGATACGACCCTGAGGGGCGGATTACTGCATTGGAAGACAACCCCGCCAACCTGCTCCCCATCGTTATGGAAACGGCAGCCGGGAAACGGGACGGGATGCAGATTTACGGAGACGACTACCCCACTGACGATGGAACCGGACACCGGGATTACATTCATGTAAGCGACCTTGCCAGAGCCCATGTACTGGCTCTGGATTACCTTCAAAACAACTCCTCCCTCACCGTAAATCTGGCTACCGGGGAACATCACTCTGTCCTGGAAGTAATCCACGCCGCCAAGAAAATCACCGGGAAATCCATCCCTTATACCGTAACCGACAGACGTGCCGGGGACCCACCCGAACTGTATGCCAGCAGCAATCAGGCGTTTCAACTTTTGGGTTGGAAACCGGAATTTTCAGATCTGAATACCATCCTTAAAACCATGTGGAACATTTATCAAATAACGTAATATTTAAAGCAGATAATTTCATCCTATTATTGAATTCTGTTGTTTAAATTCTCTTAGAGAATCTTCCCTTAAGACAGTACCACAACCACAGATTCCTCTTTTCCTTCTTACTCCGAATCTCAGGGAAGCGGGAAAAATTCCATTGAGCTAAAAGGTATTCGTAATCAACTCAGAGGAACCAATGGCTGAGAAACGAATTCAAGGGTCAATAATCCATTTTGATTCAAAATGAATCCAAAACAACTGGATCAACCGTTAAAACCCGCTTCCACTACCAGCCCGAAGTCCATTCAGAACTGGGTACTATGGGCTACAGGGTTAATCTTTTCGATCATTATCGGATTCTACGGTTATTACTCCCACGCCAACTTCCAGAAGCACATTGTTGACAATTTCCGCCACGAACAAACGGCTCTGGTTCAGGCCCTGGGTACAGTTATCCGGGAATATGTACTGGAGGCCAGCCAGGATATTGAGCAACTGACCCTTGAAATTGAAGCCGCCGGTTCCATTCATGGTGCCCGCCACACTATTCAAACCACCTACCAGACCCATCAAAAGGAAATTCTGGCCCTAATCGTGCTGGACCCCACCGGTGGAATTCAGTTCCAGATTCCGGCATACGAAGACCAGGATTCCACCTTTCATCGGAACTTAGAAGACGCTCTGAAGACCTATCACCACGATAAAAAGACTTACCTCACAGAACGATTCTTTTACCGGGGCGGGAATGCCGTGGGAATCCTGAGTCCGGTCACCTTTCAGGATGGCACCTCTTATTATCTGTTAGGCGTTCTGGCAATCGAAAATTATGTCAACTCTCACCTCTCTGACTGGTTGGGCCGGAAACCGGCGGTGATTCTCACGGACAATGAGGGCGATGTCCTCTCCCTTTACAATCCCACCCATTCCGGGCCCGCGATAATGTCAAAAGGCAATATCCGGTCCCTGGATGCCACCTGCCGCTCCTGCCACCAGAAGAATGATTTTCTCGACATTTCCAGTTCCATTCAAGATGGAGCTGCCACCCATTCCATTTTCAAGGACCCAAATAAAATTTTACAAAACCGAACAACGACCCCGTTCTCCGTTTTAAATGAAATTTGGAGTGTCAGTGTGTTCTCCCCTTATGAAGAGATCCAAGGGACCATTCGTAGAAATTACCGCAACCTGTTAATCCTGTCTATTTTAACCCTGGTGATTATTGTGGCTTTTTCACACCGCGTATTCACGGTCCAAAAGCACCGGGCAATTCTGGCGACAGAGGCCCAAAACCTGAGAATTCTTGCCGAATCCTCAGAAGCTTTGAAAGAAAGCGAGGAAAAATTCAGGAGTGTTATCGAGCAGTCCAACGACGGAATTTACGTTATCCAAGGCGATCATTTTGTCTTCACTAACCCCCGGTTTTCTGAACTCACAGGATACGCCAGCGAAGAAATCAGGAGTCCTAAATTTTCGTTCAAAAGCTTGTTGGCTCCAGAGGGACTTAAACTGATTCAGGAACGGGAGCAGCGCGTCGCAGCAGGAGAGGAACTGCCCAACCGTTTTGTAATTAAAGGACTTCGGAAGGACGGAGAAGCACGAGATTTCGAAGTGAGTATTACTGTTGTTAAATGGGGGAATGCCGACGCAATTCTGGGGGTCATGAATGATGTGACCGATCGAATCGAAGACCAGCGCATTTTGGAAGAGGCACTAGCCAAAGCCCAGGCCGGGGAACGGGTAAAAACCTTATTTCTGGAAAATGTGTCCCATGAAATTCGAACCCCCTTGAATTCCATTCTCGGATTCAGCGACTTGATTGAAGAGCGGGTCCGGGAGTATATCAAACCGGAAGATCGGATTCTTTTTGAAACATTGCGTAAGTCGGGGGAACGTTTGCTCCATACGGTGCACGAAATTCTGGAAATCTCCCAGATCGAATCGGAGAACATTAAACCGGATTTTCAAAGACACGACCTGGTGAAAATTCTTACCAAAATCACTTCGGAGTATAAAAATCGGGCCGAAGCCAAACACTTGAAACTTCATTTTAAACCGGGAGTAAACAAAGCGCCTGTCTGGTGCGATGAGTACAGCCTCACGATGGCCATTTCCAACCTTGTGGATAACGCCATTAAATACACCCACGACGGAACGGTGGAGATAGAACTGGTAAAGGATAATTCATCTTATCGGGTAGAAATCAGGGATACGGGCGTGGGCATGAGCGAAGAATTCATGGAACGAATGTTCGACATCTTCACCCAGGAAAGCGAAGGTTACACCAAACGGTACCAGGGTCTGGGTCTAGGACTGGCTATCGCAAAGCGTTATTTTGATCTGAATCAGGTATCCATCCACGCCCGGAGCCGGAAAGAGAAAGGCACTACCTTTACCCTGAGTTTCAAATCCTACCCTGAAGCGGTCAAGCACTCCGGACTCCGTTCAATGCCGGAAGACTAACCAATCTCCAACCCAATGATTAAACGAAACATGGTTTTTGGTTTCTGGTTCTTAATGGGTGTGATGGCAAATCCAGACCCCAGTGCCATGTATAATCCGTCCCGACCATGGGTAATCACGGGTCCCAGATAATGGCCATTGTCACTGCCCTGGCTTTCCATGCCGAGACTAAGGATCTCATTGACCTGTAAATGCACTCCGGCGGAATATTTCAGGGACCTTTCCCAGGGTCCACCCCCTTCCCTTTCCAACTCAACTGTCGGATTCAAGGCGAGGTTAATTTGCCCAAAATCTTTTGCATAGACACCTTTCACCTCCAGCTCGTGGGAATTGAAATCAGGAACCCCCTTGTATTCAACATACAATAACGGATCCATCCAATACTGGTTCTGTTCACCAAAACGGTACCGGGTTCTCACTTTAAACCCGGAGTAAACAAGACTGCTGTTCGGTTTTTGAGTAAACGTCTGGTAAAAACCCACGTCGAAACGGTCGTTCATTCCAATCTCAATTTCCAGATTGTGGACGACGGTAACCCGCCCTTCAAACCGTGATAGGGTCGGACCGCTAAAAGTAGTGTACATCTCTACTTCTGCCTCTCCCCTTTCCATGGTGTGATACCCGTAAGTCCAGACGTACTCCCGCTCATCAGCATGAATCGCAGAAGTAACAAAAACCAATATTGGAACTACCATACCTGAAATTCTCACCATGACTTTCCCTTTTATGTAATTGATAAATTAAGTTCTGAGAAGGACAGTAATTATAATGAGAATGATTCTCAATTACAATTATATTTTTTCAACTAAAAGTTAATAGAGACACAATTGCCGCCGGTTTGTCCACCATAAACGCCATCTCTTCCCCAAAGTTGGAGCCCTGCCAAATTTGTCACATGAGATTTAATCATCTCCAGCGGGAGGTGTACATATCCTCCAAACATGGGGTACGACTAAAAATCGGCTTGATTCTGTTGACGCTTTCACTTGCCGGGATTGCCATTTGCCTGATGGGGCCCACGACGTTAGGACGGCCCTTAGATTTTCAGCCGTTCACTCTTAATGAAAAAGCCTCGTAGGGTTACCAAACATACAACTATTCTGCATGGGTTTAGTGTTGTAGAACCAGAGGGGAATTTAACCGCCAGATTGAAAGGGGTAAAAGCAACTGACGTTTCTCGGTTGACCTAGGTTACCGATCAAAAAGAAGGGGATAAAACAATTAAATCCTATACCCCCGTGCCCAACTATTCGAAATGCGTCTCAAACGTCGGGTAAGAGCGTTTTGTAAGACCTTTTCTATGCCAATCCAGAATATGCTTTTTAATAGGACTGGAGTGAAATGAAAAGAAATCGGACCAATATTAAAACACTGAAAGAAAAAACCGGCAACAACTTGAAATCGCCCCTGTTAAAAAGGATTGCATTAATAAACCAAACTCTCTCGCAAAGATAACTATTTGCAAAGAGGATTATCGTGGGCCCACAGGGATTCGAACCCCGAACCGACGGATTATGAGTCCGCTGCTCTAACCATTGAGCTATGGGCCCCAAAGGAGGGTTGAAATTAACACCTTCCTTCTATTCGTGGGCGAAATTCTTCCTAAATTCAATCCCCATGTGTGGACGAAAAACACTTACCCGGGACATGCAGTCCATCATTGAAGAACTGGCCATTGAAGAATGGCAGAACCCTGAAAGTTATTTCCCCAGTTATAATATTGCCCCCACGAAAAAATCACCGGTCTTGATTTATGACCAGGTTCGTAAGGTAGTCCCCATGCAATGGGGCTTGGTCCCATCCTGGGCTAAGGACCGGAAATTCGGATCCAGGCTCATCAACGCCCGGGTTGAAACGCTCTCCAAAAAACCCTCTTTCAAACACCTGTTACCAACCCGGCGGTGTATCGTCCTCAGCGACGGTTACTATGAATGGAAAAAGACCGGAAACAGGTCCACACCTTACTATATCTACCCTCAAGACAAGCGTTTACTGTTGTTTGCGGGGCTTTGGGATCGCTGGATTACGCCGGAAGGAGACGCACTTCAGTCTTACACCATCATCACCACCACTCCCTGGGAATCCATCTCCCATATTCACAACCGAATGCCTGTCATTCTGGATCACCACCATCTCGATCAGTGGCTGAAAACCAGGAGCACCCCTTTGAAAGAGACCATGAAACTTCTATATCCCCCTCCCCGTCCCTTAAGGTGTCATCCAGTGTCCAGTTTGGTCAATTCCCCGAAGAATAACCGGCCCGAATGTATCCTACCTTTGTAGAGGTTGGAACGCCGGCATTTTTTTAATAAATGTCACTTTCTCCTTGCGCAAAAAGACGATTATAACCAATTTCAAGGTACTCAGGTGTATATCCTCGGGATTAATGAGTAAATACATACAATCAACCGATCAATTAAAGTGGGTTATTACAGGGGTTCTAGACACCTGTTTCCTCGATCCACTTCACCAATTTCAATTCAAATCACAATCAAGGAGAACATCATGAATAGAACTGTACGAGTTCTGGTATTGTTCCTCCTGCCACTATATGCGTTTGGTCAACATACCATTTCCGGTAATGTGTCTGACGCTGCCACCGGCAACGCCTTGCCCGGTGCAAACGTAGTTGTGGAAGGAACCAGTATGGGTGCCGCTGCGAATGCAGACGGTGCTTATACAATCGCCAATGTTCCCGCCGGAACGTATACTGTCACTGCTTCTGTTATCGGGTACGCCGATGTGAGCAAAACAGTCACTGTTTCAGGCGATGTAACGGTTAACTTTGCTCTGGAAACCTCCGCACTGGAACTTTCCGCACTGGAAGTTCTGGCTTCCCGCGCTACCCGAAACACGCCGGTGGCTTACACCAACGTGAAAAAGGAAGACATGGAACTGCGGCTTGGCTCCCGTGATATTCCACTGGTTCTGAATACCACTCCCAGTGTTTATGCCACTGGTCAGGGAGGCGGCGCCGGCGATGCCCGCGTGAATGTCCGCGGCTTCAACCAGCGGAACGTTGCCATCATGATCAACGGCGTTCCGGTCAATGACATGGAAAACGGCTGGGTTTACTGGTCCAACTGGGACGGTGTGGGCGACGCCACCTCTTCCATCCAGATGCAACGGGGTCTCTCCGCTGTAAATCTGGCTACCCCTTCCATCGGCGGAACCATGAATATCATTACCGACCCGGCAGCTCACAAAGCAGGCGGACGCTTTAAACAGGAGTTGGGATCCGGCGGTTTTCTTAAAACAACCTTTAACTACAACACTGGTCTGATTAACGATAAAATGGCTCTCAGCGCCACCATCGTCCGGAAAACAGGGGATGGTATCATTGATGCCACCTGGACCGATGCCTGGGCTTGGTATATCGGTGCCAGCTATCAGCTGAATGAATCCGACCGGCTCGAATTCTATGCCCTGGCCGCACCACAGCGTCACGGTCAGAATCTCTACAAACAGAACATCGGCACCTATAGTCATTCGTTTGCCAAGAAACTGAAAGATTACGACGAAGCGGCCCTTTACGATCCAACTACTGGCGACGGTAAATTCATGGAAAAAGGACAGAAATTCAACCAGAACTGGGCCAAAGTTTCCAATTACAACGGTAAACAGTACTGGGCCATGTACCTGGAACACAAGAAAGATTCCCGCCATGAATCCGGTTTCCTGAATGAACGGGAAAACTTCTTTGATAAACCACAGGTAAACCTGAACTGGTATCATACCTTCAGCAAGAACATGTACCTCAGTTCCATCTTCTACTGGTCTGGTGGACATGGCGGCGGTACCGGTACCTATGGTCGAATCTACACCCGGGATGCTGCCGGTGAACTGGGCGATGATGATTATAAATATTATTATGGCCCCTCTCCCTGGTATCGGGACTGGGATGAAACCATCGCCATGAATAAAGGCCCTGCCGGGACCTATTACGTGGATAAAAGAACACTGACCAAGGAAGATGGTGAATCCCTGGGCATTCTGAGAAACAGCCGGAATAACCAATCTACAATTGGCGCCATCTCCAAGTTGAACTACGATGTTTCGGATGACCTGAAGACAGTCTTCGGCATCGACTGGCGGACGGCTTCCATCGATCACTTCCGGGAGGTCCGGGACCTGTTGGGTGGAGAATATTACGTCAACACAGCCGATGATTTTCACCCCGATCAGAAGGTTGGTTTGGGAGACAAAATCGCCTATTATGAAACCAATACCGTTGATTGGCTCGGTTTCTTCGGACAGGCTGAATACACTACTGGACCGATGGCTTTCTATGGGACCGTGGGCTACTCCACCATTAAATACACCTTCACCGATCATTTTACCGATGATGGAACCGGGAAAGAGCTCAAGCTGAAATCCCCCGACAATATCAGCGGTATTCAGATCAAGGGCGGCGGCGTTTATCACCTCACCGACCAGATCAGCGTCTTTGCTAACCTCGGTAAAGTGGAGAAAGTCCCGATCTTTGACTCCGTCATTGATGACGTCACCAAGGTGAAAGCATCTGATCCTAAGAATGAGGTCTTTAATTCTGTAGAAGCGGGTGTGGATTTCTCCCTGATGAACAAGATGGTCACGGGTAAAGCCAATTTCTACAATACCCAGTGGAAAGACCGTTCTTTGACCAAGCACGTTACTAATGAAGATGGTGATACAGACGTAATCTTCTTTACTGGTATGAATCAAACCCACAAGGGTGTCGAACTGGAAGCTGCCGTTCAGCCTATGGCCATGTTCCGTCTGGATTTCGCTGCTTCCTTCGGTAACTGGACCCATGACAATGATGTCAAGGGTAAATACAAGACCTATTCCAATGGTGTACAGACTGAAAAAGAGTATAATTACTATATTAAAGGTCTGAAAATTGGTGACGCCCCCCAGACGCAGATTGCTTTGGGTGTTTCTGTCTTCCCGGTCAAAGGTGCCCAGGCACAGATTGTCTTCAAGAAATACGACAATTTCTATGCCGACTGGGATCCCACCAGCCGTACCTCTCTTGAGGATGCCAATGATGACGGTGTTGCAGAAGAACGGCCCCAGAGCTGGAAGACACCCGGTTACAATAAGATTGATTTACACGCCTATTACAACCTGCCCGTTGACTTGGGTGGCGTAAAACTGCAGGTCTTTGCCCACGTATTCAACCTGACAGACGAACTCTATGTTCAGGACGCCGTGGACAACAGCAAATACAACGCCTACACCAGTAACGGTAAAAATCACTCTGCCGACGATGCAGAAGTGTTCATGGGTCTGCCAAGATCAGTGAACTTCGGTCTTTCGGTCCGCTTCTAAACGAAGCTCACATACGTTATAAATAAAACCCCCCGGTTTTGCACTGGGGGGTTTTATTTATTTTGAAACAGTAATTATAATAGATCAATAATTATTTGATTATATCAATAAATCATCCTGGTTTTTAATACTACCAATTAAATCCCGAAACCCGGCTGCCCGCATGGCAGCTCTTTTTTCCATGGCTTTATGGGCCACTGTTTTCAGATCCTTTGTCTCCAGGACCCTTTGAATCTGCCGGCTGATCTCCATCCACTCCTTGTGAAAGGGACAGGGTTGTTCATCAGAACATAAATCCAGTCCAATGACACACCGTTCTTCCCCCGGACCGTCAATCGCTTTCACAATCTGGCGTATGTAGATTTGGTCCGCCTGCCGTGCCAGCTTAAAACCGCCGTTCCGGCCACGATAGGCTTTCAGAATTTTCTGGTTAGCCAGCGTCTGCGCAATTTTAGCCAGAAAGGGCTGAGGAATATTATACGCCTCGGCGATTTCACTAATCATTACAGGTTCAGGCGAATTTTTCTCCGCCAGATAAATCAGAGCCTGAATGGCATATTCAGCTGATTTCGAATACAACATTTCCTATTTCTCCGTTATATTGTCCTCAACAATCCACTGGTAAATCAAATCATAATCACCGGGTTCACTCAGAAAACGGTACATCCATCCCGTCTCTGATTTGGTCGGTGTTTCCGGGTTCAAAACCTGTTTTAAAAAGCTACAGTCAGGATTTCCCGCCTCAATCTGACTCAAAGCAGAAACACTCGCATAGCTGGTGAGGATGACACCATAGTGGTTTATGGTTTCATTATGACAGCGCACACAACTGCGCTCTAAGATTGGTTTAATATGATCCACATAGGTGACCCGATCTAGTTGTGTCGGCTGCATACTTTTATCAATTTCAGTACAGGCAGTGACCAGCAATAAAACCAGTATTGTTGAGGTTATTTTTCCCATACTCTAACTCGAATGACAATATCCACAAAAACCGTTTCCCTTGGTTGTCTGGCGAGTATGGCAAGTGAAACACAGTGACACGGGTTCGGTACACCAATCTCCCTGGGTATTGTGCATAAACCCCGCTTCGTGCGTTTTCGGATCCGTATTCTGAATACCGTCCTTATCCAGGTGACAGCGTGTACAGGTTGGATCTGCTCCTTCCACATCGTGGCAGGATTGACATAATTCAATATCTCTACGCGCCAGTTCAGCATGAGCTCCACCGGTCACATTATTAGCGAAATCGGTGCCCGGTTCATATACCACGGCACCCCAGTTCAGCCCATCGTGAAAATCAGGTTTATTGGCTATGGGGTTCTTCCGGTTCTGGTGGCAATCGGTACAAAATTCCGGTGCTTCATGGCACACACGGCAATCCTTGGCTTTGGTGTTGGCGTCCAATCCGTGGAAATAGACATAATTCAAATCATGATTCCGGGATAAAAGCAGTTTTCCTTTCATCATATCCTGCCGATAAGAAGGAACGGGATTCAACTGGGGCAAATCCCCGCCAAGCCGGGCTCCGCTGTGGCAATTATCACAGGTTAACTGGGTATGGCAAAGCTGACAGTCAGCCGTATTGGACAGGGCTGCCACATCATGATCCTTCAGCCAGGTAGGCGTATGGTTTTGGGGCCTCAGCCGGGCCACCACATCGTGACAGGCAGAACAGTTTTCAGGTGCTTTTCTCTCCTGGTGACAACTCAGACAATCAGCCATTTTCGGGATGGGCGGATAATTATCTATACCGGACATATCACTGTGACATACGGCACAGTCAATTTTTTGCTTTGCCCAGTGCACCTTATGGGGAAAATTGAAATTCCGTACCACTGCCGAAAAAGTACCGTAGGGCTCCTTCCCAAGATGGCAATTCTCGCATTCTCCTTCTTCTTTCCAGACTTCATGACACTTGAGACAGCGCTTTTCAGTGGGAAGAATGGAGTCTTCAGAACGCATACTGGTTCTCAAGAGTTTGGGATTGTGGCACTTCGTACAGCGGACCCCCACATCCTGAACGTGCAATTCATGACTGAATTGAATCACCGGTTTCCGACCATCACCGGCTTGAAGCCCGGAATACAAATATACCGCTGCAAGAATAAGTTGAATCAAAATGCGTCGAATCATAACCAGTATTTCAGTCCCAGTAAGAAACGGATATCCCGGTTGTAATACTTATTCCTCAAAATATCAATCTCCGAATTCAGGGTAATTTTTTTCCACACCGGATAAGTCCCCCGAAGGGTAATAGTCGCCAGGTCGTCCCAGCTGCCTTCCAGCAGGCGATAGTTTCCAATCGTGATTTTGGAAGCCAGATTTAATTTCCTGACCGTGATAAAATGATTCATGACGAGGCGGTTGGAGGCACCACCATACCCATTCTGATGAATGACGCTCAGTTGTAAATTGGATGTCCCGGCCCCTGCCGATATAATAGTGGCTTGATCACCCTGGAATAATACCTGCCGTAACTGGAACCGTCCGTTCATCCCTTTCGGAAGCAAAACCTGACCGCTTAAACGAATTTCCTGGGATGAATGGGATTCAAATACGGAGAAAATTGAGTTTTCCGGAATTCGGGGTTCCCGGAGATTGTATTCCAGTACCAGATTCCTTAAGGGGCGGATTCCACTCCCCTGATATGTCCCCTGAATCAGAAAATCTGCCAACTGGAATGGTTTCACCTGATGGCGGCTGCGTAAATAGACCGCAATATCTTGATGTTGCCAACGAGCCTGAAATCCAAACCGTTTTTCAATAGAAGCTGGAACTTCGATATTCTTTCCCATCCTAACAGAGCGGTAAACAGGCCGCGTATGCTGTTTATCAGAAAATCCGGCCTTTAGCGCCAGGGAATTGGAAGGTTTCCATCCTGCTTCCACCCCCATAAACAAGTTATCCATGGGCTTATCCGTCAGGCCAGAAGCCGGGACATAAGCCCCCACAAAACCCTTGAGATTGACCCATTTCCACCGGTATCCAGCCGACAGACCATCCAGGCGACCTGCATCCGACACCGAATATTTAAACTGGCGCCCCAGCACCACTTCCAGCCGGCGTTTGAACCAGAAAGTAGTGTAATTAAAATTATGAAGCTGCATGACCGGTTCATTGCCAAAGGTATTGACAGGATCGGTGTAAAAAACACCGGAGAAGTTCAACCGGCTATTCTTGAGAAAAAGATCAGAGCCCCGGAGAAGGAAAGTCTGGTACAGACGAACATGGGTCAAGGTGCTGTCATTGAGATCCTGTCGTGAAAACGTATAGGCGCTGGAAGAGAAAACACCATTTACCGTGGCGCCGGCGAACGAAAGATTTAACAGCAGAACTATTCCGGCAAAACAGCGACGATTTACCATATTATTCAATCATCCTTGGCCCGTTTTAAACCTACAAATACATAGGTAAGTACCCCAGCCAACAAGGTGAAAATCGGCATGACCACGATTGAAATAGCCATAGTAGCGTTTTGAGCGTCGTGGAGGTATTGAGAAAGTGAAATCAGATTCAAAATCCAGGTAATCACCGCCACCACCATCAACCAGATTAAGGAGACGCTAAGAATCTGAATAAAAAGAATCAATTTCGATTGTTTATTTTGATTCTCCATCAGGCTACTCCTCCCTTTAACTTAGCCGTATTGGGCAGGTAGGAATCCAGGCGACTTTTGGCTGCTTCCAGACCCTCTTCGCGGCCCTCTTTAATCTCCCAGATTGAAATAATAGGAAAGATTTTTGAGAAAATTAGGAATAAAAGACAAAAAACAGAAACACCCCACGCAAACAGAGCCCATTCGGTGAGACTGGGAACATAAGGTTGACTTACCACCGGCAACCGGGGGTTGGAAAGGGAGGGCACAATAATGATCAGCCGTTCCAGCCACATTCCAATGATGACCGCAATCCCTGCCATGAGAATTCCCGGTATTTTTTTCAACTTCTTGAAGGACAGAACCACTACCGGTATCAGGAAATTGCACACCACCATAGCCCAGAAGTAAGGGGCATAAGGACCGGTAAACTTGAAATGGATCACCCGCATTTCCATCGGTTCATTCCCGTAAATACCGGTAAGGTACTCACTAAAGGTGAAATATGTCCAGAACAGAGAAAATACCAGCAATAATATACTCATGTACTGAAAATGAATTTCTTTAAGGTATTCCTCCAGATGGAACAATTTCCTGAAGAAGATCATCACCACCAGTAAGGTGGCTGTCCCAGAAAAGATAGCTCCAGTCACAAAATAAGGGCCAAATATGGTGCTATGCCACCCCGACTGGAGGGTCATGGAGAAAATGTAGGAAATCACGGTGTGGACGCTGACGGCAACCGGGATAACGACAACCATCAATATTGACATCGCCCGCTCCAGAATGTGTTTCTGACGGGGCGTACCTACATACCCCCAGCTGAGGAAATTATACAACCACTTAAGTTTTGTCGTTGTTCGGTCTCTCAAAAGGGCGATATCCGGAATCATGGGAACATAGAGGTACACAGTGCTGGCTGTAAAATACAGACTGATCGCGGTCACATCCCACAGAAGGGGAGATTGTAACCTTCCATAATAAAAAACGTTCAACACCCGGTCCGGCCGACCCAGGTCAATAATGGGGTGGAGACCGCCAATCATAAGAACAATGGCCGTAATGACTTCAGCCATTCGGGTAATGGGCCGCCGCCATTCCGCCTGGGAAAGGCGCAGAATCGCCGATATGAGTGTCCCGGCATGACTGATGCCGATGAAGAAAACAAAATTAATGATATAAAACCCCCAAGTTACCGTATTGTTCATCCCCGTCACACTAAGACCGTAGATCAGCTGGCGGATATACATGTAGGTGGCCCAGATAATGACCAGAACAAAGAAAGCAATCATCCAGTTGATTTTGGAATTTCCCTCAACAATGGGTTTGTACAGCGTATAATCCGGATCTTGCTTCAGATCGTTCATTATTTATCTTCCTTCTTCAGATAATAAACCTTTGGTTCTGTTCCCAGTTCTTCCTCCAGACGGAATGCTCGGCTGGAATGTTTTAGTTCACTCACCTTGTGATCCTGGTTTTCCAAATCCCCGAACGTAATAGCATCCGTGGGACAGGAATCGGCACAGGCCGGTTGATAATCTTCTTCCCGTAAATCCCGATTTTCATAGCGGGCAATATCCTTGGCGACTGCCAAACGGTGGTGACAGAAACTACATTTTTCCACCACACCCTTCATTCTACGGGTTACATCCGGGTTCAATGTAATTTCATAGGCCTCCGGAACCTCCGGTTTGTGGTAATTAAAGGTCTTGGCGGAATAGGGACAGGCCGCCATGCAGAACCGGCAACCGATACACCGGTAGTACACTTGCCCTACCAGTCCATCCCCATTAAGATAGGTGGCATGAACCGGGCAAACTTTCGTGCAGGGAGGATTATCGCATTGGAAGCAAGGACGGGGGATATGGGTAACCCGAATATCCGGATATTCACCGTGGTATTCAGTAATAATTTGCATCCAATCCATTGCCCGTCCGGCCTGTGCCGCATCTGCTCCTACATTGGGGATATTATTCTCCATCCTACAGGCGTTGACACAGGCGCCACAGCCCGTGCATTTATTTAAATCAATTACCATGCCCCATCTAGCCATCGTCAATCCTCTATGCTAACGTGATTCGAATAGGTGTACCAGAAAACACAGGATTACCCCTGAATACCTCCGGTTGCGATACCATCAATATCCTAGGATCGCTCCCAACCCCAGAAGTAAATCGGCCAACATTTTCCCGACCAAGACCCAGGGGAACAAAAACCACCTCCGGGTGAATAATGGGCCGGACTCGAACGCGAGCTCGGATCGCACCCACGGGAGAATCCAGTTGAATTATTTCTCCATCTCTCACACGGTACTTCATGGCTGTTTCCGGATTGATTTCAACCCAGTTTTCCCAGAACATTTCCCGGAGCATCCCCATGGTCTCCACCAGCGTGGAAGAGTATACCGTCCGCCCATAAGGATTGGTAATGGGATATCCTGTGAGTAAAGTCAGCGGATAGCCACTATCTTCACTGGCAATATATTTCCCCCGATTACCTAAATACTGTTTTCCGGCTAATAGATTTTTCAGCATCTGGGAGTTGTCCCCCTCAAATCCTTCAAATGACTTAAGGACCGGACTCAGAAAATCAAATTTGCCATCACTAGTCTCAATTACACCGGAAAGGGATTCATTCACATAAGCAGCTGGATCCCACCATCCACCCGTTTTCAATAACTTCTTCAGGAATGTCTTTTCGGAGGTGTCAATGGAAAATTTAGTATGATTTCGATACGCCTTAACCCATTCTTCCCGTATCATGGGTTTAAATAACTGACCGGTGCCCTTTTTGTAGATTTTCTGCAGCCGTTTCTTAACCAGGGTTTTGGAATCTTTCCCTGGAATCAGCTTTTTAGGAAGTCCGTCAATTTTTTCACCGATACTGCGCAGGATTTCATAGCTGCTTTTCGTTTCGTACATGGGTTTAACCATGGGTCGCTGCAAAACAGCCACAGCGGCCGGGACACCGGGAACATCTTCCACCAAATCCCAATCCTCAAAGCTGGAATGGGCCGGCAGGAGTACGTCAGCGTTTAAGCTGGTTTCATTGGCTAAATCACCGATGTACACCACCCGGGGAATATGCTTCAGTAGGGTCTTCCATTTTGTCCGGTTTTCACCGTAATAAACTGGGTTGGCTTTATTAATAATCAACAGCTCAATATTGTAAGGGGCATATCCTTCTGCCCGCTCTGCGAAAATATCCAGCGATTTCTTCTCCAGGGGGTGAATCTCGTCCGTGAAAAACAAGTCCTGCACCTTCCCGCCAGTAAATGGCTGGGCAAACAACTTCGTTTCTTTCTCACGCTTTGTAAAATACCAGCCACCGGGGCGCTGGATACTCCCCAAAAGGAAATTAAGACAATGGACGGCCCAAAAGTGAAGGTCTCCCCGGGGGGATTGGAGTGCTTCCTGACCACAGAGCACTACTGGTTTTTTCCGGCTGCGTAATAATGTTGTCAGATCCCGGATTTCTTCTTCAGAAATACCCGTAACTTCTTCAATGCGCTTGGGGTGAAACTCGGAACGTACCATAGTTTCGAAACCAGTCTGTTCCTGTCCGTCCCTATCCACAAAATCATTGAACCCCTGCGCATTCTTTCTGAAATATTCCAGATCAATGGCATGTTCATCGATCAGAAGATGGGCGATTCCGAGAGCCAGCGTTCCCCAAGTATCGGGATTGATAGGAATCCATTTATGGGCGCTGGCAGCCGTAATATTTGCCCTCGGGCCCACATATATCAGCTTATTACGTGTAATATTTTTTAGATCCTTAAACTGACTCAGGACCTGGTTCATGTGAACGGGAGCGCCCTCTTCTTCCAGAAAATTAGCTCCCAAACTGACAATACAGTCTGAATTGATTAAATCAAATTTGGGACGGAGGGATACTCCCTGAGTGAGAAAAGCTGAATTTGAATTTACAGGTTCATGATCCTCCTGGAAAAAATTGGGTGTTCCCAGCCAGTTGGCAAAATTCTGCCACACCTCTTTCATTACGGGGGAATCATCTCCATTTATAATCGCAATTTTATAGGCCTGTTTTTTATTTACCAGATCGTTGATGGTCACCGCGATCGAAGATTCAATTTCCTCCCAGCCAATGGGTTCCAGATCTTTTCTAAGAGGTCCTTCCAGCCGGGCCATGGGAGTGGTAATCCGATCCGGGTGGTACAGGATTTCCAGATTAGCATAGGCTGCCGGACACGTTCCTCCCAGATTCACCGGTGAGAGCGGGTTGCCACTTAGACTTACAGGTAACCCGTCAATTCTGCGAACCTGGAGACTACAGCCCCCGGGACAGAGACGACAGGCTGTGTTTCGTAAAGTGACCTTCCCCGGACCTTTTCTTAATGCTTCAATTGTCTTATCGGGCAGAGCAAACAATTGATTGAAAGAACCGGCCGCGATGGCCACGCCCGTTGTTGCTAAACCGGAAATCTTTAAAAATTCTCGTCGGGATAAAACTTTTTTCTCAGACATGGCAATGGATACAATCGTTTGATATGGATTTATTGTCGTGACACTTCATACAGTTCTTCATCTTAATCGGAACCAACTGCCGTGGCGCTGGAGCTGTCAACTCATCGACCTTCCCGTGGCATTCTTCACACGCTATTTTTCCGGCTGTTACATGCCGTCGGTGGGAGAAAAAGACGTGCTCCGGAACCCTGTAAATCCGTTTCCACTGAATCTCCGTATTGGAGTTTACAGCCTCTACGACCTTGGCTTCTTCGGGACTGTCTCCCTGGGGCTCACTGTGACAGGCTTCACAAACCTTGAGGGAAGGTAAAGTTGCACGAATATCGTTCTCTACACCCTTATGGCAGTCGGTACAGTCCAGCCCCACCTCCGTGTAATGGATTTTATGATTGTATGAAATAGGCTGGACAATATCCTTCTGCTTTTTCCCGCAGCCGGTGATGAAAAGAATGGCCAGAGCAACAGGAAATAAAAAACGTATTGGCAAAAACGATATATTCGCTTTAAAAAAGATCATTTTACCAATCTTCATCTTCACTTTCATCGGTTTCACATTCATAGTCAGGGTTCTTATGGTGTTCAATTTTAGCGTAAAATTTATCGTAATCAAATTCTTTATAACGGGGACTCTTATCATTGTGACACACCAAACAATCCTCAGCCGTTGGCAATATCAGGCCCTTTTCAATTGCCAGGTCCTGATCACACATGATGTCCTGTTTCCGATATTTTTCCCCCGCCCCATGACAGCTTTCACACTGGACCCCTTTGGTCTTATCAAACTTTTTACCAAATTCCGCCTGCGGATCGTTGTAACCGGTCACATGGCAAGTCAAACATTCCGGCGCATCCTTGGCCGGGACTTTTAGACCCCACTCCAGGGCAATCTTGTTCGCTTCGTCCGTGCTCAGTGTTTCATAGGCTTTGGCATGTTTGCTGCCGGCCCAAACGCTGTACTGATCCCCCATATCCGTTGTTTCGTGGCAAATTTGGCAGCGTTTCACACCGGCATAGATGTGTGATTTCTCAATTTTCTCCTGGCCGATTAACAGCACAGCCGTAAGATAAACGATTCCCCCAACGTAGAAATGCATCCTTTTCATAGGGTTTTCTCCTTTTGCACCATGTTTATACGCGAGAGGGGGCAGGTATCCCCACCCCCTCTTTCTACTTCAAACTATTATTAAAGAACTTCTACCGGCGCGAGCTTAATTCGTCTCTTGCGGTAAACCATGCTGGGCATAGGCTAGAATGTCGGCACAATCCTGGACACTCAGACCTTTATCCGCAATCATGCTGGGCATATCCGTCCCTGGCTGTCCCCAGCGAATCTTGTGGAGCATTTCCCAAGGATTGTCATGGGCCAGGAAACCAACTCCCTGAATACCACCGTCGTCTTCTTCAATATCAAGTGTAAGCCCATCCGCACCGTGGCAGGTAACACAGTTGGCGGTGAACAGGGTCTTCCCGTTAACGGTGTCACCGGAAATGTTACCATTGGCATCCACATATTTACTGACGTCAATTAATCCATCAATAATGAACTTGGTTAGATCAAGGACATCATCGTCAGACAGTACAGCTGAGAAGTCATGATCTCCGCCTTCATCTTTAATCGCATCAAAAACATCGGTCTTGTCATTATTCTGGGCATCCCAAACACCGGCAATACCCGTGTAGTGAGAGCCTGAACCATAATGACCATCTTTACCAATATAATCCCAACCGTGGCACTCTTTGCACTGCCAGGTAGATGCACCTGATTTCTGACCAACACTGGGATAAAGAGGATTGGTACTCGTGGGCTCAGTCCCACCATTTATTTTCCACCACTTGTCGTACATCAGACCACCACGCTTGAGATCAGCATTACTCCAGTTCTTTTCCGCAAAATGCTTGGTACTACTCTTGGAACAACCGCCCAGAAGCAACAATGCAGATAAAACAATCGTAAATCCAATGATCTTTTGGTAATTCTTCATCTGAATCTACTCCTTCACTTCATTTTGTTATAAATACTACCAGGTATCAATCAATAGGATAAATCAGACTACCAACTGATTATAACCTGATAATTGTATCCGAATATATAGTATTAAATGGAATTGATACAAGAAAAAAGTCAAATTAATAAGTTGCTATCCTCCTATCATATTATCAAGAAAGCCGACGAGAACCAGCCTGTTTCAGACCGTCCCCCAAGAAATAATAAGGAGGGCGAGAATAGCCATTCCAAGGCCAATCCAGCGACTGCTTTCCAGCTTCGCCTGGTAATCTTTAACCTCCGCTTCAATTGAGCGGTAACCCAAAACCACTTGTGTTGTTTTTCCCGCTTCCGCCAGGATATCCTGGCGGGCTAAATGAATAATATCGGACAGTACTGCAGCCTCCGAAGTTTTACTTCCTCCTTTAATAGTATCCTGGGGGAAATAACTAATCTGGTGCCAGCCTGGCGCCACTTGAATGGGTTCCTTAATGGGCGTTGTCCCAACCGGCTGTCCGTCCAGATATATTGGAACACTGTCTGTATCACAAATAATTTCTAACGCTGTAACAGGGCCCGGACTCTCCGACCAGGTTATTTCCTGACCTGTCAGAAGGCCGATTAGAAAAAATACGAGGAGCAGGGCTCGCCTCATGCTTTCCCCCTCAATTTTTGTTGTAGTTCCGCCACCTTCTTTAATAAATCGGTGGAATCCTTACCCGCTGCCTCTAGATCCCTGATCTTTAGTCGTAATTCCCGAATTTCTTCTTTTACCGGATGCTGTTTCAAAGTGCGCAAGCAGTCCTGGACCAGTTGTAATGTATTGACCAATTGATCCGACTCCATCAATATTTTAGTAACAATATCCCGTTCCCGGGCTGTCTCAAAATGACTCACCAGTTCCGATGGATCAACGTCAATGGAGCGGACCAGAACCTGAGTAATCTGTTTTAGCAGGTCATCCTGGATTAGATCTATGTCCAGGTTCTCTTTTACAAAAGCTTTAGCTTCCTTATCGTCCCCCGCCAGGACCTGTACTAACGCCAGTTCAGCCTTGGCGGTGGTGGAGGTGAATAATTCCAAATCCACAGGGGATGGTGGCGCTTCCGGTTGAGGCCGCTGTCTCCTGCCCTGTTGTTTAAAGACCTGAATGATTTGACGCTCCTCAACTCCCAGAACTTGGGACAGCTTCTTGAAATAATCACCCTGGATAATGGGATCGTTCACTTCCACAATTTCCCTAAGGATATCTTTTATGAGAGCGGACTTTTCAGTGGATGTATGGGAATTCAGATCCAGAATATTCAAGTGAAAATCCAACAGGGAGGTTCCATTGTCCACCGCTTTCCGAAAAGCCTCAGCGCCTTTTTCCTGGACCCATTCATCAGGGTCCATATCGTTTGGAATCGGCACCACCAGTGGTTCCACTCCACCTTTCAACAGACTGTATCCGGCCCTTAAGGTGGCCTGGATACCTGCATCATCGCCATCGTATGCCAGATAAACCCGAGAGGTAATTTTACGAATCTGATAGGCATGACGATCGGTAAAAGCGGTCCCGGAAACAGCAACCACATTTTTAAGTCCCGCCTGAAAGAGCTGAATAAGATCCGTATATCCCTCCACCAGAATGGCGGCTTTTTCCTTACGGATTGCTTCCCGGCTCAAGTGAAGCCCGTAAAAAATGTCACTTTTATGGTAAAGAGGTGTTTCGGGGGAATTCACATATTTTGCTCCCTCTTCCGAACCGAAAATCCGTCCCCCGAACGCAATTACTTTTCCGGAGGAATTACTGATCGGGAACAGGATCCGACCCCGAAAACGGTCATAATAATTACCATTTGATTTACCGAATAAACCGCATTTTTCAAGGACTTCCTCCGAAAAGTGATTCGGTCGAACAGCTTCCAGTAAAAACTGATTCCTGTCGGGAGCAAATCCCACCTTAAAAAGGGAAAGCGTTTCCTGGTTCAATCCCCGCTTTAATAGGTAGGTTAAAGCATCCTTCCCCCGTTCAGAAAACAGGGTTTTATGGTAGATCTCAGTCGCCAAACGGTGAATTTCATAGAGGCCTGAAAAAAATTCACGACTGTCATCACTACCGGTAAATTCAACCGGAATCCCCAGTTCGGCACCCAGTTGTTTCACGGCGTCCACAAAACTGACCTTTTCAAATTCCATAATAAAATTAATGGCATTGCCCCCGGCACCACACCCGAAACAATGGTAGATTCCTTTATCCGGCGCTACACTGAAGGAGGGTGTTTTTTCGTGATGGAAGGGACAGATACCAAAATAATTCCGACCACGCTTTTTCAGATTCACATGCCGGGAAACAACCGCCAGGATATCGGCACTGTCGCGAATTCGATCGATCGTTTCTTGGGGAATTTTAGCCACGCTATTCCCCTAACGATTGCCGTAATAATTGTTGAATATATTCCTGACCCCGCTTTAAAGGATCTTCCCAGTTAAATAAAGTCACAATGTGCTTCCGAACCTGAATCAAATGGGCTGCCAGTTGGGATTCTTTTTGGATGATCAGCATCGTTTTATTTTCAGGAAATAATTCGGTAAACCAGAAAAACATAGCCACTATCAGGGTCCCTTTCAACAGACCGAAAAGCATTCCCAGCGAACGGTTCACCCACGAAGATCCCCCCGAAAGGAACAACAGACTGAACAAGCGGGTCAATAGCCGGACCAGAAAAAGAACCGCTGAAAAAATAAGGGCATAGCAGAAGGTAAAGGTAACCCACGAATCTACCGGAGACCATTTTAAAAAAAGTTTTGCCAAATCCACATAAAACCGAAGGGCGAAAACAGAGGCAAACGCCAATCCGAGCAACCGTCCCGATTCTTCAATGAAACCGCGGCGAAAACCCAGAACAGCCATCACCAGAATAAAAAAACCAGCGAGGGCATCAATGAAAGGTACCATGGAAATGACTTAATACCCGGGTGACACCAGAGGCATTGCTGGACTTTTTACCAACAATTACCCCAACAATTCACGGACCAGTTTCTGGGCCAGTTTCCCATCGATTCGTCCCTGCCCCCGCCTCATCATCTCCGGCATTACTTTACCGATGTCAGACATGGATTCTGCCCCCGTTTCTTTAATAACCTTTTCCACGATTGAGCGGATTTCCTTTTCATCCATTCCTTTCGGTAAATAGGTAGACAACAGATCCACTTCCGCTTCTTCTACCCGAGCCAAATCTTCCCGCCCTCCCTGGCGGAACATCTGGATTGACTCCTTCCGTTGCTTCACCAGAGTCTGCAATACTTTAATCTCCTCCTCCGCTTTCAAGGGTTGACGATTGGCAATCTGACGATCCTTCAGCTTGGATAAAATTGATCTGAGGGTCACAACCTTCTCCTTTTCTCCGGCTTTCATAGCCGCATACATATCTTTCTGTATTTGATTAGATAAACTCATGGTACCTCCAGAGTATGAATCAATTCATTCCGCGCGATGTATCCCGACGTTACAGCCGATCAATCCGTTTCATTGCCACCAGCAAGCGGTCCTGATCAGATTCAAACCCAATAAAACGCCGGCCCATTTTTTTGGCAACCACTCCCACCCCGCCAGCCCGCATAAATGGATCCACCACCCAGTTCAGCTTGAAACTGCTGGCGTTCATGATTCTTTGAATTAAGGACTCTGGTTTATCCCCGGGCATCTTTCCCAAATCTTTCCCCCCTACGTCCAGGATATCCCCCCAGAAATTAGATGAACCGGTATGTAACGGGTCCTCCGGAGGACTTCCTCCTCGGTAGGCTGCCTGGTGGTTGAACATGAAATCCCTGGTTTTGGTAGCAAACCAGATATCGGACAGGTGGTTGGGCCAAACCCGTTGCCCCGGCTGATCATGAGCCCGGCGGTTCGGCCAGGTGATCCGCGTCTGAACTTTGAAATGGTTACTAAGAAGAGCATGATACATGCCGGAATAACGCCAACCCGTAATTAAATAAATGGAACCTGTATTTTTCAGTACCCGGTAACTCTCCGCCAGCCAGTGCTGATTCCACTCATAATATTCCTGTATCGTCATTTGGGGCCCCCGGTCACCGACATGGCGCCACGGGGATTCCGGCGGATCGGTAATAATTAAATCAATGGAGCCCTCCGGAAGATGTTTCAATCCCTCCAGACCTAACCCCAGATACAGCCCTTCCTGGAGTTCTTTTTCTTCCCGATTCATGTCTCCAACCTTCTGAATTGCCGGTAAATAACGATTTAGATCCGAAATCGTTAAGCCAGAGAAGGCCTCCAGGGGATTGGTGAACAGGGGCTCTTTGTGTTCCAATGCCATGGGAAAATTTAGACCAGTAACACGTTATAAAACATGAATTCCGTTTCGGTTATCAAGGGTCTAAATTCGGGTGAAAGATCAATGGCCCTTAATCCAAAAAAGAAAGTATTGTTTATCTGTACCGGAAACTCCTGCCGTTCCCAGATGGCAGAGGGCTTATTGCGCCATCTGGCTGGTGACCGTTTCCAAGTGTACAGCGCTGGAACCCATCCTTCCCGGGTTCACCCCATGAGTATCGCCGTGATGTCTGAAATCGGAATCGATATTTCCACTCACACATCTGATCCCATCGATTCCTATCTTCACGCTGGAATTGATATTGTGATTACCGTATGCGACCAGGCCAACCGCCTCTGTCCCACCTTTCCCGGGCAGGTAGAGCGAATCCACTGGAGTATTGATGACCCATTTCGGAACTGGGATTCCAACCCGGCACATTTAACCCCCCACCGTGATACCCGGGACATTATTCACAAACATATCAAAGACTTCCTGAAAACCCATTAAATAAAAAGTATGAATATTCACCAATACGGCGGTTCTACTTAAAATATATCCCCTGAATAAAAGTATATATACTTTCTTTTGAACTTGTTTATATTTCTCCCTGAAAGGAGCTATTTTAACTTATGTCAAACATCGCAAAAGTTCTAAAAAGTGAGATCAGCCGGTTAGCGCGGAAAGAGATTCGCGCTACTGTTACTCCCTTTGTGAAACAACTCCGGGACCTGAAAAGAGTGATCCGTGCCCAGAACCAGCGGATTCAGGAATTGGAGCAGGCGTTAGCCGGTAAAGTCGATAAAGAGGATACCGGTCAGATCCAGCCGGAATTGGTAAAAGACAAACCAACCCAACGCATACGCACCTCTCCGGAATCGATTAAACGCCATCGTAAACGCCTGAAACTATCCCAGAAAGATTTCGGTTTATTGCTGGGCGTCAGCACTTTAACCGTCAGTAAATGGGAAACGGGTCACGCGAAACCGCGAGGTCGAAATAAAGAAGCCTTCGCTTTGGTACGTCAGATGCGTCCAAGGGAAGCTCGGGCACGCTTGGAGAAAATTCAGGGGGTTTCCACCGAAACAAAATCCTGATTCCCGCCGGGAAATATCTTAAACCGTGGCGACGTTTGAATCCGGGGTTGTTGTGTCCTCAAACTTTTGACTCCGCCGTATTTTCTGTACCACCGCTGGTAGACTGCCCAGCTTTTCAATCGTCACGGTAATCACTCCAAACGACTGCTCTACCTTACCCCGCAGGATAAACAGCGTTTCCCACAACAATAGGTCCCCATACTTTTGGAAGGCTTCAGGGAAAAGAACACCTTCGTAAATATCGGTTTCATCTTCCAGGGTAATAAATTCCATGGGATCTCCGGTTTCAATGGTCCTGGTTTCCTTGCGGGTAATATAAACACCCGCCAGATAAACCGTTTGTCCCACCAGGTGGGGTAAATCCCAGGCTTTTTGTACCCGTCCCTTCAACACTGGCAGGTAAGGTTGTAGCGGGTGTTCCGAAATGGGGAAACCAAATGCTTTTATTTCCAGCGCGCGTTTCTCTGCTTTGCTGAGGGGCTCCCGTTTCGAAAGAGCAGGGGGTATTTCACTCCGGTAAAGTGGTATTTCTGCTGCTTCTAATTCACCATTCCCGGACTTCTGCTCCAAGCAGAAATGTAACACTTCGTAAGCCACCTGACGGTGGGAGGATCCGGGGGTCAAATTTGTCAGGGCACCGGCATTGGTAAGGGCCATGGCATCGGCCAGATCCAGTTCCGTCCGCAGGAGAAAATCAGCCAGAGAAGTAAACTCGCCTGCTTTCCGTTCCTCCAGAATGGTTTCAACCGCCGCTTTCCGCAAACCGGAAATACTCATTAACCCCATACGGATCCGGTTGCCTTTCCCTTTATATTCCCGATTGCTGCGGTTCACATCGGGAGGTAGAATTTTAATCTCCCAGCGGCGGGCTTCGCTGAGATAGGCATAGGTGGAATAAAAACCGCCCTGATTGGAAATCACTGCTGCCAGAAATTCAGCTGGATAATGTGCCTTCAGATAAGCGCAGGTAAAGGAGAGCATGGCATAGGAGGCGGAATGGGGTTTACAAAACGAATACCCTACAAAGGATTTAATCATATCCCAGACCGCATCAATCAGTGCTTGTTCATAACCCCGCTGCCGGGCTCCGGCGTAGAACTTTTTCTGCCACCCCGGAATCAGGTGCTGCATGGAATCCCGACTCATTGTTTTCCGGAGAGCCTCTGCCTCAGCATAGGAAAACCCTGCCAGTACCCGGGCAGCTAGAGACACCTGTTCTTCATATACCACAATACCGTAACTCTCATCCAGAAAGGCCAGATCCGGGTGCAGGGGTTCCCACTTCTTACCATGGATTCGCTCCAGGAGTATGGTAATAAAACGGTTAGCCGCGGGCCGAATAATGGAAGAATAAATCACCACATGCTCAAAATCCACTACCCCCGCTTTGCTTAATAACTGCCGGGTAGCCGGACTCTCAATATAGAATATTCCCATTGTCTTGCCCTCCTTCATGAGGGTCGCCGTACGGGAATCCTCCACCGGCTGAATGGTATGATAATCCAGATATCTGGTATCAGCTGCCCCCTGACCATAATTCAGATTAATCTGCCGGATTGTATCCCGTACCACCGCCAGACTGCGATTCCCCAGAATATCGATCTTCAGTAGCCCCGCGTCTTCCACCTGATCCTTTTCCCACTCCACAATCTGAACACCTTTAGGCGCCATCAAAACGGGGACGTATTTCCGGATCTCATCCGGTACAATGACCACTCCCCCCGGGTGGACCGAAGGATAACGGAATACACCAATGATTTTTTCGCTCTGACGGATGATCTCCAATAACGTGTCATCCAGATCCATATTGGCAAACCGGGGATCGGTTTTCACCCAGCGAACCAGATCCCTCCGGGAGCTGTACCAGCCGATTCGCTTGGTGATACTCTTAATCTCCTCATTGGAAAAACCGTACACCTTGGCCACTTCCCGGATAGCGGAGCGGGGCTTCAAAAACACCTGACTGGCTACCATGGCTGTCCGCTCCTTGCCGTATTTCTGAAAAATATATTCCAGAATGTGGTCCCGCTCATCCCAGGGAAAATCCACGTCAATATCGGGCATATTAATCCGCTCCGGATGGATAAACCGCTCAAACTGCAACTGATACCGAATCGGATCCACCTGGGTAATAAAGAGACAGTAACTCACAATGGAAGCGGCTGCCGAACCCCGCCCAATCGTAGCCCGGGTTTGCTGTACAATATCCTGAACCACCAGAAAATAAGGAGCGAAGCCCTTCCGCATAATCAAATCCAGTTCATACTCTATCCGTCCTTTGATGGTCGCCGAAAGGGACCCATACCTCCGGTGGGCACCGGCATAAACCTGTTCCTTCAGCTCCCGATTTGCCCGACGGGTGGCTTTCAACGATAAATGGGGAAATATTGTATTGACAAACGACCAGTCCGTTTTGCAGCGCTCCGCCAGATATACACTGTTATTCACCGCCTCCAGACTGTTGGGGAATAGATCAATCATCTCCTTTTCACTCCGAAACCAGTGATCCTCCGATTTACACAAATCCGGAGTTATGGCAGAGAGAACGGTATTCATATCAATTGCCCGGAGGATCCGATGTGTTTCAGCCCCTTTCGGCGTCAGAAAGTAAACATCCCCCGTCGCCACAATTTCAAGGTTGAACTCCCGTGCTAAATTGTGACCTCGCCGCTCCGGAATTCCCGGGCGTAATTCTACAAATAAATGTGAATTGGGAACCCGGCGAACCAACCGTCTCAATACCGATTCCTGATGTGCCAGTATAAATAAACCGGAGAGTTTATCTTTCAGAATATCTACCGGTGATATATCCTTAGTACTGTGAACCGCAGAAACCGCCCGGCAGAGATTTTCATAGCCCGTCTGATTCTCCGCCAGAACTACCACTTCTTCTCCACCACCCACCAGGTTTACACCGGCAATGGGATGAATCCCGGCAGCATGGGCATGCTGTACAAACCGTACGAAGCCCCATAAACCATTGATTTCGGTAATGGCCAGATAGCGCATTCCCCGTTGGCGGGCTGCCGTGAGCAGGGCCGGCAGTGAAGCTGTCCCCTGCATCCGGGAATAATGGGAGTGAACATTCAGATGAACAAACATGGGGAGCAACTGCCGACGGGCCTTATCAATTTTTCACATCCATAGCCACTGCCCGACGGATGCCATCAAAACCATATTTTCGGCGGACCGTGTCCAAGGCCCGGGACAGGGCTTTGTTTTTCACCTCTGGCAAGGGAAATAACTCCATTTGCCGGGGCGCCGGATGAAAGTCAAACACATCCATCAATACGGTTCGAATACGGTTCCGGCGGCGATTGGCTTCGGTAAAAAGTCGCCAGGCGGTTTCCGTTACGTGGGTATCATCATTGGCAAAAACAGGCCCCCGAGCTGAATACTGGAATCCATCGGTGTAGTGTATTTCCAGCCGTACCCGGTTTGCAATCTGATGCCGGCAACGCAGTTTAAAAGCTACCTGCTCCGCCAGTGTCTTAACGACCCCCCTCAATACCTGTTCATGGTTGCTGTCTTCAGGAAGAACGATTTGTTCCAGAATATGACTTTTAAACTGTGGGGGGGTTACCACCGAGAAATCCTGCCCCTGAACCTCCCGTTTCAACTGCAGGGCACGGTTCCCAAACAGTAAGCGGGCTTCTTCCGGAAAAGAAGCCAACCTCTGCAGTTCCCGGACCCGATCCAACAGCAGAAAATGAATAATTCTCCAAACCTCCGGAATATGAACTACCGGAATTACAGGAATTTTCAAAGGAGACAGAAAATGCTTTTCTTCCCCCGCATCGACCCGGTGAATTCGATCCGGAACCACCGCCGTGGAAATACGACTCACCAGTTTATTGGGGCTGATACCGACAAGAGAGGACAAACTGACCTTCTCCCGGATCAGTTGTGAGAGCCGGAAGCCGGCTTGTCGATGATCACCGTACAACCGTTCCGTGCCAGTCATATCCAAGTAAAATTTCCCGTAACCGGAGGGCTCCACCGTTGGGGTAAAGGTCTTTACGGTGGAATAAATATACCGGTTCAGGCGGGCATAGAGAGCATGATTGTAGGGCAACAGGCGGGCACTGTGACTCATCTTTCTGGCCAGGGAGACCTTCATCCCCCGGAAGAGCCCCTCTACCTGGGCTTCGGCAGACAGGGCCATGACCGTCCCATCCTGACGGTGAGAGGAAATGATTGCCACCGGGCGGGTACGAAGAGCAGGATCCAGGGTCCGTTCCGCCTGGAGTTCAAAATCCTTCATCCTGATGTGATAAACCACCGTACTCATTGTTGCGGCTCCTTGAAGATGAATATCCGAGGCTCCCAGACAAAACCATTCCACCCCCTCATTTGACGTTCCGACTTCAGCGGGTCAGCGGAGCGCTGCTTGGCAGTCAATACTCCCGGAAAGAATAGAGGAGCACCCCATTAATCTGAAAATCATCGCTGCGTTTGACGTGAATCACAGGATAATCGGGGTTCCGGGGATGGAGTTCAATCCCGTTCCGTTTGGGGTAGTAATGTTTCAGGGTGGCCTCCCCGTTGATCAAAGCCACCACAATTTGTCCGGGATCCGCCTGGCTGGTTTTCCGGACAATGATGTAATCCCCGTCTTCAATATAGTCCCCCACCATGGAGTCCCCTTTCACCCGTAAAACAAAATTGTCCGGATGAACAAAGGGTGCCGGCACATCCACCGCCTCCGCATTCTCCAGGGCTTCAATGGGCTCTCCCGCCGCAATCAGCCCCAGCAACGGTAAACGAGCCGGTGCGGCGTGCTCCTCAGTCAAGGTTAAAGCCCGTTTACCGTTGGGGCCTTTAAAACGATCCAGAAAGCCGTTGTGGGTAAGCGTATTTACATACCAGTGGACTGTTCCAAGGGACGCAAATCCAAGCGCCTCCATGATTTCACCATAAGAAGGGGGTTGACCCTTTTCCAGGGTGTAACGCCGGATGAAGCCCAGAAAACGCTGTTGTTTGTATGATAGATGCTGTCCCATTACACTCGTAAGTTACTCGTAAGTATTTTACCCGTTTTTCAACATACAAATCAAGCTTTTTTACATTATTTTTCAACATGTATACTATACGGCTGTTCAAAATTTTACCTCTTTTTACCTGTATCACCATTCTGAAAGCCCAGGTGATCATCACCGAAATCATGTACAATCTGGAGGGCAGTGATTCCCCAAACGAATTTGTGGAATTGTACAACAGGTCCGCCTTTGACAGTGTCAACCTACAGGGGTGGTCCCTCCACGACAAATACGACGCAGATATGATCGTGGACTCAGGCTACGGGTATAAATTACCCCCGGGGAGCTATGGTGTCATTCTGGAGGGGGATTACCTAGTTGACACAGGTATATATGCCGATATCATCCCGCCGGGGGCATTGGTCATGAAGGTGGATGACAATTCGATCGGGAATGGACTTTCAGACCGGGATTCACTTTATCTCAGGAATACCAGCGGCGAAACGGTGGATTCCCTGGGATGGGATGTAAGTCCCAAGCCGGGCTATTCCTTGGAGCGGGTTCGGCTCCACCGACCCAGCACTCCCGCCAACTGGAAAACAAGCAGGGATTCCCTGGGAACCCCTGGAAAAGTCAACAGTGTTCAACCCTTGGAAATTGATGGCCATCTACTGGCGGATTCACTCCGTTTATCCCAGGATCAACTCACGAAAACTGAATTGATCCTTCTTTCCGGAGCCGTGGTCAATGAAGGTCTAAACCCGATTTCCGGGGAAATCCTCGTTTCAGAAGGAATCAACACCCTAAGCAGCGCTTCCATTGGTCCGTTAGCAGAACTGGATACAGCTTCGTTCTCTCTTGATCTGGGCCCCTTTCCCGTCTCCGGGATCCATCTACTGGCAGTCCATCTTAAAATCAACGGAGATGCAGACCCCAGTAACAACAATGCTGATCTTACTCTGGCCGTCCAATACGACTGGAATACACTCCACTTGAACGAATTCATGGCACAACCCAATAATGATCAGATTGAATTTATTGAACTCGTCAGCCAATCCAATTTTACCATGGAATCCTGGTCCATCAGCGATAACAGCTACAACCCGAAACCACTGCCTACCGTAGAAATTAAAGCCGGGGATTACCTGATTATTGCACCGGATTCCTCCCTGGTCTCCATAGTCCCGGATAGTGCTCACTATCTGGTACCCCTGGATCCGTTCCCTATCCTGAATAACTCCGGTGACGGCATATACATTTATGACCTAACTGGGACAGTCATTGACAGTCTGGTGTATACCACCCATGGATGGCCCGTTTTCCCGGAAGTTTCCACCGAAAAACTGTGGCCCGGGTTTACCTCAAACGATCCTCTCAACTGGAAATCGGCTACCGAATCAATCAGAATGACCCCCGGATCCCCCAACTCTGTCCTCCTGTTTGAAACTGACGGAGCTCTGGTTGCTGAAATAAGTTACCATACCCCCATCTACCCGGAGGAAAGCGAAGATTTTACACTCACCCTTGGAATATTAAACGTGGGGCTTACTTCATTCCAAGGAACAGTAACAATCACGGAACAGGGCATCCAACTGGGGGAAGAGAGCACGTCACCCGTTAAAACTGGTGACACGACCTGGGTCGCTTTGCAATTACAGGGGTTATCAGCAGGTACGCATATCCTGGATATTAATCTGTTAATTCCCGGCGATTCCAATCTAATCAATAATAGTTACCGGGATAGCATTCAGGTTCGATATCCATTTGGTTCGGTCCGATTCAATGAATTTTTACCCATTCCTGCAAATACACAGACCGAATTCGTGGAACTGCAGAGTGATCTGATGGTCCCTTTGGAGAGGTGGGCCATCAGTGATGAAAGTGGAAACCGTGTAACCCTACCGGACCTAATCATCCAGCCAACGGTCTATCCTGTAATTGCAGCCGATTCCAGTCTCTTGCCAATGGTTGGATTAAATACGCCCTATATTATCCCCCAGAGAGGATTCCCGACGTTAAACAATACGGGAGACGGGTTATTCCTTTACGATATGACCGGAAAGATTATTGATTCGCTGGAATATAATCAGAATTGGCCTATTTTAGCGGGTCGGTCCACAGAAAAGTTTCGCCCCGAATACATTTCCAATGATTCATCGCGGTGGGGGTTAGCTGTAAACCCCGAAGGGGCTACCCCCGGAAAACAAAACAGTATTTACTACGATGCAATCTCCAAAGAGGGCGCACTCCGTCTCGATCCTAATCCTTTCTCCCCCGACAATGATGGAGTTGAAGATCAGCTCTTTCTAAAATATAAACTACCGTTTGAGCAGGGAGTCGTTCGGGTTGAAATTTTCGATGTCACCGGTCGGAACATTGCCAACCCCTTCTGGGATTTCGTCATTCTCCAGGAAGGGGTACTAGTCTGGGACGGAAAGCGTGCTAACGGTGAAGTGGCACGGATTGGAATCTATGTAATTAAGTTCTCCACACACAGTCTGTTGACCAATAAAAAGTGGGAGACGGTTCAAACAGTTGTGTTAGCCAAACGGTTAAAATAAAACAGGGTTCCCACGAGAACCCTGTTTTTAAAATTAAAAGGGTAATATCTATTAAATGGCAATACCCACCCGGAGATTCAAGCTACCAAAACCACTTTGCCCCGGGTACACGTCCTTGACCATTGTGTAACGGTAAAAGACCTGCGTGTCCAGTACCAGCAATTTAAACTGAAGTCCAGCCTGAACATGGAAACCACTCGTGGTCTTTTTATTGTTATCAAGATATTTCGTCAGCTTACTCGATAAGCTTTGAGCATCAAAAGATGCTGTTACATCACCACCAAGTAGGTTTTTAATCATGTCCATGTCAGCCATGGGAGTGTAATAATGTACATTATAGCCACCACCCACGTGCAATTTGGCATTGGCTAAAAACGGGATCCCAAGTTTGAACAACCGTTTCTTGGCAGTGAGATACATGGATCCACGGGCCCAGGCAAAATCGCTATTTAAGGGTTTAGTGGCCAAAGCATTCGAAAAATTGATCTTATAGTCTTTCCCTACTGCCTGGAAATCCGCTTCCAGATCCACAAAGGGGACAAAATCCAGGTAAACATAGCCGGCAACGCCAATGGGGTTATTCAAAGCACCCCGATCCAAGGTGGCCAAACTTTTCTCAAAAGACTTTTTCCCGATTGTGCCCTGATCCTGAATAACCTGCAGCCCGAATCCACCAAAAGCAAAAAGGGACTGAGCTGAAGTCAATAATAAAAATGTAAAGATGAGTTTTTTCTTCATGTGAATAAAATCTCCCTGTTTAGAATTGAGCAAATTTAGCGGCAGATAAAACATTTCCCTACCTGATTTTTAACCGTGTGTCCCTGATCACAGGGAACATTCTCGATCCTTAAATCGTTTAGCCGGAGGTAACAATCAAAGGGCCAACCAATGAATAAAAATTCGTTAATCAGTTTTTTAATCCTCGGGCTTGTTTTCGGACAGCAGCACTCCGTTGCCACTCAAAAAAAATTAAACCATGATGACCAGGTCAAACAGAAAACGGAGATTAATATTATTTCGGAGGATGACCAGCTAAAGGTTACTATTAACAAAAACGGAGATGAGCGGGAATTCACGGTCAATCGAAAGGATCGGGAATCTCTGGAGAAAGTGGAAGACGCACTGGAAGACCTGGGTCTGGATTTTGAATCGTTGATCCTGGATGACGATAATGTATTTGCGATTCGCACCAGGGGTTATTTTGGGGTTCAGATTCAAGATCTCACCGACCAATTAAGATCCTTTTTCAAGGTTAAGAATGGCAAAGGAGTATTAATTACAGAAGTGGTGGAAGACAGTCCTGCTGAAGAAGCCGGTTTAAAAGCAGGGGATGTGATTATTAAAGTAAATCATCGAATGATTGAAAATGCAGATGATCTTCAGAACAATATTCAGAGACATGACCCGGACACGGAGGTGAAGCTCACGCTCATCCGGAGAGGGCGGGAAAAAACCATTACTGCCACTCTGGGAGCGCAGGATCATTCCTTTTCCTGGATAGGGGACATGCCCCGGAAATACCGCAGAATGGCCCTTAAATTCCGCAGTAATAAGGAGGATTTTGATGACGAAATGCCTCCTGACTTTTCCATCCCGGGAGACCTGAAATTCCGCATGATTCAATCCGGTGGAGATGATATCCGTAAAGAATTAAAAGAACTTCACCAGGAGTTGAAAGAACTCCGGGAAGAAATCGAAAAACTAAAACGTTCATAGTCGCCTCTTCGCTTCAATAGACCTCCACTGAAAAGCCCGGGTCACCCGGGCTTTTTTTAGTTTCAAATAGAAGATTATTTTAATAACATTCTCGATAGACTCAACGCACTTTCAATTTAAACTTCATGTCTCTGAAACATATCATTCCCATTGCGCTGCTATTCATTTTTGACCTTGCGGGTCAGAACTATGTGTGGCCCACGGACGCGAGTCACAACCTCTCCTCTAACTTTGGAGAGTTCCGCTCCACCGGTTACCACATGGGGCTGGATATTAAAACGAATGAAAAGGAGGGATACCCGGTTTACGCTATTGAGTCCGGGTATATTTCCAGAATGGTGGCAAATTTCACCGGGTTTGGAAAGGGTTTATACCTGACCACCCGAGACGGGGCTACTGCCGTATACGGACACCTGAGTCATTTTTCACCACTGTTGGAAAAACGTCTCGCCCGGGAGCAGACAGCAGCCAGATCCTACATTATTAATCTCTATTTCAAAGAGGACGAATTCCCCGTAAAAAAGGGAGATATCATCGGGTACACGGGGAATACAGGCAGTTCCACCGGTCCTCATCTCCACTTCGAAATCCGCAACGCAGAAGAACAACCTTTGAATCCCTTGACCCATGGCTTTCCTCTGGACGACCGCCTTCCACCACAAATTGAAGAAATTTCATTTACACCCTTAGGCGCCGATTCCTGGGTTAATGGAAGTCAGCTTCCCCAGACCTTCCCCCTTTTTCGGGACAAAACCGGCCAGTACAATTTCCCTGACACCATCAATATTTCAGGTCCCATCGGCTGCGCCGTAAAATCGTTCGATAAACGACAGGGAGCAGACAACCGGTATCAGGTTTACCGGTTGGAGTTAGCAGTTGACAGCCGCCCGGTATTTGACCTTACCTTCAGGCGTTTGGATTACGAATTCATGTCAACCGTAAACTTTGTGAAGGATTACCGCACGGCACGGTTAAACCTGGGAGAGTTCGTAAAGCTTTATCATTTAAAAAAGGAACCGGTTAGCACGGTTTTCCCTGATTCTATAACGGGAATCTTGGATCTTGCACCCGGCTATCACCGCCTCCGAATCATTATTCAGGATGCCGCTGGAAATAAAGTGAATGCTGTCGGTACTGTTTTTTCCATGCCTCCATTTGAAATGATGGCCAGACGTATCCATCAATCCGGTCGGACCATTACATTTGAACTGGAACCTAAAAGATTGACGATCCCGGTTGAAAGCGTAGTATGTTACAGTTTTACCCCCTATGGATTCGCCGACCGTAGAGTAGATATTTTAAAGCAGAAGCAGGAAAAATCTATTCTTCGGATCACGGTCCCCAAAAAGCAGGTACGAAACAGAGCATTACAATTCATCGGTAAAAACAAACTGGGGGCTCGTTCCTACCCAGTGAACTGGGATGCCAACAGCATTTTCGGCGACCCTCTGAATGTCCTTGTGGATCAAAAAATTACCCAAACCCCTGCCGGCGTATTTATTCAAATACAACCTAGCCGGGTAGTCAAAAGTACGGTTTCACTCCGGCTACAGAAAACCTACCAATACGACTCTATCCCCCTGAACCAAATTCAACCAGCGGTCTATTTAACGCCTCCCTTACCTCCCACTCTTTTTACTGATCTCCAACGGACCGAGGTGGTGTTAAAAGGGACTATAGACCGTTCAATTCAGTTTAGCCTGCCTTATACCATTGCTGTTCCCGACACAAATGTTACGGTATTATCAAAAGACGGTCTTTGTTCAATTCTGGCACCGAAAGGAAGTGTAACAGATTCAATGTTAATGTGGATAGAACCGGTCCATGAGCATGCTCCTGTTAAGGGGGGAAAACTGATCTCCCAAGTTTATCAATTAGAGCCTTTCGATCTGCCTCTGCTAAAACCGGTCCGGGTGGGGATCCGATACAGCAACCGTTTCCGTCATGAATCCAGTCTGCATTTGTATTATTATGGACAGTCAGGAGAATGGACTTTTATTCCAACCAAGTCCAATCCCAACCGGCTGGTCTTTAAAGGGGAAGTCAAGCAAATGGATGCCATAGCGATTATCCAGGATTTGACGCCCCCAAAAATTCTTTCAATCCAGCCCGGGAATCACGGACGGTATCAACAAGCCGATTTAAAGCGGATCGTGGTCACCGTAGAAGACCAGCTTTCCGGTATTGATCCGGAAGAAAAATCCTTTAAACTAACGCTTGACAGTCAACCCCTCCTTTTGGCATATCAGCCCCGGAAACAGGAAATTTCCTATCAATTTAACACTCCGGTTAAAGTTGGAGATCATTCCATAAGCGTCACCGTACATGACCGTGCCGGCAATAAGACCACCCGTAAAATTATTTTCACCGTTTTCTAATGTTTTTCCCTTATAAAGACGATAACCCACGGGTCCTGATACCTTATGTGACCTATGGGCTCATCGGGGTCAATGTATTTGTATTTATTTTCCAGCTGGCCCTCGCTGCCTCCAACCCCCGGTTAGGGCAGCAATTTATTTATCTCTACGGACTGATCCCGGCCCAGTTTTCCTTGTTCTCACTGTTTACTTCCATGTTCGTTCATGGTGGTTTTGCCCATATCTTAGGGAATATGTGGTTCTTGTGGATCTTTGGCGATAATGTAGAGAGTACCCTGGGTCATGTCCGCTACCTCATTTTTTACCTTCTCTGCGGTATAGCAGCCGGTATTGCCCAGACTGTCATCAATTCCAGTTCAATGGTCCCGATGGTAGGAGCCTCGGGAGCCATTGCAGGCGTACTGGGGATGTACATGATCCGCTTTCCCCATGCCCGGGTCCACGTTTTGATCTTTTTCATTTTTATTACCACCATACGGGTGCCCGCTTTTGTTGTGCTGGGCATCTGGTTCATGATGCAATTGACAAATGGTCTGGGAACGGTTGGGCTGGATACAACGGGAGGGGTGGCCTGGTTTGCCCATATTGGCGGCTTTACTGCTGGCATTATTCTGGAACGCATGTTTAAGCTTGTACGCTTCGAACATTAGTCTTTCAACGATTGAATGAAAACAACGCCCTATATTAAAACCGTTTCTTTTTTTCTATTCCTTCTCGTCCTTACCAGCTGCAGCGATACAAACAAAAATACCACATCCTGCGGGCCGGAAACGGGACGGGGACATATTCTTTCAGTATTTTCGTATGGAACCATTCCAGCCGATCATCTTCAACAGCAACTGAATGATTGGGAAATTGACATTGGCATGGTTCCGGTTAACGACGTTCAAGTGTATAAAATTGTCTACGAAACGATGGATTGGACCGGGGCACCTCGCCAGGCTTCCGGTGCCCTTTACATCCCGGATGCAGAAACAAAGCGGGGCTTCCCACTATTAAGCAGCCAGCATGGCACGGAAACGAAACGGGATCATGTTGCTTCTGTAACACCCCTGATTGGATTTGACGCTCTGTTTTCCGCTTCTACCGGATACGTAGCTTGTTCCCCTGATTACCTGGGGATGGGTGTTTCTACCGATGTTTTCCATCCCTACATCCACGCCAGTGTTGCAGATGCAGTGGTGGATTTCATAAGAGCCGCCAAAAGTTTCTGCTGTTTAAACGATATTAAACTTAACGAGCAACTGTTCCTGGCCGGCTATTCAGAAGGAGGCTACGCAACCATGGCTACCCACAAAACCTTGGAAGAACAGTTCCCGGATGAATTTACGGTTACGGCTTCCGCTCCCATGGCCGGACCATATGACGTTTTGGGAACAGCAGAAGAACAACTGAGCAAAACCACCTTTCCTTACCCGTCCTATTTTGGGTATGTAAGTATGGCCTACAATACTATATACGGCTGGGGTCGTTTGAATGAAATTTTTAGAACACCGTACGCCGAACGTCTACCAGACCTGTTCGACGGAAACCATTCCAGCAGTGAAATCAATGCAACGCTTACCACAGAAATTGACTCACTGTTCCAACCGCAATTTTTATCCGATTTTAAAGGGTCCGGTGAAACAGAAGTGAAAGCTGCCTTTCAGGAGAATAGTCTATTGGACTGGACACCCAAAGCACCGATCCACTTGTATCACGGAGATGCTGATGAGGCTGTCCCCTATGCCAATGCTGTCAAGGCAGAGCAAGAATTAAAAGCACGAGGAGCGGAAATTGAATTAATTACAATTCCCGGAGCCAGCCATAGCGGTGGTGTTTTACCTTCAATAACAGGTGCAAAGCAATGGTTCGACACATTAAAAAAATGAACGAATTAACTCAAGCCGCCGTGAAATTTCGGGCGCGGGCCAGAGCGCCCTATTCAGGCTATTATGTCGGTGCCGCTGTCCAGGCAAAGGATGGAACGATTATTGGTGGCTGTAATGTCGAAAACGCCAGTTACAGTCTATCCTGTTGCGCGGAACGGGTGGCATTATTCAATGCCATATCACAGGGCTATTCCGACTTCGTCGGTTTAGCCGTAGCCACAAAGAATGGTGCATCACCCTGTGGTGCCTGCCGGCAAGTCATCTGGGAGCTGTGCGGTGAGATTAAAATTTATTTGTGCGATGAACAGGGGAATGTGACAGAAACCACAAGTCAGACTCTCTTACCCTCCGCTTTCGATACCCGTCATCTGGAATAAATATGGCGAAAGTACCCATTCTGATTGGCATCGGTGGTGGCACCGGGTCCGGGAAAACCAGCATCGCCAAACAATTACTGAAAACCTATGGAGAAGGGGAAGTGGTAGTAATCGAACAGGATGCTTATTACCACGATTTATCCTACTTGCCAATGGAGGAGCGCGCCCGGGAAAATTTTGACCACCCGGATGCAATCGACATTGACTATTTTATTCATCAGATAAACCAATTGCTGGCAAAACAGACTATTCAAGTACCGGTGTACGATTTCAGCACCCATACGCGCCGAAAGACCACCCGCACGGTTCATCCGCATCACGCCATTGTAGTAGAAGGAATACTGACGCTCCATTACCCCTCCCTAAGGGAGTTAATGAGTATTAAAATTTATGTAGAAACTCCTGCTGACATCCGGTTTATCCGAAGATTAACCCGGGACGTGGAAGAACGGGGTCGAACTGTTCACTCCGTAATCCACCAGTACCTTAATACCGTACGACCAATGCACGAACAATTTGTGGAGCCTTCCAAATATTTCGCTGATATCATTATACCGGAAGGCGGTAAAAATCTAGTTGCGATTGACCTGCTGAGAGCCAAAATCAATGCGATTCTGAATTAACCAATTTTCTTATGAAAAGGTCCATGAAATTAATAATTGAAGTCACCTTATCATTTTGATCCTACTATTTAAATGGGTTACACCATGACATTAACACCCCGAGAATCCGGTTGGATTGAAGTGATTTGTGGAAGTATGTTCAGCGGGAAAACGGAAGAACTGATTCGCCGCTTACGCAGAGCAGAAATTGCCAATATGGAAACGGTCATCTTTAAACCGGTCATTGATCGCCGCTACAGTGATACTCATATTGTTTCCCACGATCAAAAAAAGCTGACTTCTATCCCTGTAAAGCATATTCAAGAAGTGCTGAAACTCACAGGGGAGGCCCAGGTGGTAGGAATTGATGAAGCCCAATTCTTCACTTCTGATCTTGTCCCCGTTTGTAAACGACTGGCCCTGGAGGGAAAACGCGTCATCGTTGCCGGATTGGACACGGATTACCGGGGCGAACCCTTTGGACCCATGCCGGAAATTATGTGCGAGGCCGATTTTCTTGATAAACTGCAGGCAATCTGTGTTAAATGTGGAGACCCGGCCTCCTACACACAACGACTGGTTAAAGATTCATCCCAGGTATTAATTGGCGAAGCGAATGTTTACGAAGCCCGTTGCCGCAACTGTTTTGAACCGCCGGAGTAAAAATGGAACGATTCATTGGAATACTGGGGCTAATCATTCTATTGGGTGCGGCGGTTGGTCTCTCCAACAATCGCAGAAAGATCAACTGGCAACTGGTATTTTATGGTCTAGCTTTACAACTCTTCTTCGCCCTGTTTATTTTAAAAACGCCCATCGGGAAGCCCTTTTTTGAAGCCATTGATCAACTCATTCGAAAATTACTGAGTTTTTCCGATGCCGGAAGCGATTTCCTGTTTAAATCCTTCAGCTCCGGCGTGGTGGAAGGACCATTGTTAAATTTTGCTTTCCGGGTGCTCCCCACCATTATATTCTTCTCTTCCCTCATGGCGATTCTCTATCACCTGGGTATCATGCAATTCATCGTGAAGTGGATTGCCAAGGCCATGCAGAAAACAATGAAAACCAGCGGTTCAGAAACCCTCAGTGTTTCCGCCAATATATTTGTAGGTCAGACGGAGGCGCCATTGATTGTACGTCCCTTCATCAGCGGGATGACTAAATCGGAGTTAATGGCGGTCATGACCGGTGGTTTTGCTACCATTGCCGGCGGTGTGATGGCTATGTACGTGAAAATCCTGTCCGACATCCCCGGAATTGCAGGGCATTTAATGGCAGCTTCTATTATGAGTGCACCGGCGGCGATGGTGGTGGCTAAAATTATTTATCCCGAAACGGAAGTTCCAGACACAATGGGTGATCTCAAAATAGAGGTGAAAAAAACTGAAGATAATGTCATGGAAGCTCTTTCCCGGGGTGCGACCGACGGCTTGAAACTGGCTGCCAACGTGGGTGCCATGTTGATCGCCTTTGTGGCCATGATTGCCATGGTTAATGCGATCCTCAGCCTCGTTGACTTAAGTCTCCAGCAGATTCTGGGATGGATCTTCAGCCCGCTGGCGTGGACGATGGGGGTTCCCTGGGCAGAAGCGGGAACTCTGGGGACCCTGATGGGGGAAAAATTAGTACTGACAGAATTAATTGCTTATGGAGACCTGGCGCACTTACGGGAAATTGCAGGTATCTCCGACCGATCTGCCATCATCGCCAGTTATGCCCTGTGTGGTTTTGCCAATTTCGCTTCCATCGGTATCCAGTTAGGAGGAATCGGAGGCATCGCCCCGAACCGCAGGAAAGACTTGGCTAAACTGGCGATGAAAGCCATGTTTGGCGGCGCCATTGCCTCTTGGTTAACAGCAACTATTGCAGGAATATTAATCTGAGTTTTATAATCCAACTGAAAATTTAACCATGCGCATTATCTTAATTGGACCCCCGGGGGCGGGAAAGGGGACACAGGCCACCCGCCTGAAAAATCATTTCAATATTGTTCATCTTTCAACAGGTGATTTACTGCGTAATGAAATTGCCAACCGGACCCCTATCGGAGAAAAAGCAAAAATCTACATTGACCAGGGCCATCTGGTTCCCGATGCCATTTTATTGGACATGATTGAAATTAAAATCCAGGAACCGGCCTCTAAAAACGGCTATCTACTGGACGGCTTCCCCCGTACCATTCCTCAGGCGGAAGGTCTGGACAAATTACTGGAAAAATTGAACCAGCATCTCGATGCGGTTGTCAGTCTCCACGCGGATGAAGCGGAACTGATCCATCGTCTGACTCTCAGGGGGCGTGAATCGGGTCGAAGTGACGACACCCCTGAAATCATCCACCAACGACAAAAAATTTACTGGAGCCAGACGGCCCCTTTATTGGATTATTACCGGAAACAGGGGCTGCTGAAGGAAGTCAACGGGATTGGACTAGTCCCTGAAATTACAGATCGGATTTTAAAAACACTGGTGTAACATGTTAAAAGTTGGACTGACCGGCGGTATTGGCACTGGGAAAAGCACTGCCAGCCAATACTTCACAGCCTTGGGTGCTTTCGTCTTCGACGCTGATCAAGAAGCCAAAAACCTGATCAATACCAATAATAAGGTGCAAAAAGAACTGATCTATGAATTTGGGACCGATATCCTGAACGTGAAAAATGATATTGATAAGAAAAAACTTGCTCGGGTCGCTTTTCAGGATGAAGACCATCAACAACGTTTAAATGCCGTCATTCATCCCTATCTTTATGAAATAATTGATGCTTCCTTCCAAAAAATTGTAGCCCAGAATAAATACTCCATGTTCGTAGTGGATGGGGCATTAATCTATGAATCGGGATTTGATTCCCATCTGGATTATGTGATTGTTGTGACTTCCCTGTTAAAACACAGGATGGAACGGGCGCTCAACCGGAGAATGCTTACGAGGGAAGAAATCCTGAAGCGCATGGAACTGCAATGGACCGAGGAAGAAAAAATTGGATTGGCTGATTTTGTCATTCATAATGACGGAACTGAAGAGGATTTGAAACAAGCGGTGGAAGAACTATACCAGAAACTTGTTTAGTGATTATCCAAGGGGGTTTCAATAATGTTTCGCCCCTGGTAATCTAGAATCTTCTTCAGATCCAGAAAGGATTGAGCCTTGGATATTAGAAACAGGCGCGTACTCATACTGGGAGGATGGGGGCTTGTAGGTACAGCCATTCTCCGTAAACTGGCGGAGCGGAAGCCCAAGGAAGTTATTATCCTTTCCCTTCGCGAATCGGAAGCAAGGGAATCGTGTACTTTAATGGAAAAGGAATTTCCGGGCATTGCTTATACACCGGAGTGGGGTAATATCTTTGTCCGAACTTCCTTAAAGGACCTTTCCCGCAACGAATTGTTAGAAAATTCTGCTTACCGGCAACAGTTGCTGGTCGATACCATGGAGCCTTTCACGCAGGAACGGTTTAAGTCGGCGTTCCTGCATCAGGTTATCTCCCGCCATAAACCGCACATCATTATTGACGCTGTTAACACAGCTACCGCTCTCGCTTATCAGGATCTGTACAACGGCTACTACAAACTCAAACGGGAAATGGCCTCGAACGACAGCAAGGATAATGAAGCCCTATTTACGGAAGTGGAGCGTATGCTCACGACCTTGTACACCCCCCAGATTATCCGTCACATTCAGATTCTTCACGCCAGTATGATGCAAAACAAAACGGGGATTTACATTAAAATCGGGACGACTGGCACCGGAGGAATGGGGTTGAATATTCCCTATACCCACAGTGAGGAACGTCCCTCCCGGGTGCTTCTCAGTAAGTCCTCCCTGGCGGGTGCCCATACCATGTTACTGTTTCTCATGGGTCGGACGCCAGGCGGACCTATTATTAAAGAAATTAAACCGGCAGCGGCTATCGCCTGGAAAAGGATTGACTACGGCGAAGTCAACCGTCGGGGAAAACCTATTCGTCTGTTTGATTGTAAGCCGGAAAATGCAATTCTTCTGGAGGATTCTTTTTCCTTTGAACCGGAGCCAACCTGGCAGGATTTAAGCCAGACCCTGAAATCTGTCTATATTGATACCGGCGAAAATGGCATCTTTTCCCGGGGCGAATTCGAGACCATTACGGCGGCGGGGCAAATGGAATTTGTTACTCCAGAAGAAATCGCCATTAATGTTATTCTGGAAATCATCGGCGACAGTACCGGTCATGACGTGCTGAATGCCTTGAACAATTCCATCATGGGTCCCACCTACCGGGCCGGATACATACGCCATTTTGCCCTGGAAGAAATGGAACGGCTTCAGACAAGGCATCAGGTAGAGAGTGTTGCCTTTGAAAACCTGGGACCACCGCGGTTGTCTAAAATCCTCTATGAAGCTCACCTGCTGAAACTGATCGCTCACACCATTCCTGAAATCATTTCCATCAGCCCTCAAACACTGGCGGATGGAGTCCAAGGGTTAATCCTTCAAGACCAGACTTTGCGTTCGCAGATCATTTCCATCGGGATCCCGATTTTGTTAAGCGACGGCAAACACTTACTCCGGGGACCGGAAGTGATGATTCCCACACGATTAGGGCGGGAGACGTTGCCTATTGACAATGAACAATTAAATGAATGGGCTTATTCCGGTTGGGTGGATCTACGGGTGGAAAATTTTAAACTCTGGAAAAAACGACTGGAAACCATCTACCAGTATGTAAAATCATTGAACCCGGATGACACCAGTTCCCGGCACCAGCACGGCCGTCAGTACTGGAATGTGGATCAGCCGCTGAATATTGGTAAAATCGCCGCCTGGATCTTCGTTAACGAAGACAAGGGATTAAGGATCAAGCGGTAACGATCCAGTAATCTATTGGCGGTTTTTCCGCCTTAATGCCCTTGGTTGACTCAGAATCTCTTTCAGGATAATCGCCTTTCGGATACCCTCCATATCGCCAAACATGGTTTTCCATCCTCTGTAATAGACATGCTGTTCATAGGGGTTAACCGTTGACTCCTCAAAGCGGGAAGGTGCTTCTTCTTCAGGCTGGGGTGCAATGGTTTCAGGTTCTGTTTCAGGCGGTTGATCATCTATTTCCGGTTGAGCTTCAGATTCCATTTCCGGTTCAACCAGATCCTCCTGAGCAAGATCCCCGAAGAGATTCTTGAAAAAATCGAATTGGGTCCAATCAGGCGTTGGTTCTGCCGCTTCTCCCTCTTCCAGATTCCGCCGGGTTGCTTTCTGTTGACGTCGTTTCATCATCGCCGACAGCAGATAGAGAATAAGCAGGAAAAGCCAGTAACCGAGACCTTCCATTATTTACCCTTCTCCGGTGGCGCTTCAGTCGTGTTTACATCCTTTGACCCTGAAATGGATTCGCGCATGGAGGTATCAGCCTGGATGTTTTTCATATTGATGTAATCAAACACACCCAGATTTCCTTCCCGGAAGGCTTGTGCCATGGCTTTGGGTACTTCTGCTTCCGCTTCCACAACCTTGGCCCTCATTTCCTGAATTCTAGCTTTCATCTCCTGCTCCAGGGCAACCGCCATCGCCCGACGGGTTTCTGCCTTGGCCTGAGCCACCCGTAAATCCGCCTCTGCCTGATCCGCCTGGAGTTGGGCTCCAATATTTTTCCCCACATCCAGATCGGCAATATCAATGGAAAGAATTTCAAAAGCCGTCCCCGCATCCAGACCTTTATTCAACACTGCTTTGGAAATATTGTCCGGGTTTTCCAACACTCCTGAATAGGACGAGGCAGAACCAATGGCACTGACAATTCCTTCGCCAACCCGGGCAATAATGGTATCATCGGTAGCCCCTCCCACCAGGCCTGGGATATTGGTTCGGACGGTCACACGAGCCCGGGCTTTCAGTTCAATCCCATCCTTGGCCACAGCCGACAAATACCCGTCCCGGGGAGCGTCAATTACTTTAGGATAGACACTGGTCTGGACTGCTGTTTTTACATCCCTTCCTGCCAGGTCAATGGCAGTGGCAATTTCAAACGGTAATGGGATTTTGGCTTTGTCAGCAGCAATGAGCGCTGCCACCACATTGGCTACATTCCCCCCGGCTAGATAGTGGGTCTCAAGCATATCCGTCGATATATCCAGTCCCGCTTTCTGACTGTTGATTACGCCATCCACAACCAGGCGTGGAGATATTTTCCGCAACCGCATCCGGATCAGATCGATAATTGTAATATGGCCCAACCCCAGACTGACCACCGATTGGATCCACATCCCGATGGGTACGAAATAGAATAAAAGAAATACCAGTATAACCAGCATTGACAAAAGAAAAATGGATACAAAGTTCATGACTTACTCCTTTGACTCACGATTTAATTTTCTGACGACAACCCGATTCCCGTCCACAGACAGAATCTTGACGGTTGAATTTTTATCGATGAAATCTCCTTCACTGACGACAAAAATTTTCTGATCATCTACTAGAATCCAGCCTGAAGGACGCAGATCCGTCTGTGCGACTCCTTCCTTCCCCACCATGGATTCCAATCCCAGGGAGACGCTATAGCCGTATTCTGCTCTTTCCACCCCTGGCGCGGTCAGTTTTTGCCAAAATGATGTTTTTGTCATCAATTTAAACAGCAAAACCAGTCCAACCAGCCCACCGATGATGCCGATGGTTAATCCCCACAAAGCCATGGATTCAATGTCACTCCCCACTGGAATATCAGGTAGCAACAACCCATATAACCCCCACAGGAGTAAAAAGATCCCTCCTACCCCGGCGATCCCAAATCCAGGAATAAACAACATTTCAACTAACAGCAGAATAACACCCCCCAATATAATCAACATATCGGTCATGGTAGCCAATTCAGCGATATAAGAAGCGCTCAACGACAAACCCAGACAAATTATTCCCACCGTGCCGGGGATACCCCATCCGGGGCTTTGGAGTTCGAATAAAATTCCCAGAAAACCGAAAGTGGTTAGGAGGGAAGCTACAATGGGATTGGTTAGAAACCGGACCAGTGACTCCGACCAGTTTTCACTGGATCTACGAACTTCCGCATCTTCATAACCGAGAAGAGTCAGCAAATCATCAAACGATTCTGCTTTTCCATCGGCTATTTTATATTTCAGCGCTTTTTCAGTGGTCAGGGTAATCAATTTCCCCTCTTTCCGCCCTTCAATGTCCGTCACTTCAACCGAATCACCATCAATTACAAGGTGCGTAAAATGCAATTCTTCATCTACCATTCCTTTAGCAATTTCAACATTACGGTTTCTTCTTTCCGCCGTGGAGGCCATTTCCTCCCGCATGTAACTAATCACCTTTTCACTGGCTTTTTTACCGGACATATCCACCGCCGTTGCCGCTCCAATTGTACCGCCGCCGGTCATATAAATTTTTTCGCAGGAGAGTGAAATAAGGGCTCCGGCAGAAATGGCTCTTCGATTTATAAAGGCGATGGTAAGAACAGTGGAACTCAAAATGGCGTCTTTAATTTGGGTTGCCGCATCCAGTCTTCCGCCAAATGTGTCAATATCAAATATAATCACGTCGGTACCCGCTTCCGTTGCCATGGCAATGCTGCGCTCGATAAAAGAAGGGAGCCCTAAATCAATCACATCCTGAATGGGGACACGGTAAACCAAACCTTCTGAAAAACCGACAGACAGGAATAAAAGGAGGAGTAAGGAATGAAAACGATGACGCATTTGTTTAATATTAGCCGTTATGCATGTATAAAATCAATGTTGGTAAGTCGAAATTAGGTTAGATTTATTTCATTTGTTGGTAGAAAGTATGCGCTCTATATGACCTGGAAAGCACGATTCACATACGGTCTGTTTAAATTCATCTCCAGAAATCTGGGATCAAAATCAAAACAAACCCGATCGAAACTGGCCCAGCACCTGGCATCGTTTGCCTACCACGTCGTCCCCATTCGGAAAAAACAGGCGGAATCCAATCTACAAAAAGCCTTCCCCGATAAATCAGCGCACTGGGTCAATCATATTTTAAAGCGGTGCTACATCTTGTTTTGCAGTAACTTTATCGAGTTTATTAGTCTCCCCAAATCAATTAAAGATACTGATATAAAAATACTCGGAAGATCCTATCTGGAAGAAGCTTTTCAGTATGGACAGGGTGTCGTTTTAATTACCGCCCATTTTGGTATGTGGGAGATGCTGGTTTACTGGTTGGGATTAAACGGTTACCCCTGTTACGGAATTATTCAACGCCAGCGCAACCGGGGAGCTGATTTGTTTTTTAAGGAAATTCGTGCCAACAGCAACGTCCAGCAAATGTACCGGAATACCCCCATTGAAACGATGAGTCAGGTCCTCAGAAATGGAAATCTTCTCATTTTAGCCAGTGATCAGGATGCTCGCAGAAGGGGAATCTTTGTAAACTTCTTCCACCAATTGTCATCAACCCCCAAAGGGGCTGCCGTATTCCACCTGAGAACAAAGGCACCCGCTATTTTCGCCACGGCGTACCAAAACAAGGAAGGGGGTCTCACGTTTCAATTCCAGCCCATTATCGTTAATGGCACCGAAACAGTGACTTCTTTTACCCAGACCTACACCACCATGCTGGAAGAAATGGTCCGGAAACATCCCGACCATTATTTCTGGTTTCACCGCAAATGGAAAACAAAGGCACCTGCGGCTTGACTCCACCAAAACGAATTTCACTCAAGTCGGGGAATGCCATTCAACTAGCGGGAAAAGCAATTCTGTTTGGAGGTTTAATTGTTTACCCAACAGATACGTTGTATGGTTTCGGGGTGGATGCCCGCAACAGGGAAGCTATCCAGCGCCTGAATCGGGTAAAAGGGCGGAGGAAAACACCCATGAGCGTCATCGCCCCTGACCTGAATATGGTATTAAACTGGACCACCATTTCCTATGAGGATTGGGAATTGGTAAAACAATATTTACGGGGCTCTACCACGATTATTTTACCTATAAAGCAGAACATCGTTCATTCAGAAATCATGGGTCCCAGCAGTACTCTGGGCATCCGGATCCCGGCTCACCCGTTTGGGTGTAAACTGGTGGAACGGCTCGGTTTCCCTATCACAACGACCAGTGTTAACCGAACCGGGAGCCACCCATTGAATGACCCCGATTTAATCCAGGAACAGTTTGGAGAGGAAATCGATCTACTGGTGGATGGAGGACCGCTCCCACCTTCCAGCGGATCCACTATATATAAACTGGAAAAATCAAAATTGAAAATTGTCCGTCCATGAAAGATCTGTTTTACGCCCTTGTCATAGTAACTGTTCTATCCCCAGCCAACCTAGTTGGACAGGACATCCCTTTTCAGGTGGGCGAATCCCTGATTTATAATGCCGAGTTTAACCATATTCCTGTCGGCGAAGCAGTACTCCAAGTCCACGGTATGGATACGATCAACGGGAAATCATCCTACCATGTGAGCTTCTCCGCCCGAACCGGTCGCCTGGCGGATCAGATTTTTAAAATTCGTGACCGGGTGGACATCTGGATGGACGAGACAAAACTCTATACCCATAAACTGAGAAAAAAAATCAGGGAGGGGCCCTACAAGCGAAAAATCAATATGCTTGTTGACTATGAAAAAATGATTGCCATCACCAACCAGGATACCAACGCCATTGATTTTGAAGTCCGGGACCCTTATTCCATGTTTTACTACTTAAGGACCGTGCCACTGGAAATCAATCAACCCATGGTCTTTTCAACGTACGAGAATAAGAAAAACACCCGGTTTAATCTTATTGTCACGGGGAAAGAAATAGTAAAAGCGCCTCTGGGCAGTTACATTTGTAAAGTGGTTAAACCCTATAAGAAGGGGAGAACCTTATTTAAAAATCAGGGAGATATGCAGATCTGGTTTACGGATGACAAGGACCGCCTACCATTAAAGATTCAAATCAAGTTGAAGTACGGATCAATGACCCTGTACTTGAGGCAGGTCAATTCGTAAACAGGCGGCCAATATCGTTTACAATTACCGTCAACATCAACAACAATAGCAACGTCATTCCGATTTGCTGAATGACCATGCGGGTTCGGGTCGTCAGTGGGCGGCGGATGGTACCTTCAATTATGGTAATCAGGATATGCCCGCCATCCAGCCCAGGGATTGGCAGAACATTCAAAAATGCCAGGTTACAACTAATTAAAGCCATTAATGTGAGCAGGGGAATCCAGCCTGCCCGGGCAGATTCTCCAGCCAGTTGAGCAATCATAATAGGGCCGCCAATATCCCTGATTGATGCTTCACCGCTGGTAATCATGCGAATGGACAGTATCAGTAAGCCAAATCCCTTCACCGTGGATACAGCCCCCGTTTTCAGTCCTTCCACAAATGTAATTGGCTCATAATTAAACTGGGGATATATACCGATGACTCCTACCGTATCCCCTGTGGCAGCCGTTACATTGGACTTTGTGGTAAGTCGAATTGTTTGTTGTTCTCCACCCCGCTTATAGGTTAACGTGATTTCGGCATCAGGGACCGCATGGATGATTTTTGTCAGATCATTCCAAGTGGAGACGTGTTGATTATTAATATCCACAATCCGATCGCCGGGTGACAGTCCAGCCGATTCCGCCGGCATTCCTGAAACCAGTTCTGAAATAACCGGTTCTTCTGAAACCACTGGTTTCCCCATATGGAGTGCCACTCCTGTAAAAATAACGTAAGCCAGTAAAACATTCATGATTACACCGGCGCTCATAAACCAGATCTGGGCCCACCGGGATTTACTCATCAATTCATCTGGCTTGTGTTCAATATGGCTATCCAGACTCTCATCAATAATTCCAGCAACTTTCACATAGCCCCCTAACGGGATGATAGACAGACAATATTCAGTCAAACTACCCCGCTTCCCCGGTCGTGCAATAAAAAAGGATTTCACCGGTTTCCATTGCAATTTACCCTGACGGTCGCGGGCGAAGAAAAACAGTCGTATATCCCAGCCATCTGGAACCGACGTAAAGGTGAAAATCCTGGGGGGATAACCAATGGAAAAACGATTTACCCGAACTCCAATGGACCGGGCAGCTAAATAGTGCCCCAGTTCATGAATAAAAATCAATACGCCCAATACAACAATAGTAGCCCAAAGTGTGGTCATAATATCAATACCTTAAAAATGGGGGTTTCTTCCGTTCATTCGATTAAATGTAGAATACAGTTTTCAAACCGATGTTACAAACTCTTTTGTCCACTTCTCCAACTCCCGCAAATCTTCCAGGACCGGAGTTTCCAGCCAGGGATGCTTATTACAGGCCTCCTCAATGATTCCCGGAATATCGGTGAATTTCACTTCTTTCCTTAGGAACCGATAGACCGCCTGTTCATTGGCTACATTCAAAACGGCAGGGGTTGTTCCTCCCGCTCTCAAGGCATCGTAAGCCAGTTGAATACAGGGGAATCTCTCCAGATCCGGAGGCTCGAACGTCAATGATTGAACGGCAATCAAATCTAATTGCTCCCAGGCAGCCGGCTGATGACGAGGATACGTGAGAGCGTATTGAATGGGAATTTTCATATCCGGGATTCCCAGTTGGGCTTTCACGGACTTATCTTTAAACTCAACCATGGAATGAATGATGGACTGAGGATGGACCACAATATCCACCTTTTCCGGGCCAAGCCCGAATAACCAGCGGGCCTCGATCACCTCCAGACCCTTATTCATCATGGTAGCAGAATCAACTGTAATCTTATCCCCCATGTCCCAGTTAGGATGATTAAGGGCCTCCTCCGGTGTAATCGCAGTAAAAGTTTCAAGTGCCCGTTTCCGAAATGGACCGCCGCTGCCCGTCAGAATAATCCGTTCCACATCCTCCATGACCTCTCCTACAAGGCATTGCCAGATGGCAGAATGTTCACTATCCACCGGGAAAATAAGGGCATTACTTTTTTTCTGCTCCTCTTCAATCAACTGACCGGCCATGACCAGACTTTCTTTATTGCTTAACGCCACATTGACGCCGGCCTGAATTGCCCGCAAAGTCGGTTCCATTCCAGCGGCACCTACCAGTCCATTCAATAGAAGATCCTGATCCGGGCGAGCTGCCAATTCCAAGAGACCCTCCCGTCCGCTCAGCACCTCAATCCCCAGACCTTTCAGCGCCGTTTTAACCTGGTTTTCTCTGCCGCGATCACCAATAACCACTGTTTCAGGTAAATATCGCTTCGCCTGGGAAATCAACCGACTGTGGTTCCGGTAAGCCGTGAGGCCAACCAGTTCAAACGCTTCTTGGAAGCGTTCAAATACTTCCAAAGCATTTAAACCAATAGATCCGGTGGAACCCAGAATGGTTAAACGTTTTTGCATCAGTTAAATTCCAGATTGAAGTCTATGAAAATGGAGATGAATTTAGTATTCCCCGTCATTTGTGGTACCAGCAATACGCTCCTGACTCGAAACTGGGCACCGATATTTGCATAAACCGATTTCCTTCCCATTTTAGGAGGGAAAGCCGGGTTCACACTTTGTTTGAAACGGACTATAAATTGATTGGATTGAAGAGAAAAAAACACTGGAACGCTTTTCACAGAAAAAACCCGTCTCACGGCAAAAGTGTAGGAATTAAGGTAGTATTGATCCACCACTTCTAACCGACCCACGTCCGCACTCAATCCCCAGAAAGTTTCTGATTTCTTTGCCACCGGCCTGAGACTCAATCCAAATCCCCATAGCTGAAGCAGTGTACTCCCGGAGGTAATACCTCCGATTTTCCCCCGCACAGTTAAATTCGGCGTTACCCACAATGAACTATGATAGGCCGGTAACCAATTAAGAGAAGAATTCCCATCTCCGGTACGAGCTAAATCCAGACTGTTTGAAAAAACAACCCCCGTATGGAGGCGGCGATTGGAAACAGGCAACAAAAACGGGTTGAAGCCAATCGTTAATGTCCCTTGATTAAACAACGGCAAAACATGGGACTTGAACTCTGCCAGTGGCGTGTTTTTCAAGTCAAAGTTGGTCCATTGGGCTGACAAATGAGACAGGAAGAAAATACAAAACAGGCTCAGGGTTCGATTCATTGTGAATCAAGAAATTGGTAATTAAATAATACCCCGTTCGCTTGACTCGATGAAATGTATGATCCTGGTTATTTCCGGTGTTTTTTCCAGATCATTCTTGATCTTTTTCAACGCTTCAGAACGGGAGGCTTTGTTCAAGAAATATTCTTTATACGCTTTTTTAATTAAATCCCGGGTCCCAGGCGGGAACCCCCTCCGGCGTAAACCTATCCGGTTAATTCCTCCGAAGCGCAAAGGTTCCCCTGCAGCCAGAATGTACGGGGGCACATCCTGTACAATCCGGTATCCGCCACCGACAAATGCATGTTCCCCCACGCGACAGAACTGATGGATTAAAACACCACCCCCCAGCGACGCCCACACTCCGATTTCCACATGTCCACCCAGGGTCACAAGATTGGCAAGAATAGCATGATCGCCCACAAAACAGTCGTGGGCAACATGAACATAGGCCATGAGTAAAACATCATTTCCGATTGTTGTTTTCCCCAGAGCAGCGGTACCACGGTTTATGGTTACCGATTCACGGATGATGACCCGATCCCCAATTTCAACCGTTGTCTGCTCCCCTTTATATTTCAAATCCTGGGGTGCTTCACCGATGGAACAGTTGTGATAAATCTGACACTGTTCGCCAATCGTCGTTCCGGAACAAATCGTGGTGAAATTTCCAACCGTTGTGCCGTCCTTAATTCGGACATCCGGTTCGACGACGGAATAGGCGCCAATGGATACACCTTCCCCCAGTTCTGTTTCCGGTGAAATGATCGCCGAAGGATGGATCGAAATCGTCAGGCTCCTGCCCGGTCCACAACCGAAGCCATGAGGACAGATTCCGCCACCAGTTTATCCCCCACGTAGGCCTTACCCTGCAGTCGGGCAGAACCGAGCCGGAAACGTATTAGTTTCATTTCCAGTCGTATTTGATCACCGGGAATGATCGGTGCCCGAAAACGTGAACTTTCGATGGCGGAAAAGAACATGTTTTTCTTGTAGGGATTTTTCACCGAATTAAGGACTAAAAAAGCACCGGCCTGAGCCATAGCTTCTAATACCAATACTCCGGGCATGACAGGCTGGCCTGGGAAATGACCCTGAAAAAAGGGTTCATTAATCGTTACATTTTTTAAGGCTGTCAAACGCTCACCAGGGATCATGTCTATGATCCGATCCACCAGAATGAAAGGATAGCGGTGCGGCAGTAACCCGAGAATCACATCAATATCCAACATGTAACCCTTATCTGGCTCTTTTTGAATCCGCTGCTGAATATTTTTATTCCCGTACACTTTCCGGATCTCTTTTACCAGCTCCACGTTCCCGGCATGTCCGCTCCGGGCCGCAATCACATGACCCTTGATCGGCATTCCCAGGAGGGCCAGATCACCAATCAAATCCAGTGTTTTGTGACGAACTGGTTCATTCTTAAAACGTAATATTTTTCCGTTCAGGATTCCGTTGGCTCCCAGACTGATCTCCTGTTCAATGCCAAATAATTTTCGTAACCGTCCTGCTTCATCATGGTCAATTTCCTTGTCCACAATGACTACGGCATTTTCAAGATTCCCTCCCTGAATCAATCCATTTTCTTTCAACGATTCCACCTCACTCAGAAAGCAAAAGGTGCGGGCCGGTGCCAGAAGTTTAGGGAAGTTTTTTTCCACATTATCAATGGTTGTATACTGGGTTCCAAGAGAACGGAACTCGTAATCAATCATAAAGGTAACCCGAAATTGATCCGAGGGGAGCACATGAAGGTCCACCCCCTTGACCGGATCCGAATAGGCAACAGCCTGGTCAATTTCAAGAACCCGGCACAAGGATTTTTGTTCCTTGATCCCCGCTTTCAGTAATGCTTCCACAAAATCAATTGAACTGCCGTCCATCACCGGCGGTTCTTTAGCCGTCAATTCAATCAAAACATTATCGATTCCAAGACCGGCACAGGCCGCCAGAGTGTGTTCTACGGTATGAATCCGGACACCGTCCTTTTCCAGCGTTGTTCCCCGTGATATATCCACCACATGATCAATATCAGCCTTGATTTCAGGGCAGTTTTTAATATCGGTTCTGACGAAGCGAATGCCGTAGTCCTCAGCCGCCGGTTTAAAAGTAATTTTACATTCTACACCGGTATGAAGACCCTGCCCTACACAGGAGGCTTCCTCATTAATAGTTCTTTGGTTTCTAAAAGTGAACACAGGTACTAAGACTTCAATTTTTGTTCTATTTTTAACAGTCGTTTTTTCAGGGATTGAACTTCCAGGTAAACGGCATCACGCTTGTTGGTTTCGTGGATTTCCCGGGCGGGCATACCTGCATATATTTTCCCCCCGGGCAGGGATTTTGTAACACCCGTCTTGGCCGCAAACATCGCTCTGGTTCCAATTGTAATGTGATCCGCTACTCCCGCTTGACCACCAAAGACGCAATACGCTCCTATTTTGACACTCCCGGCGATGGTCACATGGGCAGTGATTAAACATCCCGGCCCGATTTCCACATTATGGGCAATATGAACTCCATTGTCGAATTTACAGCCATCACCAATGGTGGTGTCACCTATCGTTCCTCGATCAATTGTACAATTTGCACCTATTTCTACATCATGTCCAACAAGAACCTTCCCGTTCTGAGGTATCTTGTGATGTACGTCATCCACCGTCACAAAACCGTATCCGTCCGACCCAATAACGGTACCGCTTTGAATAAGACAGCGATCACCGATTTCACAGTGATGATAGATAAACACGCGCCCGTGTAATACTGTACCAGCACCAATGCGGGTTTCCTGACCGATGTAGGAATAGGGACCAATCTCGGCTCCATCGCCAACAGTAGCCCCAGCTTCAATTACCGCATACGGACCTACCGTGATACCTTGCCCTAAATTCACCCGATCGGAAACAATTGCTGCAGGATGAAACCCCACCTGCTTTTCTACCGTTGGAGTGAACCGGGTCATTATTTTTGACATGGCATAGAGGGGGTTCGAAACCACAATGCCGTTCCGTGACTTTAACAAATCCTGATCAGCCGTCACCAGTGCAGCAGTGGACTGGCGGGTAAATTTTCGATATTTTGGACTGGAGAGAAAGGTAATGGTACCTGGCTTTTGATCTTCAATTCTGGAGACACCCGAGATACGCAGGTCTGGGTCACCGAACACGGTTCCCCCTACCAGTTCAGCCAGTTCCTTCAGCTTAGGCAACGGAAAAGAGGATTATTTATTGTCTTTTGAATCAGGTAAGTTGTATTTCCGGAGCTCGAAGAGAACATCATCTGTCAGGTCATAAGCCGGATTTCCGTAAAGTAAGGCCACTGATCCATCAACAATAAAATCAATACTCTTAGAAGCTGCCACCTTATCTACTGCTCTTTTTACCTTGGACAGAATGTCGTATTCCAACTGAGCCTGACGGTGATAAAGTTCCCCCTCGGGGCCCACCATGTTCACCTGGTAATTCTGGATGGTGCGTTCGAGGTTGGCAATTTCTTCTTCTTTTTTATTTCTCCACTCCGGACTGCTCATCAGTCGCTGGGCTTCAAAATTCTGTTTAATACTGTCCAGCTGAGCCACCATTTTATTGTATTCCAGATTTACTTTCTGGTACTCCAGTTGGAGCTGGGATTCAGCATCTTTAAATTCTTCATATTCGGCGCGAATTCGATCAGACTGAACGAAACCAATTTTCACCTGAGCAGAAATGGTTACCGGCAGTAACAACAGCGCAAACCCGAATAGCGTGATTGCTTTACGGATCACTTTTACCTCCTTAGTTTTATTGTCCATATCCAAAGATAATGGTATACTCCCAACCTTGGGGTTTCCCATTCCCTGTAATATCGTCAAAGCCATACCCCATATCGAATCCAAGCATTCCAATCATCGGCATGAAGAACCGGATTCCCACCCCCAGGGATCGCTTCAATTCAATGGGGTATCGCCGCGGGAAATTCAGGGATTCCATTAAATTTTTATTATCCCATACGGCACCGGCATCTGCGAATAGCATGGCATATACCACCGGGTTCTCCGAGAAAGGAAAACGGAATTCAGTCGTGTATTTAAACATGGTATTCCCTCCGATGGGTGTCCCTTGCGAGGAGACGGGGCCAATGGAATTATCAGGGTATCCCCGTAACATGATACCATAGGGAAGTCCATTCCCTCCCATGATGAATTTCTCGTCAAACGGAACAATGGAAAGTTCATTTTTCAGGGAGGAAAGCGGACGGATCATGCCCATTTTCACAGAACTCATTAACACAAATTTCCAGAATGTAGGTGTATACCAGTCTAAATTCAATATATGTTTCTGATAATCTTCATTGCCTCCCAGGGGGCCACCGGAAAAGGTGGCTGTCCAGGAGGCCATGGAACCTTTCGTGGTGAATTCGGGACGGTCGCGGCTGTCTCGCGTAATAACCTGGGTAAGATTGATACCCAAGGTTTTCTTTAATCCACCGGTGTAATTATTCAAATCCTGTTCACTGCCCTGGTAATCCCGGCGCATTACCTGAAACACCCAATAACCGCGGAAATAATCATCGGGCCATTTCCATCGGCGCCCCCATTCCACCGAACCACCGCGGACGATCTGGTCAATGGGTAAATAATACTGGGTTGCACTCCCACGGAACTGGTAAAACAGGGAGAATCCAACCCGGTTGGGACTGTCAAAAATCATGGGGTCCATAAAACGGAAGCTGAAGGAACGGTATTTCGCTGGCTCAGACCCACTGTACAGGGAATACTGAGTACCGACCTGGAAGCTGAGGGAGAGAACCTGACCTAGCCCCAAAAAATTATTGAACTCAACCGAACCCCCTCCCGTCATCCCATAAATGCCGGTAAACCCAATACTGGCGCTGGCCTTGTCAGAAGATTTCTCCTCCACCGATATATCCAGATCCACCTCATCTTCATCGACAGGCACGACGTTCGGGAGTAATTTCGTGGGATCGAAATAATTAAGTATTGCCAGATCCCGAATGCTGCGCTGAAGTGCCGTCCGGTTAAAAACATCGCCCGGGTAAATTCTTAACTCTCTGCGAATCACATTTTCCCGGGTTTTTGTGTTCCCGTAAATATCAATGTTCCGCACTCGCACCTGGTGATTTTCTGTGATGAGAAAATGAATGTCAAGCGAGTCATCCCCAACCGGCGTAAACCGGGGCTCAATCTGACTGTAAATGTAACCACGATCCATGTACAAACCCTGAACATGTTGGTAGAGAGCCTCTTCAAAATCCTCCTGGCTGAAAAAGGATCCCTTTTTCAAATCCAGCGTCTGATTCAGGACATCGGTGGGGAATAAGGTATTTCCCTCCCAGGAAAAGTTCCGGTAGATGTAACGGGGACCTTCATAAATATTGACCAGGATATTCATCTTCTTTTTGTCTGGACTATAATAAATTGAATCGGAGAAGATTTTGAAGTCCCGATAGCCGTTATTTTTATAGAAGGAGTAGAGATTCTGTTTATCCTCCTGGTATTTTTTTTCTTCATATCCAGACCGCCAGAAAGTGTACCACCGTTGCTGCTTGGTATCCTTAAATCCCTTGCGGCGAAGCTTCCCGTCTGAAAAGGCGTGATTCCCTTTAAAAGTAATTTGACCGATCTTAACCTTTTTATTCTCTTTAATTTTGAAAACAAGGTCCTGGGTCTGAGCTGTTTTACCCCCAATTAACGTTTCTGATTCTTTAGGCTCCTTCAATTCCGCCGTCACCTCCACCAGTAAATAACCATCTTCTGCATACAGCTCTTTTATTTTATTGATGGTATCCTTGATAAAATTGGGCTTAAGTCGCATTCCCCGCTGGAAAACAATTTCTTCTTTGAACTTTCGTTCCTTAATCTTTTTATTCCCGATGAATTTCACATCACCTAGAACAGGGGATTCTTCCATTTCAATAGTAATTTCAATCCCATCCTCGTCTTCAGAATTGAAATAGATCTGTACGTTGCTGAAGACGCCTAAATCCCATAAGCGTTTCACCGCCTTAGCAAAATCGTCAACCCGGATTTCCTCTCCATCCCGGAGACCAGAGGTATATTTTACCATGGTTTCGCTGGTAAGGGTATTCCCAACCACATTGACCTTTTTCAGTTTATATTGTGTGGTCTGGGTCAGGACAAAGCTTGATAGCAGGAATGCCAAGATCAGGGTCTTAAGCAGGCACTTCATTTTTGAACCTGCTCGCTCAGTTTTCCAAAACGACGTTCCCGGCATTGATATTCCTGAATTGCTTTTAAAAATTCCATTTCCCTGAATTCCGGCCAGTAGGTGTTAGTTAGGTACCACTCCGCATAAGCAACCTGCCAGAGTAAAAAATTACTGATGCGCTGTTCGCCCCCGGTACGAATTAATAAATCGGGATCGGGGATATGGGCGGTATATAATTCCTGGTTTAACACATTCTCGTCAATATCATCTACTGCCAGTTCACCAGCGGTAACTTTCAGCGCAATACGTCTAGCGGCACGACAAAGTTCCTGGCGACTGCCATAACTGAGGGCCAGAACCAGGTTCAGCCCTGAATTATCCTTGGTGACTTCAATTCCCTCCTCCAAACCTTTTCGAGCTTCGGGGGGCAGTTTATCCAAATCCCCAATAGCTAAAAGGCGTACATTATTTTTGTGGAGATTTTTTACTTCCTTCCGAATCGTATTAACCAATAGACCCATGAGGGCAGATACTTCCCGGGGAGGGCGCTCCCAGTTCTCACTGGAAAAAGTATAAAGAGTTAAATATTGAATGCCAATTTCACCTGCTACCCGGGTAATTTCACGGACCGAGTTGATTCCTTCTCTGTGACCCGCTAATCGTGGAAGACGCTTCTTTTTTGCCCAGCGACCGTTCCCATCCATAATTACAGCCACATGAACCGGTAAGGTCCCCTGGTTAAGGATCGATTGTCGCAAGTCTGAAAGATTCATTTATATTTCGAAGAATGGGTCAAATAAAACGCGGGCGAAATTACCGAGTGAAACAGGCCTAAACAACTGAAAGAATGAGAATAAAAACAGACCTGTATTCGAAAAAACCCAGGTTTTAATATATAAATACTGTCCGGGACAATGTAACCATGCTTCCCTTTTAGGATACAGAATTTCAGCCCAGTCTAGCTGATGTAAAGACGAATAATGATATGATTCCCCATGCTAAGAACGATTTTGTTCACAGAGGCGGTTACTTTTCCACATCCTCCACAATCCTGCGGGCAATCTCCTTGTAGATCGCCGTCAGAGGCGAGTCAGGATGCTTGATAACAATCGGTTCTCCCGCATCGGTGGCAAGCATAATTTCCTGTGAAATTGGAATTTCACCGAGAAGGGGGACCCCCAGACGTTCACTTTCTTGCTTCCCGCCGCCCTGTTTAAACAAATCCATCCGATAACTGAAATATCCCTCTTTATTCACCGGGATTTCTTCACTCCCGATTTCTATTTTCAGGTTGTCAGAGCCGCCGGCCACTTTCCCCTCCAGTTGCAATCCGGACATATTTTCAATTACCCCCAAAACAGGCGTTTGAATCTTCCGGAACATATCCGCCCCTTTGCGCACATCTGCCAGGGCAATATCCTGGGGAGTGGTCACAATAATGGCTCCGTCCATTTTCAACTTCTGGGTGAGGGTAAGCTGTACATCACCCGTCCCCGGAGGTAAATCCAAAACCATATAATCCAGATCACCCCATACAACATCATTGAAGAATTGTTCCGTCATCCGCGCCACCAAAGGTCCCCGCCATACCACTGGTGTTTCATTCCCGCTGATAAAACCGAAACTCATTACTTTTATTCCGTAACGATCCAAGGGAATCAGTTTCCTGTTTTCAGAGAGCTGGGGCTGGCGGTTAATTCCAAATAATATGGGCAGGGATGGTCCGTAAATATCCAGATCTAACAGCCCAACTGAATAATCCAGTGCTTTCAAAGCCAGCGCCAGGTTGCCTGCCACGGTTGATTTACCCACCCCTCCCTTTCCGCTGGCAATGGCGATGACGTGCTGGACCCCTGCCATGGTGGCGCTGGGCACCACACCTGCCGGTGCGGGCGTACTCCCCGGTGCCAAGTGAACCGCTACTGTTTTGAAAGATTTCGTCTCTTCCAGTAGCCGTTTTACTTCATTGACAACTGCTGTTCTCTTTTCTGCATCCTGGGTCGTAATCTTCAAAACTACGGTAACTGAATCCGGCTCGACTCGGATACTCTCGACCATCCCGAAGGAGACAATATCACGGCTGAAACCGGGATAATGTACTGTTTTCAAAATGGATTCAACTTGCTGCTTATTCATAGATGATCCCCCAAAAAAACGGCTGTTGAAAAACAGCCGTTTGACAAACCTTGAAATCCAAAGTTAGAGAGCTATCCACTGTATTCCCGGTCAAAATAGTCGTAATTCATTTTAATGTATTTATGCCATTCTTCCGGAACTTCTTCTTCTTCAAAGATAGCTTCCACTGGGCACTCCGGCTCACAAGCACCACAGTCAATACATTCTTCCGGGTCGATATACAGCAATTTACCATCCAAATTATTTTCATCGTAACCAACTTCATCCCATTCATCCCGGGTGGGGTGAATGCAATCCACCGGGCAGACATCGACACATGCCGTATCACAAACTCCAACACACGGTTCAGCTATAATGTAAGCCATCGTAATTCTCCTGTTTAATTAGCTCTAAAAACCTGCCGGTGAAATTAAGGTGCTTTTTCTTAAAGTTAAAAAGTCTTTTAAGCAATAACTTCCCTGCTTCAGTGGTACTGGAATGTACAAACAGACCAAACACAATGTACTGATTCTCTGGTTGGCCCAGTTAGTTTCCGGAATGGGAGATGCGATTTATCAGATCGCCCTCATGTGGCTTGTCCTGGACCTGACCGGCTCAGCTGCAGTCACCGGGCTGGTGGCCATGAGTGCCTATTTGCCAGCGATGCTCCTTGGATTGTTTGCAGGCGTTATCACGGATCGACACAACCGCATGTCTATCATGATCCTGTCAAATATGAGTCAAGCCCTGACCGTGGGTATCATTCCAATTATGATTGCCTGGGGTTTTACAGATGCAATCCTCCTGGGTATGCTGGCCTTCATCCGCAGCGCCTTTAGTACTTTTTTCCCTCCTGCTTTTAATGCCTTTATCCCTACCATCGTGAATAAGGAAGAATTGGTACAGGTCAATTCGGTTTTAACAACCTCTAACCCAATGGCTTATTTCCTAGGACCAGCTCTAGCCGGAGTTCTCTTAGGATTAATTCATTTACAATATTTATTCATTTTTGATGCTATCTCATTTCTAGTTGCCATTGGTCTGCTCGTGCTAGTTGTAAAGCCCATATTCAAACCGCGCTCACAAATGCACCCCCATCCCTGGAAAGAATTAAGAAGTGGAATCAGCTACGTTTTCCATCACCGGTCACTTGGCTTTTTAATTTCTCTCACAATCGCGAATAATCTCTTCATTATGGGACCGGCCATTGTGGGAACGCCGATTCTGGTGAAACAGGCGCTGAACGGTTCAGCTAAAGAATATGCTTTCGTGGAAGCGGGACTAGCGTTGGGAATGCTGATTGGATCAACTCTGGTATACAAAATAGGTCCTTCATTTAAAAATGGGATTCTCCTGACCATTGGCATGGTTCTGGATGGGTTGACCTATTCCATTTTTTACTTCGCAAATTCTGTTTCCACCGTTTCCTTTTTAATTGTGATTCACGGGATTGGAATTCCCATGATCACCATTTCCAGAACAGCAATTGTACAGAAGTACGCGTCTAATCACTATCATGGAAGAATTTTTTCCATGGTGCACCTGGCAGTGATCGGCATGACAGCCCTGTCCTCTGCCATCACGGGGATGGTGGCATCCATCGTAGAAATCCGGACCGTATTCTTGCTGATCGGTTTCGGCGCCGGCGTCTGCGGATTGATAGGCTTGCTTACACCACGTCTGAGGGAACTGAAATAGATATTTTGGGTCACCCTCCATTTTTACGGTCTAACATTTCTCTTCAAACGTAGATTCCAAAAAAATGAACCCTTACTTCAGTACTCACGTTGATTAAACCAGATAACCTAGTACCTACTTTTTCATCATGACTTTGAATAATCACTGGGTAACGCTGGTCATTGACCAAGGCACCTCCTCAACCAAAATCTTCCTGTTCAATCTGAATCACGAACTTATTTATTCGGACCGTATTAAACATCGGATTCACACTCCTGCTCCCGGTCATTTTGAAGTAAATCCCTTGTCCATTACAGAAGCGGCGGCACGGCTGATAAAATGCGCTGTCCAATTTTCAGAAGATCGCCACATGAGTATCCTTTCCGCCGGGATCGCCATCCAGCGTTCCACCTTTCTATTCTGGGATAAGGACACCCTGTTACCCCTCACACCTGCTTTAAGTTGGCAGGACAGCCGCGCCAGGGATGTTGTTGATGACCTTCAAATCTACGATCGGGTAATCCATCAGAAAACAGGAGCCCCTCTTAATGCTCATTTCGGCGGACCAAAATTTTTACATTTAATACACCAGGACCAGCAATTAGCCACAAAAGTCAGCCAAGGGAAGGCTTTCTTCGGTCCTTTAAGCGCTTTCCTCACCCATTCACTTACCGGCACTCCTGCCGTAGATGCCTCCATTGCCTCCCGCATCCTGACTATGGATTTAAAAACTGCCTATTGGGATTCGGACTTACTGGCTCTTTTCGAGTTACCGCTCAACTGTCTCCCTCCCCTCTTACCAACCAACACAAATTTCGGTGAAATATCCATTAATGACCATACCATTCCCCTAAATTGTGTTATTGGAGATCAGCAGGCGGCACTTTTGGGGCAGGGAGGATGGGAATCCGGCAATACCGCCATGAATTTCGGTACCTCCGGTTCTATTCAAACCAATGTTGGTTCCAACCCCATTGTCCTGGAGGGTTTGATCAGCAGTATTTTGTATTCCAATTCTGAAGAAAATACCTATTTGTTGGAGGGGACCATTAACGCCTGCAATTCCTTATTTTACTGGTTGGAAGAACAACTTAACATACCGCACCGGGAAATGCGCTGGCCCCAACGCTGCTCCAAAACCAGCACGGGGGGAATATTCATCCCGGGGTTTGGTGGATTAGCCGCTCCTTACTGGAGGGATGCACTTCCCACCATTATGGATGGATACCAGGACAAAAAGGATGTAAACGAAATCATCCGCAGCGGAATGGAATCTATTGGATTTCTGGTTCACGATATCTGGTATCTAATTCAACAACATTTATCCCCAGTTCCCAAGCGGGTTACTGCGAGCGGTGGTGGCGCCAGGGAACCCTTGTTACAATTCATTGCTGATCTTACAAAGTTGGAAATTGGTCATCTAAAGATGAAAGATCAAACCGCTCTGGGTGTACACTATTTATTACTGAAAGCAGCAGATCATAATACTCCCCTTCCTGATCTGCTATCGGATAAAACAAGTTTACCTCAAATGTCAGAAAAAGAACGAATCAGAAAAATTGAACAGTGGAACCGGTATTTGGTTCAGGCCGGGATTACTCCCGTGACCCATAACCAATGAGATAAATCATCTCTAGCGGTTTTCACTGCTCCCGTGACTTCAACCTTCGATTCAAATAAGTTTCCAGTTCTTTTCTTTTAAATTCCCCCGCTACAAAGCCAACCCGATTCAAATCGCCTCTCTCAATAATGATGTGGAAAGGAGTCCCCCAATCCCGTCCATCCGCCAGCGCTTTTCTCAAAATGTAGTGCTGAGACAGGCTTCTTTTATCCTCCAGCTTGGCCCGGACCTGACCAAAATATACGGGCATGGGTAAGTCATAGCGATCCACAAAAGCCTCAGCTCCCGACCTGGTGGAATATTCCATCACAACGATTTGGTTCAGACCCAGGGGATGATATTTTTCATACACCTGCTTTACAACAGGAGCGTCATAACGGCAGTTTCCGCACCATTCTGCCATATAAGAAATGATCAGTACTTTCCACGGTTCAGAATCCTGGATTTCCAGTAAATTAAAAATCCTGCCTTCCCTGTTTTGACCGTATAATTCCGGCAATTCGCCCAGAAAATGATCTTGGAGTTTCACCGTATCTAGATTGACCCAATGGATTGACTGATACTCATGTTCGGTGGTCTCTCCTGAAAACAGGGCAGAAATTAAAACAAGAAGGAAAACGTTAAATTTCATTTATTTGTATTCTACAACTATATCATTTAAGCGATCGGGACAAATTCATCCAATGAAGATACCACCCAGGTGGCGCCCGCCGTTACGATTTCATCCCGATATTCTGGTTTCCGGCATACAATGACACTGCGAGCACCCCATTGGCTGGCCGCGTTTGCATCCCTGGCTGTGTCTCCCACAATAATCACTTGTTTGGCTCCATATTCACGAGAATAATATTCGAAAGCACGCTTTACAGCGACCAGGGGCATTTCCATTCTGGAATTTACATCCTCTCCAAATACACCGAAGGAGAAAAAGCGGTCTAAAGCAAACCGGCGCAGTTTGATCCAGGCTACCGCTTCCAGATTGCCGGTCATCAGTCCAACCGCCTGTCCCTGCCCAGTAACGATTTCTAACAACCTCTCCCCGTCTGGATATACAAAGGGCTCCTTTGAACTGTTAAAAATAGAATCAATTTCCAGTATATACTTTCCCAAAATCTGATTGGTCAACGCCTCTAGATCACCGTCTTGAAATCCGATCTTTTCCAACGCATTTTTAACAATACCCGGGTCAGTGTAACCAGCCACGTCCCGGTAGGAGAGCGAAGGGGACTCGCCCGCTACCTCCCGAATGATTCTATTGAGGGTCATTCGTGAAACAGATCCGGGTGAAAGCAAAGTCCCGTCAACATCGAATAAGTATAGGATTTGATGGGGGCGATAAACCATATTATTGAATTTCCACACCAGCCCGGGCCAGTTCATCCAATGCCCTGACTCCGTCATCGGGTTGTACGTTCACCGCTCGGACTGCCTTGGTGAGGATGGTCGTTTGGAACCCATGTTGAATACAATCCAAAGCGGTTGCCTTGACGCAATAATCCGTAGCCAGCCCCACAACGGTTACTGCGGTTACACCATGACTCAAAAACCATTGGTTCAAAGCTTTATTGGTCGCTTCAAAGGCAGAGTATCCATCATCCCGATCACCGGTGCCTTTTAGAAAAACCTGATCTATCTGCTGGGCATTCAAATCGGGGTGGAATTCAGCCCCGTGCGTATTACGCACACAATGAACCGGCCACTTCTCAAAATGAATGGTCTTTTCTGGATGCCAGTCTTTGGAAGCAACCACAAAATCAAACTGCGGCATAATTTCATTGATGAACGGAATGATTTCATCCCCCTTCGGTACGGGTAGCGCACCGCCGGGACAGAAATCATTTTGAAGGTCAACAATAAGTAGTGCTTTCATCTCATACGATCTCCAGGTTGGCTTTCTTTAAGAAGAGTACGTCTTAATTCCAGTAATTCGGGACTGAGTCCCACTTTATAAAGATGCGGATTTTCAAAACGCTGATGTTCCACCGGCAAATGGATTAAACGTTTCTTGCGATAGGAGGCAGCAGCTTCAGCGGAGAATTCCGTAACCGGTTCCCCAGCTTTCATAACCTGGGAAAGGAGCCCTTCTTGCGTTAATCCAGCCACCTGGCACTGTTTTTCGGAAAAAACAGGGTGAAAAAGCTGCTTTGGGAGGGGCAGAGCATTCAATTGAATCCCATCGGCATAAAAGAAGTCATCGGAGTCGGAAAACCGGTACACCTGTTTTAGACCGGGTAAATTAACTTTTTCAATATGATCCGAAATTTTCAGAGATGGACGGTTATCAATCATGGCCAATTTATACACTCCATCCAGAGCAGCGGTAGGTTGACCCGTAATCAGATTGGTGCCAATGCCAAAAATGTCTATGGGTGCTTTTTGTTCAATTAAGCTGCGAATTAAAAACTCATCTAATTGGTTGGAGGCTACAATTTTTACATAATCGAGACCCTCACGATCCAGCATTTGACGGGCCGCTTTACTGAGATATGCCAGATCTCCGCTATCCAGGCGAATCCCCCGAAGGTGATTTCCCCTTTTTTCCATTTCTTTTGCCACCCGGATAGCATTGGGAACACCACTTTCGAGCGTATTATAGGTATCCACCAGCAAGGTACTGTTTTCAGGGTAAAGATTGACATACGTCCTGAAAGCTGTTAATTCATCTTGAAATGATTGAATCCAGGAGTGTGCTTGAGTACCGACAGGGGTGAGATAAAACGCTTTGGCAGCAAAGACATTGGAGGTACCGTCCACCCCTCCGATCACCGCTGCTCTGGAACCCTGAATCCCGGCGAGGCCCTGGGCCCGACGTAACCCAAACTCCGCCACCAGCCGATCACCGGCTACCTGACGTATCCTGGAAGCTTTGGTCGCCACCAACGATTCATAATTCAGAATATTCAATAAAACGGTCTCAATTAACTGGCCTTCAATCAAGGTGCTTTCCACCCGAACCAACGGTGCATTGGGAAACACGATTTCTCCTTCTTTTACAGACCAAATGTCCCCCTGAAAATGAAAAGATTCTAAAAACGCCAGAAAATCAGACTTGAAACCTAATTTGCGGAGATATGCTGTATCCTCCGGATCAAAACGGAACTGTTGAAGAGCGTTCAAGACATCCTGAATCCCAGCAAAGATGGTGTAACCACTACCGAAAGGATGAGCACGGAAATAATAATCGAATACCGATCTACGACGGGCCATTCCGCTTACATAATAACCCTGGGCCATTGTAAGCTCATAATAGTCAGTATATAGACCGGATATGGGGAATTTAAAGAAGATCATTGCATTAAGAGAAAAATACTTCAAAAACCCTATTCATCTCAATACGGTCCGAAACTAAAGAAGAGTCTTCAAAGCCGTCAATAGTGAATCAATGTGATCCTGATGGTTGTATCCATGAATCGAAATCCGTAATAAAGAGCGGTTCTCCCAGCTGAAAACAGGAATTTCAATTTGAAACTTGTTCAATAACTGCTGGCTGACCTCTTCCGGATCTTTCACTGGGATTTCCACACTTGCCATTTGACCCAGCCAGGGGTCCACCCCTAGAGAAAGGGGTTCCGTGTTGACCAGATCCAGTAATTGGTCCCGTGCTTCCACTATAAAACCACGACATTTTGCTTTAACAATTTCTTTAAGATAAGTCTCATGAAACTGAATGGCCGCCGGAACGGTAAGAAATGCACTTATATCACGGGTCCCCTGCCACTCATGTTCAGCAATAAAAGGGGACTCGTTACGATCCCGTATTTCAAGCCCCCAGCTGGTTACCAAAGGATGAATCCAGGATTGTATCTCCCGACGGATATAGAGAAAGGAACAGCCCTTGGGAGTACACAACCACTTGTGACAGGCTCCGGTAAAAACATCCGGATCCATTTCACGAATATTTATTGGTATATGTCCTGGAACGTGAGCGCCATCAATAATTGTTATTAACCCCAGTTCCCGGGCGCGGGCACATATCTCCCTAACGGGGAAAATCAGTGCAGTGGGACTGGTAATCTGACTTATAAAAATGACCCTGGTTTTAGTACTCACGCGGGTAAAAAACTGTTCAACAAACTTTTCCACGGTTGTCAGGGGCAATTCAACTTTATGCTGAACAAGCCGGGTATTTGTTTCTGCACAAAATCGCTCCCATGCCCGGATTAAAGCACCGTATTCATGATTGGTAGTAAGAATTTCGTCGCCCGGGTCCAGATTTAAACTTCGAATTACCGTATTGATTGCGGTGGTCGGATTGGGAACAAATACAATATCGTCTCCCGAGCAATGCAAAAAATCACCAAGGACTCTTCTGGCCTGACGTAGGAGGGAAAACACTTCTTCCCTCATGAAACGCACCGGCTCCATTTCCAGATGTGCCTGCCACTTCTGGTACTCGTCAAATACAGGACGGGGGCAGGCTCCAAAGGAACCATGGTTCAGGTAAATAACATCCGGGTCTAAAAGAAAAAGATCCTGCAAATTATTAATGTGCCAATGCACCCATGGGGTCCCACGGTGGTAATGCCACAGGCTTACGTCCATATACTGCTAACTCATCTGGCGTGAGATATCGTTTATGTACCACTACTTCATAAGTATATTCGTCGAACCAATTATCCCCCATAATATCGTAACCTTTGTCACCCCGCTTCTTGCCCCAGCTGTTTTCAACACGCCATTTTCGGGGACTCCCGGCACCATCCAGATCCACACCCGTGAATAACATGGCATGGGTCATTTGACTGTCACCGTATT
>CAZNUM010000007.1:0-52276 GCA_964576315.1 uncultured bacterium
GCTAAAATAGCTTGCTTGGCAATATCAATTTGTGCAGGTTCAAAAAATGCCAGGTTGGGCTTGTAAGCAGCCGCATACTCTTCTGTAGCCTGCAGTACTTTTTCGGTGTGCCGTTTCACTGCATCCAGAGAAGGACGGTCCTGCCCCAGAAGATCCGGGTGCATATCCAAACCAACACATAAGAGCGACCTTTTCGCCTTTATGGTTTCTAAAAGCCGTAAATTAAAGGGTACCATTCGTGCTGAATTTAGGTCTGTGGATTTCTGGGAAAAAGATCGAAGAATGGCCAGGGGCAATTCTTTCAGCAGAAGTATTTGGAATTCATTTTATAAATTAAAGAGGGTATTCACCTGAACAGCGCTTTGCGGAGACCATGAAGCAACTGACCATTAATACCGGTGAAAAATCAGAGACCCGGGTCATCGCCTCCAGCGGTGTCTTTCAGATTGAACTGTTAAAGCACGTGGGACAGGCGGATTATCCCCAACTGGTCCACATTTCTAAATCCCTGGCGAAAAAATACGGTGAAAAAGCAGTCCTCACCAAATCCACCATTCACAAATATTTCAATAAACCAGGTTCCCTGCCTTTCATTGCCCGCTACCGGGGCGAAATTATCGGCTATATCATTGGCGTTCCCCTGGAGGAACTGAGTCAGGAACCGTGGGCCCGGTTGGATGAAAATTTCGGTAAACACAATACCCTCTATACCTACGCTTTCGTCATCCAGTCCCAGTATAAAGGGAACGGCTATGCCAAAATGCTGAAGCGGGTATTTCTGAGCTGGGCGAAAAAGCGAAAGGATATCCACTACATCACCGGTCACGTGAAACTGGGAATCTCCAGCCGCTTCTCGGGAGACATTCGAATACTGAATCGGGTAGAAAACTGGCAGGGTACGGGGGAAACCTTTGAATATTACCGTCGGGATCTGGGATCTGACCAACTCCTGCCTCCGAAACATAATCCCCCGCTGGCAAACAAGATTTAACGTTTATTTTTCGTAAACAAACTCACCACTGCCAGGGAAATGACCGAGATGGTAATGGCCGGGATAACTTCGTCCATTTTCTGGTAAATGGAGGCCGGTACCAGGTTTTGGATAAAATGAGCTTCCTTCCAGATCAGGGTGGTGACCGTTCCGGTGACGATGGAAACGATGGCTCCGGCAGTTGTGGCCCGTTTCCAGAATAAAGCGGCCACCAAGGAGGGCGTAATTGCCGCCCCGTAAATCGTGTAGGCGTAGAGCGCCCGTTCAAAAAAGCCGGCTGATTTTTCGAACTCGCGGGAGATCATAAAGGCAATCAGCCCCAACCCCAGCACGAGCAGTCGGCTGAAGAGTACGATCTTCTTATCATTGGCCCTGGGATTAATGTAAAGCAAATACACGTCCCGTATGAGGGTAGTGGCAGGAACCAAAAGGAAGGAATCGGCGGTGGAAATGATTATTCCCACAATAGTCGTCATCATGATGGCGCCAAGCAGGGGCGGCAGGATTCGATGAGAGGCATAAATCATGACGTATTTCCCCACTTCCGCATCGGGAATCATGCTGGAACTCACCCAGGCGGAGGCGATAATCAATAATTCCATCAGGGCTACGGCAAAAACCAGCACAATTGTGGCACTTTTAGCCCCTTTCACCGTCCGGCTGGCAAAGAAGCGTTGATACATATTGGCGTCGCCCATCACCAGTAAAAACGGGGGAAGACAGAAATTCAGGATATCTACAGAGGAATAAACGCCCCAGAACTGCATATGGCTTTCCTTCCCCATCTGGGCGAAGGAGGCTTCCATGCCGGAAAAGCCACCTGCCTTGATCAGGAGGATCGGGAAAGCAATCGCAAACGTGAGAATCATAATAATTCCATTGCCCACATCCGTATATGCCACACTGACCAATCCTGCCAGCATGGTGTAGGCGATAATAAAAACTGCCGCAATCACGGTCCCGGTTTCAACTGAAACCAGCGATTGGCCGTTACTACCGGTTAAGACCGTTTTCAGGACAGCCCCTCCCGCATTGTACTGATAACTGACAATCACCAGGTAAGCCATCACCAGGGCAATCACGCTGAGGATGCGGGTGACGGACCCATACCGGTCGCCCAGAATTTCAGGGACGGTGTATTTCTCAAAACTGCGTACTTTTCCGGCAATTTGCGTCAACAAGGCGATACCCAAAACGCCTCCCAGGGGCAAAATCATGGCTGCCAGTCCGGTCTCATAAGTTTTACCTGCATTTCCCAGTATGGAGCCGGTTCCCATCCAGGTGGCCAGCATGGTACCCACCAGGATCCAGGGCGCCAGGGTTCTTCCTGCAATGGAAAAATCGGCCTGATTCTTAATCTTGTTGGCCTTGTAAAACCCGATCCCGATCAAGGTAAACAGGTATAAGGCGATTACAGTAATATGGAGCATAAATTTCTTTTGAAAGCGGTAATCTTAAACGTATCCTTTTATTCCGTTCCTGCTCAAATTCCCCCAGCAGGTATGAGCAGAACAATTCTAATTTACGTGGCCGCGATTCTGTTTTCAGCAACAGTTTCCGGCCAAACCGGACCCGCATTCGAGAAAGGCAACCATTTGAACCATTTAGCCCATGAATCCAGCCCCTATCTCCTTCAACATGCCGACAATCCCGTCGACTGGTATCCCTGGGAGGAGGAAGCCTTCCGGAAAGCGGAAGAACTGGATCGCCCCATTTTCCTTTCCATCGGCTATTCCACCTGTCACTGGTGCCATGTGATGGAACATGAATCGTTTGAAGATAAGGATGTCGCCCAACTCCTGAACCGGGATTTTATTGCCATCAAGGTGGACCGTGAGGAGCGTCCGGAAATCGATCATTTGTACATGTCGGTCTGTCAGGCCATGACTGGCAATGGAGGTTGGCCCCTGACCATTGTCATGACTCCGGACAAGAAACCGTTTTTCGCCGGCACCTACTTCCCCAAACAGGGTCGGTACGGTCGTCCCGGATTGATGGAACTGCTGCCAACAATCGTGGACGCGTGGAAAAATAAACGGGAGGACCTGCTCCAGTCAGCCGACCGGGTTCAGGACTTTCTGAAAGAAGCCAACGCCAAAACACTGGGTCCGCCATTGTCCGACACGATCCTAAAAACCACGTTTGAGCAATTTAAGAACCGGTTCGACAACCAGTACGGCGGATTCGGATCCCAACCCAAATTCCCCTCTCCCCACAATCTTATTTTTCTTTTACGCTATTACAATATGACCCATGAAAAATCAGCCCGATCCATGGTGGAAACCACGCTGGAAAGCATGCGGCTGGGAGGAATATTTGACCAACTGGGCTACGGTTTTCACCGTTACTCCACCGATCAGCAATGGCTAGTACCCCACTTTGAAAAAATGCTCTACGACCAGGCCATGCTCACCCTGGCCTACACGGAAGCTTACCAGGTGACGAGGAAAGAGTTTTACCGCCAGACGGCGGAAGAAATCCTGACTTACGTTCTCCGGGACATGAGCCGTCCCGAGGGGGGATTCTATTCTGCCGAGGATGCGGACAGTGAAGGCAAGGAAGGAAAGTTTTATCTGTTGAAGATGGCTGAAATCCGGGAAATTCTGACGCCGCCGGAGGTCGAGATCATCACCCAAGTTTTTCACTTGCAGGAAGAGGGTAATTTCAGCAATGGAACCTCCGATTCCGCCGGGGAAAACATTCTCCATTTAACGGGCAATACCAAGGACTGGATCACTCCAGCCTCAGTTATCCCAGCCCCGGATCGGGAGGTCTTTAACACGGCGGTGCAGAGATTATTTCAAGCCCGGGAGACACGGATTCACCCGTACAAAGACGATAAAATTCTCACCGACTGGAACGGTTTAATGATTGCCGCACTGGCTCGGGCCAGTCATGTTTTTAAGTCCGATGTCTACCGGCAGGCAGCAGAGAAATCGGCTCACTTCATTCTGAAATCCCTGCGCCGGGAGGATGGCCGATTACAGAAACGTTTCCGGAACGGTCAGGCTGGTCTGGACGCTCACCTGGATGATTACGCTTTTGTCATTTGGGGCTTACTGAATCTGTACGAAACTACCTTCAATCTCGACTACCTCCAGCGGGCCCGTGAACTGACCGACCTCATGGTTGAGGATTTCTGGGATGAGGAACATTCCGGCTTTTTCCTGGGAGGGGACCAATCGGAAAAATTACTGGTACGGACCAAATCCGGATACGACGGCGCTTATCCCTCTGGTAATTCGGTTGCTACTTTCGACCTGCTCCGCCTGGCGCGAATAACCGGAGACCAAACGTTAAACGCAATGGCTGAAAAATCCTTCCGTCTCTACTCCAACGAAATCCAGCGCGCGCCCTCCGGCTTCACTTTTTTACTAACAGCCTACCTGTTTATTGAAGATGACCCAAAAGAAATTGTCATCGTGGGCAATGGAAAAGACAACACAATGAAATCCGCCCTGGAAGCGATTCGGAACCTTTATTCTCCCAATAAAATCATCCTTTTTAAAGATACAAATGGGGACACCGATCTCCTGACCCGGCTGGCACCCTGGACGGAATATCAAACCAGTATTGATGCGCAACCCACTTTTTATGTCTGCCGGAACTTCGCCTGCAACCAGCCGACCACCGATCTGGACCAGGCGATTCATTACATTCAAGAGTAGAATCGGGACCCTCTGAAAACGACCTGAAGGAGTGGAAATAACCGCCGGTCCTGTCCTAATCAGAAAGCCTTTCATCCTACATTTCAATATACGTAGTTTGTAAATAACAGCTTATCTATTCAAGCTGGAAATAGCTCCTAAAACTGGATTACAGGATACGAAATACGCTATGAAATTACACTGGAAAATTCTGATTGGTCTCTCCCTAGGTCTCTTATTCGGTATTATTTCCTCCATTTTCGGCTGGGGACCGTTTACGGAAGCCTGGATCTCACCTTTTGGCCGTATTTTTATTAACTTACTGAAACTGATTGCGGTACCGCTGGTGCTGGCTTCACTGGTAACTGGGGTTACCTCTCTTTCCGACGTTAAAAAACTCTCCCGCATTGGGGGTAAAACCATTGCCCTCTACATTATCACCACTACCATTTCCGTATCCATTGGACTGGTGGCGGTAAACGTAATAAAACCGGGTAATGCGGTTCCCAGGGATATGCAGATGAAACTGCAAAAAACCTATGAAACAGCCGCTTCTTACCGCCAAAGCATGGCGGACGAAGTAAAAGAGCGGGGACCGCTACAACCGATTGTGGATATGGTTCCCAGCAATATTTTCCAGTCCGCCTCCAGCAATAGGAACATGCTTCAGGTGGTCTTTATTGCCCTCTTCCTGGGGGTGGGATTAATTCAAGTACCCAAGGACAAAGCAAAACCGGTTCTCGATTTTTTTGAAGGGTTGAACGATGTCATCATCAAACTGGTGGATATCATCATGCTCATGGCGCCGATCGGTGTTTTTGCCCTGATTGCCGATACCATTACTAGCGTAGCCGGGAATAACCTGAAAAATATCCTGGAATTGCTTAGTTCCCTGGGGTTTTACATGTTTGCGGTAATTCTGGGACTGGCCCTTCACATGATCCTTACCTACACGGCGGTCCTTAAAATCTTTTCCAAAATGTCCCTCAAGAAATTCTACCAGGGGATTGCCCCGGCCCAATTACTGGCTTTCTCCACCAGTTCCAGCGGTGCTACCCTGCCCGTCACTATGGAACGATGTGAAGAGGAATTAGGTGTTTCGGAGGAAGTTTCCTCTTTTGTACTCCCGCTGGGAGCCACCATTAACATGGACGGGACGGCGCTCTACCAGGCTGTAGCGGCCGTTTTCATTGCCCAGACCCTGGGAATGGATCTTACCCTAGGGGCGCAATTAACCATTATTCTTACCGCCGTTTTGGCCTCCATCGGGACGGCGGCGGTTCCAGGCGCCGGGATTATTATGCTGGTTATTATCCTGGAGGCGATTGGCGTCCCCAGTGGCGGCATTGCCCTGATCCTGGGTGTGGATCGAATCCTGGATATGTTAAGAACCACCACCAATGTAACAGGGGATGCCAGTGTGGCGGTTGCCATTGCTTCAACAGAAGATCAATTGCGGGAACCGTAATCCAACATTCATTGGATTTCCCTCCCGGCAGATTTAAATTAGATTAGTTTTTTTACAATTCCCGCCTCAGCTTTTTGAATTTTTGGATCGTCAACATCGATCTCTTAAGTTCACCTTCCAGGATTAAAAAACAGGCCTTTCTTTGTTACAAAGATCAAGGAAGTTTGGAAATCATGGAGGCCTTTACCGTTCAAAACGGATCCATTAATCAAAACTGAGGCGGGTTTTTTTATGTCAGCTGATCTGGAATTGTTTTAGGATCTGTTTAATCCGGATTTTTGGACCTTTGATTCGCAACCGGAGACGGTCATCCTGAAATTCCCGCTTTAATACACTTACCCCTTCCTGGGCTCGAACCAGTTCCCTCCCCTGCCGGTACGGTATTTCAATGTCAATCACGTGGTAGTCCTCCTCCATGATGCCGCGGATTCGACGCATGAGTTGATCCAGCCGTAAATGTTGTCGGGCAGAAATCATGACAGAGTGTGGATAACGCTGTTTTAAGGCTGCCAATGTTTTGTCATTATTTACCAGATCGATTTTATTTAAAACCACAATTTTCCGCTGATTCTGGGCACCCAGATCTTTCAACACCTCTGCAATGGTCTGTTCCTGTTCTTCCAAATGACCGGATGAGGCGTCCAGGATTACCAGGGTGAGGTCCGCTTCAACCACTTCCTTGAGGGTGCTGCGGAAGGTGGCTACCAGGTGGTGAGGCAGTTTTCGGACAAAACCGACCGTATCGCTGAGCAGAATGGTGTGGGAGTCATCCAGCTGAACCGCCCGAATGGTTGTATCCAGGGTGGCAAATAACTGATCCTGGACAAATACGTTAGCGTTGGAAAGGGCGTTCATCAGGGTGGATTTCCCGGCGTTGGTGTATCCTACCAGCGCCACCCGGAACTGGTCTCTCCGCTGACTACTCTGGGTTTCCCGCTCCTTGTCAATCTTGACCAATTCATGCTTCAGTTTTGCGATACGATTTCGTATCAGGCGGCGGTCAACCTCAATCTGGGTTTCACCGGCTCCGGCCCGGGTTCCGATACCACCCATCTGGCGTTCCAAGTGCGTCCACTGCCGGGAAAGGCGGGGCAGCATATATTCCAGACGGGCCAGTTCCACCTGCGTTTTGGCTTCCCGCGTTTTGGCATGGTGATAAAATATGTCCAGGATTAAAGTATTCCGGTCAATCACCTTCAATTCCCCCGCTTGTTTTAAATAGTTCTTCACCTGACCCGGGGTTAATTCATCATTAAAAATAATCAGGGAGGCACCTAAAGTTTTTGCCTGGGCGATGACCTGTTTGGCTTTCCCTTCACCAATGAAATAGGCGGAATGGATCCGACTCAATTTCTGGGTGATAGTCCCAACCACTTGAGCCCCAGCCGTGTCGGCCAGAAGTCCAAGTTCCGCTAACTGATCCCTGACTTCCTCTTCGCTGGTATTACCGTAAATCGCCCCCACCAGCAGAGCTTTTTCCAATCGTTCAGGAGAAGTTTCAATCATAGCGGCCACGGATAGATTCGACACGGGTTCGACCCACCACCGATTCAATTATGAGCATTACAATAGCCAGAATCAGAAACGTGCGCCACAGGGAACGTCCATGTCGGACATTCTCCAGCGTTTCAAGCAACGGGTCGTCCGGTCTGACCCAAAGGGTGCGGTCTTTTCCCAAACGGGACCGGAGCGCTTCCGGGTCCACCGGTTTACCCAGCTGTTCTTCCGGTGCTAAATGGACCGAGAAGCGGGCGTACATGTCATTTCCTGCCAGAACAGTGTAACTGCCCAAGTCAGATGTTTCCTTAATTTTCAGGGACTCACTGGCATAGTCGGGAACTTTCAGGATGTCCACCCCCCGGGGCGTCCGGATGGTCCACTGCTGATTGATTAATTCACTTTTCAACTGAATAGTCTTGGTTTCATCCACATAGACGCTGCTGGTATTCTTCTCGTCCGTAGCCAGGAGAATCATGAGCTGATGCAGGAGGGGTATGGATAAACCTTTCAGCGGTAATTCACTCCAGGAAAGATCCAGGGGTAGGGTAAAATAGAAAATTTTACCACCCCTTACGGGTATATCCACCAGGACGGGATCCTGATTATTCAGTTTCAAAACGGTACGCTGACCCCGTATCAACCGCACCTGGTTATAGCGATAAATCCGGGGTAACTCGTTTTTCAGATCCCGAAGGATCAGATCCCGGAGGATCGGGTGAAGTTTATTCCCTAGGGCTACGGAAAAAAACGATGATCCATCCACTGCTTTCACTTCCTGAATCCGGGGTAGTTTTAAATTCCGTTCCACATCGCTGCCTTTAAATTCCATCCCCCGTTTCCCGGAAAACCAGATGACGCCTCCCTTCTGATTTAAAAACTTCTTCAAATCTTCCACCGCTGCCGGAGCCAGAACCGCCGGGTCGTGCAGGATTAATACATCGGTGCCTTCCAAATCTATTTGACGGATCTCACGACTGATTTTAGTACGGATATTCAAGAAACCCGTCTCACCACTGATGGATTCGAGTGCTGTCTTTAGTAAGAAAATATCGTCCTGGGAATTCCCCAGGATGAGGCAGGATATCTGGTCCGGAATAGCGAGTTCGAATGTCCATTGATTATCCAGGGTGTAGTCATCGTTCGGAATTTGCAGGTATCCCTGAATGATACCGCTCTTTCCGGGATACACCTGAAATAAAAAGTCCTTCACCCGCCCAGGCTGAAAATGGGAAACAATTTGACCCACCCGTTCCTGATTGAGGTACAATTCGACCGGTACATTCCTTTTTTCAATCGTACCACTGTTTTTAACGCGGGCATTGAGCTTCAATAAATGATTTGGCAGCCGGATCTGGCTGACCGTCTTAATATCCACGATTGAAAGGTTATCCTCCACCGGTTCTGTACCCAGGCAATAGAACTGCCAAGATTTCAACGTATCGGCAAATTCCGCTGCCACCGCCTGGGAGGGCAGCGATTGAAAATCACTCAAAATAAAACATTCGCGATTCGGTTCAGAAACAGGAATCATCTTCAGTACGGAATCAACAAACCCCCATAGATGGTCTCTGGATTGGGTCTGACGAATTTCAGCCAAAGGATCCTCCAGATCTTCCACGGCTCTCAGGGGTCCGGAGAAAAGTTCCCGGGGCGGGTTGGTTTGGTAAAGATGAAGGTAAGTGAGACCATTGAAACTGGAGATAATCGTGCGGACCGATTGTTTCACCTGATCTAAAGCTGATTTTTGTCCGGATTTCGCGGCCATACTGGCTGAATTGTCGACAATAATAACCACGTTGGAAGTTTGTTCTCCGGAGGCAATCCCCGTATACAGTCCCTGCTGAACCGGTTTCGAAAGCATCAATACCAGAAAAATAATGGCGACGGTACGGAGAAAGATCAATAGCCACTGACGAATCTGGAGTTTACGGATGGTCTTATGTTTCAGTTCCTGAAGGAAGCGGACGGAGCTGAATTCAATTTCGCGCGTATTCCCCAGGCTGATTAAATGGATTAAAATGGGGATAGCGGCGGCAAACAGTCCCCACAGGGCAGCTGGATTCAGGAAGGTCATGCCAGGGGAAATCCAAACATCATCATGGTCATCCCGGCACCGAGGGGTATCTTAAAATTATCGTCGAGGGGGATGGGTAATAATTCCATGATCATTCCTCCCAGTGCTCCCGCGGCTCCCAGGGGAAAGGGGACGTCCCGGAAAAACCAGGCGACCACCAGACATACGGACAGCCCGCCCAGGAACCCTTCCAGCGATTTTCCCCAGATTTTATGGCGGCCAAAACGGAGCCCCACAAAGGCGGCAGCAATGTCACCGAGACTCATGAAAACCAGGCTCAGGATCGCCACCGGGCGGGGAAACAGAAATACCGTAACCAGGGCGCCGATCATGACCCACGACGCTCCTGTCAGCCGGGGTTCCATTTCGTGTTCCCGTAACATGAAATTGAACCATCGCCGGAACATGGAACGAATCCAGCGAATTCGATGTCTTCCAACGTCGATAAAAATGAAAATCAGGCCGAAGAGGATCAATAATTTCATGACCGTATCCTTATCGGGAATAATGAAAAGGTAAGTCAGGGGAATGATCAGATTAAAAAGGTGGATTGATTTGCGACAGTATTCACTGGTTTGAATCATGGCTGGTCCGTCAACTGGTCAAATATATCCTGGAGGTTCAGAACACTCACCACCAGATCTACCGGGGTGGATTCATCCAAGACGGTCCCCGGTGCAATGGACTGGTCCAGAACGGTGAAGGGGACCAGATCCTCATTCTGGCGATAGGAAATTTTTCCCACTTTCAGGCGGGCTTTGATGAGCGTTTCTTTAGCTTTTTTCAGGCTTAAACCGAATAACTGGGGTACCTGGTAAAAATCGGGGGGTAACCCTTTACTAATCGTGATTTGTAACCCCCATCCCTTTTTCAGTTGATCCCCTGCTTTGGGGAATTGCCAGGCCACGGTCCCTTTGGGATAATCAGGATTATACTCCGTGTACAAAGTGTCAATTTTTAACCCCAGTTGCTGCAGGGTTAATTCTGCACTCCGCCGTGATTGTCCCACTAAATTCGGGACCAGAACCATTTTTTCAGGAAGGGAAATTTTCAAACGAATGGTTCGACCCGGCTTCACCGTACTGCCTGGTTTTGGAAACTGGTCTACCACGGTTTCCGGTGTATAGTCATTGCTGTAGAGGGTATCGTACACCACCACCTTAAAACCCTCCACGTCCGCTTCGCGCCGGGCCCGATCAATGGTTTTTGACCGCAAATCCAGGACATAACGCCTCACATTATGGCGCACATAGGTGGGCATAATGATATATTCAAACAGCGTCACGATAGCAGCCACCACTAAACTGAAGGCAATCAGAAATTTGATCAATGATTTTAACATACGTGTTTTAACCGGACAGCAAACATACCGTCCACTTTATCCCGGGGCGGGAATGTTGACAGTTCGCCCCGTTCACTTATCCACTGGGGCGGCAACCACTTTCCCCCATCCTCGACTATAAAATGTTTATTCAATTTAAGGAAGGCCTCTACCACTTTCCAATTTTCTTCCTCTTCCAGGGAACAGGTGGCGTAAATCATAATGCCACCCGGTACCAGGGATTGACAGACATTCGTCAGGATATCCAGTTGCAGTTCCGTCATTTCATGGATCATATCGGGCGTGCGACGCCAGCGGATATCTGGTTTTCTTCCGATCACCCCTGTTCCAGTACAGGGAGCATCTACTAGGATCCGGTCTGCAACAGGATAAGAGTGGGTCCGGGCATCGGCAAGCTGCCACCGGATAATTCCCGTCTCATCCGAGAAGTGTTTCGGCAGCCGGTCAGGAGAATTATCGCAGGCCAAAATTCTGCCTTCCTTCTTCATTCTTTCAGCAATATAACCGGTTTTGGTGCCCGGAGCGGCACATACGTCCAAAATCGTTTCTCCCGGCTGTGGATCCAGTAATTCCACGACAGCTCCGGAGGCCCGGTCCTGGATCGTCATTGTTCCGTTGGATAACAAGGGATGATGCCGGACTTTTTGACCGCCGAACAGAATTCTGAAAAAGCAGTCACTGTTTTCATGAGGTTGTAACTGAATCTCATCCGCCTTCATCCGGTCCAGAAATTCACCGGGCGATAACTGGTTCAGGTTCAAACGAACATCCAGGGGTGCCGGTTGATTCAGCCAGGAAATGAGATCCAGAGTCAGCTCACGTCCAAAGCGGTCTTCCCAGCGCTCCAGCAGCCAGGCTGGAAAGGAATACCACTGAGCATGGAGTTTATCCTGATCAACCGTTTGTACTTCGTCCGAGGTTCTTTTGGACAGGTTTCTAAGTACGCTGTTCACCACACCTGCGAAGGACGGTTTCACTTGTTTTACCAGTTCCACCGCACTGTTAATGGCAGCATAGTCGGGAATATGAGTATCCATCCGAAGTTCATAAGTTCCAATTCTCAGCACCGTATGTACGCTAGTGGGCAATTTTTGAATCGGTTTATTCAGCGTTTTTCCCAACCAGTAATCGAGGCGTCCCTGCCAGCGAATCACTTCATTGGTAAGTACCAGAAGGCGATTACGATCCTGTGGCGGCAGTTTATGGCGCGCTAAATAATGATTCCGGATTGCTTTCAGCTGCTTCTTCGTCTGATAAAATTGATTTAAGATCCGGAAGGCATGAAACCGTACTGACTTCATCAATGAAACCGGTCACCGGCCTGAATCGAGGCACCTCTTAAAAAGTCTTCCACCGACATTTTCCTTTTTCCCTCCGGTTGAACGATCAGCGGCTGGAGGAGCCCGCACCCTGTCCCGATGGTAATATCGCGTGAGGTTCGACTCACAACGATCCTGGGCGAGGAACTCACATCCTCCTTGATGACGGAGGATTTCAGGAATTTGATTCGACGCTGATTTAAAAAAGTGTAGGCTCCGGGAGCGGGAGACAGCGCCCGAATTAAGTTGTGTATTTTTTCCGCCGGCTCGTCCCAGTTAATCCGGCATTCTTCCGGCTGTATTTTGGGAGCCCAGGAAACATATTCCGGATTCTGGGGTTGCGGTGTAAGGGATCCATTCTCCAGTTGATCCACGGTGGTTAACAAAAGATTCGCCCCTTCAACCGCCATCCGTGCAGTGAGGGAGCCACAATCGTCTTCAGGCCGGATGGATATTTTCTGCTGCAGGAGGATGGCTCCACGGTCCACTCTGGGTTCAATCAGGAAAGTGGTCAAACCCGTTTCAGCATCTCCCTTCATGAGCGCCCGCTGAATGGGTGCTGCACCCCGGTAAGCCGGTAGTAAGGATGCATGTAGATTCACCGCTCCCAGGCTGGGAATATCCAAAAGGACCTCCGGCAGAATTTTAAAGGCGACCACTACGAACAATTCCGGCTGAATCGTCCTCAAGGAATCAATAAAATCCAGCTCGGTCAACGCCTGAGGTTGAAAGAGCGGCAGTTCGAGTTCCAGGGCTTTTTTTGCCACCGGAGTCTGGTTCAGCTTCCGACCGCGTCCCATGGGTTTGGGCGGATTGGAAACGACTGCCTCCACGGCATGGTTACTTTCAAAAAATTTCGCTAAGGAAGGAACGGCGATGGTCGGGTTTCCCATAAAGATTATGCGCATTGGTTCAGCTCCCTGGGGTTAAAGATAAAATAGTGGAACAAGCCCCTCGGTTTATTCCTGATGATAGCCGTGAAAGAATTTATTAAAGGATAAACTCCTGTTTTTTGGATTTTATCCGGGACTTGGCTGCTTTTTCTATTCCCCGCAATTCCTTCTGAATCACCAGTCGTTGTGCTTCGCTGACCCGATCCACGATGAAAATTCCGGTTAAATGGTCCATTTCGTGCTGAATTGCCCGACCTAATAAGCCGCTAAACTCTTCTTCATGGCTGTTCCCTTCCAGGTCCTGATACTGAAACCGGATAAATTCCGGCCGTTTGACCTCCAGCCGAACTTCCGGAATGGAGAGACAACCTTCCTCAAATACGGACTCTCCCCAGCTCCGAATAATTTTACCATTCACAAAAATCCGGCGGTCATCCGAATCCTCGGATTCGTGGGTGTCCACTACGAATAAATTCATGTCCAGTCCCACCTGATTCGCCGCTAGACCAATCCCCTCCGCTTCGTACATGGTGTCGAATAAATCTTTCACCAATTCAGGTAAAGCGGAAAAATCCGTTACTTGCTTACAGACTTTCCGGAGAATCGGATCTCCATAATGGACAATTTCCCTGACCGCCATCGGTATCAAGCCTCTATGGCACTTGTATCGGCATCGGTAACGCTCTCCCTCAAGCCGGCTATGGCGGAGCGATTCACCGTAATATTAGTGTTTTTGTCGATTTTCAGCGTCACTGCCCGGTTGTTATTTTTAAACCCCGCAATCGTACCATGAATCCCACCGATTGTGACCACATGGTCCCCCTTCTTTAACGCTGATAGCATGGCCTGTTTTTCCTTCTGCCGTTTTACCTGCGGCCGGATCATTAAAAAATACATGATCAACAGAATCAGGACGAAGGGTAAGTAGGCTAAAAAACCACCCCCCTGGGCTCCTGGACTGGCAAATAGTAAGATTTCTTTCAAAATAAACTCCTGTTTTTAAAGGTCTAAATTACCGAGGAAAATAGGAATCCGGAATTTTAAACTTATTATTCCGTTCCCTTTTCAAGATAACCGTATTTCAATGGTGGTTCCCGTTCCCACTTTTGAATCCGCTACCCGGATGGAACCACCGTGAATTTCTTCAACGATCCTCTTCACCAGGGATAACCCCAGCCCCCATCCCCGATCCTTGCTGCTAAAACCGGGGCGGAAAATGTTTTTCCAGTTTTTCTTGGGGATACCCTTTCCATTATCCTCGATTCTTAGCAGGATATCCTCCCCTCGCCTGGAAACAGAAATTTTTATTACACCCTGGTTCTGATCCTGGATGGCATCAATTCCATTGCGAATGACATTCTCCAACGCCCAGGAGAATAAAACCGGATTTAATCGAAAGGTAGTGGCATCATCCCCCTCAATTTCCCATTTAATTTTCTTGCCTAAGACCGGAAGACGCCGGGATAAATATTCCGTTACTTCCCGGACCAAGGCGATCAGATTTACGTCTTGGAAAGTGGTCTTGGAACCCATTTTACTGAAGCGCTCACTCACTTGGTTCAACCGACTGAGGTCTGCTTCCATTTCAGCCACAATTTCAGAGGTCTTTTCAGGGTGGGACTTTAACCGTTCCACCCAACCCATCAGGGCCGATACAGGTGTTCCAAGCTGGTGAGCGGTTTCACGGGCCATTCCCACCCAGATATGCCGTTTTTCGCTGTTCCGAATGATGCTGAATCCGGAAAAGCCCAGCAAAATAAACATAGCCACCGCCCCAATTTCCAAGAAAGGCAGCCATTGCAGACGCCGGATCAGGGTTGAATCACCGTAGTGCAAATAACCCAGGGGAATAGTCGATCCGGTCGCATGATCAATGTACTCCAGCGGGAAAGGGGGATTTTGATGATCCATCGCCTTTAATTCATGGGCTAATTCCTCCGCCGACTTTTCGGCAGAGATATTCTTCCAGTAAAGGGGCTGATTTTCCAGATCGGAGTAAATAATCGGAAACTGAACTTTTTTAATTATTTCATCGAATACAAAATTCAAATTGGTATCGGATTTTTCGTTCACCGTCTTGGCAATCAGTTCGGCGTACAATTTCACGATTTCCCGGTTGTCGTTCCTTAAGCGGGAAACAATCCATTGGGAATACATCAATAAACTGGCAATAAGGACGATGCCGAACAGAAAGAGCCCGATCTTAATATTGGTGGCGCGGCGGTACCAGCTCATTTTCGCTTCCGCTGAATAAAATAGCCACCCAGAATCAACAGGAGTGAAACTCCAAAGGAGGCAAAAGATACGGCCACACCCTGCTGAAATACGGAGCGGTCATAACGGAATTCTAATGTGTGTTCCCCGGCAGGGATCAAGACCCCCCGCAAGACACCGTTGGTTTGGAAGACATGAACCGCCTTGCCACCCAGATACGCTTTCCAGCGTAGAGGATAGTAAACTTCACTGATAACGAGAAAACCGTCTCCATCGGATCGGGTATGAATTGTAATCGTATGAACACCCCGGTCCACATTGAGAACCTCACCCTTGGAAAGGGTATCCGGTACCACCAAGGGCTCCATTAAATAGGCGACCTCGGCAGGATTAAAAGTGGCTTGATTAAGAGATTGCCAAACCATTTCAATTTTACTGAGAAGTTTGACCCTCTTTACAAACCAGACTCTTGGGAGCGTAGGGGACAGTTCATAGACAGTCACCGGTAATTTCCCGCGACCGGTTTTCAGGGCCCCGGTTTGAACCTGTTTCAGTTCAGGATGGTTAATCGGCTGGGGGGCAATCACATATTTTACATTCATCATCCGCAAGACCGGCAACAGACCTGCATTCCGGGTATTTTTTAGAAAATCGTTGTAAAGTTTCAGTTTCGCGGGATGATATCCGCCAATGGATTCCAGGTCAAAAGCTGCAAACCGGGATTCACCAAACAAATAGCCGGCAGGGTAAATCCGGTAGGTAGTGGAATCGGTGGTGAGAAACTGGATTATGTCATCTGCCTCGAAATACCGCTGTACCGTTTTCGAGGGAATGAGCTGTGAGGCACGGCCTGATCCGCGCTGTGGTTGGATGATTCTCATATCCACCTGTCCGATGTCAAGAACCGCCAAAAGAATGATCAAGGCAGTCAAACCGTTTTTCTGAATCCGGTTCTTAAACCAAAGCCAGATAAAAATACTGAATGCAACCAGCAAAAGCGTGGAAATCCAGGCATCCTGATACCAGAGGTCCCACCTCAAAGCATTGATTGCGCGGGTCACATTCAGATCCTGCCCCTGAGAGAAAGGAAACCGGGATTTGACAAGCGTTTCAAGGGTGCCGCCTCCCAGTGTAAGAACGATGGTACTCACTCCGGCAATACCACCAAACACCATGAACCACTTGGGTAAGGTTTTTTTATCCATTTTAAGAATGGCATCCAAACCGAATGCGGAGAGTACTGCCACATTAAACTGCAGCAGGATCAGTATCATCTGAGGCACCCGGAACTTGCTGAAGTAGGGTAATAGATAATAAAACAAATCGTAAACGGGACTGAAAAATTTTCCGAAAGACACCAATAACGCCAGGATGGAAGTCACTAGGAAAAACCAGGACAGGGTGCCCCGTTTTTGGATGAATCCAATGACAGCCAGCGCCAGGATAATGATCCCCATATAATTGGGGTAATCGGTAAAAGGCATGTAACCCCAGTAGGCCTGACCGCCGAATCCGAAAGCGGAAGGAATAAGGAAAGTCAGCATTTCTTTCGGGTGGAATGACCATCCGGTGGCATAGGTGTAGGCAACTGAACCGGCCTCGGCCCCACGAACCGAATAGGGGGCATATTGCATGGAAGGTAAATAGACAAGCAGGGCGATGCCGATACCCAGCCCTCCAGCCAGGGCAAATAAGAGCGCGGCTTTCCCCACCTGTTTTCGAAGTTCCGGCTGCTTCAAATCTGAAATCAGGCGCATCAGGATATAAGCCCCAATCAACATCCAGGTATAATAGGCAATCTGGGCATGAGCCCTTTGTAACTGGAATCCGAGAATGAGTGCCAGCCAACCAGTATTCACAAAATTAGGGTGATCCCAGATCTTTATGGTAAACAACAAGGCCCAGGGAATAAATGCGGCGGTCATCAATTGACTGCCATGACCGAAAACAAGCATGGTGACCATGTAAGGGGTGAATGCAAATCCGGCGGCTGCCAATAGAGAAGCCCCCCAGGAGGATTTCAAATACCGTAACAAATAAAAACAACCGAGACCAGCAAAAATAAAATAAAGGATCTGGATGGTCATTCCGGAAAGAAAGAAGAGTTTAAAAAGGTAATCCGGAAAATACAGTTTCGATAAATTTGTGAAGGCCTCCGCAGTGGGCATACCGCTGAAAACCCAAGGCTGCCAGAGCGGAAACTCACCGCTTTGATGTTGCAACGCTTTTAGGGCAATACCGATGGATTCAGGATTTAAACTGTCGGGTGATCCAAACGTGTAGCCCTGGAATAGAATGGGGTAAAATAGGATGGATACGAATAGGAACAGTAAGCCCACCAGAATCAGGGAGCAGCGATGATTTTTCAGGTTGATATTCATTTTTTTATGGCTCTTTTCAGTAATCCCAGACCTGCCCAGAAATCTTTGTCTTCTGGTTCAAACTTAAGCAACCACAGCAAGGCGCCAAATAGCGAAAAGGAACTTAAGGTTCCAATCAGAAGCGTTACGAGAGTATGATAGGCCATGATTACCGGTTTCAGAACCATCAGCATTACAGCAGTTATGATTCCGGCCACCACCGGTTTAAACAGGTTTTTATGAATGAAGGTAAGTCCCAGCAGGAAGTGGACTTCCACCACCAAAACCAGCGCGAAGGTCGTCAGGGAAGAGAATGTGGCAATCGCGGCACCTGTAATTCCAAGTCTGGGGATTAAGACGATATTTAAAACTAAATTAATCAAGAATGCACCGATGGTGTTCCAAAGGACCAGTTTGGTATGACCCGACATATTGAGGGCCGGGCCAGCGGCTCCAAAAATGGTTTGGATAAAAGTGGCAAAAGTTAAAATAATGAGGACTTGAGCACTGGCCATATAGGCAGGTCCAAAAATGAGCATAACCTTCGCCGGAAAAATTAAAAAGATTAAGGAAATAGGGATAGCCAGAATGAGAATCCACCGCGTAACCATATGGTACAGGCGGGTCATTTCAGCATTATCCCCTTTCCGGTGCAGTTGTGAGAATACGGGAGCGTAAATACTGAGGAACGAAAACAACAACGCCTGCAATAATCCTGCTGTTCGGGCGGCGGGGTGGTAGAGGCCTACAGAAGTGGCATCCGTAAAATAACCCAGCATCAGGATGTCCATCCAGTGCATGAATGTTTGCAGAATAATAACGAACATTAAGGGAAAGGAATAATTCAACAGGGGGCGGTCAAATGGCACCGTAAATACGGTCCGCAGTTGGACGCCAGAAACTTTTCTTAAAAAATGGGTTATTAAAATACTTCCTGTCACACCCGTGATGAACATGGGGAGCATAATGGCAATTTCCCTGGAAACGAGGAAATAGCTTCCAATCATCGTTACAAGTAGTACAGTAGGATTTACAAACTGCGTTGTAAAAATTTTATATTTTAGTCGTTTAAAACCCTGTGTTGCATAAGCAGAAACCAATGTAATAGCATTAAACGGTATCGTCAGGGCAAACACGATTAATACCGTCTGAAGCAACGGGTTCGCTTTGAGAACTCTGTGAACGATAAAATCGGATGAAACAATCAGAAGCGTCATGATGGCAAGGGCAAAAAGGCTGGTCATTTTAAGGGCGGAACGGATGATCCGCTGGATTTCATCAATTTCCTTTTCCGGGTCAAATCGGCTCACGAACCGCATAACACCAGTCTCCAATCCCATTTTAGCCAATACTTCAGCGATTAACATGATGGAATTTGCCAGAGAATAGATTCCCAGATACTCCACTCCCACCCAGCGGGCTAATAATGCCGTGTATAAATAACGATTGATATTTCCATACACCATGCCGGTGAACGTGATGGTGGATTCCTTGGCGATTTTTTGGGCGATGTTCATTATTTTAAAAGTCGGTCATAAAGTTTTAAAAACTTTTTGGTCACAATTTCTTCAGAAAAAAACAAACTGACTGCTTTCCTACCTCTTACTCCAGCTTTAATTAATTTTTTGGGCTCTCTAAGAAGATTCAGACATCGGTCAATCATCTTGCTAATTGAATTTTCTACCCAAAGACCTTCCCTTGGAGAAAAAGGGATCCCTTCCGCCCCGACAGATGTAGTAAGAACGGCTGTTCCACATGCAAGGGCATGAGTATTTTTCATTTTTAATCCGGAACCAATAAATATGGGAGCAAGGCACAAAATTGATTCGGCAAGAAAAGAATCTATGTTCTCAACAAAACCATAGTAATGAACATTTTTCATTCTCCCAATTTTCTTTTTTAGAGATATAGGAAGATATTTCCCAGCGATTTTTAATTTTATATTCGAATTAGTTTTTTTAATCTCTGGAAATATATTATCCAGCAGTATTTTCAAAGCAATTATATTAGGTTCTCTATTAAATGATCCTATATAACAAATTTGATTTTTATCTTTTATAATGTTTAACTCCGGTATCGGAACTTGAGGAGGAATAACTTCAATCGATGGTAAATCTTTCCATTTAGAAAGCAGGAATTGTTTGTCTTCTACCGTCAATGTGATTAGATGTTCAAATTTTCTAATCCATTTTTGCTCTAGTCTTTCTGAATTTTTTAACTGGTAGTATTTAGCGGTCTTTTTAATAATTCCTTTACTATTTTTATAAGATCGTTCCATCATTTTAGTCGTGACATCGTGAAGAACTAATACTTTAGGTTGGTTTGGAATTAGATTTGCGTAATGGTACATTACATTGTACTCGAATTGAATAATTTTAGGGTTAAAATTATCTAATTCCCTCATTAATAGATTTTTCATACTCAACTTATTGTACTTCGAAATAAAGAAGATATCTTTCCCAATTAAGGATTTCATAGCAGGAATAGCGTTACTAGCGATAGATTGAACCTTTCCGACAATATTTCTACGATTTCTATTGTAAAGAATTGATTTAACTCTTATACCAATTCTTTCCAAGGTTTTTACCTGATTTAACTCTTCTTTGTTAATAAAACTAAGTAACTCAATGTCATTGGTTTTAGATAAAGACACCATATTTCTAAATATTAATTGTGCGCCTGCATGACCACTGGTCTCGGAAGGTAAGTATGGGCTTAGAAAAAGAATCTTCATTTAATTATGTTTTTTTGTCGGTCGTGGTATGAAAAGATTATTCTTCTTATTTCAAGATATCTGCGTAATTAATTGGTTGAATAAATGTGTATTTATATTTTGTTTAATATATGCTTGTTCCTCCTTACTAAAAACGGAGGGAAAGGAAGATTGAAATTCAATCTTTTTAAATGTTTTTTGTTTCCATTCTTCTTCAGAGCCAATCACCGATGGTAACACCGATTGGTAACGATCTAAAATATTGTTTTTGGAACTCAGACCCAATTGATAAAAGAGAGTATGAATTACCAACGTAGGATCTTCAGCCAGACTCCTGTAATAAATAAACAGATCTCTTTTTAACTTCAGCCTCTGAATGGATTTTTTTATAGCTGCGTTCCATATGCGGATACACTCATCGATGGAAAATTGACGGTCCCATTTAGATGACCCACGGTATAGTGACGCGATCGTATCCCCACCATCGCGAATAATATGAATAAACCTCGTTTTTTCTAAAAATTTCTCGATCAGTTCTATTCGCATTAGATGATCCGGTGTCTTCTCGAGCCAGATGTATTTATTCCTGCTTTTGGCAATCTCATCCAATACTTGTCCAAAATAATAGACCCAATATTTTAGCCCTAAACCTGGAATCACCGGTACGGACGGCATCCTGGCTATAAGCTGGTGTTTCAAGGATTCATTGATTTCCGATGTTTCAAGCAGTTGGTGAACCAGCTTTGGAGCCCGATTGGATACATAATGGAAATCCATTTTGAACGGTTTTTTTATTCCCAGATTGAAAAAAAAAGTTTCCTTAAATGAAGTAACATCTCGATGTGCAGCAAGCAAACCCTGCAAAAGGGTGGTTCCTGACCGGGGGCACCCTACTACAAATATCCGCTGCCTAATCTTACTTTCCATTTTTACCACCCAAAATGAATCGAAGCAGTAAATACCCCAGTTCAAGGATACTTACTAGCACTGTTAAAGGTATCGCAATCAACAAGATATACCGCGGCGCATTTTTAAAAACCAACTTCAGTTTTGCTGATGTTTTTTTCAACCATTTATGAAATGAAAAGGAACCGCCTATTGAAGCGGAGACTTTATGCCATATTTTCGATTCGGGTACAAATAATATCCTCTTTCCGCTCTTCTTTATTCGCAATGACAGATCGGTGTCTTCCGAGTACATGGGAAACGATTCATCAAAACCATTCAGCATGTTAAAATCTTCCGTTCTCATACACATGCAGCACCCGGTGGCATAATCCACTTCTTTCACCTGACCAAACCGGGGTCCGTCGACACACCGGATACCATCGTGCTTGATCAAACCCAGAAAAAAGTGAATCGTACTCCCGCCGAACCAGATCAAATCCGGTTTATCAGCATAATAGATTTTTGGTACGGTCTGACCCACTTTCGGTTGATCAATTAACGGCTGAACGAGTGGTTCAATAAACCCCGGATCTACAATTGTGTCGTTGTTAAGAAAAATAATAAACTGGGGATTGTGTTTTCGGGCGAAATCAAAACCGGCATTGTTTCCTTTGGCAAAGCCAAGATTTGACGGCAACGCCAGGATTTCCACATCGGGGTATTGTTTTTCAATTGATCTAAATGAATCATCCGTCGAACCATTGTCCACCACCAGAATTCTTGCATTGGAATAGGATCGATTTTGAAGGGATTTCAGGCAATCCAGAACTAGGTTTTTCCCGTTCCAATTGAGGATGATGATATAGACCAGAGGTTTCGTCATCCGGTTGTCAGCTCTTCAATTTTCTCCACAAAGGAGTGCCAGGAGAATTGATATTTATACGTCTTTAAAAAAGACTTAAAGTCCTCTGCACGGTTCTTCTGAAAGAAATCCACCATCGCGCCCGCTATATTTTCAGGCGTACCATCCACAACCAGACCGGCTCGATTGTGAGGTACGATCTCCGGCAGTCCGCCGACGCGGGTAACAATGACCGGTTTCTCAAAATGAAAAGCAATGGGAACAACCCCACTCTGGGTAGCAGACTTATAGGGTAATACGACCAGGTCGGCTGCAGAGAAATATTGGACCACCTTCTGGTTAGGAACAAAATTCATTGTCAAGGTTGTTAGGGATTCAAGTTTCAATTCCCTTACCAAATTTTCGTAGATTTCTGATTTGTCGTAGCATTCGCCCACAACCAAAACGCGAAAATCCTCCAACTTATTTCGGAGTAATTTTACAGCCCGCAGAAGTAGATCCACCCCTTTGTAAGGACGTATGAAACCAAAGTATAAAATTATCTTACTTTCATTCAATCCTAAAATCCGGCGTGCATTCTCCTGGTCAATGGGGGGTCCAAACAGATCGAAAATGGGGTGAGGACTGAAAGCAAAATGGGCTTCCGGAATCAGCGAAACCAAATCGCCCTCAACCGTTTTTGACATGACAATGAAATAGTCAACCTGCTTCAGGAAATAGCGGGTGAAACTCAGGTCAAATAACCGCTTTTCATGGGGAACCACGTTATCGCAAATGACTAAAAATTTCGTATTGGATTTCTTTTTAACCAGCCGTACCAGACTACCAAAAGCAGGGGCAAAGAAAGGCAGCCAATATTTAAAAATGACCAGTTCCGGATTGTACCGAGCGATGAGATCGGCGGTCCTAAACCAGGTGACTGGATTTATGGTACTGAAAACACGGACTCCAACCGTATGGTAACGATGGCCGTCTTCATATTGGCTTTCTCCTGGAAACAGAAGGACTGGATATTGGGTGGTCAAATTTATCGGTAATACTTTATGCCCCTTCGATTTTAAGGCTGAAATCAGGGCAGTGTTAAAATTGGAAATCCCCCCCCGAAAAGGCGGAAAGGGCCCCAAAACAGCAATACGCATCAGATTACCAGTTTTTCTATGGCATTCAATACGGTAACCACTTCCAGATCTTTCATGCAGGTTTCTTCGTGGATACATTCAGGGCGGAAATAACAATCACATTTTCTGGAAGGCGAAACAATAATCGATTCCTGGTAGAAATAGAATTCATGGGGATTGAAAATATTATTGAATAAAACCAGAGGTAAACCCAAGCCGACGGCAATATGCATCGCCATGGTGACAGCAGTAACAACAACATGACATTTTTGCACCAGTCCAATAAAATCCAAGATTGGAAATACACCCAAATAATCTGCCCCAGTCGTTCGGGCGATACGGCTGTTTTTCGCATCTTCCTCCGGGCCCCCTAACAGGAGGGGATAATACCCTCTCGCCAGCAACTCCTGACACAACTCTGTCCAGTGTTCCTCGGGCCAAAGACGGGTAGACCACCGTGTACCACAACCGGTATTCAGACCAATGACCTTTTTATCCGGATTGAAAGCGGCAATTTGGGGATTGTTACCCGGTTGAGGTAAGCGGTATTTCTCTCCGTTAAATCGCCAGCCGCATATTTCAAATATTTCTTCAAGATAGTGTTTTCGATTTTTCTGACTGAAATAATCGGAAATTCCCGTAAAGAATTTTGCCTCTGCCCGTTTATCGACCGGAGCCGGCATTCCTTTGGAAAGCCCAAAGCCAGCTTTTTCTTTTGACTGGCACTGTTCCAAAAGGGCGCAAGCCTCCGGTTCTTTATCCAGATTTACAGCCCAATCAAAATGAAGAGATTGAATCCATGTAATGGATTCAAAGGTGAAAGGCAATGCCCAATCCACCTCATCCGGTAATATTTCCGGGTATTGTGCCAGCCAGAAAATTCTTCGTTTGGGAAATTCGGTGCGGATTTTCTCCAGCAGGGGCGTGGTCCGGATCACATCACCCATGGCACCCAGTTTGATTATTAATACATTTCCAGATGTGGGCTCGTAATGATCACAATCCCCGTTGCACTCAACACCGTACTGTTTATGGGGAGTGCAGGGGACGGCGCCGTTAAAATATCGGCAGTCATACTGGGGATTTAGAGGATTCTTCAAAAGACTTTAATCGAATCAAATAATCAGGATTTCTTTACCTGTTTAATCCGGTTTTCTTTCCATTGATTGGAATAGGCAATCATCTCCCCCATCAGACCGATGGAAAAAAACTGTATCCCAACCACTATCATCAGTACCCCAAACATTAACAGGGCCATGTGCTGCTGAAAGGGTTCTCCCATGACATATTTAAGAATTAAGACATAAATCTCTGCTGCAAGGCCGACAAAAGAAGTGAAGAGTCCAATCTGACCAAACAAATAAAGCGGACTTTGCAGATAACGGCTGAGGAAAATAATGGATAATAAGTCGAAAAAACCGTGAAATAAGCGGGCACCGCCGTATTTGGAATGGCCGTATAACCGTTTGCGGTGATGAACCACGATTTCCGAAACTTTAAACTTCTTTTGTCCAGCCAGAGCCGGGATATAGCGATGACGACCACCGTAAATATCCAGAGTTTTCACTACGGATTGACGGTAAATTTTCAAGCCACAGTTGAAATCATGAATTTTAACCCCGGAAATAAAGCGGGTTACTGCATTGAATAATCGGGAAGGGATCTTTTTCGACAAAGGATCTTGCCGATTCTTTTTCCACCCGGAAACCAAGTCGTACCCTTTTTCAAGTTCTGCTACTAGGTTGGGTATCTCTTTAGGATCATCCTGCAGGTCCGCATCAATCGTGACGATGTACTCCCCTTCTGTCAGTTTAAACCCTTCCGCCAGAGCAGCCGATTTACCGTAATTGCGGTGAAACTGGATAAAAACAACGTTGGGTTCCGATTCGCATAATGATAGTAAATATTCGGTGGAACCATCCGTTGAACCATCATCAATAAATATAATTTCATAGGGACCCAATTCTACCAGCACGGATTTCAACTGCTGAAACAGGTCTTTCAGGGATTCCACTTCATTATAAACCGGTACAATAACGGAAATGCGTTTTTTCATGTATCAATCCATTTTCGATATGGGGATGCCAGAAGGGATTCCTCGTTCCAGATGCGGATAGGTAGAGCCGAATTCCCGTTTTGAAATCGTTAAATCCACTTTCTGTTTTTCATCAACCACAAAATTTATTTTCGTCACGAGAGGACCATATTGTGTCAGTTCGGAATGAAATTGAATTGCACCTGTTTCCAATGTTTCCGGTGTATTTAACGTACCTTTTTGAATGGATTCAGGAACTTCACCCCAGAGGAATTGTCTTAAATCAACCGGTTTTATTATTTCGAGAAACGGAAACCGCAGCAGGGTTGTTGCCAGGTCAAACTGTTCGTTATGAATCATGTCCCACACCTGCGCCTCGTCGTTAATTAGAACCATAAAGATGGATTTCCGCCCGATTAAATCCGTGAACTGAATATAGGCTGTATCCCGGGAAGTACTAAAGGTAAAATTCAACCTACCATTGAAATCACCGCTGGAAATAATTTGCCCCCTCCCGCGACAATAATTCGCATCAATCTGAACTTCTTCATAAGCCGTTTTTAATCCGGTCCGATCCTCGACCTTTACGGGTTTGAAGTGCGTACATCCCACTCCCAGTGATGCCAAAATAACCATGCAGGTGCTTTTATTCAGCTTCAGCCTTCTCCTTTAACCGTTCATTCTCTGAATCCAGTTTCAGCGCCTGTTGATAGGCAGTTCTTGCCGCATCCTCCTGGTGGGATTCCATGAGAACGTCGCCATAGTGTTCCAGGACAACTGGATTGGTATTATCAATCTCCAGGGAATGCTTTATATATTTCAACGCCTCGGAAACATTATTCAATTTAAAGTAAATCCAACCCATCGTATCTAGGTAAGCCGAATTGTCCGGTTCCAGTTCCACAGCCTTTTTCGCGTAAGCATAGGCCCGCTTCAAATCCAGGTTTCTCTCCACAAGACTGTAGGCATAATTATTCAAAGCCTGGGCGTCCGTACTATCGGAATCGATCAATACCTGAAACAGGGAATCGGAAAGCTCCCATTGATTAGTGGTGTCATACAGGAGCGCCAGGGAATGTTTTACCGAACGGGAATCGGGACGAATGGCTTGAGATTTCTTTAAAAATAGTTCCGCCTGATCATACTCTTTGAGCTGATTGTAACTCAACCCAAGCAGGTAATGAATGGTAAAGTTTTTCGGAAAATCGACCACAATCGGGGTAAGAATTTTCACCACGGAAGAAGGATCCTGACGGTTGAAAGCAACCAGAGCCCGATTGATATAGCCGCGCGGATCTTCGGGGTAAGCCACTATGAACGAATCGGCCAATACCTGAACCGAATCCAAGGTTTCATCATTTAAATATAAATCGATCAGCGTGGATAAATAATCCGGATTGGAGGGATCGATCGTCACCGCCTGTTTAACACTTTGATACGCTTTTTCTTTCTGACCCGCCTGATAAGCCAACAACCCAATCTGAGCCATTCGATCCGCCGTGGTACCAAACTGTTGATTCAAGGATTCAAAGAATTCTATCCCCTGTTGATAATGTTTTAATTCCAGCACCAAATCCACGTAAGTGCTCACATAGGGTAAATGTTCCGGCTCCAGAGATACCAAATGTTTAAATAGGGATTCAGCCAGGGGGAAATCCTGAGTATGAAGGGCAAATTGGCCCGCCGTTTCCAGATAATCTATTCGGCTTGGGTCCGCAGAAAATGCCTTCCGGTAATATTGAATCGCCGTTTTAAAGTCTTTGCGAATCTTGGCAAGTTCCCCTAATGTGACGAGATAATTGGTTTTCGTGGAATCCAACTGCGTCAGTGTCAGAAAAACTTTTTCTGCGTCAGGATACTGTTTCCGTAAAATGTACTGATTCCCTAACATTTCCAGCGCTTCCGTATCGTGGGAATCAATTTCCAACGCCCTCTTTAATTGTTTCTCTGCCTGCTTCGTCTTTCCCAGGTTCCAGTAACATTCCGCCATAGAGACATAAATGGTACCCGCGTCGGGATCCAGTTCCAGTGCTTCCTGAAATTCAAGGATCGCCAAGGCGTATTCTCCCTGATTCATGTACATTTGTCCATCCATAAAATATTTCAAAGCCTGGGGATCCGGCGCGGAACTTTCTTCCACTTTTTCCGGGGTCGGAGTTGGAACCGACTCAGCTACGACGGCTGGTTTGGAGGTACATCCTCCCCAAAACAAACCGAACAGGACCCCACCGGACAGCCAAATACCGTGAAGGAAATTTTTCTTAAAAATCATTTAATACCTTTTTCATTTTTCGGATGGATCCGGACTTTAATTCTTTTCATATACCGTTACCCTGTTTCCACCTTTAGCTTTGGATTGGTACATGGCAGAATCGGCTTTGGCGATCAAATCGCGGACCTGGTCCGCATGGGTGGGGTACTCGGCAATCCCGGCACTGATAGTAATATGAAGCTGTATCCCATCTCGGGAAAATAATTTTTCAGCGATTCCGGTAACGATACGCTGGGATACAATGATGGAATGGGATAAATCCGTGTTCACCAGCAGGACCGCAAATTCTTCGCCCCCGTATCGACCAACGATATCAATTCCCCGAACGCTGGTAGCAATGACATCGGCAACTCCCTTCAGAACATAATCCCCGTATAAATGCCCGTAATTGTCATTGACCAACTTAAATTTATCCAAATCCAGAACCACTAGGGTCATGGGCTGGTCAAACCGTATGGCACGACTGACTTCCTCTTCAAACCGGTCCATGAAGGCCTTATGATTTAATAAACCGGTCAAGCCATCATGAATGGCATTCATATGCATCTGACGGTATTCTCCCTGCCAGGTGATAATGGAACCGGTTGTGCTCGCCAGAATTTCCAGGAATTGCTGATCCATATCCGAATAAAGTTTGGACTTAAGCCGTTCCAGAGTGATGGTTCCCCGTATTTCATCCCTGCTCTTAATAGGTACACTTAAAATTGACATGAAATTATACTCGTCCCGATCCCCTTTTTTAAACCGGTCCAAGGTCGGATAATCCCGAAACCAGGTATTGGTACGAATGACCTGTCGCTTCCGAAAGGGTAATCCATGGAGAGTATTATCAAACGAAAATTCGAGTCCCGCTTCTGCATCTTCATGCATTCCATCCACCAATTTAATGACGGCTTTTTCATAGCCAGGCAGGGCGAATGAAATCGTAAGTTTATCATACTGGAAAAAGGCCCGGCAAAGGCTCTTAATGGACTCCAGCAGTTCAGTTTCGTCCGACTTAATCTCCAGTCGGTCAAATAAATTTGCTACCCGGCTCTGGAAATAATTGTTCACCATGAGCCGTTCCATTTTATCCAATTCTGTCATCCCCAGGGAGACAAATTGAGAAAGTTTCCCGAGAATATTCAAATCCCGGTCTTTGACTTTTGAAAAATGATCCGAATACACCAGCAAACAGCCGGAATTATTACCGTTAAATTGAATAGGAACTCCCAGGACAACTTCGCTTCCACGCCAGGTCTGCTGATGGAACATCTGGTCCCAGGCAGACCGTACTTTCTGCCGCTGGAGGGTAATCCCCTCTTTATGTTTCAACACACTTTTTACTATAGCGTTGTCCGTTTCAATCTTTTCCTGGAACAGGGAATGATTGGAGTTCTGGATAATATAGTTTGTGCTGTCAGGATCATACATATAAACCGCAGCCATATACGTTTCCTCAATGGACTGGACCGAATCCAGAACCCAGTTCAGCAAATGATTATAATAGGTTTGTACATCACCCGAGGTCGTGGGCTTTTTGGAAGGGGGTTCCGGCGGTTGGGGTAAAGGTTCAGCCCCCTTAGTCAAAAAGGGCGAAATGGAGTAGTCGTATAAAATAAAAATTAACCATCCAAGAGCGATTCCTTTTCCAGCAATGACCAGTTTCCCGCTGGGATCCTGTACCCCAAACAGAACCAGCACCAGGAAGAATAGCAGCAGAGATAAAATTTGGCGGTAAAATTTCATGCCGGAAAATAAAAATCCCTGACGTGAAAAACTTGTCAATTACTGCGTCAGGGATTAATAATTAAAAAATGAATTAATGCTGGTCTTTTACCAGGCGTATCCGATCATCTAATGGGAATCGATGTTTGTGGGCATTTATCAGACTGTCAGTGCTGTCCTTTTCACTCTCCGCTAAAATACTGGTATTACTCAAGGCAGGATTGCTTCGAGGTGGCAGAACCGGTTTGGTCATCGGAGGGGTCACCTTTGAATATTGGGGTGGACGGAATTCAGGTTCCGCCTGAGTAGGAAGTAATTGCATTCCAATAACGACAAATGCAACCACCAGAGCGGACATGAGACCGGCGTAGAGCGGTGGCAACCGTAAAATAGTTCTGGAGGACCGGGCGGATGTGGGGACAACCCGGCTACGCTCTTTTTCCTGGACTTTTCTCCGTTCCAAGCGCGCCATAAAATCAGAAGAAACTTTGACAGGAGGAAGTTGATTCAGGGACTGTTTGGTCCGCTGAACAGACGTAACCAGATCCCGGGCTTCTGGATGCTGCTCCAGATAGGATTCAAACTCCTTTCGTCTGGCAAGAGAAAGTTCGTTTTCAATATATGCGGAAATTGCATCCTCAAATTCATAGCGGTTCATCAATCCATCAGCCTCCTATTTTGAATTCTTTCAAATCTTTTTGTAATTGCAATCTAGCGCGGTTAATACGCGATTTTACGGTCCCTAAAGGAACATCGACTATCTTACTGATCTCTTCATAGGAAAGTTCCTGAATATCCCGCAGGATCACTACCGTCCGGAAATGGGAAGGTAATTTCTGAATTGCAGCCTGGATCTGTTTTTCCAGGTAATACCCCTGAGCCTTCTCGGAAGCTTCCTCTTCCAGTGCCGGTAACTCATACTCCCGGTCTTCGGATCCCATCTGACTGAGATTCGTCACCTTATGCCGTTTTCTTTTACGCAGTTCTGTCTTGGCTAAATTTCCGGCAATCGTATAAATCCACGTCGAAAACTTGGCAATATTTCGGTAATAATGGCGGTGGGTGTACAGCTTGAGCAGTGTATCCTGGACAATATCCTCTGCCAGCTCAAAATCATTAATAAACCGATAGACGAATGTCATCAACTTATCCCGGTAACGAACCACCAGCTCCGTATAAGCCTGTTCGTCCCCCTTTTGGAAGCGGGCAATCAGTTCTTCATCGCTGTACCGGTAAGGACTATCCATGGTCCAGGACTGAAAAGATGAAGTCGGTAACAGCTGTTTCATCATCAATTTGTGATCGTTTGATTTGTTGATCAATTTGCCAAAGTTTTCTAAGTGCCCGTGTTATTTCTTCTGGTCGATAGTTCTGCTCATACCGCGGCAGATTCTTCTTCACAGCCGGTGTCAGTGCAGTATAACCACTGTACCACGATTTTGTTCCATTCTTGGTTTTTATAAAGAATAGTTCCCGGTAAAAGTCCGTCAGCGGATAGACCAGGTTTAACATGGTAGAAACTTTTGAAACCAGTCGCAGTCCTAATTTCAGACTCTCAGCAAGATTTTTATCCCCCAAGGCTTTAAAGAATTCAAATTGACGGTATTCCCGTTTCCAGTTCCCCAGGTTGGAAAGGTCTTCTTGCGTCAAAGGGTGGTCCGCATCCACCACGAGACAAATCTTATCAATTTCATTCTTTAAATGGCTTAGTGAATCGCCTGCGACCATGACAATCGAATCCAGCAACTGCGGGTTGACCTGGTGGATCCCCTGTTCGTGAAAAAATTTTCGGGCCCACTGTTTCATGCCTGTTTCGAAGGGAGTGGAACAGGAAACGGGTTGCAGATGACGGGCGAGAGATCTACTGAAAGCGGTCCGGAACCCCCATTCCTCGCTGATAATCACAAGATAATGGTTTTCAAGCGGATGCTCAATATAATCCAGAAGTTCCGTCCGGCACGCACCTCGAATTGCCGTCGGATTCCGGAGTATAATTAACTTTACCGTACTAAACAGATCCATTGAAGTGATGGATTCAATAATATCTTTACTGCTCATTTCATCCGGGAGTAGAATTGATTTGTCCGGGGGAGTATCACTAAAGATTACATTAGCCAGTTTTTCCGTGAATGTTTGTTGCAAAAACTGGTCATTCCCCATGAGAAAATAAACCGGTGACAGTTCTCCTCTGGATAGCCGAGCCAGAGCGGTGTCAAATTTAATAGTGTTGGGTTGTTCTTTCATATTCCAGCCAACTGAAAATAACCACGGCAAAAAGGGCGAGAATAAAACTGGCCAATCGTTCCGTAATCAATAATTGCAAATCGGTATTCGCCCAAAGGATGGTGGAAAGAGAGCCGGTTATCATGCCTGCAATAACACCTGATCGGCTGGTTTTTTTCCACCAAATCGTAAGAATCAAAGCCGGACCGAAGGAAGCACCCAGGCCGCTCCAGGCGTAGGAAACCATTTCAAACACCAGATCTTTCGTTTCCAGGGCCAGCAGGAAAGCCACAATGCCAATCACCAGGGTAAAAACCCGGCCAATTGACAGCAACTGTACTTTCTTCACCATCTTTTTGAAATATTTACGGATGATGTCCTCTGTTAATACGGTTGTCGTCACCAAGAGCTGAGAATCGGCAGTGGACATCATGGCGGCGATGGCACCGGAAATGAAAATCCCCGCAATCCAGGGATGAAGCAAGTTGGTTGCCATAATGGGCATGAGTTTTTCCGGGTCGGGTAATTGACTTACGCTAGTGAGAATCTCGCCATTATAGCTGAGTACGCCACTTTGAATCATCTGGTACCCTACCAGTCCGATTAACACCGAGCCAAAAAACCCAGGAATGGCCCAGCTGAAAGCGATTTTACGACCCATGTTAATATTTTTTTCTTCATTAATAGCCATGTAACGGGTGACTAAATGGGGTTGTCCAAGGTATCCCAACCCCCAACTCAAGCCTCCGATTACTCCGATAAGGGCAGAAACGCCCATTTCCCCATTGAAAAGGGTACCGGTATTAAAAATTGCGCCATGTTCCACATCGAGTAATTGAATAATTCCCACCAGAGGCAGAATGACCAGCGTACCGATCATAATAATTCCCTGAATAACATCCGTCCAGGCCACGGCAGTAAAACCCCCAATCATGGTATAGAAAACAATAATGAATGCGCCCAAGAACATACCTTCGATTTCACTCAGGTCGAAGGTCACATTCAGCACTTTTCCTGCTCCGGAGAACTGGGCTGCCACATAAAAAGTGAAGAAAAAGGTAATAATAATTGAGGCGATTAACCGAATAGTGCCATCTTGGTCATTGAACCGTTTGGAAAACAATTCCGGCAGGGTCAGGGCCTGATATTGCCCAGTCATGCGGCGCAGGGGTTTGGCAATAAACAACCAGGAGGCCATTATTCCCAGAACGCAGCCCAGTGCGGTCCAAAGCTCAAACATTCCGGCCACCAGGGCAGCCCCGGGAAGTCCGATAATAATCCAGGCCGATTCACCCGACGCACGTTCGGAAAAGGCAATCACCCATGGTCCCAGTTTATGGCCTCCCAGGGCAAAATCTCCCAGGTTCTTGGTTCTGCGAACGGCATAGAAACCAATCCCAAGGACGACAAAAAGGTACAGAATAAAGGCAGTGAGAATAATATTCATCCTATCCCCATATTAGCACGCCCGACCCTAGGAGGAAACAATAAATGCTGAACCAGTACAACCGGCCAGTACTGATAAGTTTTAATAACCACCGAAGGGCAAAAGCGCCCACCAGAAAGGAGCTGACCAAAGCACTGAATAAAACGATTCCGCTTAACGAACCCGTTGGATCCTGGACATTTTCCAAGCCGGTTAACAAGGCAGCACCTCCAATCGCCGGAACTGCCAACAGGAAAGAAAAGCGGGCCGCTTCCTCAGGTTTCAACCCCAGGGCTAAACCAGTGCTGATGGTGGCACCGGAACGTGAAATCCCAGGAATTATTGCCATAGCCTGAGCCATTCCAATGAGAATGGCCCGTCGCAAAGACACTGCTTTCTCCCCCTCCGACATCCATTTGGTTACCAGCAGAATTCCTCCCGTCACCAACAGGGCAAACCCCACGGAAAAAACATTCTCAAATAACTGGTTCAGGGCGTCCTCAAAAAGAATACCTACTACAGCAGCCGGTATGGTTCCAATCAGAATGAACAGGAAGTAATTCCTTGAAGATTGGGTCCTCAAGGTTTTCACCAGCTGAAGCCAGTCATTCCAAAAAACCACGAGAATACTGAATAAGGTTCCCACATGAACAACCACTTCAATGGCTTTCCCGGGGATGTGGATTCCTAGTAAAGCCTGCCCGATTACCAGATGTCCCGAACTACTGATGGGTAGAAACTCGGTGAGCCCCTGCAGCACTCCCATGAAAATTGCTTCGATTACAGTCATGAATACTTTAAATAAGGAGGTGAATTTAGAGGATCAGATCCCAGAATTCAATTCGAGAGCTGTTTCCAACCGAATAGGGCGATCATTCGCCCCGCTTTTTTCCCTTCCCGCCGGTAGGAATGGTACCGTTCCGGGTGACAACAGGTACATTCATCTGCAACGGTAATCTGAGAATCCGGTACGCCGGACTCCGCCAGTTGAGCATTTAATGCGGCGGTTAAATCCAGGTCATATTTATTTCCATTCCGTTCAGAAAAAGGGGCGGGAAATTGCTTCGCCACTTCTACTCCAACCTCGAAGCAACAGACATGAATGCTGGGGCCCATCAAGGCCACTATATCACTCAGGTTGGATCCTAATTCCCGGAAGGTCCTCATGGCCTGCTTTCCAATTTGGGCAGCCGTACCCCGCCATCCAGCATGAACAAGCCCGATTATTTTCTTCCTCGGATCAAGGAGATAGAGAGGAATACAGTCAGCTACTTGGATGGATAGGACGAGACCGGTTTTACCCGTAACGATGCCGTCGGTTTCAGGAATAGCTCCCGGATACTCAACTATTTGGACTTTATTGGTGTGTGTTTGTTTTGGGATGACAATCCTTTCCGGGTTTAATCCCAGGGATTGGGCCAGAGTCCATCGATCGTCGTTGGGACTAAAGTCCCCGGATTTGAAAGAAAAGCCGGCTCGAAGACCCTCACAGTGGAAAACAGGGGAGTAGTCGATGAATGTGTCGCTAACCACGAAAAGGAAATGGTAGTTTTGTCAGGGAGTCCCAATGGGTACGAACGCAAGGGAATCTCCCTGGAAGGTACCCCGTTGCAGCAGTTGTTGACCGCTGAATTCCACCACCTGAAGAGCCACATTCACATTCGGATATTCATCCGTCATGGAAAAATACTGGGAGATACCGTGAAAGAAATCAATCTGCTCCAACGCTTGGATAACTGCTTTCCTGGAAGGAGACTGAATCGGCAGGGATAAAAGTAATTTTGCCAGGTCAAAACCCTGATAAAATAATTCCGGGGAACGCTCGCCAGTATCAAAACTATCAGCCTGGGTTACAAATCGGTTGGTGATGATGGAAAGACCGTTAATATGGGGACCAATATTTTCTTTTGTTAGAATATCCAGATCCTGCCAGGATTCATTTCCAATGATCTTCGCATTCAGATTGTACATGGGAAATTGGGGAGCCACGTATTCCAATTCACCAGGATGTATGGGTAAATAAATCCCCTGGATGGTATTCAGCACAATTTTCAGCGAGTCAGAGCGGGATAACGGTTTTTCTTCCTTTTCAGGAAGATTAAAGAAATCCTCCACAGAAATATCGAACATGGCATCCAGACTGTCGATTTCCATGCCCAGTAACTCCTCGTCCACTTCCTTTTCAACCGGCTGGAGACCAAAGCCAACTTTACGAATATTTTTAAACTGGCGACTTAAATCCATGGGCAAACCGGAATACCATTCTATGGCTACGACACTCTTTCCCAAGCGGTCGATTTCTTGTAAAAAGGCATCCGTTAAGACATGGCCAAAATCATCAGCCGGTGCAATGATGGCGAGACTATCCAATCCCAGCGTCAGAGCGGCGTAGCGTGCAGCAAGCCTCCCCCGCATGGCTAAATTAGAATTAATTTGAAAGGCAGAGCCGTTCAAATCCGTAAGTCCATTTTGGACTGAGGTAGGAATGAACAGGGGCATGGAAGATGACGATAAGATGGAGGTTGTGGTTAAAACGGCTTTCGAATCCAGGGGACCGGCGATGAGATCCACGCCCGGCAAATTTACTAACTCCTGCGCCGCTTGAGCCGCCTCAAGTTCGTCACTCCGATTGTCCTGGATAAGGATCGTTATTTTTCCATTCGCTCTTTTCTGCTCCGAATATCCTTTTTGAAATCCACTTAAGAAAGCCTTTCCATCTGCTGCATTTTTCCCGGAGAGGGGTAGCAGCAGACCCACCGTCAGTACCGGTTCCGCCGGTTGGTAAGATGCCCGCAGTAATTGTTCATAAAACGTAATGTAGGTTGAGGGAACATCTTCCACTGACAAATCACTTAAGGTCAGGGCGCATTCATCCGGCAGTCCATCATTCAGTAGAGAATAGGCTTTAGCCAGCCGGTGAATAGCGGCAGCCTGTGGATCTGTTTCAATGCTGAGTAATTCATCGAACAATCGGGTAGATAAGGATAATTGAATCACGTTTAACAGCCGCTCATCTACACGTTTCAGAAACTTCCGATTCCCCGGAAGTTTCCGAGCCCGGAGGTACATCCTGTAAGCCGACTCAAATTGGCCCTGATTAATAAAAATATCGCCGAAACTGAAAAAGACATCCTTGGTATAAACACTAGTTGGATAGGCACTTAAAAATTGACGTCCAATTTTCTGGGCTTCGCCAATTCGATCCATGGCAATGTTCGTCTTCATGAGTAAGAGCAAACTCGCTTCTTCGTACTCCCCCCTGTCTTTCTTCATCATTTTCTTCAGGATTGATTCAGTGATGGCGTAATGACCCTGATTGTAATGGTCCACTGCCTGATTGAATTGTTTTTCCACTTTCGAGAATAAAAACCAGTTCTGCCCGAGTAAACCAGGACTGGAAACCAGAATCATAGCTGAGAAAATGACTTTATTCAACGGTGACACTCTTTGCCAAGTTTCGAGGTTGATCTACGTTACAACCGCGTAATACAGCCAGATGGTATGCCAGTAATTGTAACGGGATGGTTGCTAAAATCGGAAATGTTCGCGGATGTTCGGAAGGAATTTCAATTATATAATCGGAAAGGGCGGTTAAATCAGCCGTATTCTCATCGGTCACCGTGATAATAATACCCTCCCTGGACTTTACTTCATGAATATTGGATAATACTTTTTCGTAAGTCCGGTCATGGGGAGCCAGGAAAACGACCGGCATTTTTTCATCGATTAAGGCAATCGGTCCGTGTTTCATTTCCGCAGCCGGATACCCCTCCGCGTGAATGTAGGAAATTTCCTTTAATTTCAACGCCCCCTCCAGGGCCACGGGAAAATTCATGCCACGGCCCAAATAGAGGAAATTATTTACGGTTTTCGTCTGTTTGGCAACCTCCAGGATTGAATCCGAATTCTTTAATATGTTGTTAATGGAATTCCCCAGGTTATTCAAGGCCCGGGCCAATTCCAGCCCCCGAGCTTTTGAAAGACCGTGGCGGCGAGCCAGACATAGTGCCAGCATAAACAAAACAGTCACCTGTGCCGTGAATGCCTTGGTGGAGGCAACTCCAATTTCAGGCCCGGCGTGGGTGTAAATCCCGCAATCCGTCTCCCGGGAAATGGAACTGCCGACCACATTACAAATGCCCATGGTAAGAGCACCATAATCCTTGGCTTTTCGCACGGCCGCCAGGGTGTCCGCCGTTTCACCGGACTGAGAAATAGCAATAACAATCGTATCCCCGTTCAAAACCGGTCTCCGATATCGAAATTCAGAGGCATACTCCACATGGACCGGAATATCGGAGTACTCTTCCAGCAGATACTTCCCAATCAAGCCCGCATGCCAGGAGGTGCCACAGGCGGTAATGTAAAATTGCTTTGCCCTTTCTATCCGGGTCAGGTAATCCTGGATACCCCCTAAATGGGCTGTCCCCTCCACAACATTGAGTCGTCCCCGCATGGTATCGGTAATGGTATGACGCTGCTCATGGATTTCTTTGAGCATGTAATGGGGATATAAACCTTTTTCAATTTCTTCAATACTGTACTCAATCCGGGATGCCTCTTTGGAGATAATTTGATTATCTCCAAGACTTTTGATGGTATAACCACCCTGATCAATCACAATAAATTCCCCCTCATCAAGGTAAATGACATTACGGGTAAACTCCACAATAGGAGATGCGTCACTGGCCAGAAAATATTCATCCTCTCCCAGACCCAGAACCAGGGGGGATCCAAGGCGGGCAGCAATTAATTTCGTTGGATCCTCCGCATTCATCACCACAATGCCGTAAGTCCCCACAACCTGCTTTAAGGCAGCCTGAACCGCCGATTCGAAGTCCAGTTTATCTTCATTCTGGATATCGGCAATTAATTGAGCCAGGACTTCCGTATCGGTCTCTGTTTTTAATTCGATACCCTTATCGGTTAAATACTGCCTGAGAACGGCATAATTTTCAATGATACCGTTGTGGATGAGGGCAATTGTACCACTGGCATCCATATGGGGATGGGCGTTCAGATCATTGGGTGCACCGTGGGTAGCCCATCGCGTATGACCCATCGCAATGGAACCGGTAAAGGAATGGCGATTCATCAACGCTTCCAGTTCCGATACTTTCCCCGCTTTCTTCACCAGTTGAATCTCTGCACCGTCCATCACGGCGATCCCGGCAGAATCGTACCCCCGGTATTCCAGCCTTTTCAAGCCTTTCATGATGATGGGGACCGACTCCCTGGGTCCATAATATCCGATAATACCACACATAATTTCTATTTACCGAGATTCAATTGATTACAATAATCTCTTTTCTCCTCAAAGTTCCGGAATATAAATAGAACCGCCGACTATTCCCATTCAATCGTGCCGGGTGGCTTCGTTGTAATATCGTAGACAACCCGATTAATACCTTTAACTGAATTCACGATCCTGGAGGAAATTTTAGACAGCACTTCATCCGGCATTCGGAACCAGTCGGCAGTCATTCCATCACTACTAGTTACGGCACGCAAAGCCAGTAAATATTCATAGGTGCGCTGATCTCCCATCACACCGACCGTTTTAACCGGTATCAGGATGGAAAAAGCCTGCCAGATTTCATGGTAAAGATTTTCAGCTTGTAACGTACGAATGTAAATATCGTCCGCTTCCCGCAGGATAGATAGACGCTCAGGCGTAATCGCTCCCAGGATTCTCACTGCCAGCCCGGGCCCCGGGAATGGGTGGCGCTGAATGAGCGATTCCGGCAAGCCCAGTTCCCGCCCCACATTTCGCACTTCATCCTTGAACAAATCCCGCAGCGGCTCGATTAACTCAAACCCCATGGATTCCGGGAGTCCGCCTACATTATGGTGACTTTTAATGGTATGGGTGGACTGCCCCACTCCAAAGCCGCTTTCGATTACATCGGGATAGAGCGTCCCCTGCGCCAGAAACTGGATTTCACCCAATTCTTTAGCTACCCGTTCAAATGAACGAATAAACTGTTCGCCAATAATCCGGCGCTTCTGCTCCGGATCAGAAACATTTTTTAATTTTTCCAAAAAAATTCCTGAGTCGTCCACAACCTGAACGGGAACCCCCAAACCGCTTTCCAAGGCAGAAATACATTCTTCCGCCTCCCGTTTTCGCATTAATCCATGATCTATTAATACCGCTTTGGATTGGTTTCCAATCGCCCGGTGAAGTAAGGCTGCCACCACCGTGGAATCAACACCCCCACTCACGCCCACAAGAACGGCACGGTTCCCCACTTGTTCACGGATTTTTTCCATCTGCTCCTGAATGAAATTCCCCGGTGTCCAATCCGGCATACAATGAGCCACCTGAAACAAAAAATTCCTTAGGATGGTTTCACCCTCACTCGTGTGGACCACTTCCGGATGAAATTGTGTGGCAAACCGTTTTTTGACAACATGAGCCATGGCGGCAATGATCCCCTCCCCAGAACGGGCCAAGATTTCCCACCCTTCCGGCAAGCGGGTAAGCCGATCCATATGACTCATCCACACCCGTGTTGAATCGCCGATGCCGGAGAATAATCCTTCGCTCTTTTCGATCTGCAATTCCGCAAATCCGTATTCACCTGCTTCTGCGTTTTCAACCCTCCCGCCATAAAAGTCAGCAAGCAGTTGGAGTCCGTAGCAAATTCCAAGAACAGGGATGTCCAGTTCCAGAATCTGTTTATCAAACTCCGGTTTTGTTTTTTCATAGACACTGGAGGGTCCGCCACTGAGAATGACTGCACGGGGCTTGTGCCTTAAAAGCTGTTCACAGGAAATTTCGGGAGAGACAATTTCAGAATAGACGTGTTGCTCGCGGATCCGGCGTGCAATTAGTTTCGTATACTGGGAGCCAAAATCAAGAATGGCAACACCCCCTTTCCGCTCCGGTCTCAATTGAAATTCCAAGCCTTTAACTGTTCCAGAAACGCCATATCCGTCATTTGAAAGTGGATGGGGGTAATACTCACATAGCCTTCACTGAGCGCCTTGCCATCAAAATCGCTGGAGGGATCCGGATCAATGACCTGACCTGTCATCCAGTAATATAACCGTCCCCGGGGATCCTCCCGTTTTTCAAACCGGTCTTTAAAATACATATTTCCCTGCCGTGTAACCCGATAACCCCCAATTTTTTCGAGGGGCAGATTCGGAACGTTCACATTCAATAACGTCCCTGTTGGTAAACCTCTGGAGAGGATTATTTTTACCAGTTTCTGTGCAATGGCTTTGGCAGGTTCCAGATTTCCCCCCTTAACCGAATCAAAACTAATGGCCATGGAAGGAATGCCCAGGATGGTTCCCTCCGTAGCAGCCGAGAGTGTGCCGGAGTAAATAATGCTCGTACCAACATTCGCCCCGGCATTAATCCCGGAGGCGATAAAATCAGGGGGATGCTGCATGATGGACTGTACTGCGATTTTTACGCAATCCGCCGGGGTGCCATCTACTGAATATCCACGAAAACCATTTCCCCGTTTCACTTCCTGAATCCGGATTGGATCCGAAATAGTAATGGCATGTCCTACAGCACTTTTTTCCGTGTCTGGTGCGACGACGGTCACCCTCCCAATTTCAGACATGGCCTCCCACAGAGCGTAAATCCCATCCGCATAAATTCCGTCATCATTGGCGATTAAAATATTCGGTACGCGGTTCATGTCAAAATATTTAGTAAACGGGTCAAAAGCGTTTTCATCTGGTCCCGGGAAACAATATGGTCAATAAATCCTTTTTTTAATAAAAATTCCGCCCGCTGGAACCCGTCTGGCAGGTCTTCTCCAATCGTCTGTTTAATTACCCGGGGACCAGCGAACCCAATCAGCGCTCCCGGTTCAGCCAAAATGATATCACCCAACATTCCGTAACTGGCGGTAACGCCGCCGGTGGTTGGATCCGTAAGAATGGGGATATATAAACCTCCGTCTTCCTGAAAACGGGCCAGTTTGGCGCTGGTTTTAGCCAGTTGCATTAAGGATATGGCACCCTCCTGCATTCGAGCTCCTCCGGAAGCACAGACTAAAATAAAGGGGATTTTTTCACGACGGGCTAAATCAATACAGCGGGATACTTTTTCTCCCACCACCGATCCCATACTGCCCCCAATGAATTTAAAATTCATAATTCCCAATACAATGTCATGGCCATTCATTTTTCCCCGGTAGCATACAATAGCATCTTTTTTACCGGTTTTCTCCTGGTTTTCTGTCAGTTGATTCGAATATTTCTTTCCCGCTTTAAATTTCAGGGGATCCACGGGCTCGATATTTGCAAACAGTTCCTTCCCCTTTCCCCCGTCTAACAACAACGTAAGGTACAATTCCGGCGTAACCCGGAAGTGATGCCCACAGTGAGAGCAGACCGAAAAGTGTTTATCCAACTCCGGCTTATAGAGAATCTCGGAACAGGAGGGACACTTGATCCATAAACCACTGGGAATATCTTTCTTCCTTCGCTGGGTTATTTTATCCTGTTTTCTACTAAACCAAGCCATAATGTTTTAAAAAGTCCTGTCCTCCTAAATCGTTTTTAACTATATGCATCAATGTATGGGATGAATATGACGAATTGATTCCTCTTTGCAGGTAATATGGCGGGAAAATTAGAGTCTTTTTTAGCCAAAAACACCTTCAATACAAAGAAACTCCTGAGAACGGTTTGATCAACCCGCCCTACTTTTTCTCGATTTTAAACGGATACACATAATTGGATACTACTCCCAGGGGATCCTCAATTTTCCAGTCATTGAAATGTTGTTCCGCTAATAACCCGACCGCGGCAGAGGAAGGTTGAACTTCAATGACAAGATCCATTCCCCCCACAAATTGGTCACATCCCGAATGAAGTATGAGATCACAATGTTTTAATTGACGTCCAAGGTAATCCCACGTCTCCGCTTTTGCGTCGGTGAGGGCCTTAACCTTATTTCCGATCAGGGCAAACTCCTGGTAATAGACAATATTCCCATGGGAGTGTAATAATACAACGCCGCAGTGACAAGGACGTCCGTATCCAAAGGCAAGGGCTAATAAGGTCGGCACGGGGATGAGTGGCAGGTGTGACACGTAAGCCATTCCCTTGGCAAAATTCAACCCGACTCGCAGGCCGGTGAAAGAGCCGGGACCGATGGATATGGCAATAGCATCCAGCTTTTTTAAAGTGAATGGCTGGGCTGTACTTGTTAGCTGTTCATAAAAGCGGGGCAATTCCTCCGCATGTTTTCGTGGAATTCTGGCCGTGATTTCCTTTACAGAATCCCCCTGTTTGATTAAGGCGATACTGCACCAATTGGTGGCTGTTTCAATCGCGAGTAGGTTCAAAATTCCCATCCCCGTATTTCCAGGCTCCTGGTATTGGGTTTTCCTGGAATGCACTTGAAATACGCTTTAACCACCTTTTGAGAAAGGAGAGAATCAATTCGGTCCGCCCACTCAATTGCCGAAATTCCATCGTCAGGTGACAAATATTTTTCACCGTCAATATTTAAAAATTCTTCCGGCGACCCAAGGCGGTAACAATCTACATGATAGAACCAGCAGCGGTCGCCCTCGTATTCACTGACCAGTTTAAAGGTGGGGGATGTGACCATTTCCTTTACTCCCAGTCCCGTGGCCAGACCCTGACAAAACGTGGTTTTTCCCGAACCAAGGTCCCCCATCAGAGCCAGAACGGTACCCACCGGTAATTCCCGCCCCAAACGAGCGGCAAAAGACTGCATTTCAAGTACGGACTCGGTCATCAGTTTCAACTTTTGGCCTCCATGAGAAAAACGGGGACCAGTAATTCTTCCATGGAAACGCCACCGTGCTGGAAACTGCCTTTCAGAAGCGCTTCATATTTCTGTTGCTGATTCGGGTAAATAAAAAAGACATCCTCTTTTGCCAGGATATAATTGGTTTGATGGACGATCGGGGGAAGTCGGTAAGTTTCAGGGTTTCGGATGATTAAGGCATGTCGTTCATTCAAATTCAGGTTACGGCCATACTTGTACCGAACTCCCGTTGATGTGGAGCGATCGGCGTTGACCAGGACGCCCCGATTGACCATAACACTGCCATGGTCGCTGGCCATGACAATTTTATACCCTGCTGTTCCCACCTCCCGTAACAATCGGAATAACCAGGATTGTTCAAACCAGTTCAAGACCGCCTGTCGGTATGCGGATTCATCCGGTACCATTTCTTTTAGAACATCCGATTCCGACCGGCGGTGGGCGAGTTGATCAACAAAATTGACGACTACAGCCAGTAAATCCTGACGGAAATACTCACTTACCTTGGCCTGGAATTTCTGTCCATGTTCCACCTGCCAGATTTTATGATAGTGAAAAGATTTCCCATCCAGGTCCAGACGAATTAACTGGTCTTTTAAAAACCGATCCTCCAGGCTGTTCATACTTCCGGATTCCGTTTTCAGCAATTGCAACTGGTTGGGGTATTTTTTGCAAAATTCCTCCGGAAATAATCCCGAGAACAAGGCGTTTCGACTGAAGGGAGTGGCAGAGGGAAGAATGGAAACCGACGGTTTAACGGCTAGTTTGAAATAATCGCTTAATAAAGGATAAAGAACCATGAATTGATCCAGCCGCATGGCGTCCACAACCAAGAAAAACACCTTTTCCCCCCGTCTCAACCGGGGAGCGACTTCTCTTGAAAAAAGGTCTACTGACATGGTGGGACGTTCCGGAGACCTCAACCAGGTGACATAATTAGCCATAATGAAGCGGGAAAATTCTTTATTACAGGCTTCTATCTGGTTTTTTAAAATCGTATCAAAATCTGTCACACCGTGTTCATCAAAATCCAGCTGCCATTGCACCAGGGAATTGTACAATGTCCACCAGTCTTTAAATGAACTGGCCTCCTGAATTTGTGTGTCCATCTCCCGGAAGGATTGTAAATAGCTTTTGGTAGCAAACTCTTCCCGGATTTTTTCATCCTCAAGTACCTGTTTACAGGCCATAAAAATCTGGGTGGGATTAACAGGCTTAATCAGAAAATGGGCCACTTTCTCTGAGATAGCCCGATCCATCAACCACTCTTCCTCACTTTTAGTGATCATGATGATCGGGAGCGTCGGCTGGAGTTGTTTTATACCATGGAGCGTTTCAATGCCATCCATCCCGTCCATGAATTGATCCAGCAATACCAGATCAAAAGTCTCCTTCGTCACCCACGTAATCCCGTCCTTGCCGTTGGTGCAGGGCGTAATGGTAAACCCCTTTTCCTCCAATAATAGAATATGGGGTTTTAGATGATGAATCTCGTCATCAATCCACAGAATCTTTCCGCGTGATCTAGCCATAAATTGCAATCGAAAATTACACTCACCCGTCTGTGGGTCTAAACGAATAAGTTAACGGATTTTAATGACGGAATTAAAATTGAAGAGTTTTGAGTTCCGGACGGATTCCGGCTATTTCTTGGTCATAACCCAGACACCGTCCCAGTCTTTGCCAGGGGGATTTTCAATGAAATACTGACACCGCTGAATATAAACGGCGGAAGGATTGGTAGGACGGTAAAGGAAGTTCTCCTCCAGTTTTTCTGCAATTTCAAATTCTTTCAGGGCGGTCTTCCACTCCTGTTGCTGATAGTGTTTTATAGCTTTATTAAAGGCTTCAATCAAATCGGCATTTTCCGTACTCAAGCCCCCTTTTTCTGCCAGCAATTCATAGACTTTTTCAGGTTTTTTCTTTCCTTTCACCCGGACGTAGTCGATAGATCGCCATTCAAATTGCTCGTGGGCGGCTTTGTAAGTATTCTCCCCAACCAAGATGTAGACGCCATACTGTTTTGCCGCCGGTTCAAGGCGGGCAGCCAAATTCACCGTATCCCCCATCATGGTATAATTCATCCGCATGGAAGAACCCATATTTCCGGTAACCAATTCACCGGAATTAAGTCCAACCCGGTGGCGAATGTTGTAAACCAAATCGGGCCAGGTACCATCTTTCTTCCACTTTTCGCGTAAATATAACAATCGTTTTTCCATTTCAAGCGCCGTCATACAGGCATGATATTCATGGTTTTCGACAGGCATGGGAGCTCCATAAAAGGCAACGATTGCGTCACCAATGTATTTATCCAACGTTCCCTTGTGCTCCAAGAGGATTGTAGTCATCTCCGTTAAATATTCGTTCATCAGACTGACCATGCGTTCTGGTTCCAGCACCTCCGAAAAAGACGAAAAACTTTGAATGTCAGAGAAGAAGGCCGTATGGTACCCAAGGACACCCCCCAGTTTCGGCTCCTGCTTCTGTTCGTACATCTGTTCAATCAGTTCCGGCGATATGTAGGCACCAAACGTACTTTTTAGAAATCGCTTATCCTTCTGCTCATTCAGGAATTTATAAATCACATTACCCGTGTAGGTTACAACCAACCCCACCACCGGCGCCACAAACGGAATGACAAGGCTTTGTCCCGGCCCGGGCAAACCGGTATGAAACCAGTTAGCATGACTATTGACAAAGGATTCGGGCAGTAGTTTGACGCTCACGGCCTTTACAAACCAGAATAAATCATCCACAAATAACCCGCATACGACCCCGAAATAGATCGTTCCCTCCAAAATAATGATGATACCCGCTACGAGTGGATTCAAATAGCTCAAAATAAAAAAGGCAATCAGACTTAACAGGGCAATCAACAAAGTGTGGCTGAAAGGATAATCATTAATTAAACCGGTAAAACGTCCCCCCAGCACATTGATGTAGTTATCATCCAGAATCGTTTGAATAGCATTGGCGTGGGTTTCCATTCCGGGAGTAATTTGTTGAATGCCCATATAATTATAAAAAGGCGTTTGTTTATAATCATGGTGGACTTCCACCGTCGTCCCAATGACCACAATCTTGTTATAAAAGGGTGATTGGGTTACATCGAATTCCTGCCCCAGACCCATTACATCCATCATTTCCTGTCGCTCCACCGGGTCTTCAATGGCCTGAATCCAATCTGGAATTTCACCGGGAATAAACTGACTCATCCAGTCGATGTCCTCTGCCGGATCCCTTAACTCCACGTCTTCCGTATCAATAATGTAGGCAATGGAATACTTTTGGAATGTTCCCCAGGCAGGAAAGTTTTCCTTACTGCGAACTTTATACCCGGAAGCAGGTCCATAATAGTTCACCAGGAAGGTATTACCGTAGCCGTAGGTCTTGATGATCTTGCTTCCGTAGATACAGGTTAAATCATCCGGCTCGAAATAGGGCTTGGCGGTGTCCGCAATCCCGAGGTAGGCTTTCACTGCTTTTATTCCCAGAGTAAGATAATAGGTACCGGGGTCGTGGATCAGCTGGTCATAGATGGCATATTGTCGTGAAAAGCCATCCTCATCCATCTGGTCATTAATCAGACCCACGTCCGGGTGAGCCTTCATAATGGGTTCCACCGGATAGGAGATGTATTCCGGAGGCTGCAAATTCTCTTCCGTAACCTTTTTTACATTCAGAACTACCTCGGTTCCAAAGACCTGCGCTTCGGCGATGGCTTCCCCCAACATTTGATCCCCGTGCCGGGGAATTAAATAGGGCATTGCCTTTTGAATCTCCAACGCCAAGGTTGTATCACCGTATTGAGGTATCTGATTTAGAATGTAGTTTTCATCCATCTTTTTAACGAAATCAGTGAGATATTCGGATTTGGTTTCTGGAGCATCAAACTGAATATCAAAAACGATGACCTTTGCACCCGCTTTATATAGATTTCTCACCACCCGGGCCCAAATCGTTCCTCTAGGGTAAGGCCATTCTTCCGGCATCAGGCGCCAGGCTTCATCGTCCACTTCCACTAGAACAACGTCGGTACCCCGTTTAATGAAGGTGGAATCTCTGGCGGTCCAGCCGGTTAAAGGACCTCGTACCCGGTAAAAACGGTAGTCATAAATTTTAAGTTCAAGTAAATCAAATACACCCAGCCAGTGGAAAAAGGAAACAACCACAATGGCCCCAATTGTAATCATCCATCCAGTGAATCGCTCTTTGAAAAATTTCTGGATGAACCGGGGCAGTTCAGGCATGGTTAAAAATTATATCTGAATGTGAAAAAGATACTGGAGGTATTGATTTCGATTCCTTCGCCTTTCTCATCCACTTTCCCGTCATGGTCATTATCAATCTTATCCGCCTTGTAGGAGGGGATGGAATTGATTCTGAAGTTCCCCATGACCGAGGCAACCAGACCCCACTTGAAAGCATATTCGGCTCCCCCCTGAATACCATAAACTTTTGAATCGACGGCTCCCTGGCTCAATAAAAAGGAAGTGGATCCCAACAACTTAACCTGCTGATTCCACAAACGATACTGCCCTGAGAGTGAACCGGAAGTCCACGTATAGGGTTTCTTTTTGATTTTATTATCCTCTTTAATTGGAATAAATAATTGAGTACGGCTGAAATTCACAATGGTTCGCAAGGAACTTGCAAAACTGGAGGATAAATTTAACCCGAATGACTTTGTATCGGTCTTTGGAAACAAATACCCGGAACTTCGTTTATTTGTCAGCAAATCTGTATTTTTTACCGTGCTGTAATTCAGGATCAGGTTTTGTTTTTTTCCTGCCAATTCAAACGGAAGGGTGATCATCATTAAATTGGTAGCTGCCTTTGAATCTTCACGCAAGTCTACTAATTCCCCCTCTAGTGTATCCAGAGTCGTTTTTTCATTGTTTTTACCAATATTCTGGTAATTAAAAGTGAATGAGGGTAAACCCGGTCCCGGTAAGACAGTCGTATTGAAAAAGAACGTATTGGTACTTAAGGGGCTGACCGTTGTCCTTAGAATCTTATTATCCTGGTGTTTGAAACCACCATTCAAAATTAATCGTTGATCCATCAGGAGCAACCGGTCATTAACTGAGAATTCGCGTATATTGCTTCTCAGGAAAGGATTCCCCAGGGAGACGTATTCCGGTCCTACCTGGCGGTATTCCAGCGAAAAACGGTTCAGGGCATATTTACCCTGCAATCGAATATTAAAGGCGGAAGAAGGCATGTTAATAATTGTTGTGAACAGGTGTTTTTGCAAAGCCGTGATATCAATGGGTACCAGTGGTGACATGTTGGTATTAATCGTAAAGATTTTTTCAAACTTGATCGGATCGATTATAATTTTACTCGTGTCGATCTCCTGACCGCCACCGACCTTTACTCCATCCTGATATTGAACACCGATAAAACCGTCCAAGGAATCATCCAAAGCCGTGTCCATCTCCGCCCGGGACATGGCTCCATCCCAGATATTGCGGTTGTAAAGACTTAAATTCCAGCTGAAATCCAAGGAGATGCGTTTCTGGTCAAACGTTGTTCCCAAGTTGAATCCCAATACCAGGTTATCTACCGGATCCCCGCCCCGCCAGTTGGAACTGTTAAGCCGAAGCGAATCCCCCTGATTGCGAACCAGAGCCTGAAATTCATTAAACGTGTATTTACCCGGCGTGACTCCGGTGACGGTGGAATCCACGGTAAACACCGCCTCCGGGATATAAGCTTTGATTGAATTTTTATCATCTCTCACCTGCTGGATATGGACCCCAGCCTTGAGTTTGGATTTAAGATCAATAGAAAACCGGGCGGAGATAATGTTCTGTTGAAACGTATACCCGCGACGGTCTATGACATAGGTTCGGTGACCGGTAGTGTCCGTCTCCGTCTCCGCCGAGAGAATTGTATAGGCACCGTCCAGTCTCCCCGTGTGTTGAACAGCCCGGTTTATCTCCCCTTTGACAAACTGAAATCGCACCCAGTTCAAATCGGCATCCACGCCTACACCCCGAACCCGGATTCCATCAATGGTGAATGGTGTAAAGTGAGGATAGAAATCCCCGAAATTAACGGTGAGAAAACGGCCGAAATTAATGGTGGCGCCCAATCGCGACTGGGGTTGCCGAAACTCCGTCTCGCGGGAGGTTAACTTAAAATCAGTGCGAACCTGAGCCCATTTGACGTCGGTCTGAAGGTTCCCGGTCAATTCACTCACATTCAGGGATATTCCACTCACTTTCTCCAGGGAAAACCGAGACCCGATTCGTCCTCCCACATCAAAAACCTCCGCCAATTTCGGTCCGCCTTTCCCTACAGTAAACGTCCAACGACTCGGTGGCAAAGCCACACCGAGGGTATCCTGCATTCTAATTTCAATAGTATGAAATCCATCGCTGATTTCTGCAGGAGCATAACTTAGAATTCCATCTGCAATCAGGGCTTCCGAAGTTTTGTCCTGATCATCAATGAATAACCGGACCCTTTGCAGGTCGACTTCAGGTGCATTGAAAAAAGAGGCTGCAATTAACACTTCTTTAGGGGATAGAATTTCGTTGGGTTCCGGGGATAAAATTAAAATATTACTGCCTGCATCTTTTCGTTTCATATCCGCCGGTTGTGTTTCAGTCCCCTCCTCAACTGGTAATAAATAGGGGGTTTTAAAAGGATCATTTACTGGAAATGTGGCCAAACTATTATCTTCATACTGAAACGATATTACATACTCAACTCCGGCCGATGTGACCTGATCCGCCGGTATCACCGCTTCCCAGTAAAACCCGGACTGGTGAAAATTCTCTTCCAAAAAGGAATCAGTCCCTGGTAATCGGTAATACAATTTAGCTTCTACAACTGAATCCTCCGTGACGGAGGCGGCAGACAGAATAATTGCTTCACCGGCAGGAATGCTCACGGGTGGTTCATGATGCAGTTTCTGCCCCTGAATATTTCCAGTGGATAAAAGAATTAAAAACAACAGGCCGAATGAATCGGCGGGTACAAGATTCCGTCTGATCAATGCTGTAAGGTTTGCCAAGGAAGGAAGGTACTTATTTATAATTAATAATGAGGGTTTTTGTCTTCCCGTCGGGGCTCTTAAACTCGATTTCAAGACGGGAGGGCTGTTCCGTTTCAGCTCCGGCGGGGTCGGTGGGAATGGTAGTCGGATCGGTCGTGAAAGATTGAATGGAACCATCCAGCGATGAAAGTCCCGTAAAGCCTGCTGAAACATCAATACTGTCTCCTGAAATCAAGTTCACTAGCGCTACAATCCCGTCAATCCCAATCAGTTGATCCCCGGTCTGGTCATTCGACAATAGCCAGAAATCGGTCCCTTTTACGGAAGCCACCGACACCGGGGTCTGGACAACAAAATCACCTTTTCGTTGCGGCGTTACCTGGGCCCTGAGCGTACCGCCGTCCAAATGGATTTTTTTCGAAATACTCCCTTGAGAACGCTGACCTTTTATCATCACCTCTGTCTTTTCCTTTATCTTCAACATCGATTTATCGTCAATGAAAATGATGGCGGTAAATCCATTTTTTCCGGTACGAACCCGGTCCCCGCCCTGCAGGATATTTCCGGCAGTTAGTTTCTTAAATCCTTCGTCCCCCCGTTCATATTCCACTTCTCCCTGTACTTTGGTAGCGACAGCAATCCGGTCAGCGGTTTTCGAACTGGCCAGCGAGAAGAAAATCACCAGTATTATATGGATATTTAGGATGCGTTTCATTATTCCTGCACCTGAATTCCTTTCAATTCCCGCTCGGAATTCATGATTTGCTCCAAAATATGACGTACACTGGCTTCATCCACACTGGATCCATCAACACTGTACGTCCCCGAGGGTGTCCAACCCTCCAGGGAACCCCCGCTTCCGAACACAGCATTAAACTGGTCCGCATCCAGCACCTGTTGCAGGGATTGGACCAGGGGGTCTGTCACTGCTGATGAAGTAGTAGCGGTTTGTCCCGGATTGACTACCTTAAAGGCGTAGATTGGGGAAAGCAGATCCTCAGGTCCTGCCGTGGTGGGAATGGTATTTTTCACCTGCCAGACGTAGACCTTGCCGTACTCCAGTGGTTTGGCGTTGGAAAAAGGATATTGGAAAGTGGTAATATTGTTAATGGGTTCCCATCCCTGAATCAAATCCACCGGCAGCATAGTTTCATCCTTAAAGGATTCATCCGGCACCGAATGTTGGCCCGGTTTAAACTCTGCCACGCGGATATAGGTTTTACAATTGTTGCAACTGGAGCTATACCAGTTGAAAATCGGGTAAGTGGTGTAAACAACGTTAAAAGAAGTGTCTGGCAATTCTCCCCCGGGGGATTCAAGATTGATGCCAACCGGTGTTTGGACGACAATGGTCTTGATTTCATGACCTGATAATGTGAGATCCGGGCCGGAGTACAATTCGATTTCAAAGGTATATTCCCCATCCGCCAGTTTTCCCGTGGTCATGATGGCACTCAGCATTGTTTCAAATTCGGAGGGATTAATGACTTCTTTGGTGGTGATCTGTATCGGAACCACGTTGGGCGGAGAGCCTTCATCATAAAAGACGGTGGTGGCGCTGGAGAAATTCCGGTTGTCCAGAATCAGATCCGCCTTCAAAGTGAATTCAGAAGTTTCCAATTCAAGGATGGTTGTTTTTGTATTCAATCCCAGACTGGGCGAAACCATGGAGGCCCGGAACACGATTTTGCACTGGACTGGATATTGATCGGCATAAATCCGGAATCGGAAGAATGGGACATCAGAGGCACCTGTTTGAATATCGATGCTACTAATGTAATAGGTGGTGTACTCGAAGAACTGACCCTCCAGCTGAGCCTGGGATTGACCCGATTCTGTGGCCAGGCCTAGGGCGAGCCCAGCTAATAAGATGTATTTTTTCAAATTCAAAGTCTACCTAACTGAATAATTACTGTTCTTCAATTTAGATGCTGGAAAAAAGAATCGCCAAGTGAAAATGCACCCTCTGTGACCGGAGTCACAAAGGGAAAAGTAAAAAAAAATCCCCCCGGGGTTTCCGGGGGGATTCAAGGGTTCCCGGCGACGACCTACTCTCCCACGCTGGTTTCCCGCGCAGTACCATCGGCGCTGTAGGGCTTAACTTCCGAGTTCGGGATGGGATCGGGTGTAACTCCTACGCTATGGTCGCCGGAGAAAATCTTTGGGGATTAACGGAAATTCAATTAATAAAGAAAGATTGGTAAAGCCGTTCGGCTGATTAGTACCACTCGGCTCAATACATTACTGTACTTACACCTATGGCCTATCAACGTTGTCGTCTACAACGAGCCTTATTACCACTAGGGTAGGGAGATCTAATCTTGGGATAGGTTTCGCACTTATATGCTTTCAGCGCTTATCCTTTCCGAACATAGCTACCCAGCAATGCTTCTGATGAAACAACTGGTGCACCAGAGGTTCGTCCACATCGGTCCTCTCG
>CAZNUM010000008.1:0-48650 GCA_964576315.1 uncultured bacterium
AAGACAAGTCTTCATCCTCATTGGTGCCCCCGTGAGCGTGGTAGGGGGCCCTCCCCCCTTTTTTGGCTCCCCCCTTCCTACGCCGCCACAAATCGGCGTTATCCCGTATTGTATATCCAGGATGGTCAGAATGTTTTCAACCCGGCCACGTCTTTTGCCGGGCACGACTGGAGACTGGATGAAACCGCTACTCGATTAATTCAGGAGGGGTTGATCCGGGAAATCATCATGGTGGGGATATACAATACGCCGTGACGGGAGGCGGAATACAATCCCGAATTAAAAGGTCATCAGTACAGCCAATTTCTGATTCAAACGGTAAAACCGTTTATTGATTCAACCTATCGGACCTTACCGGATCCACTCCATACAGCGGTGATGGGTTCTTCCATGGGTGGATTGATTGCTTTTTATCTGGGCTGGGAGTATCCACAGGTGTTCTCTATGGTTGCTTGTCTTTCACCCGCTTTCCTGGTCAATCATTCCAAATGGGTAGAAAAGGTTTCTCGCTATCATGGTCCGAAAAAAACGCTCCACATCATTCTGTTTAACGGAACAAAGGGGCTGGAAGCAAACCTGAAGCCAGCCATACTGCGTATGGATACCGCCCTCCGGGAACAGAAGTTTACTCCCGGATCAGACTATCGGTTTAAATTGTTCCCCGGAGCGGAACATAACGAACAAGCCTGGGCAGATCAGGTCCCTGAAGTTTTGCTGTTTTTCTTCGGTATTTAAAGAAACGTCATCCCCAGGGCTGGTGCATTTTCACCCAGGGCATTCGCTTTTAATACTACTCCCCTCATTCCATCGCCGATGGAATATTTTCTGGCGGTTGCTTCCACAACAGGAAATAGTTCCTTCTCTAACTCTTGGAATACTTTTCCCCCGATTATCACCCGATCCACTCCGGTGATATTGATTACATTGGCAATGCCGATTCCCAGGGCCCGGGCCTGATAATTCAATACTTTTTGCGCCAGCAGATCTTTTTCCCGCCAGGCGCGAATCAGATCATCGCCGGTCAGGAGCTCTTTCTGCAGCAGAGATGAATTTTTATTACGGGATTTAAATTGATTGACCAGGTTTTTCATGCCCCGATTGCTGACAATGGCCTCCAGGCACCCCCGTTGACCACATGAGCAGTCAGGTCCGTCCATTTGAATGACCATATGACCTACCTCCCCGGCCGTGCCATTGAATCCCCGTATCAACCGACCTCTGGAAATATAACCGCCGCCGAGCCCGGTACCGGGATAGAACGTAAATAAGGAGTCGGCTCCCTGGCCGGCCCCCATCTGATACTCTGCCACCGTAGCGGCGTTAACATCATTTTCAATGGCGACTTTTCTGCCGAGTTTCGACTCCAGAAGGTCACACACCGGGACCCGTTCCCAGCCAAAAGCCGTCAGGCAGTGAACGATTCCGGTTTCAATATCCACCGGACCAGGAAGCGCCAGCCCAATAGAGATTTCCCCCTTTAAGGCAAGGGGATCGATCAATCCCCGGTAGAAACGATGAATGAACCGGGTCAATTCTTCCAGATGCTTGAAATGGGGCAGTACCTGTTTATCCTGACGGAGAATATGGCCGTCTTCCGTTACCAAACCCAGCAGTTTAGTGCCCCCCAGATCCAGGCCGATTTTGTAAGATCCCATTATTTCAGTAATACCATTTTTTTCACGGAAGAATAGGATCCCATTTCAATCCGGTAAAGGTAGACTCCTGTGGCTACCGGTTTTCCCTCCTGGTCCGTACCATCCCACTTTACCTTTTTATACCCGGAATGCTGCTCTTCATTTACCATCACCCGTACTGCCCGTCCCAGCAAATCAAAAATTGTCAGGCGGACCGGCAGATTCTCTGACAAGTCGTAATGAAGCGTGGTGCTTCGGTTAAAGGGGTTGGGATAATTCTGGTGGAGGGCAAAGCGGGAGGGCTGTTCCCCGAACTCGATGTACAGGGCGATATCGGCCCGCATGGGCGGAATTAACGGTTCCACATTATCCCCCGGGCAGCTAGTGGTTCCAAAATAGTCCCGGTGTCCTAACAGGACTTTTGGATCAACACCATAGGCATCACAGATCCAGGCGTACAGGTGCACCAGGGCCCGCTTGGTTTCAGGTGTCATCTGATCATTACAGTTAAAATTGGGCTCCGGAGGGTGATAACATCCCAGAATACAAACCCCCGTATTTCCTGTATTGGCACCGCCCACATGGGCTCCAACCACGGTTTCCGGGCGACCCTGGTAAATATTGCCAGCCATATCAACAACGAAATGATATCCAATATCGTTCCAGCCCCGCCCTTCCTGGTGGAATTCCTGAATCGCCAGCACCTGTTTTTTCCCCTCTTCCAGTGAGCGGGCGGCCCAGCCGGCTGCATGATGCAAGGTTAATTTATCAAAATAGGGCTGATTCCGATATTCGTATTTCGGTGGATGGGCTCCCCATTCCGCCCGGGTGATAATCCGGGGTTTTTCAACCTGCAGCGACTTTAATATTTTGGGAGGCAAAACCCCCTGGGGATAAACTTCCTCATCCGGAAACATAAGACCGCCGGATAGGAGGATCACATCCCCCCGGGTGACTATAATTCGAAACTGAAACTGGATGGAACGGTCCAGAAGATCGGCATCCCGGTAGGTGGCAATGTACCGCATGGACTGGGGCTCGGGGAATAGGCGCGCTTTCTTGTAGGGAGACCACTTCCCCTCCTCGCTCTGAAATCGGAATTGAACCTCTTCAGGAAGGCTGTCACTGCTAAAACGAAGGGCAACTCCTTCAACCTTCATCCCGGCGGAATACATTTTTGAACTGCCGGATACCATCGTCCCGCGGACGTTTTTCTCCAAACGAGTGGTTTGTTCTAATTCTACCTTTGCCGCTCCATCAAGAAATTGAGCCCAGGTGGAACCGGTGGTCAGAAGGAGTGATAAGAATAAAATTTTCAGTTTTTGAAAGGTCAGCATGTCATTCTAAAACACGAATTTACCTTCTTTTTATCCCGTTTCTAAATAAACAAAATCGGTTTTTCGCCCCATAGTAAGAAATAAAAAAAGCCTCCCGGGAACCCGGGAGGCTTTTTTCAGCTTTGTACCGTCAGTTTATTTCAGGAATGTCATCTGTTTGGTCTTACTGAAATTCCCGAATTTCAAGGTATAGAAATAGGTGCCGGAACTGACCTTAACGCCATTATGATCCAATCCGTTCCACTGGACGGAGTACGAACCAGCCGGTTTATTTTCGTTGTTCACCAGCTTTACCACTTCCTGTCCCAGCATGTTGTACACCGTCAACGATATGGTACTGGCAATGGGAAGGGTATACTCAATTGTGGTGGAGGGGTTGAAGGGATTCGGGTAGTTGTCCGCCAGTTTGAACTGATCCGGTGTAATCAGGACCACATCTTTCACCGCCAGTTCGGAGCTCTCGCCGGACCATTCCAACACCCGTAGAAACACGCGGTTGGGATTAGCCATGGCGGAATCGGTACCGGCATACACGCTGTCGGCAACACCCTGATAGGCCAGGACGACTTCACCAAACTTGTCATTATCCAAGTTTGCTCCGGCGAACATTTTATTCACGCCACCGGTCTGGTTTGAATCCACACTGAATTCAGTTTTAGTCCAAGAATTTTCATCAAAAAGATCGGTGCCGGTGTAGTCTAATTTCACAAAACCGGAGCCAAGACCGACAAACAGTGCCGGGTCGCCAAAAGCGTTGTTACTGGCTGACATTCCCAATCCATAACCACCCAGGGTATCAATGGCACCATATTCCAAATTTGAAAAGGTGGTGGCATCCCCATCTTTATCAGCCACAACATAAACGATGCCGGTGTAAAACGAAGCAACATACACTTCATCCTTACCGTCTCCATCCACATCCGCTACCGTAGGTGCCAGAGTCCAGTCATCACGGAGGGTCACCATTTTATAGCCAGTATCAGATACCGTATAAGCATCGGAACCGGTAGCTTCGATAATGAAGCAGGAAAGATTGTTCCAGGCAAAGCAAACCGCTTCTTTTTTCCCGTCCCCATCGGTATCGGCAATAACGACACCCTGAGGGCTACCGCCTCCAAATTTATTCTCCCGGACACCGTCTTTATCCGCATCCCGGGGAGAAGCGGCAAACTCCAGGTTCAACTGGGGCAGCACACCAATATCACCGGAAACGGAAGCAATAATAAACCGGTCTTCCGAGTAAGCAGTGGATCCATCTACCGTCCCGTACACCGGATTACTGGGACCGTTGTTGGCCCAGACAATTTCCTGGGTTCCATCACCATCAATATCACCCACGGAGAAATGTTCTACTTTTACATCCGCCAGGGAATCGTTAAAAGCAGTGTGGAGATTTCTAAACCAGGTGGGGGAAGAGCCATAACCATTATCGGTAACACCATCCCATTCATAGACATACAACCCGGCGAGAGTGTCTGAATCCACATCGCGGCCGGCGAAAAAGATTACCTCACCTAACCCATCACCGTCCAGGTCACCGGTTTGAACCCAGCGGGTACCGGTGGAATAGCCGGAATTGGTGGGAGCAGAAGACCAGACATGAACCAGCGTGTCGCCATAGTACCACTCAAAGGCATGAACCTTACCACCATCGGTATAATCCACCGCCCAGATTTCCTGGCGCCCATCCTGATCCAGATCCGAGCCGGACCAGACACCCCGTGGACCGGAGCTCGTTCTCCAGATTGTGGTATCACCGAGAGGTGAGTAATAAAGACTATGCAGACTAAAAGTATCTTCTCCTAAGGCTAAGGCAGAAAATGTAAATAGTAAAAATGACGCGGTAACGAATTTCTTCATTATACCTCCTTCGTTTGCTACGTGAATAATGCTTTTCAATTGCATAGATTATAGGGTATTTCCACGGCATTTGACAAATATTAATTTTATTTTTTCCACGGGCTATTCACTCAATTCTGAGTTACGTTTAATTTTCCCGGTTTCACATCTAACGCTTTTTTTTTGAAATGAAACAGTATTACTTTCGCCCTCGTCTTATGAATTCGGTTCCACACGATTTGCATCTCCATACGAAAAAATTCGCTCTTTTTTGCCTGTCTATCCTGTTCGGTACCGGTTTACTCGGGGCGAATACAGGTAAAATTTCAGGGCACGTAACCGATGCCAAAACGGGAGCGCCGCTGGCAGGGGTAAACGTCTTTATCGAGGGTACTTCCCTAGGCGCCGCCACCGATGTAAATGGCGACTACGTCATCCTTAACATCCCCCCGGGGAACTACACCCTGCGGGCTACCTACATTGGATACGCCTCCTACCGGATCCAGAATCTGCGGGTAAGCCTGGGCCAAACCACCATTGAAAATTTCAGCTTGAAAGCATCGGTATTAGAGGGAGAAGAAGTAACCGTCATCGCCGAACGACCCTTGGTTCAGAAAGATTTAACCGCCTCCCAGAAAATCACCACTTCGGAAGAAATAAATGTAATGCCAGTGGAGACCTTTTTAGGTGTTCTGGTAACGCAGGCCGGGGTGAATCAGGGCGCCGGAGGTGAACTTCACATCCGTGGCGGGCGTTACAATGAAGTGGGTTACTATATTGATGGAGTCTCCGTCTCCAATCCTTTCTTTACCAACAGTCTGGCAATTAACATTTCCAATAAAGCATTGGAGGAAATGAAAGTTGTCTCCGGAGCTTTCAATGCAGAATATGGAAATGCCATGAGCGGGATTGTGAATTTACAAACCAAAGACGGGGGCAAGGATTACCATGGCAGCTTGTCCTATCAAAGCGGTGATTACCTTTCAAAAGATACGGATATCTTCACCCACATTGATGCTCTCAGTCTTTTTGCCAACCGGGTGTGGGAGGGCACCATTAACGGTCCTGTTCCTCTAGCCAAACAACTGACCTTCAATATCAGCGGGCGTTATAGCGCGAGTGAAGGGTATCTTTACGGTATCCGGGAGCATACGATTGGTGACTCTGCCGATTTCAGGGATTCAGAGAACTGGTACATCGAACTAGGGGGCGACAGTAGTTACGTCCCTATGAATCCCAACCAGAGCTTGAACCTGCTGACAAAGTTCACAGCCAAAATTTCACCCCGACTCAAATTATCGTTTCAAATCCTCCATTCCGGCGGCACCTCCAAGTCCTACGTTCATTCTTATAAATATAATCCGGACGGAACCACCACTTATAAGAGTGCCAACAGTAACTACTCTATCAAGCTGAATCATGCAGTAGGAATAAAAAGTTTTTATGAAGCGAACCTCTTTTTCGGCACAACCGATTATAAACAATACCAATTCCGACCGGTAGATCTCAGTTCTGCCGTTCATCAGGATGAAGCCAGCCGGTTTGGCTCCGATGCCTATGTCCTGTACAACCTGGATGAAGACGGGAATAAATATTACCTGTTACCTCATTCCAAATATGTGCCCACCTCCAGGATCCGGGGTTCCGCCACCTCGGCCACCTTCGTCTTTGGTGGATCTCAGCACGGGCATGTGTACCGGAAATCCAATTCCTTCGGCTTTAAATTCGATTTTTCCAGTCAGGTTACTAAACGCCACGAAATGAAAACAGGGATGAATTACCGGAACGATCTCCTGGATGAACGGAATTTCACCGTTCTTTATGATAACCAGGAATATCTCCAACCCACCATCCTGCCTGCCAATAATTCTCCTTTTCATAATCATTATAACAATCAGGCGCTATTCTTTTCCGCCTATTTACAGGATAAAATTGAGTACGATCATTTTATTACCAATGTGGGGTTTCGGTACGACTATTTCGACCCCAATGAAAAATATAATGCCGATCTGTTGAAACCAGAAGGCGCCCGAAAACAAGCTACACCGAAAACCATGATTTCTCCCCGCCTGGGCGTTGCTTTCCCCATTACGGACCGGGGAATTCTCCACTTTTCCTATGGTCATTTTTACCAGATGCCCACCTTACGGCGACTGTACCGAACCAGCATTTTTGGTGCCGGCTTGAACCCCACAGTTGGGTATGCCAATCTGAAGCCGGAAAAAACGGTTTTATATGAGTTCGGACTTCAACAGCAGCTCACGAATATTTTGGCGATTGAAGCCAGTGCTTTTTATAAAGATATTCGGGATCTCCTGGCGCTGCAGGCTCTCCACTACGATTCTGAAAAATACGGCCCCTCCAATTACAGCATTTATTTGAACAAGGATTACGGCAATGTGAAGGGATTCACTTTCAGTCTAACCAAACGGTATGATCGCGTCACCAAGACCACGGCCTTCCTGGATTATTCTTACCAGGTGACAGAAGGAAATAGTGTATCCTCCGGCGCTTTTTATTACAATGCACTTACTGGAGAAGAAGAAGAGAAACGGATCGTTCCCCTGGCTTGGGATCAGCGCCATATTTTCAATGCCACCGTCTCCATTGGTGACCCCCGTAACTGGAGCGTAGGCATCATCAACAAGTTGAGCAGCGGCTGGCCTTATACTCCCAATATTCCTGAAGCCAATTATGTCCCCCAGCCCAACAGTGGCCGAAAACCCTGGCAGTGGAAAATTGATCTCCGCTTTCACAAGAATCTGAGACTGGGCCAATATAACTGCATCATTTATGTCAAGGTATACAATCTGCTGGACCGCAGAAACGAACGTTATGTATTCAATGATACAGGTCGTTCCGGTTACACCTACGTCAACCGAAGTACACAGGAAACAGAAGGGTTTAAGATGCACTACGGAGAGCCCGGTGTCCATACTTGGGCTGAGTACCAGAACCGTCCCTACTATTACACTGCCCCCCGCTCTTTCAGCGCCGGTTTATCAGTCGAATTTTAATCTATGATGCAGCGAATCAAAATTCCTCTTTCAATCTTTATCATTTCCCTCCTGATCCTGGGGACTATCTCCCAGGCTCAGGAAAAAAGACCCAAACGTTTTTCAAAACAGTGGTATTTGGAGGGTCCGCGGAAAACCTGGTCCGATCTGGAATACCGGGAGTATTACCGCTGGCGCGACCGTTTGCTGGCTCGTATTCAGGCGGCAAAAAACGATCAATTACTCCGGCGGCAGAAAGCCATACTGAACGGAAATAAAATCACTACTGAAATCTGGAATTACGGATCCATTTCCAGTCCTGGAAACCGCGTTACCGATATTGTATGGGAAGGTTTAGGCTACGGCTATGAATTCGGTCCCTTCATCTGTGCGGAAGTACCAGTAGCACCCAACAGTCACCAGGACGCCTACATCAAACTGGATGAAAATGGGGATCCGGTTCTGGACAAGGACAGCAACCCGGTTTGGATGGCACGGGTCATCAGCGATGGACTCGTTTCTCTGGGGGGTGAAATTTCGCCTGACGGTAAACTGTTCTGGGGATGGGAACCGTTGGCTTACAACGATTTGGGGGTTCCCTATGCGGATCCAAACAGCCCTTACATTCCCACTTCCACCGATGTGGACCGGGATGGAGACGGAAAACCGGATAGCTGGCCGGAGGGTTGGTACAATGCCAACCTGAAACGGTACGTCTGGCCAGGGGCCCTCCGTCAGGGTTCCAGTAATGCCGACATGGAATCCTTTTTCGTGGTGGACGATAGGAATAATCTCGAATTTAAGTATTACCCCTTCCCGGACGATTCCAGTCGTAAGGGCCTGGGTCTGGAAATCGAATGCCGATACTACCAGTGGGCAAACCCCTTGGCGGAAGATATTATTTTCCTGATTTACCGGGTAACCAATAAAAGTGAAAAAGATCTGCACGAAGTTATTTTTGGCATGTGGGGGGACCCTCACATCGGTGGTCCGGCTAACTGGCAGGATGACCTGTCCTACTTTGACACCGATTTGAATATGGTTTATGCGTGGGACGAAGATGGCAAAAGTGATGTGGCTGGACGCCCCCCAGGTTATTTCGGCTATATTTTCCTGGAAAGTCCCGGCAACCCCCATGATGGTATTGACAACGACGGCGATGGTATGGTGGACGAAAGCCGTGAAAACGGTATTGATGACGACAACGATTGGAATCCCGAAAAGGACGATGTGGGTATTGATGGCTTACCCAATACCGGGGATGAAGGAGAAGGAGATGGGATCCCCACTTCCGGAGATCCTTTTGATTTACGGAAGCCCGGCGAGCCCAATTTTGAATGGACGGACCTGGACGAATCAGACATGATCGGGCTTACCAGTTTCGCCGCTCCCAACTTTGGCGGAGATAACCGCATTTCAAAGGACGACCACATCTACCGTAACTACCTGATCCCCGGGCATTTTGATTCCCTGAATTCAGAGGTGGCCGGAGATAATATTTTCCTTTACGGCTCGGGAACCTTTACCCTCAAGGCAGGAGAAGCGCGGCGCTTTTCCATCGCCTTACTGGTGGGAAACAACTTCGACGACCTGACCCTGAATGCCCTGACGGCGCGACAAATTTATGAGACCAACTATCAATTCGCCAAACCACCGGAAAAACCCAAACTGACGGCGGTGCCGGGAGATCGGAAAGTAACCCTGTTCTGGGATGACATCGCCGAATCCTCCTGGGATCCTATTTCTGAAGAATTTGACTTTGAGGGTTACGTGATTTACCGCAGTACCGATCCCAGCTTCCTGGACCAGCAAACTATAACAGATGTCAACGGATCCAATTTTCTGTTTGAACCCCTCAAGACACAAACCGGAGGCTGGGCGAAATGGGATCTGATTAATGAATATGAAGGACCCAGCGACATTCCCTATCCCGGTCGGGGGGTTGCCTATCACCTGGGAAACAATACGGGGCTAGTCCACTCCTTTGTAGACTCCAATAATGTGATTAATGGTCAGAGGTACTATTACGCCATCGTCTCCTATGATCATGGCAATAAAACGCTGAATATTGGACCCAGTGAATGTTCCAAGGCTATCACCCTAAATCCAGAGCGAAATGAAGTCTTCCTAGATGTCAACACGGCCATGGTGGTTCCCCGGGTGCCGGCGGCCGGCTATGTCCCCGGAGGCGTTGCCGTTCAGGATTCCACCTTCCTCATGCACGTTGGCGGTTACGGAACCGGTGACATCACCATTGAAGTACTGGATCCACAAGCCATTGAAGAAGCGGATACCTTTGAAATTTCTTTCGCTTCCAACCCTACTCGCTATTCCGTGGAAGATTTGAAATTCAATACCGAAACCAGGACAGTAAAAAAAGATGTTTATATTACTCTGTTAAAAAACAGGTTAAATCCCGACCATTTTATTCTGCGAAACTCCGCCGGCACCGTCATGACCCCCGGGACGGATTATCTCCTCTTCCCCGATCCGGGTCAGGTGGTGGTACCGGATACGCTGAACTCCCAGATCAATGATGGCGAAGCCGTTACAATCCAGTACACGTATTACCCGCTCTGGGAAAGCACGTTGTTAAATAATGAAGAAGCTAATCCCATTTTTGACGGGCTTCGGCTTTACGTGAAAGATAAAAAGTTAGGATTAAACCTGGAAAAGTCCGGATGGAGTGAAACCAGTCAGGGGAATTACCTTATTAGTGTTTCTCCCTATGACGGCAAACCCAGCAACATGCGGGCGGCTGATTATGAGATCCGCTGGTTCGATACCATCGCCGACACCAGTTCACTGGGGACCGCAACGGCGCCTTTCCAGATCTGGGATGTGACCCCGGGAAGAGTACCGGTGAAAAAGAAAATTGCCGTCCTGGATTATCTGGTTCGAAACAATACCTGGGATCTGGGAGAAGACGTGGTACTTATTGAAGAGGGATCGGGGATTATTGTCTCCTGGCAGATTTCAATTCTAGAGGCTGCTGATACGACAACTGTGGATCCGGTGGAAGGGGATGTGTATTACATTGCCACAGACCGCCCCTTCACTGCTGAGGATGTCATTCAATTTACCACCACTGCCTCTGAAGTTGACCGAAGTCTGGCGGCGAAAACGCTGGACGATATTGCCGTAGTGCCGAATCCCTACGTAGTGACGAATGTGCTGGAACCACTGGATCGGCAGAATCCCCGGGACCGGGGACCACGACGGTTGTATTTCATGCACTTGCCCAACAAATGCACGATCCGGATTTACACCGTCACCGGCGAACTGGTGGACGTACTGCATCACCAGTCGGCGATTGATGACGGTAATGAAATCTGGGATCTCACCACAAAAGATAATTTCCCCATCGCTTACGGAGTCTACATTTACCACGTGGATGCCGGTTCCCTGGGAGAAAAAATTGGCCGGTTTGCCGTCATCAAATGAAGCCGTTTAACCGAAAACCCTTATTATTGATTGCCCTTCTTGTGGGTACCGCTGCAGGGCAACTGGACAATGTCCAGACAATTACAAAAACGGGTACAACTGCGGCTCAGTTTTTAAAAATCCCCGTTGATCCCAGAGGGGCGGCCATGGGCAATGCTTTCACTGCCATGAGCGGTGACATCAGTTCCATGTACTGGAATCCGGGCGGACTGGTAGCCGTGGAAGGGATTGAAACCATTTTTGTCAATAGCAACTGGCTGGCGGGAATTAATTTTAATTATGCCGCCGTGGCCATTAATCTTTCAGGACAGGGGGTCTTGGGATTCAGCTTTACCAGTCTCCGCGTACCGGAGGACAAAGTACGAACAGTGGAACAACCGGAGGGCACCGGCGAGCGGTTTGACGCCGGCGACCTGGCCTTAAACCTTTCTTATGCCCGTAGACTGACCAATAATTTCTCCCTAGGGGGCAATGTTAAATACATTCGCCAGAATATTTGGCATTCCAGCGCCAGTACCTTTGCCTTCGATCTAGGGGCTCTGTTTACAACGCCCTTCAACAAAATTCGACTGGGAGCCAGCCTGACCAACTACGGCGGCACTTTACGACTAAGGGGTCGGGATCAAAAATTCAGTATCGACCCTGATTTAAACAACCAGGGAAATGTGGAATTTGTGAATGCCCTCTATGAAACCGATTCTTTCCCCTTACCCCTGTTGTTCCGGGTGGCGATTTCAGGTGAGGCGTTTCAGTCCAAGAACCTGCGAGTCAGCTTCGCCGTTGATGCCCTGCATCCCAATGACAATATGGAATGGGTAAACACAGGCGTTGAAGTGGGGTTAGGCGAAACGTTTTATCTCCGGAGCGGGTACTCCACTCTATTCCGCACCGATACGGAAGAAGGTCCCACATTCGGCGCGGGAGTACATTACCGGCTCTGGGGTTCCCCTACGGTGTTAAAACTGGATTATTCCTACTCCTATTTCGGGCGGCTGGAAAATATCCAGCGCCTGTCAATCGGGATTAAGTTCTAGGTTCTCAGAAAACCACTTTCTCAATTCCGACATATCTCTCAGAACTACGCCTCCCCCTTCCACCAGCCGCTGGTGACTGGTATGCCCGTGGGAAAGCAAAATACAACTCACCTCCAGTTTATCCGCCACCTCAAGGTCATGGAGTGTGTCGCCGATAAATAACACTTCCTCCTTTTCATATTCCATCTCCCGGATCCAGTCTTCGCCCACTTTTTCCTTTCCGTAGGCGTAGTGGTTATCCTGCCCCAGTATCTTCTGAAAAAATGACTGTAATTGATGGCGTTCAATAATGATATCCAGCATCTTCTGGCTGGCAGCAGAGAGAAGGGAATGGGTTATCCCACCTGTACTTAATTGCTCCAGCAATTCCCTGGTACGGGGATGAAGATGAACCTGAAACATTCTTTTTGTGTACTCCTCAATAAACTCTGTCCCCACAACTGAAAACGGTTCCCGATTAAAATCAAAACCCAGACGGCGGTAATAATCAATAACCGGAAAAATAAATATTTCCAGGTATTGTTTCTCGGTTAGACGGGGCAAAGAGCGGCGACTTAGGACTTGGTTCATTGCTTTAATACTCAGCCAGCGATCGTTCAGCAGGGTGCCATTCCAATCCCAGATGATGTGTTTGTATGCCATGGACCGAATGTAAATTCACTGATGTTATGTTTGAAATGGAATAACTTTGTTCCCGTGATCACTCCACCACTCCAAAAATTGATTTCAATTCTTGAGGTGCGGCTGGCAGAGCCCTTACCAGGAAAGCAGGCTCACGATCTGGTCCGGGTGGAGGCAATACCCCCTTTTAAATTTCAGTCCTCCACAGACCCTTCCATTCCAGCGGCGGTTTTAATTCTCCTTTTCCCCGGTGAAGCCGGTATTCAATTTTTTCTAACTGAGCGGACAAATCTGGTTGAGCATCATAAGGGGCAGGTGTCTCTTCCCGGCGGCGCCTGGGAAACGGGCGAGAAACTGGAGGAAACCGCCTTGCGGGAAACGGAAGAAGAGATTGGCGTCCCCCGCGATACAGTCCGGCTGGTGGGCAGCCTGACTCCCTATTATACGGCTGTAACCGGTTTCATGGTCCACCCTTTTATGGGCGCCTGCACTTCTACGCCAGACGCCTCTCCTCATGCGCAGGAGGTGGAGACCCTCTTCTCTGTCACGTTGGAAGAACTTCTAGACGACCGGTTTCTCAAAAAGGAGATGCGTACTTTCGGGAAGCACCAGGCTGAAATCCCCTTTTTTCAGTTTGGCGGGCATAAAGTTTGGGGCGCCACCGGTGCCATCCTTTCCGAATTCAAGTGGGTCTTAAAGGAGGTGCTGACTTGAACCGGCTCGGGATCGACCTGGGTGGTACCAAAATTGAAGGGATCTTGCTTGGGCAGGATTACCAGGTACTGCGCCGGGAGCGTATTCCAACAAAACGCGCTGAGGGCTATGAAGCCATTCTAAAACGAATTGTCAGTCTGGTGAACAAATTGACTGCCGGGAAAACCGTTCATACGCCCATCGGCATCTGCACGCCGGGGGCCTTGGATCCTGTCACCGGCCGACTTAAAAACAGCAATACCCTTTGCCTGATTGGAAAGCCCTTAAAGGAGGACCTGGAAGAACGGTTGAAGCGACCTGTTTTGCTGGAAAACGACGCTAACTGCTTTGCCCTGGCCGAAGCTATCCTCGGCGCCGGGAAGGGATATGATTTGGTATTTGGTGTTATTATGGGCACTGGTGTGGGCGGAGGCATTGTAATCCAACATCAAATCCACCGCGGTCCGAATCATATTGCTGGAGAATGGGGCCATCACGTACTTCGGACAAATGGGAATTTATGCTACTGTGGGAAGCGAGGTTGCGTAGAAACCTACCTTAGCGGTCCGGCTCTAGAAAAACAGTGGAAGAAATTAACGGGAGAATCGCGAATACTGCCGGAAATTGTAAAGCGGGATCACCATGAGAAATACATACAATGGAAACAGGAAATGCTGGACCATTTTGGCCAGGCTTTAAGTCATGTGGTGGATATTCTGGATCCGGATGTGATTATTCTGGGCGGTGGTGTCTCCAATATCCCCTGGCTGTATTCAGAAGGGAAAGCGGCAGTATACCGGGCTGTCTTCAGTAACCGGGTTGTTACCCCCATAGTTCAAAATACGCTGGGGGATTCAGCCGGCGTATTCGGGGCTGCCATGTTGGGAATCGAAGGATGAGATTTGCCCATTGGCTGAACGGGCTCACCGGACTTGATTTCTTAATCCTTCTGGTGATTTTTTCTATTTCCTGCGGTTTATCGTACCTGACCATCCGGCTCCTGCGAAACTGGTACCAAAAAATCCAGGAGGGGAACCCCTACCGTCACGAATTTAGAATCACGCCCTTTAACCTGATGGGGATTGCCGGTTTGTACGCCTTCCTTCTGTACCGGATTGTTGGCATTCCTGTTACCCACTGGATACGATCCCTGGCTCAATAGATTCCGGTTTAAAATATTCCGTCCCTATTTCTTTTTCCGTTTGGCAGCCATGAGCTTCCAGGCGGCTTTCGGAATCCGGTCCAGATCGTTAAACTCACCGGCACCTTTTAACCATTCACCGCCGTCTATGGTGACCACTTCTCCATTAATATAAGCAGCCTGATCGCTCACCAGATAAGAGGCCAGGTTTGCCAGTTCTTCATGTTTCCCGAACCGTTTCAGGGGGATCCGATTTTTCATTTTCTTCTCAAATCCCAGTCCCGGAGGTACCAATCGTGACCAAGCTCCCTCCGTCGGGAAGGGTCCCGGCGCAATGGCCACCGTTCGGATCTGATACTTAGCCCATTCCACCGCTAGGGAACGGGTGAGAGCCAGAACACCGGCCTTGGCAGCCGCCGAGGGCACCACATATCCCGAGCCGGTCCAAGCATAAGTGGTTACTATATTTAATAGGACACCACCACCGGTTTTCATCATCGCTTTTCCCACAGACAGGGAACAATTAAAAGTGCCGTTTAAAACGATATCCACAATTACTTTAAACCCTCCCTCAGAGAGATCTTCCGTGGGCGAAATAAAATTACCGGCGGCGTTGTTTACCAATACATCTATCCGACCGTACTTCTCCAGACTGTGGTCCACCAATCGATGCACCTGGGCCGATATCCGTACATCGCAGGTGATTGGAAGAACACCACCGCCCCCTTCGGCTAATTTTGCTGCAGCCGCCTTCAATACTTCTTCCCGTCTTCCGGCAATAATCAAATCCGCCCCCAGAGAAGCAAACCGCTGCGCCATGGCAAACCCCAGACCCGTTCCACCACCGGTGATGAGAACCACTTTCCCTTTTAATAAATCCTGCTTAAACATGCTTTCCATCCGTTGTTTTTCGAAGTGAAACTAACTTAAAATTTCTAGCGGTTAAATAAAAAGCAATCCTCGTGGCAAGAGTACCCCTTGTCATTCAGGCTCTTCACCAATAATTTCTTTTATTATATGGTTTCCACTTACCTCATATAGCGTACCTTCGATCCTAGATGCGTAAAACCAAATTATTTGTTTTGGACACCAATGTCATTCTCCACGACTCAACCTGTATTCATCATTTTGAAGAACACGATATCGTCATTCCCATAACGGTTCTGGAGGAACTGGATCATTTCAAACGGGGAAATGAACAGGTGAATTTCCATGCCCGGAATTTTCTCCGGGACCTGGATCAGCTCACGGGCGATGTTTTATTTAAGGAAGGGGTCTCCATTGGTCCGGACCAGGGTAAAATCAGGATTGTGGTCAATCAGACGCTGGCAGAGGAAATAAAAAAGGTTTTTCATGAAGATTCTCCGGATACCAGAATTCTGAACAGTGCTTACCGGTTGTCCCGATCCGAAACGGATCGGTCGGTGATCTTGGTAAGTAAGGACACCAATCTGCGTATGAAAGCCAAGGCTCTGGGAATTGCCGCCCAGGATTACACCACCGACAAGCTGGAAAGCGTAGAAAAAATCTACACCGGCATGCGAATGGTGGAGGAACTTCCCGGTGAATTAATCGACACTCTGTTCCAGCCTCCCTTTCAGTTGGCAGCAGAAGATCTGCCCCAGGTTACGGACCCGGTGCCGAACGAAAACTTTATTTTCCGCAATAATCAGAAATCAGCCCTGGCTTCCTACAATCCGTTTGAGAATTTCTTTGCCCGGGTGGATAAACAACCGGCCTATGGGATTACACCTCGGAATGCTGAGCAGGCTTTTGCCCTGAGGGCCCTTACGGACCCGCGCATTCAGTTAGTCACCCTTTCCGGGAAGGCGGGCACCGGCAAAACCCTGCTGGCCCTGGCTGGCGCCCTCGAGTCCCGGGCTCAGTATCGACAGATTTACCTGGCCCGCCCGATTATTCCCCTCAGCAATAAGGATCTAGGCTATTTACCAGGGGACATTCAGTCCAAAATTGACCCCTATATGCAACCGCTATGGGATAACCTGGGCGTCATTCGGCACCAGTTCAGGGAAGAGGATGAACACGCCCGAAAAATTCAAGAATTGCTGGATCAAGAGAAACTGGTCATTACTCCCCTGGCGTATATCCGGGGGCGCAGCCTGCAGAAAATCTTTTTCATCGTGGACGAAGCCCAGAACCTGACCCCCCACGAAGTGAAAACCATTATTACACGGGCAGGTGAAGGGACAAAAATTATCTTCACTGGAGATATTTACCAGATTGATCAGCCTTATCTGGACACACTTTCCAATGGACTAAGCTATCTGATTAACCGGATGGTGGGCCAAAAAGTCTATGCTCATATTACCCTCCAGAAAGGGGAACGATCTCCCCTGGCAGAACTCGCTAGTGATTTGCTTTAGATGGGGAATTAATTGATTGAAACAAAATTCACATTCAAGGCTGAATTCATAGAGACTAAAAATTTTTTATCAAAACCTGCAACAAAGGGAGACGGTATGAAGGCAACTATTACAGAACCTGGTGATAAAGGAGTCGTCCATTTTTCGCTGGACCCTTATGGACGCGCCACACTGGAACAACTGGCTAAATGGGGCAAATTTGTCGGCATTGTGAATATTATTACCGGGATATTCTATGCCCTCTCCATTCTCATTTTTCTGATCCCCACGGCCGTAATCGGGATTCTTACCATTATCATGGGTACCCGCCTGAACAATGCTGCCAACCATCTTAATTACACGATATATGCCCAGGATTCAGCTAGTTTTTCTGTCGCCCTGGATCAACTTCGCAGCAGTCTGATGCTGAACGGCATTATCCAGATCGTAACCATGGCTGGAATCCTGCTTTTACTTCTGTTGTTTGCCCTATTTGGCATGGCAATCACCGATTATTTTTAATTCTTCATCCTGATCACCACTCCGAACGGAGAGTCCGTTGAATAAACTGAAAAAAATGGTCAATCTGAAAGAGGGGGAAGGAAAGAAGGTACTACTATTCTTTTTCTTCAATTTCTTCATCGTTGCCATGAGTATTGTAGCCAAGACAGCCCGGGATGCTTATTTCCTCAGTCGATATGACCGATCCTTCCTGCCGCTCATGTTTTTGGTGGTGGCCATTGGCGTCGCTTTCATGTTGACGGTTTATACCCGGCTGGCCAAGAAAATTTCTCAACGCCAGATGTTTTTATCCTCTACCCTATTGTTCATCGCCTCCCTTTCAGTCGGTCAATTTTTTGTTACCGGTTGGGTAATCCCGATCCTGTACGTCTGGGTGGATGTGGTCGTAGTCATCATGGTGATTCAATTCTGGAATTTTGCTTCTGAATCCTTTGAACCGCGGCAGGCAAAACGGCTGTTCGGGCTAATCGGTGGGGGAGGCTCCTTCGCCGCCATGCTGGTTGGAGTAAGCCTGAAGCCATTTGTGAATGCTGTGGGAACTTCCTGGTTGTTGATCCTCGCCTCCGTCTTTGCCTTGATTGCTCTGGGCATGGGTTTGTCCATCCTGAGGCAGGCAGCCGCTCAAAAAAGATTGAAACCACCGCGGACTAAAAGAAATCTACCCGCCCGACGATATAAAATGGATCCTTTCCTGAAAGGCATCGCCGTCGTGATTGCTCTCTCTGCCGTGGTTACTACGGTAGTGGATTATCAATTTAAAATTATCGCCAGTAACACGTTTCCGGCGGAAGGAGACCTAGTCAGCTTTTTTGGAAACTTTTATGCCCTGACCGGATTCGCATCCTTATTTGTCCAGTTTTTTCTTACCGGCCCTATCCTCTCCCGTTTTGGAATCCTCATGGGTCTGCTTACCCTACCCCTAATGTTGACTTTCGGTGTGGCAGCAATACTTATTAGTCCGGTGCTGCTGAGTGCCGCCTTCGCCAAATTCTCTGACCAGACTTTCAAGTTTACGATCAATAGTTCCTCCCTGGAGCTGCTGTGGTTACCCGTTCCGGGGGAAAAGCGCATCGCCTTTAAACCACTCATCAGTGGCACAATCAAGTCCAGCGCCGAGGGACTGGCGGGATTGACAACCTACTTCATTGTAAAAGTGGTGGCGCTCCAGTATTTAAGCATTCTTTCCCTGGGGGTTGTCCTGATCTGGCTAATTACTGCTCTCCGGCTAAAGCGCGGTTACGTAAAAGCTTTAATGATAGCGGTGGAAAAGCGGCAGTTGGACTTTGAAGAACTTACTCTGGACGTCCATGACTCCGCCATGGTTGCCACCCTGAAGAAAACGCTGGAAAGTCCCGATCCCATTCACCAGTTATTCGCCCTGGATCTGATTGACGGTCTGCCTCTAAACCACTGGCGCAATACGCTGAGAAAGTTATTTGACCAGGGCAACCCAGAGGTTCGGAAACGGCTGCTGACCCTGACCTGGGATGAGCCGGATATTCTACCGGACGAGCTAATTATCCGCACCATTCGAGAGGATCCGGCCGTGGCGGTGGAAGCCATCACTGTCGCCGGAAAAAGAAAACTTCTTACTCTAATACCTGACTTGGAGGCAAGACTGGAAACGCCGGAGGACCGAATTCGGGCAGCGGCTGCAGCAGCGATTCTGGATCTGGGGGAAGGCCCCCTGGGAAAAGCCAGGCAAGTGTTGCAGGAGATGCTGGAAAACCGGGACGAAGCAGTTCAAATAGTCGCCCTGAACCTTTTGGTCCATAATAAAGAATTTCTATCCCAGGAGCAAGTTGCTGCCTTTCTTCGGAGCCCCTCCTCGGCCATCCGGGAAACGGCACTGGATATTGCCCAATTTCGAATTGACCCAGTCTTGATCCCGGCGATTGCGGAAAATCTGGATCTCCCCCAAACCGCTTTGAAAGCACGTCAGGTGCTGAAGAATTACCCTTCCCAGGAAGTGTTGGAATATTTTATTCAATCCTTCCAGAATGAAGCGCTTAAGCGGAAGCAGCGTTTGGGATTACTCCGCGCCCTGAGAGAATATCCCTCCAAAGAGTCCATTCACATGCTCTTAAACCAGCTGGATACCAGCGATTTCCAGGTTTATGCTGAAATTATTGATTCCCTGCTGGTGATTGCCCGGTCCCATCCCCTGGATGAAAAAACGTTGAAACGCCTGGAGGGTGAAACCACGAAAGTGGCAAAAACACTGTACCAGTTGAATGAAACACTCCGACTTTTACCCCACTATGAGGATGCTCTGTTATTAAAGGATTTTCTGGAAACAGCCATCCGTCGCCGAATTCCTACCCTGATTAAACTGGGCATTCTGGATGTTCCAGAAACTCCTGTAGAAACCTACATTCACACCATTTTATCCGGCGACACAGATCGGTTACCTTTTGTTCTGGAGTTTTTCGAAAATGTCCTCACAAATGAAGAACGAAGTTTAATCAGTCCATTGATTGAACCTCTTTCTCTGGAAGAACGGAGCCAGATCGGCTCCCGATATTTTTCAGATCTACCGAAAAATCTGACACCGGAACTAGAATGGTCGGTTTATTCCCTCAATAAATGGCAATCTGCCATTGCCCTGGACTATCTTTTCCGCCGTACAGACATAACGGCGCTGAAGAGCCTGGATTGGCAGCGGATTCCTTCTTCCAGAGCGAATCGGGAATTAATTTCCCGGTACCTGGAATCCAATCCCGGTCAATTCGATTTTATTCCCGTGGAACGTTTTAAATTAGATGGGAGCCTGAAAGCCATGTATTCAACCCTGGAAAAAACAATCCTGCTGAAAACGGTTAATTTATTTAAAACCATCCCGGCGGAAAATCTTTCCCGAATTTCCCAGATTGCGGAAGAGGTCCGTTTCCCGGCTGAGACCTCCATTTTTAAAGAGGGGGATTACGGCGACTCACTTTTCATTGTGGTGGAGGGGAAGGTCCGAATCCACAAAGGGGAAATGGATTTGGCGTTGCTGGGGAAAGGCGATTGCCTGGGGGAGATGGCTCTCCTGGATCAGGAACCGCGGTCTGCCGATGCCACTACCACGGAAGAGTCGGTTCTATTGAGAATCACCCAGGAGGAATTCTATGAAGTACTGGGGAGTAACTCCGAAATCATGCAGGGAATCATTAAACTGCTGACAAGCCGGCTGAGGGAAGCTAACGAAAAATTACTCGCCCACTAACTTTTCCGCCTGTTCTTCCACCTTATCCTCTACACTTTCCTGAGCAGATTTGAAGGCTTCCTTTCTCGACTCCACCGTTTTTTCTCCAATTGTTTCCACCCCAGTCTGAATCGTCTTTTTCAATTTGTCTACCGAAACATCCTGCCCGGTCCAGACCATATAGGCGATCCAAAGTACCAAAATGGCACCTACAACCAAGGCCATTTTCACCAGTTTTTTAATCACTCCCATTAAAATAATAATCGCCAGAACCACAGCCACCGCCATGTAAACGGGATTGGCGGTCAGTGTTTCAATCGGTTGTTCCATGCTGTTCCTGTTGTAATTTTAATTTCCGTCGGTTAATACGACCTGTCCGCTGTTCGTATTCATGAATCATTTTCATCACTCGGGGATCATCGGGACGCTCCAGGGTCATCGGTTCCACATAGCCTGTTTTTCCAACCACTTCCGTTCCCTTCAACTTCAACTCCACAACGCCTACGTAGTACCCTTCCTTTCCCGCCTGAACAATCAGGGTATTATTTACCCGTTCCGGTTCTTTCAAAACCGACTGGCTGTGAGACCCAATAATTACATGGACCCCCTCTACTTGTCGCGCTAATGCTTCATCCCGGTCCACCCCCTCGTGGGTCAGTACCAGAAAAACATCCGCCTTCCCTTTAAGAAATTCCAAAGACGATTGAAGGGATTTTATAGGATCCCGTAGGGCAATCCTGTCTTTCACTTCCTGGGAGTAATATTTTAAGGCATAGGGATCCATAATCCCCAGAATGGCAATCCGCACCCCCTCTCTTTCAATGATCCGGTAGGAAACCATTCCAGATACTACATCGATAGCCAGATTCGTTCCCACAATCGTTGATCCGGTAATTGCCAACAGTTGATTCACCTCACTAGAATCCCGGGCCAATTCCTGATCCCCTGGTAAAATGGCATCGTAATGCAACAGCTTGTAGGTTTCCACCACCAGACTGTCCTTAAAATCCCGTTTCACTATGGTAAACAAATCGCCTGCATCCACGAGAATGGCGCTGGGGTGTACCTGGCGAAAACTGTCTACAAACACGACCCGCTTTTCAAGGGCTCCCATGGGATGATCCGGACAATAGCAATTCTCAAGCTCCCCGTTCGTATTATTGGTGTGTAAAATAAACAGAGAGCGCTCCTGGGCTTCCGTGAACGCGACTAGGCCAAGGGCCAATAAAAATAAAATAGCGTAACGTTTCATCGAAACCATCCCCGGAAAATTGAAGGTAATCCTGTATTTATCCAAGGGAATTTTACTGCGATTTAAAATAGCAATGTTTCATCACAGCCCTTTTACAAAACAAGGGAATGAATGTATTTTCCGCCTGCTTTTTCAATCCACTTAAGCCAGCGTAGCTCAGTTGGTAGAGCAGCTCATTCGTAATGAGCGGGTCGGGGGTTCGAATCCTCTCGCTGGCTCTACTCTATTCCACCGACAGCAGTTCCACCTCAAAGATTAAGGTGGAATTGGGAGGGATGACGCCCAGGTCCCGGGCACCATAACCCAGTTCCGGCGGAATGATCAATTTTCGTTTTCCCCCCACATGCATCCCTTCCAGACCTTGGTTCCATCCGGCAATCACCTGCTGAGCTCCCAGCGTAAACCGGAATGGATCCCGGCCCGGATTCTTGGAAGAATCAAATATTGTCCCGTCGGTCAACCTTCCTGTATAATCCACCGTCACGATACTGTTGATCTGCGCTACGGCGCCGGTACCTGCAACCAGGTCTTCCACAATAAGTCCATTATCCATGACTATTTCCTTTTTACTACAGCTCACCAGCACCAGCAGAGCGATAAACCCGTTCCATTTCATTTTCACAATTTTCTCCACAGCGAAGGGGGTAAGTTTACAATCTAAATGAGATTGGAATTACTGTAAATTGTGTCTTCAATCCGAGGTATATTTGACCATGAAAGTTACATCGCCACTTTTCAGCGGGAATTTACCGCCGTTGGCTGACCGGGTACGCCCTACCCGGATGGCATCCTTCATTGGTCAGGAACATTTGACCGGAAAAGGGAAAATACTCGCTTCCCTTTGGGAGAAGAACCAGGTTTTCTCCATGATTTTTTGGGGTCCTCCCGGTACGGGTAAAACCACTCTGGCGCGCTTGATTGCCCGGTCCGGGAAGGCTGACTTCCATGAACTCTCCGCCGTATCCAGCGGCGTGGGAGCGTTACGAAAAGTCATTACAGCAGCCCGGGCGAACCAGGAACAGGGTCGCGCCACTGTTTTATTCATCGACGAAATCCACCGCTTCAGCAAATCCCAGCAGGACGCGCTCCTGCACGCTGTGGAGGAGGGATTAATCATTCTCATTGGTGCCACGACTGAAAATCCTTCCTTTGAAGTTATCGGTCCCCTTCTCTCCCGTTGCCGGGTACTGGTTTTGAAAGCCTTGACAGACCGGCAATTAAATCAAATCCTGGATCAGGCTCTGGATCAGGATATTATCCTTTCCAAACATCCTCCTCAATTTGAAGGGAAAGTCCGGGAAAAGTTGATCGCTTCTGCCGGTGGTGATGCCCGGAAAATGCTGAATACCCTGGAACTGGCAGTCGCTTTAGCCGAAAAAGGGAAGATCATCACGGAAGAAATTTTAATGGAGGCCCTCCAGAACAAAACCCAGATCTACGACAAGGCTGGCGATTACCATTATGATACCATTTCCGCTTTCATTAAGTCCGTTCGAGGCAGCGACCCTGACGCGGCTATCTACTGGCTGGCGGTCATGCTGGAGGGGGGTGAAAAACCGGAATTCATCGCCCGACGGCTGGTAATTCTCGCCTCAGAAGATGTGGGCAATGCCGACCCCCAGGGACTCACCATCGCCACCGCCGGATTTCAGGCGGTCCATCTCATCGGCATGCCTGAAGCCGCCATCATTCTAGCTCAGGTAACGACCTATCTGGCAGCGGCTCCGAAATCAAATGCAGCCTATATGGCGCTCCGGAAAGCAATGAAAAAAGTGAAAAGGGATGGAACACCGGGGGTGCCCCTTCACCTGCGAAATGCGCCGACCGGACTCATGAAACAACTGAATTACGGGAAAGATTACCAATACCCTCATACCAATGTGGAACATTTCATACCTGCTGATTATTTCCCCACAGGAGGCCAGGAAACCTTTTACCATCCCACCGAGTTAGGATACGAGGAGTTTCTAAAAAAACGCCTCAAGACACTATGGCCCGACCGCTACTGAAAACCTGTCTTCTCCTGCTGATCCTTCCCGGTTTGCTTCAAGCGGATAAACGGCTGCGGCTGAAGCAGGCGGATGTCCTGGAAAATATTACCGTGAACGGCGAGGCCATTCAGCTGTTGAAAGGAAATGTAGTTTTCGTTAAAGAGACCACCGTCCTCATTTCCGAACGGGCCCGTTTTAATCGACGCACCGAATTTGGACAACTGGTTGAAAACGTGGTTGTAACCAAAGAGGATCAGACCCTTACCTGCGATTCGCTGGTGATAAACTCCCGGGAAGATACTTTCATCGGATTCGGTAACGTCCACGTCTGGGATTCCACCTACAACCTGGTGGCTGACACACTTTACTATTTTAACCAGATAGATAGCGGCCTGGCCGTAGGTTCGGTGGAGCTGACCCAGAAAAACCAGATTATTAATGCTCACCAGATTGAATATATTAAAGCCACCGAGACAGAAGGTGTTTCTTATGCCGCCCGGGGAGAGGTCACAATCCAGGAAGAAGACCGGATCGCCCACTGTGGCGAGGCGATTTACGACCGGGACCAAGGAAACACCACCCTAAAAATCCGACCAAAAATTACAGAAAACAATCAAACCATTGAAGGCAGCGAGATCCGGCTCCATTACGAAAATGACGTGTTGGAATCACTTTACATCCCCGCCCGGGCCCACGCCCTTTACTCCACCAAGGGATGGCGGGAGATCCATTCCGATTCCCTCCTTCAAAAAAAGGCCGTGGAATTTTTGGACGATATGACCGGCGCCCGCCTAAGAGGTTTCTTCAAGGACAGTAAGCTAGATTCCATGCGTTTGGAGGGCATGGCCACTACCCTATACCACATTTTCGAGGATTCCATTTATCAGGGCCGGAATGAGGCCTCCGGTGACACAATCATCATGAATTTTGACGGCGGGGATTTAGAACACATTTTTATCTCCGGCGGTTCCCGCGGCACCTATATCCCGGATACAACAGCCAGCAATATTGAGGGACCCATTGTCTACTCTTCTGAAGACATTGACTATCGGGTCCGGGAGGAGCAAACCGACCTTCACGGCGATGCCAAAGTGGACTATACCAACGTTAACCTCACCGCCGGATTCATCCGCGTTGCTTGGGAAACAGATCTGTTAAAGGCACTGCCCGTCTCATTACGGGACTCCACTTACGGTATTCTATTGCCCACCATTGTTGAGGCGGGGCAGGAACCCATGACCGGTGATTCCATGATTTACAACCTTAAAACCAAACACGGGCGGGTGGCCCGGGGGAAAACCAAAGCTGAAGACGGTTATTACCGGGGTACGGAAATCCGGAACCGGGACCAGAAGGTTTTTTACATTGAAAACAGCGCCTACACCACCTGCAATCTGGAAGAACCCCATTTTTATTTTGAGAGTCGGCGGATGAAAATGATTGCCGAAGACAAGGTAATCGCCCGACCAATTGTTCTCTACATTGCCCGAATCCCCGTCTTCGGACTACCATTCGGTGTTTTCCCCAATAAAAAAGGGCGGCGCCACTCCGGATGGATTATGCCCGCTTATGGAGAAAGCAGTCTCCGGGGTCAGTACATCGACGGTCTTGGTTACTACTGGGCACCAAACGATTATTTTGATTCCAAATTCACCATGAGCTTGGCAGACCGGCAAGGAATCACCCTGCGATTAAATAATCAGTACCGCCGCCGCTACGCCTTTACAGGATCTTTGTTTCTGGAAAGCAGACAGAACTTTCCTTCGGGTCTGAGTCGCAGTCAACGGGACATCGCACACCTCATGGATAACCGGAAAAGTGATTACGTCATCCGCTGGAACCATCAGCAGGAATTACGAAACAACCAATCGCTCCGGGTGAACGCCAGCTACTACAGCAGTGGCGACTACAACCGGCGCACAGGGCTCAACCAGCAGAACCGATTGAATCAACAAGCCGTCTCCAATGCCACCTATTCCAAACGGTGGCCCAAGTCCGCCAACAGTCTCAGCATTAACCTTTCCTCCAACCGGGATCTTATGGCGGATAAAAAAATCAACCCCCAATCCGTTTTTTACCAGCCTCCTTCCCAGGCCGGCACCCAGCTGAATATCACCAACAATACACTCCCCCGAATGGCTTTTTCCCTCAGTCAGCGGGATTTGATTCCGACCAAAACCCGGAAAAAACGCTGGTTCAACAATATTAAATACAGTTACTCCTCCCGTTTCGATAACCGCCTTCGGACATACTACGAAAGTGAAGCCTACGCGTTCAATGATTCTGTCACTGCCTTCCGCTGGGAGCAAACCCCCGACGATAAGGGGAAAGTAAATACTTTCTCCGACTATATCCTTTCCCACAGCGCCGGACTGACCGCTCCTCAAAAAGTATTCCGCTACATCACTGTCAACCCCAGTCTGTCGCTGAAATCGGACTGGGTGAATCGTTCTTTTCAGGGATTTGAAGACAGTTCCGGTGTCATCCAGAAAAGGGAAGTTTCAGGTTTCATGACCCGGACGACCGGATCGTTCAGCCTCACAGTTAACACCCAGATCTATGGGTTATTCCCGGTGAAAATCGGTTCCCTGAGGTCCGTACGCCATGTCCTATCCCCGGCAATTTCTTATTCCTACACCCCTGATTTTTCAAAACCCATCTTTGGGAAAGATCTGCAATATTACCAAACCGTCCAGCGGAGTGACGGGAGTAAAGAGCTGGTGGATCGTTTTGCGGGGACCATGGCTGGGAATACACCGCGGGGCGAGAGACAATCCATGAATCTCTCTTTAAATAACGTGTTTCAGGCCAAGGTTTTGCAGGGAGAACAGGAACGGAAAATCGACCTTTTTTCCTGGCGATTATCGACAAGCAGGAATTTCACGGCAAAGAAATTCCAATGGTCCCAGTTGAGTTCCTCCATCCGGGCCAATATTTACCGGAAACTGAATCTGGACCTCTCCATGACCCACGATTTCTATGAATACGATGAACAGCTGGGGCAACGGGTGGATCGGATCCGGATCGGGAGTAATGGTCTGCCCAACCCCCGCCTCATCAATATGCGTTTTTCCACCGGGTTCCGCTTCTCCGGGGATCGATTTAACAGCCAGCCCGGGACGGAACTTGCCGAGGATACAACTGCTGTGGTGGAGCGGCTGGACGGGGCCAACCTTGACCGGGGGTTGTTCCCGGGTATCAATCCCAAAACCAGAGGTCAGTTGTGGAGTACCAACCTCAGTTTCAGTTACTCTCTAAACCGGGCCAATCCCCAGAATCCGATTAAATCATTCTGGATGTCCACTAATTCCAAAATCCAGCTTACAGAAAAATGGCGCATTCAGTATAATGCCCGCTTCGATCTCTTGAATAAAAATCTGGTGAGTCACAGTTTTTCTATCTATCGGGATCTTCACTGCTGGGAGCTGAGCGTCAACTGGACCCCCAACGGCTACGCCCGGGGTCTCTATTTTCGGCTGAATGTAAAATCCCCCACCCTCCGGGATTTGAAAATTGAACAGCGGGGCGGTGTGTATCAACGACCTTTCTTTTAGGCTGTCGCCTATCTACAATTATAGGGAAATTGGGCTTCGCCCGTAGAACAGGGAGAAAGAATCTAAATTTTAATGTTTATTCTCACGAGGAATTTAGGGAAATTCATCCTCTAAAAAAGGAATTATTATGTTCTGTCCGGAATGTCATTCTGAATTTGTGGAAGGAATTGAAATCTGCTCCGATTGTAAAGTCAGCCTGGTGGCAGACCTGCCTGAGGAAAAACCGCTGGAGGAGATTCACTGGGTTAAGGTCATGGAGTTCTCCGGGGACATCTTTGCCAAAATGGTTGCCGAAATGCTGCACCAGGAAAAAATTCCTCATTATGTGAAAGGGGATTGGGCTTCCACGGCTTTCAGCATGAGTACTTTCCATTTTCCCGGCACCCGGGTACGACTTTTCGTACCAGAGGAATATGTGGAACAGACCCGCAATCTTCTAAAAAATGTGGTTGGCTGAGCATGGCTGCTACCCCCCTCCGTTCGATTAAAGGGACTCACGACATCCTGCCGGAACAAACCCGGCTCTGGCAGCAGGTAGAACAGACCATCCGGGAAACCATGGCTACCTACGGTTACCAGGAAATCCGGACCCCCGCGTTTGAAAAAACAGAATTATTTGCCCGGGGGGTCGGGACGGACACGGACATTGTCACCAAAGAAATGTACAGTTGGACAGACCAGGGGAAAACCAGTTTAACCCTGAAGCCGGAAGCCACAGCCCCCGTGGTTCGGGCCTACATCCAACACAACCTGGGATCCAAAAGTCCCCTGACCAAATTGTATTACATCGATGCCCTGTTTCGCCGGGAACGCCCCCAGAAAGGACGTCAGCGTCAATTCCACCAGTTTGGCGTGGAAGCCCTGGGATCCGAATTCCCGGAACTGGATGCAGAAATTATCGCCCTGGCCTACCATATTTTGGAAATCCTGGAAGTGGAAGGGCTGGAATTAAAATTGAACAGTATTGGCTCCAAAACATGCCGCCAGGCCTATCGCAAAGCACTGCGGGAATTCCTGGAACCCCATTTATCCGACCTTTCAGAAACCAGTCAACACCGCTTTCAGACTAACCCGCTTCGCATTCTGGATACAAAAGTTCCCCATGAGATTGAACTCCTTCAGGAGGGACCCACGATTGAATCTTTTTACACACCGGAGGATAAAGAACACTTCACTGAAGTCTGTGCTTTATTAACCACCCTGGATATTCCCTACACGGTGGATCCCCGCCTGGTGAGAGGTCTGGATTATTATACCTGCACCACGTTCGAAATTATTTCTGCTGACCTAGGTGCCCAGGATGCCCTCTGTGGCGGGGGACGTTATGACGGATTGGCAGAAGCATTAGGGGGAAAACCGACTCCGGGCATGGGATTCGCTGCTGGCCTGGAAAGAATCCTAATGGTCGTGGGGAAAAACTACCGAACCGCTCCAGTCCTGCCGTTGTTGTTTGTGATTGGCTTGGGACCTGAAGCTGTCGGAAAAACGCTGGAACTGGTGCAGAACCTGAGGAAAATTGGAATTACAGCCGTATTTGATCCCTTACGGAGGAGTCTGAAAGCCCAGTTACGTGAGGCCAATAAACTGGGAGCGGACACGGCCATTATCATCGGAGAGCAGGAGTTAAAGGAAAACACGGTCCAGATCAAGGACCTGGTCACCGGTTCCCAGAAACAGGTCCCCTACCCCGATGCAGTCAGTTTTGTGACAGCCTTGCCTTTATAATCATTCACCGTTACATTAAATACACACGCGCAAAGAAGTGCCTGTTCTTAACATGAAAACAGAAATTGTACGACCTAGTTAAAACCGATGACTTCTAAACCTATCCTTATTGTTGAATCGCCCTCCAAGGCAAAAACCATTTCCAAGTATCTGGGCGGAGAATACCAAGTTCTGGCTTGTGTGGGTCATATTAAGGATCTGCCCAGAAAAGAACTGGGGGTCGATGTAGAAAATAATTTCGCCGTGCAGGAGGTGGTCCTGACAGATAAAAAGGATTTCATTAGGGAATTAAAAAAACTGGCAAAGACAGCTCCTGAAATTATCATTGCCACTGACCCGGACCGGGAGGGGGAAGCCATTGCCGCCCATATTATCAGCGAAATTGGTCCGGAAAAGGTTTGCCGGGTCCAGTTCACGGAAATTACCCGGGAAGGTGTGATGGAAGGAATGACTCATCCCCGTTCCCTGGATAAAAACCTGGTGGAGGCTCGTCAAACCCGTAGAATCATCGACCGGCTGGTGGGTTACAAAGTTTCCCGGGTGCTGTGGAACACCCTTCAGAAGAATATGAAATTTGTGGAAGTGGCTCTCTCCGCTGGACGAGTCCAGTCTGCGGCTCTGAAAATGATTGTGGAACGGGAACGACTGCAGGCACGATTTAGGGCCGCCAGTTATTTCGATTTAAAAGCGGAATTAAGTCCTGGAGCACAGCCACCGTTTAAAGCCATTTTGAGGCAATTAGATAACGAACGAATTGCCACCGGAAAGGATTTCGACACCAATACAGGACGGTTGAAAAATGAAGGCGTCCTGCTTTTAAGCCAGTCTCAGGCAGAGGCCCTGGTAGAAGAATTGAAACCGGGTCCATGGACAGTGGAAAAAATTGAGGAAAAATTTCAGACCTCCCGACCCCAGCCCCCATTCACGACCAGTACACTTCAGCAGGAAGCCGCCCGAAAGCTCCGGTTTGCAGCCCGTCGAACCATGCGGGTGGCACAACGGTTGTACGAAAATGGTTTTATTACGTACATGCGCACAGACTCGACCAACCTTTCCCGTGAGGCGATTCAAGGCGCCCGGCGGGAAATTTCACGATTGTTTGGTCCCAACTATTTACCGGCCAAGCCTAACCACTATGCCACCAAAGTAAAAAACGCCCAGGAAGCACACGAAGCCATCCGACCCGCCGGCGACCCTTTCACCCCTCTTTCAGCAGTCCAGGCTTCGCTGGATTCGGAGGCGGCGAAACTTTATGATCTCATTTTAAAGCGCACCCTTGCCTGTCAGATGACGCCGGCGAAACTCAAACAGGTTCAGGTCCAGATACAAAACCAGAAAGCACGCTTCAGGGCCACAGGTCGGGAAATTCTCTTCCCCGGTTACAGGGCTGCCTACGTGGAGGGACGGGATGATTCCAGCGCCGAAGGAGAGCAGAAAGAGCGCGTTTTACCATTCTTATCCAAAGGGCAACGGCTGGCCTGTGAGACACTGACCGCCGAGGCTCACACCACCAAACCACCGGCCCGCTTTACGGAAGCTTCCCTGGTCAAGGAACTGGAAACGCGGGGAATTGGCCGACCCTCAACCTTCCATGCCATTCTGGATACCATCCAGCGCCGCAATTATGTCTCAAATAAAAAAGGTTCTTTGGTCCCCACCTTCCTGGGAATTGCCGTAACCCAGTTACTTGAAAACCATTTCGAACCCCTGGTAGATTCCCAATTCACTGCCCGTATGGAAGATGGACTGGACGCCATCTCCCGCGGAGAACAAGAGGCATTACCATTTATGAAATCCTTTTACTATGGTTCGGAAAATCAGGCCGGGCTGGAGACCATGCTTCAGGAAAAAGTGGATATCGGAAGAGCCTGCACAATTCCCCTGCCGGCGACAGAAAAAGAGACGCTGGCCGTACGGATAGGTCAATACGGTCCTTATCTTCAGGGGTCAGAACTCCGAAAAAATATTCCGGATACGCTTGCCCTGGGTGACCTGAATCCGGAAACCATTGAATCGCTTCTAAGTCAATCGGAAGAAACGGCTACCCTTATGGGAGTAGACGAATCCAGCGGCGAAAATATCTTCCTTAAATCTGGTCCTTTTGGTCCTTACGTACAACTGGGGGAGACTAAAACACGTAAATCCGTTCCCAAGGAAATACCCATTGAAAAGGTGGATTTGGAAATCGCGCTTCAACTGCTCTCCTTACCACGGGTGGTGGGCACCCACCCGGAAACAGGAGAAGAAATTCTGGCAAACTATGGTCGTTACGGTCCTTATATTAAAATGGGGAAACAGAATAAATCCCTGCCTCCCACCGATTCACCGCTGGATATTAAATTAGAACGGGCAGTAGAACTCTTTCAGGAGGTGAAGAAGGGTGCAATAGTCCTGCGGGAATTGGGAATCCACCCTGGCACGGGAGAAAAGCTGGTGATAAAATCCGGCCGGTACGGCCCATACGTCACCGATGGAAAAACCAACGCTTCCCTCCCCAAGGGAACTGAACCGGACACGCTTACGTTGGAACAGGGAGTAGAATTAATTAATAAACGGCGGGTAGCAGGCCCGCGGAAAAAACGCTAGGGAAAAAAGAAATGAAGTCACTCGTCATTACAATCATGCTGGCCTCGGTCCTGTGGGCTTCCGATAAGGAAGCTCTTATCAAGGAAATCGAACAGTCTCTCATGGCCACCTGTTGCTGGAGCGGGACTGTTTACGACCATGGCCATCCGGAAATGGAGGCGGAAATCACTGCTTTCGTGAATGCAGGTAAAACAAAAGAAGAAATCATCAATTACTACGTGGAAAAATATGGCGAACGGGTTCTGGCCTCCCCTGTGGCTAAGGGATTCAATCTTTTCGCCTGGATTGCCCCCATCGCCATGGGACTGGTAGGAATCACCATCATCGCTGTTTACGTCCGCACAGCCAAGGGAGATCCTTCTCCCCCTCCTCCCGAAAATATCAAAATTGAATACGACGACGAAATTGAGAAGGAATTGAAAGAACTGGATTAGTTCCGTTTCTTTCCGGTTGATCGCATGAATCAAAAACACGCTCTGGACAAAATTGTATCCCTGTGCAAACGAAGGGGTTTCATTTTCCAGAGTTCTGAAATCTATGGTGGATACGGTGCTGTCTATGATTATGGCCCTCTGGGCATTGCCTTAAAAAATGCCATTTCCAGGCTCTGGTGGGAGCAAATGACCCAACTCCATGAAAATATTGTAGGCTTGGACAGTAGTATTTTAATGCACCCAAAAACCTGGGAAGCCTCCGGTCATGTGGGCGCCTTCAATGATCCCCTGGTGGATTGCCGCCATTGCAACGCCCGCTACCGTGCGGACGACCTAGTGGAGGGGCCACTGGATAAGGTGGACTGGCTAACCCTTCCGTGCCCCACCTGCGGTACTAAAGGCCAATTGACGGAACCGCGCCAGTTCAACCTCATGTTTAAAACCCATGTCGGACCAGTGGAGAACAATTCTTCTATTGCCTATCTCCGACCGGAAACGGCCCAGGGGATTTATGTGAACTATTTACTCACTCAGGGTGCTTTACGGCTGAAGATCCCTTTCGGAATTGCTCAGATCGGGAAAGCATTCCGGAATGAAATTGTTGCCCGAAATTTCATTTTCCGTACTCGAGAATTTGAGCAAATGGAAATGCAGTATTTCGTCCGTCCGGGTCGGGATGAAGAAGCTTTGGAACATTGGAAGAAAGAGCGGCTCGACTTTTACACTACAACCCTGGGTATCAAAAATGAGGCTTTACGTCTTCATCAGCATCAGGATCAGGAGTTGGCCCACTACGCCAAGGAAGCATGGGATATTGAATACCAATTTCCATTTGGCTGGGCCGAGGTGGAGGGCATTCACAACCGCACCGATTTTGATCTGAGACGCCACCAGGAATTTTCCGGGAAAAATATGCAGATATTTGATCCGGAGTCAAACGAAAGGTATTTCCCCTTCATAATTGAAACTTCCGCCGGTTTAAATCGTATGCTGCTGGCCATATTGGCAGATGCTTACTGGGAGGACCAAGAAAACAACCGGGTAGTTTTACGACTGCACCCGCGTCTGGCACCGGTGAAAGCGGTGATCTGCCCCCTGGTGAAAAAAGACGGCCTGCCAGAACTAGCCCGGTCTATTGTGGATCAACTGAAACCCCATTTCAAGGTTCTGTATGATCAGCAAGGATCTATTGGAAAACGGTATTACCGCCAGGATGAAGCGGGTACTCCCTTCGGGATTACAGTGGATCACCGGTCACTGGAAGATCAGACGGTGACTCTCCGTCATCGGGATTCCCAGAAGCAGGACCGTATTCCCATCCACCAGCTTCAACAGGCGATCACGGACAACATCGCCGCCTACTGATGAATCCTCACCTCAGCCTCCGCTCCGGAAACCCGGCGCTGCGGCCGGACAGCTTCCAGACCACAGCTATTAGTACCGGATCCGCCATGACCATCCTGGGGACGGTCCATAAAACCGCCCTTTCTCTGGTTCTGTTGATGACAACAGCATTATTTACCTGGAATCTGGCGCCGGGTGATCCCCGGGCGACCACGTTCATGTTTTTCGGATTCATAGGCGGGTTGGTTCTGGCCCTGATTACCATCTTCAAAAAGACAGCAGCCCCCTTTACCGTACCGGTTTACGCATTAATGGAAGGACTGGCTCTAGGGGGAATCTCGCGGATTTTCGAACTCAAGTACCCCGGGATTGTCAACCAAGCGTTCATGCTTACTTTCGGTACTCTAGGTGCACTACTCCTAGCGTACCGGTCCGGTATCATAAAACCAACGGAAAATTTCAAACTGGGTATCGTAGCCGCTACCGGTGGAATTGGCATTATTTATTTGCTCAGTTTTGTCCTGGGAATGTTCCACATCCAGGTCCCGGTCATCCATAGCAGCTCTCCCATAGGCATTTTATTCAGTTTGGTTGTTGTAGTAATTGCCGCTCTGAATCTGGTCATGGATTTTGATTTCATTGAAGAAGGTGCTGAACGGGGAGCTCCTAAATATATGGAATGGTATGGCGCTTTTGGACTGCTGGTAACGCTTATCTGGCTCTATCTGGAATTGTTGCGTCTCTTGGCTAAACTTCAATCTCGGAGATCCTGATCCGGAAACGGTTCCCAACTCCAGCCGCTTTTGTAATAGCGCTCTCTGCCTGGGTTGCCCTTGCTGCCCAACCTGAAGAGACCAAATCTGATTTCATTTTAGTCATTCACGGGGGTGCCGGAACCATCACCCGGGCAAATCTCACTCCTGAAATGGAAAAGGCATACCGGCAGAAACTCTCCGAAGCCCTGCTCCATGGTTATCAACTACTTGCCTCCGGAAAACCGGCTCTGGACGCAGTAGAGTCGGTAATTAACCTTCTAGAGGATTCACCTCTTTTCAACGCCGGGAAAGGTGCCGTATTCAATCGTGCCGGGGAGAATGAAATGGATGCCTCCATTATGGATGGGGCAACCTTAAAGGCGGGCGCAGTGGCTGGTGTTAAGACGGTTAAAAACCCCATTTCTGCTGCCCGGAAAGTAATGGAAAATACCTGGCATGTCCTTCTGGCTGGCCCTGGAGCAGATCAATTTGCCAAGGAACAGGGACTGGAAATCCGACCGCCAGAGTATTTTTTTACCGACCGGAGGTGGAAATCCCTTCAAAAGGTTAAAGCCCAGGAAGCGAAAAAACATGGGACCGTAGGTTGTGTCGCTTTAGATCGTTATGGAAATCTAGCCGCCGGTACCTCCACCGGAGGCTTGACCAATAAACGCTGGGGACGCATTGGAGATTCACCGATAATTGGCGCTGGAACCTACGCCAACAATAATACCTGTGCCGTTTCTGGAACAGGCCAGGGAGAATTTTTTATTCGCGGAAATGTGGCTTATGATATTTCAGCCCTGATGGAGTACAAAGGATTATCCGTGGAAGAGGCTGCCAAGACAGTCATTGATAAACTGACAGCCAGGGGGGGCAGCGGTGGCGTCATTGCCTTGGCTAAAAATAGACATTTTGCCATGCCCTTTAACACGGAGGGAATGTACCGCGGTTATATCAGAGAAGATGGAAAACCGGTTGTTTTAATTTATAAATCCGATTAAATCCACCATCAATCCTGAACTTTTAACCTTCTCCAGATCCTCGATTTAAACGTTCTTTTCCCGTCTATTTTACCGGGGATAAAATATTTGACAAGACCAAAGCATAGGGGATATATTCTACGAATACCTAGAAAAGAGAAAGTATTAGAATACACTCAGTATTCTCACAAATAAGCAACCAAAAGGAGAAAATATGAGGAAAGTTACATCTTTGTTGGCAATCCTTAGTCTCTCCACGGTGTTATTTGCTCAAAGCGGTTCCATCTCTGGAACTGTCACCGATGAAAGCGGTAACGCTCTACCCGGCGCAAATATTACTGTCGAGGGAACCTCTCTGGGTGCAGCTGCCAGTACAGATGGTCAATACAGTATTATGAACGTGCCACCGGGCCGCTATACTGTCACCGCCACCTATATTGGTTACGAATCCCAGAGTAAGGAAGCATCCGTTGGTAATGACGCCACGACGGTCAATTTTAGCCTGAAGGTCAGCGCCCTGGCTGGGAAAGCCGTGGCCGTCATTGGTTCCCGTTTTTCAAGGACGGAGGAGGAACAAGCAGTTCCAGTGGATGTATTTACCGCTCAGGATATCCGCCGGGCAGGCTACACCGAAACAGGTCAAATTTTACAAGCCCTGGCACCTTCCTTTAACCTGCCAAGAACCAGTATTACGGATGGTTCCGATACCGTCCGACCCATGACCTTGAGAGGATTAAGTTCCGGTCAAGTCCTGGTTCTGGTCAACGGGAAAAGACGCCATACCACAGCCCTGGTTCACGTTAATAACAGCCCCAGTCGTGGTGATACAGGTGTCGACCTGAACGCCATCCCGGCTGCGGCGATTGAGCGAATTGAAGTTCTGCGGGACGGCGCCGCCGCCCAGTATGGTTCCGATGCCATTGCAGGTGTTATTAATATTATTCTGAAATCCGGAGATTCAGGCGGCTCCTTAAATGTGTATGCCGGTGAAAACTACCATACCATTCCAGCCATGCCCTCCGGTTACGATGTGTACGGATTTAAATACGGTTCCGAAGATACCCCTTATACTTGGAACCCCACGACTGAAGTAGAATACAATGGTCGTGTCAGCGGGAAACCCTCGGCCACTGTCGTATCCAGTAAAGACTATACCATCACCGATGGTCAGGTCATGCAGGTACAGGCCACCCGCGGTTTCAAACTTGGGGACGATGGTTCCTTGCTTATCGCCGGTGAGTATCGCAGCCGTAAGGCCTCCAACCGGGTTGGTGTCGAAGGAGAACCTTATTATGAGTTTAATTCCGACTACTGGAGCGACGATGAAGCTGAGTCACAACGTCTCCAGCCTGGAAGTAACTGGTATATCGACCCCTTCCGGATGATCTGGGGCGATCAAGCCCAGAAGAACTTTGGCGGAATGTTTAATGCAGAACTCCCTTCGGGCGACAAACGTTACTATGCCTTCGGAGGTTATACCTTCCGTCAGGGAGACACCGGTTGCTTTACCCGTCAGCCCGATCAGCCCAATAAGGTCTGGTTAAGCTCCAATCCCACGGGTTATGTCCCCCATATCCGACCCAATGTTTACGACTATTCTCTCGGTGTCGGTATGGAAGGTGTCTGGAATAAATGGTCCTATAATGCCAGTTACGTTTATGGAAAGAACGATTTCCATTTCATGATGTTCAGCACCAACGCATCCTATGGCCCCGAACAGTTGCGCACCTATGACATTGGTGGTTTCTGGTTCGGTCAGGGAACCTTCAATCTGGATGCGACCACCAAGATGGATCAGCTGGACCTGGCGGTTGGTTTTGAACGTAGGGATGAATCCTACCGGATTTACGCCGGAGAAACGGCCTCCTACGCCAATGGTCAAGCAGGCACGAGTGATGCTGGATGGAATGAGGACAGCACCAGTGTAAACCAAAAGACAGCCAGTGCCGGCTGTCAATGTTTCAGTGGGTTTAAACCCTCCAATGAACGGGCCACCCAGGATGCAGACCGGAACAGCATTGCTGCCTATGTGGATGCTGAATATGAAGTGGTTCCGGGTCTCCGGGTCGGCGGTGCCGGTCGTTTCGAAAATTACAGTGATTTTGGTTCCACCTTTAATGTGAAGACTTCCGCTCGCTACGAGCTGACGGACGGCATCATTTTCCGGGGTGCTTTTAACACCGGCTTTCGGGCGCCCGCTCTGGCACAAGCCTTCCAGGCCAAAATCGCCACGAACTTCCTGCCGGACCCGGTTACAGGTGAAACAGTAGCGTTTGAAGTTGGTACCTTCCCGGTGAACCATCCTTTCGCCCAGGCTTTGGGTGCTAAGGAATTGAAACCGGAGACGTCCACCAACCTGAGTGCCGGAACGTCACTTACCTTCGGGGACTTTCGGGTGAATGTGGACATTTACAATGTGGCCATCAAGGACCGGATTGTCCTGACCGGTAACTTCACCGCCAGCAGTGACCCCTCCAATGCACTAGGTTACAAAATCAAACAGTTGCTGGATGCTTCCGGCGAAGTGAATGCTACCGGAGGTCGGTTCTTTACCAATGCGGTGGATACCAAAACCAATGGGTTCGACATTACAGCAGACTACCGGATGAATCTGGGTAATACAGGTGACCTGAAAGTGACCTTCGCCTACAACAAGACCGAAACAAAGGTCGAAAAGGTGCGGGTACCCAGCGGTCTGAGCGATCCCGATCTTCTGGAAGCGGCCAAGAGTACCACGTTTGACAATCGTGAACGGCGGACCATGGAAACCTCCCAGCCTCAGAGCAATCTCATCCTGGGAGCGAACTGGACCCGCATTATGGGAATCGACCCCCTTGGTCTAAAGCTCAATTTCCATCAATATGGAAAGTTCAGCAGCCGGTATGAATTTGATAAAGGGACAGACAACGAACGGCCACAATGGTTCAGCGCCAAGAACATTATTGATCTAGAGGTCAGTTATGATCTGGGTCCAATGACGTTTGCCGCCGGCGTGAACAATCTCACCGATCAAATGCCGGATAAAATCCTCATGCCCGGACGGGCGAATGACGGTGCTTTCGTGTACCCGAACTTCTCCCCCTATGGCATGAACGGACGTTTTATCTACGTTCGCACAGGATACAGCTTCTAATCGGTTAAACGAGATCCAAAAAGGGCGGCTTCCCTAAAGCCGCCCTTTTTTATTACACCTGTTGCCGTTTTAATTTTCATGTGATTGAGCCATGACTAAATTAACTTCTGACCGTTTAATCCCCGCTAAAGGCTGACATGACCTCAACCAGTAATTCTTTCCCCCAGATCGGTTCCCATCAACCACAGCCCTCTGCAACCTTGGTTATAAATGACCAGGTGCAGCAACTGTGGAAAGCCGGTAAGAACGTCTATCACCTTGGATTCGGGGAATCACGGTTTCCCACCCACCCCATTCTGGAAGAAGAACTCAAACGCCACACCCAGAAAAGAAGTTATCTTCCCTCTGCCGGAATTCTGCCTCTTAGGGAAAAAATTGCAGCCTATTATCAGGAGCAATACCATCTTTCTGTTAGCCCTGACCAGGTTTTTATCGGTATTGGCAGTAAATCCTTATTGTATGCAGCCCTGAAGGCACTAAAAGGAAATGTTATCCTTCCGATCCCATCCTGGGTATCCTACACCTCTCAGGCCCGGCTAACGGGGCACACCAGCGTGAAATTAGTTTTGAGGAAAGAGAATAATTACACCCTTTCTCCCGATCAACTTGAAACCTGTCTGCAACAACATTCCCGGATCGCTCAAGATGGTTCCATTTTAATTCTTACCTGTCCCAACAACCCCACCGGTACTGTAATGACACGGGAGGAGATTAAAGCTGTGGCGACCAGTGCCAGAAAATACAGCATGATTGTACTCAGCGATGAAATCTACAGTCGTATTAACCATACGGATACAGCACATCATTCTATTGCCCAGGACTATCCAGAGGGTACCTTAATATTCGGGGGGTTGAGTAAATATCTTTCCCTGGGCGGGTGGCGTTTAGGAGTGGTCATCCTTCCTCCCGGGGATCTGGGAAAAGCGTTAGCGAACCACTTCCAGGCGGTAGCAGGATCGATCTGGTCCTGCGTGCCTGCTCCTTTCCAATACACCGCCCTTCGAGCTTACAGTAATGAGCCTGAAATTGAAACCTACATAGACACTTGTGCTGCCATCCATAAAATCAGGACCTCCTATTTCTACAAGCAAATTGATAAATTGGGAATTGAGTGTCCGCCACCCCAGGGCGCTTTCTACTTGTACCCGGACTTCGGTCCCTTTCGGAAAGCCCTGGCCCAAATCAATATCCATACCAGCATGGATCTGGCGCAACACCTTCTGGAAAAATATGAACTGGCTACCCTGCCGGGGACCGTATTTCATGAGGATCCAAATCAGTTAACATTGCGACTTTCTACCAGTTATCTGGATATGGAAACCGATGAAAAAGCTGCCGCTGTTTTAGCAGCATTCTATTCTCAACAGGATGAATCCTTATTCATCAAACAGCACCATCCCCGTTTACAAGGGGCAATTGACCAATTGACAGTTTTTATCCAGGAGTTAAAGGAAATGAAATCCAATGCGTAAAGTTGTTATTATCGATGCGATTCGATCCCCGATCGGAAAATTGGGTGGGGGTTTATCAAAAGTCCGTCCCGATGATCTTCTGGCTTACGTTTTAAAGGCTCTGGTTGAACGAACCGGGATTGATCCGGAGACAATTGAAGATGTATATGCGGGATGTGGCAATCAGGCAGGAGAAGATAATCGCGATGTGGCCCGGATGGCGGCTCTGTTGGCAGGATTCCCCCAGACCGTTGCAGGGGTCACGGTCAACCGCAACTGTTCCTCGGGGCTGGAAGCGATTAACCAGGCGGCCAAGGCCATTCTCGTTGGTGAAGGGGATATTTTCATCGGTGCCGGTGTTGAAAGTATGAGTCGGGCTCCCTGGGTGATTCCCAAACCGGAGCGGGCCCACCCGGTAGGACATCCGCAAATTTATGATTCCACCGTTGGCTGGCGCTTCCCGAATCCAAAAATGGATGAACGCTATCCTATAGTCAGCCTGGGTGTGACGGCTGAGAATATTGCTGCCGAATTAAACATTTCTCGGGAAGAGCAGGATCAACTGGCTCTGGAAAGCCATCGGCGGGCAGTGGAAGCCTTGAACCGGGGGAAATTCAAAGATGAAATTGTCCCGATTCCCACTCCGACCAAAAAGAATCCAGAGGCAATTTGTGATACCGATGAACATCCCCGCTATCGTTATCAGGACGGTAAATATAGTTTAAACACTTCCCTGGAGAAATTGAGTCAGCTCCCGCCCGCTTTCAAGAAAAACGGTACCGTAACTGCTGGAAATTCCAGCGGAATCAATGACGGAGCAGCGGCGGTACTGCTCATGTCAGCCGAAAAAGCGGAACATCTGGGTTTGAAACCTATGGCCATCTGGCGCGGTTCGGCGGTGGCGGGGGTCGATCCGGGAGTCATGGGTTACGGACCAGCACCAGCCACTGAAAAACTGTTAAAACGGCTGAACCTGACTATCCATGATATTGGTTTAATTGAACTGAACGAAGCTTTTGCCTCCCCGACCATTGGCGTCATGCGAAAGTTGTATCTTAACCCTGAAATCGTAAATGTCAACGGCGGCGCCATCTCCCTAGGCCACCCGCTCGGCTGCTCCGGAGCCCGGATTATGACTACCCTGCTCTATGAAATGAAACGAAGGGCTGAGAATGTATCTCCTCCCTTCTACGGTTTAGCGAGTCTGTGCGTTGGTGTCGGCCAGGGCGTGTCAACTATTGTGGAGTGGATCCATGAGTAACGTAGACCGACCGCTGGACGGAATCCGGGTGATTGCCCTGGAGCAATATATGAGTGCCCCTTATTGTTCCATGTTACTGGCCGATGCCGGTGCTGAGGTCATAAAAATCGAACGTCCCGGTAAAGGGGATCCTCGCCGTTCGATTCCTCCTTTTGTTCAAGGACCGGAGGGTCAAAAAAGGGCCGGCGGTTTCCTGGCTTACAATCGAAATAAAAAGAGTCTGGCTTTAAACATCCGTAGTGAGAAGGGGAAAAAATTGTACCTCGAACTGGCGAAGAAAGCCGACGTGGTAGTAGAGAATCTACGCCCCGGTTCCGCCGACAAGCTGGGAATTGGATACCGAAACCTGAAAGAAGTGAACCCCCGTTTGGTCTATGCAGCCATCTCCGGTTTCGGCCGACTGGAGGGCTTTGAAGGATCAGAAAAAAATCGTCCTGCGTTTGACATCGTAGCAGAAGCCATGAGCGGAATAATGCACCTTGTTGGTTTTGAAGATAAACCCCCTTCCTGGACCATCTATGGTCTGGCAGATATATACTCCGGTTTATGCACCGCCTACGGCATTATGCTAGCTCTCTTTATGCGGGAGCGCACCGGGAAGGGTCAGTTTGTGGACAGCGCCATGCTGGATAATATGATCTCATTGAATGAGCGCATGGTCATGCTTTATTCTGTGACGGGGGAAGAACCCCATCGCGGCCGATTAAAACATCTATATCCCCGCGGTGCGTTTAAATGTAAGGACGGTTACCTAGCCCTGAATGTTCCGGATGACCTTATTTGGGAACGCTTTTGTCGCATTATGGAACGATCCGATCTAATTCAGGACCCGCGCAGTTCCACCGGCACGGCCCGAGCTTCTAACGCCGAATTCCTACGCCCTATTATTGAAAACTGGCTTCAATCCCTCAGCCGGGTTGAGGCGGAGCAACTTCTCAACGCCAATGGAGTCCCGGTGGGACCGGTCTACACTGCCAAAGATCTGTTCGCCTCTCCTCAGGTCGCTGCCCGAAAAATGCTCGTGACTATGAATGACCCGGAAGTTGGGCCGGTCCGTCTGGCCAAGGGACCGATTCTTCTCTCTGAAGCACCAGATCCCAAGGTAGACCCAGCTCCGAAACTGGGCGAACATACCCGAACAATTCTCACTGAATTATTGCAGTACTCCCCTCAACAACTGGAGCAATTAGAGCGGGATCAAATCATACAGACAACGGAATAAGCACATGCAAAAATTCACTTTTAACCGGATCAGCCTCCTTACCATCTTTTTCCTCCTTTTCGCCTCCAGTTTCGGGGCTGCCAACCACCCGACCTACGGAGAGCGGGGCATGGTGGTTTCTACCAGTCGACAAGCATCGGAAGTCGGAATAGAAATCTTAAAGAAGGGGGGGAATGCGATTGACGCCGCCGTGGCCACCGGCTTTGCTTTAGCGGTGACTTCCTCTTCCAACGGTAATATCGGGGGTGGCGGTTTTCTAGTAGCACGCCTAGCTGACGGAACGGCCTTGACACTCGATTTCCGTGAGAAGGCACCGGGTAAAGCCACCCGGGATATGTATCTGGACAGCTTGGGGAATCCCATCAAGGGGGCATCTCTCTATACTCACCTTTCATCCGGTGTACCAGGGTCTGTAGATGGATTGTTGAAAATCTGGCGGGACTACGGTTCCGGCAAAATTTCCCGTCATACTTTACTGGCACCCGCAATCCGCCTGGCGGAAAAGGGATTTGCCTTGACCCATTACGAAGCAGAACGCCTAAACCGGACAGCCGATCTATTTCAAAAAAATCCAGCTGCTGCCCAAGTTTTTATCCGCCACGACGGAAGACCCTGGAAAGCAGGTGATGTCTTGAAACAACGGGACCTGGCCAATACCTTAAAGCGCATCGCTAAAGACGGGAGAAATGGATTTTACGGCGGTAGAACAGCAGCATTGATTGTGGCGGAAATGGAACGGGGCCACGGACTGATTACCTCCCAGGATTTACGCGATTACCAATCGAAATATCGTCCTCCGGTGACCGGCACCTTCCACGAATATGAAATTATCTCCATGGGTCCTCCCAGCTCCGGCGGTGCGTTATTGATCAATATGCTCAACATGGTGGAACCCTATCCACTAGAAGCGATGGGGTGGAATTCTTCCACCTATGTCCACCTCTTGACAGAAGTAGAACGACGGGCTTTTGCAGATCGGGCAGAACACCTGGGCGATCCCGATTACTGGTCCAATCCCCTCACCATGTTCACCTCAAAAGAATACGCCCGCAAACGTGCTTCCGACATTTCCATGACGAAAGCCACCCCCAGTGAAAAGGTCCATGCCGGGTCCCCGGGACCGTACGAAAGTCGGGAAACAACCCACTATTCCGTAGTGGACCAGGCTGGAAACGCTGTCAGCGTTACCACTACTTTGAATCTTGGATTTGGTAATGGGATTCTGGTGAAAGGAGCCGGCTTCTTTTTGAATAATGAAATGGATGACTTCTCCGTAAAACCAAGCGTACCCAACGTGTTTGGACTTGTGGGGAACGAAGCCAATGCCATCCAGGCCGGGAAACGACCCTTGAGCTCCATGACGCCCACCATCGTTTTAAAGGACCATCAACCTTTTATGATCATCGGTTCGCCCGGTGGTTCCACGATAATTACCACAACCCTTCAGTGCATTTTAAATGTAACCATCTTCAGGATGAATATTCAGGAGGCTGTATCCGCACCCCGCTTTCATTCCCAGTGGCTACCGGACGTAATCATGACCGAACCCTTCGGATTAAGCGAAGATACGATTTTAAAATTGAAAGCTCTCGGTCACACGGTCGTGCCCTATAAATGGGGTTATATTGGTCAGGCAAACGGAATAATCATCGAGAACGGACGAATTGAAGGGGGAGCTGATTCAAGGGGAGAAAATACGGCGGTTGGTTATTGATAAAGGCTTTACCGCTGCTCAATACTCAAATTCACTGCCTCCGATAAACTCCCTTAAAATCGAAATTCCGGGGACAATATTCATCTTTAGAGAACGGAAGAATGTCAACAAAACACGGAGGCGGGTTACCGTCTCGGCAAGGTCCTGGCGTTGAGATACCTCCCGTAAAAGGTGAAGGCAGTGCTCCGCCAGAACGGGGAGTTCATACAACAGAGCTGAATTAAACATGAGGTCCGCCTCCTCCTGGAACGGGAAAATATACTGTTCCTCCCCTCTCCGGACGGAAGGCCAGCGGTTCAAGGTCTCTTCCGCCGAATAACCACGGTATTGATAATCACGAATCATACGCCGGAGTAAACGATTATCCGAAGTGGAGACCCGGTGAGTGGAATCAATATTCAACTGGGTGATAGCGCTGATATAAATACGCTGTAACCGGTTTTTGTCGAGGGCTTTGCTGAGAATAGGGTTTAACCCATGAATCCCTTCCAGAATCACAAATTCGTCCTCCCCCAATTGGAGGGCTTCCTGCTGATCTTCGCCACGCCCGGTTTCAAAATTAAATTTCCGTACTGGAATTGCCTCCCCCCCTAAAAGGGCCTTCATCCGTTCGGAAAGCAAGTCAATATTGACCGCCTGAATGCTTTCAAAATCCTGCTCTCCGTCTTCATCTACCAGGATCTCACCCCGGTCGCGGAAATAATCATCCATGGAAATCTGGCGGGCTCTGAAACCATTTACCCTCAACTGGATGGCCAATCGCTTGGCAAAGGTGGTTTTACCAGAGGAAGAGGGACCTGCAATTGTAATAATACGCTTTTCCGGGAAATGATTCACCAAAATATCAGCAATATCACTGATTTTCTTTTCATGCAATCCTTCGGCTACCCAGAGCAATTCCCGGATTTCCCCATTCCGAATGGCTTCATTCAGATCGTATATCGTACGAATTCCAAGAATATCACCCCAACGTTCATGTTCCTCCATGATAGAGAAGAGTTTTGGTTGGTTGTGAAAAGGTCCAATCCTGTCTGGATTCAGCAGGGTGGGGAATCGAAGTAAAAACCCGTCATTGAATTTCCGGATTTCAAAGGATTTCAGTTTTGTTTTATCTGTAGTCATGTGTTCAATACAGTAATCCCAACTGTCTTGATATTGGACCATGGGAATCGGATCATCCTTCCAGCGCTCAAGGTTCCCGGTCTTACTGACTGACTTCAGTTTTTTAAACTCTTGAATGACCCAGTCCCGCTGTTTCTCCGTCAGACGAATCGGATTCGGGCTCTCAATGATGGCTCGCATTTCGGTTGTAAGTCGTACCAGGGACGAATGGGAAAACGGTTTCCATTCATTATCATGGCAGAAATACCCGTCACCGAACGAATGCTCAATAACCAGTACCCGCTGTGGGAACACTTTTCGAAAGGCAATGGAGAGAATGAAACCCAGGGAAGCCTGATTGGCAGCCAGACTCATTTCATTAATGCTTTCCAGTTCTGGACTTTAACCTTGATCCAGGTCATCGTCGGACTGGTTCGCACTTCATTCTCCGTACCATCGGCACTGGTCCAAACCCACTTTCCTTCCGGTTGCCCCAGAGTGAAGCGACCCCCTAGCGCCACCGATCCATCGGCATAAAACCAGGACCAATTCCCATTCTGAAATCCGTTAACAAACGTGCCGGTAAGTCGCAATTGCCCATTTTCATACCAATCCCTGAAAGGTCCCTCCAAAACACCTTTATTAAAATAATGTTCATACTTCAACTGACCATTGGGATACCACTCCTGCTGAAGACTGTCCTGTACTCCCTGGTACCAGTTCAGTCTCCATTTTTTCTGACCGGTTTCATACCACCCTTCATCGATTCCGTGCTTTTTCCCTACCAAAAACCACGCATCTCCTTCCCGTTTCCCGGAAGGATCCCACAAAATCAATTTACCGTGTACCTGACCTTCTTTGTAGGGAGTAGCTGAAGAAACAAGCCCATTTTCATAATACAGGGTCCAGGCTCCAACTTTTTGACCGTGAACGTATTCACCTTCTTCCTGTAGTTGACCGTTTTCAAACCAGCTTTGCCACAGGCCCACCTGTTCATAATTTTCAAACCGCCCCTGCTGCTGAAGTTGACCGTTGGGGTACCACCATTTCCATTCGCCGTCCTGAAGTCCTTCCCGCAAGGCACCCAGGAATTCAAGTTGACCATTTTTATATTTAAAAAAGACTTTCCCACTGTACGGCTTCTCTGCCTTGGGAAGATAATAACGGGTTAGTCCATTGGAATCTTTGCGACTTTCCAGTTCATTGATAGAGAGCGAATCCTGCGCTATAACCGACGCAGTGAATAGAATAAAAATGATGGTTAATTTGTTCACACCTTGCCTTTCATTCGTTCAATAATTTGAGTTAACAACCGGGTGAAGTTATGACTGACCCGGTTGGCCGTATCAAGAACTTCCTGATGGTTCAGCGGTTGGGAGGTTATGCCGGCGGCATAATTGGTAATGCAGGAAATTCCCAAGACCGATAAACCCAGTTCCCCTGCCATGATGATTTCAGGAACGGTGCTCATACCAACTGCATCGCCCTTTAGCGATTGAAAATAGGTTATTTCAGCCGGAGTTTCATACGCCGGACCCTGGGACCAGCAATAAACCCCTTCCGCCAGAGGTATTTCCAATTCCGTGCCGACCTGGCGGGCCAGGGCTAATAATTCATCGTTGTAATAGGGCGGACCGGAATAAATAACCGGGTCATTAACAGAATGGCGAAAGGTACAATCCATATGACCCTTCATTAACATCAGCGACCCTGGAAACAATTCCAGGTTCATCGAGCCGGCAGCATTGGTAATAATAACGCAGGTGACCCCCAGCTTCTGAAATAACCGTATGGGAAGCGTAATGGTCTGGAAATCATGGCCTTCATAGAAATGGAAGCGTCCTTTTGCCACCAGCAATTCCACTTCTTTCAGCCTACCAATTACGAATTCACCTGCATGGCCCTTTACTTTTGTTTTCGGATAGAAAGGAATATCGGCATAGGGAACGGTCACTGGTTTTTCCAGCAGGTTTCCGAATCGGCCCAGCCCCGAACCCAAAATTACGGCCACTTGTCCTGAAAAGCGGGTCCGATCCAGGAGATAGTCCACCATTTCATCCAGAGCGTGAATGGGGGTATCTCTATGCATGAACCACACCCTGGACCGCCAGTTGCCCACAACCGGCTTGAATATCTACCCCCTTGCTGCGACGCACGGTCACGGTGAAAGGGACCTGACGAAGTTCCCAGAGAAAGGCGATTAAATCCTCCTCGGATGGTCTTTGAAAATCATTCCCGATTTCATTGTAGGGAATCACATTCAGCTTACAGGGTAATGAACCGATCAGTCGTTTCAACTTCCGGGCATCTTCCGGCCGGTCGTTCACATACTTCAATAAAACATACTCAAATGTCACTGGTCGATGGCATTGTTGATAGTAGTCACGAGCCAGGGTAACCAGCTCTAACAGGGGATGAGTCTTGGTAATCGGCATGATCTTTTCACGCTGCTCTTGGGTAACAGCATTCAGACTAATGGCTAGCTTAAACCGAAGTCCGTCCTTAATAAATCGCCGGATGCCCGGTATCACCCCGGCGGTTGAAATGGTGATCCGCCGTGCTCCCAGATTCAGTGTTTCCGGATCATTCAGGATTCGGGCCGCTGTCACCACCGGTTTATAATTGAGGAGGGGTTCGCCCATGCCCATAAACACCACATTTGTAATCCGGCGGGAAGCCAGCATCCCGGCCTGAAGCACCTGATCCACAATTTCTCCCGCACTCAAATTTTTCAAAAACCCCATGGTGGCAGTAGCACAGAACTTACAATCCAGGGCACATCCTACCTGACTGGAAACACAAACTGTGGTCCTTTTCCCCTCCTGCATCAGGACCGTTTCAACCTGTTCTCCTGATTCGAGTTCAAACAGCAGTTTCCTGGTTTGGGACTGACCCAAGCCCACTGTGCGTACCCGTTTCAGGGGATGAAGCACCGTCTGCTGATCCAGGAAACGCCTGATTTTCAATGGCACATTTTTCAATTCTTCAAAGGAATGAACCGGATGGTGAAATAGCCAGCGTCTCACCTGTCGGGCCCGGTAAGGGGGCTCGTCAATCGCTTCCAGTAAATGGGCGAGCCGGGCCAAGGGCATCTCAATCAACGATTCCTTTTTCCTGTTCACCTGTTTCGTCATAGGATTGAATTTCCAACTATCCGTCCGGCAGCGCAAGACATTCTCTTGGTTTCAACCGAGGGCAGCGTGTAAGTTTATTGCTGTTTAATCTGTTGTAATAAAATTATATGGAATGAAGCATGGAAAATAAAACCGACTTGGAATTACTGGATCAACTGGCTGACATGAAAGCCCGGTTTTTTAATGAAATCGAAAAAGT